>JAFAZW010000017.1 GCA_019239415.1 Alphaproteobacteria bacterium
CTGAAGGCGCCGCGATATTATCCGGCCCGCCGCAGTCCGCCGCGTCTGAAACCGCGACGCAGGTGTTCTGCCGAGTCTTGCCGTCAATGTAAGTGGCGGCGGCGTTCAGTGACAAGCCGCCGCGGCTGTAGCCGGTGTCCACCTCGATGCCCTTGATCCGGGCATTGGGGCCGTTGTGGATTTCGGTGAAGCTGTTCTGGCCCAGGAAGCTGAACTGGAACTTCTTCCAGTCCTGCCAGAAGACCGCGCCGTTGAGCCGCAGCGTGCCGATCGTCGACTTGAAGCCGAATTCGTAGTTGGTGAGCGTATCCTCGGAATAAGGCGGGATGGTGCCGCGGCGGTTGATGCCGCCCGGGCGGAAGCCGCGCGACCAGGTGACGTAGAGGAGATGGTCCGGCGTCACCTTCCAGGTGAGGTTGAGGCGGTGGGTGACGCCGTCGCCCTTCGTCGCCTTCGGAACGACGGTGCCGTTCTGGAAGACGCCGAGATTGGTGCAGGGCGAGCCCGGCACGATCGGCGCGATCAGCGTTCCGGTCTTGTTGTCGCGCAGCACCTGGCCGGTCGTGGTGAAGCATTGGATGACGCCGGTGCGGGAGCTGCCCGCCCCGTTGAACGGCGAGGCGGTGAAGCCGCTGCCCGGATTGCGGCCGAAGCCAAAGAAGCCGATCAGCGAGTTGTCGTATTTGTAGGCCCGGAGGCCGCCGGTCAGCGTCAAATTCTTGAGGATGTCGAAGCTCGCCTCGCCGAACGCCGCATAATCCTTGTCGACGCGGTTCTGCTGGGTGAGCCAGAGCGTGCCGGGGAAGCCGTTCACCGACACCGCCGAGCCCAGGCCCGTCACCTGATAGTCCTGGTGGATGAGGTGGGTCTGGCGCTGGTAGAACAGGCCGCCGACGAATCTCAGCCGCGAATCCGCCGGCGAGGCGATGCGCAGCTCGTGGCTGTTCTTGGTGAAATGGTCGCGGCCGATGATGTGCTGCGACGGATCGATGGTGTGGCCGGCATTGTCCTGGAAATAGAAGTAGCCGGCGAGGCCGCCGTAACTGTGGTAGAGCTGGTCGTAGGCCTCGGCATAATCGGTATAGTCGCTCGACTGGTTGATCTTCCGGTCGAGATAGGCGCCGGCATAGGTGATGTCCCAGTTCGAGATCTTCCCCTGGATGGTGAGCGCCGCCTGGCCGAAGCGGTCGTGGGAGCGATCGGGGAAGAAATGCTGGACCTTGAGGTCGCCGACGCTCGGCTCGTAGCCGAACGCGCCGTGGTTGCGCTGGTCCTGGCCCAGCAGAGTGGCGGTCGCCGTCCAGTTTTCGGTCAGGTCGATGCCGAGCGCGGCGCGGCCGCCGGCGACGTCGACGCTGTTGAAGTTCTTCTTCACCAGCGCGGCGTTGTTGATGACGATGCCGCCGGGTTTGGGCAAGAAGGCCCGCGTGCCGGCGACGTTGTCGATGAAGCCGGCGTCGTGCTGGTACCAGCCGACGACCCGCAGCGCCGCGCCGCGGCCGAGCGGCGCGTTGAAGAAGCCCTCGACCTTGCCGCCGACGCCGCCCTTGTGGACCGTGTTGAGCTCGGCATCGAGGCCGCCATAGGCGGCCGTCTTGTCGGGCTTGTTGGTGATGATGCGGATCGTGCCCGCTTCCGACGAGGCGCCGTAGAGCGTGCCCTGCGGCCCGCGCAGCACCTCGATGCGGGCGATGTCGTAGATGTGGATGTCGAGCGTGCCGCCGATCGTCGTCACCGGCTGCTCGTCGAGATAGACGCCGACGGAGGGGAGCGAGCCCGAATGGTTGCCGTCGCCGCCCGAGGCGACGCCGCGGATGTAGACGTTGGTGCTGCCGGGTTGCGAGGTCTGGAACGAGACGCTCGGCGTCAGCTTGGTGTAGTCGTTGAAGTTGGAGACGTTCAGCTCCTCCAGCCGTCGGGTGGTCAGCGCCTGGATGCTGATCGGGACGTTCTGGAGATTCTCCTCGCGCTTGGTCGCGGTGATGACGATCTCGTCGCCGCCATTTTCGGTCCGCGTCTTGTCGGACGTGTCGGCGGCGCCGCTGGCGGGTCCGGTGCCGGGCGGCGCGGTCGGCGGCGGCGGGGGCGGATTTCCCTGCGCGAAGGCCGGGCCGGCGAGCATGGTCGAGCCGAGCAAGGCCAGCGCCGCGGCGCGCAATCCGGTGGCAGGAAGCATGGTCGTCCCCCCTATGAAGCATCCCCGCCGGGAACGGTGCTGCGCTTCGCTGGCGGGGTCAATTCATTTCGGATGCGTTGTGGCAGCGGCGCGACGGGTGTTGCCGGGCCGCCACGGCATTCGCCCGGAGACACGTACTTTTTCGAACTCGCGAGGGGACACGTACTTTTTCGCCAAAAAGTACGTGTCCCCATTCACGGCGCGTCGGGATAGGTGTCGAGCACGGGCCCCAGCTCCTCCTTCAGCGGATCCAACCACCGCTCGAACGGCCGCCACTGGTCCTGGCCTTCCCGGTTGAGCGGGCGGCGGACCTGTTCTGAGCTGGCGGTGCGGACGGCGCGGCGATTCTCGTGGAAGGCGAGGCAGGCAGGGTGGAAGTCGAGGCCGAGCGCCGCCAGCAGCCTTCGCACCTCGCCCTCCGGGTCGTCGAGCAGCCTTTCGTGGACGACGCGGTGGACGCGGCCGGGCAGCACATGGTCGACATGCGCCATCAGCCGGACGTAATCGGCATAATAGCGCCCCATGTCGCTGAGCGAATAGCTGAAGCCCTGGCCCCGCGCGTAATGCTGCTTGAAGTTGGAGAAGCAGCAATCGAGCGGGTGGCGCCGCGCGTCGACGATCTTCGCGTCGGGCAGGATCAGGTGGATGAGCCCGACATGCGCCCAATTGTTCGGCATCTTGTCGATGAAGAAGGGCCGGCCCTCGCGCCGGTGGACGCGGGTGCGTTCGAGATACTCCTCGCCGAGGGCGCGGCGTTCGTCGGCGGTGAGCGCCGCGATCCGCTCCGCCCAGTCCGCCTCGTCCTTCCCGGCGACGCGGCGGGCGAGGAGCGGGAGGTCGGGCAGCTCCATCGTGCCCTCCACCTCCGGATGGCTCGCGAGGATCTGCTCGACGAGGGTCGAGCCGGCGCGCGGCATGCCGAGGACGAAGATCGGGTCCGGCGCGGGGCACCCCTCGGCGGCGCGGGCGGCGAAGAAGGCGGAGGTGAAGAGCGCCTCGGCGCGGGCGACGTGGCGGCTGGTCTCGTCGGGGTCGTACGCGACCTGCGCGTGGCGGATCCGGTTGCCTTCGGCGTAATGCGCGAACGAGGCTTCGGTCTCGCCCGCATCCTCGAGCGCCTTGCCGAGCGCGAAATGGAGGTGGAGACGGTCCGCCGTCGCCAGGCCCGACGTCGCCAGCGCCCGCGTCATCGCCTCGACGTCGTCCGGCCCCAGCTTCACCGTCTTCAGGTTGGCGAGGCTCCACCAGGCTTCGCCGAGCGTCGGCGCCAGCGCGAGCGCGCGGCGGTAGGCGGCGATGCCGTCGGCGGTGCGCCCGACGGTCTTCAGGACATGGCCGTGGCTCATCCACACCTTCGGCTGGTCCGGGTGCCTGGCCAGCACCTCGGCGTAGAGGGCGATCGCCTCCTCGTACGCGCCGACGCGGCTCAGCGCCGCGGCCTTCAGGTTCTGCCCGCCGGCATTGTCCGGCTCTTGGTCGAGCAGCGCGGCGAGCGCGTCGAGCGCCTCGGCGGGGCGGTTCTGGCGGTAGAGGGCGGTGGCGAGGTTGGCGCGTGCGGCGGTGAAGTCGGGCGCCAGCTCGAGCGCGCGGCGCAGCAGCTTCTCCGCGTCTGCGTAGCGGCCGATCCGCCCCGCGACTTCGGCGAGCATGCGGATCGCGGCGACGTCGAACGGGTCGGCGTGAAGGTGGGGGCGCAGGATGCTCTCGGCGGCGGGCAGGTCGTTGGCGAGGAGGGCCTCCGCCGCGCCGACCAGCGCCGGGTCGCGCACCGCCGCCTCGAGCGCGCGGTCGAGCTCCGCCGCGCTCAGCGCCTGCACTGGAATCGCCCGCTCATACCCTCGTGTAGAGGAAGGCGGCGATGTCGCGCGAGTCCTGCTTGGTGACGCCGAGGTTCGGCATGGCGGTGCCGGGCGAGACGCCCTGCGGATCCTCGATCCACTGGCGCAGATGCTCCGGCGTGTTGGAGAGCCGGCCGCCGATGATCGCGCGGGCGGCGACGCCGTCGAGCGGTGGCCCCACCATCCCGGAGGCGGCAGGGATGTGGTGGACCGTGTGGCAGCCGCCGCAGCCGTATTTGCCGAACGCCTGCTGGCCGCGGACGACGCTGCCCATCGTCATCGCCTGCGCCTTGGCTTCGAGCTCGCCGATCTCGTAGCGTTCGTCCGCATAGAAACCGAGCGCCAGGACGGCGAGGCCGCCGACGACGAGGCCGCCGAGGATCAGCGGCTTATTCCGCGGCGACGGCATGGCTCACCTCGCTGGCCTTCAGCCACTGGTAGAGGAAATAGAGGGCGGCGGCGGCGTGGAAGGCGCCGCCGGGCACCCACATGACGAGCCCGGCGAGCTGCTGGTCCTCGGCCGGGCTGAGGCCGGCGGGGGTGAGGCCCAGCGCCGCGTAGGGGGCGTACCAGGGGCTGGTCGAGAAGGCCATCAGGGCGCCGAGCGCCCCGCCGATCAGCGACGTCAGGAACAGGCACAAGGCGGCGAGACCGTGGCCGGTGCGCCGCCCGTGCGCGACGGCCCACCAGAAGAGCAGGGCTGACAGGAGGAAGGAGAGGTGCTGGGCGATGTGCCAGCCCTCGCTGTCCAGCGCCCGGTCGAAGAGGGCGGGCATGTGCCACAGCCACATCACCGCGCCCTGGATCAAGGTGGCGGCGACGGGGGCGGCGAGCCAGTCCCACAGGGTGCGGCCGCCGCGAGCGATGGTGGCGAAGGTGCCGCGCGCGGACGTTGGGAAGGCCCAGAGCAGGACGGGGCCCGGGCGGGCGAGGACGAGGAGGAGGGCGGCGGGGAGCATAATCAGCTCATGCTCGAACATGTGCATGAGGAAGCTGTGCGCGCCGGCCTGGTGGAGGGGCGAGCCGGTGGCGGCGGCGAGGGTCAGCCAGCCGGCGGCGAACAGCATGGCGCCGCGCCGGAGGGCCGGGCGGCCCTGATCGGAACGCCGGAAAAGCCGGACGAAGCCGGCGAAATAGAGGCCCGCGAACAGCAAAAGTGGGCCCCAGATGCCCATTTCGGGGTGCCAACCGTCCCCTTCCGCGCCGTGGGCGAAAGCGGGGGCGGGGGCCGCCAGCGCGAGGAGGGCGAGCGCTTTCCTCATGCGAAGCAACGCGGGATGATGAGGCCCGCCACGGTCTGGAGGATGATCGCGACGGCGAGCAAAGCGGAGGTGAGGATGCCGATCAGGGCGACGAACGGCCGCGGTGCCTCGACGTCGCCGCCGCGCCACACGCCCCAGGAGAGGAAGCCGCCGAGCGCGGTCAGCGCCAGCGCGAGGAGGCCGATCAGCAGGGCGGCGAGCGGCGAATAGGAGGGGCAGCCGGCGAAGGCGAGGTTCGAGCCATATTGCTGCGAGCCGAACCAGGCCGCCGCGCCGACGAACAGGGCCGTCCAGGACAAAGCGATCTGCCGGCGGTCGTCGCGGGGCGTCATTTCACCCACCTCGGCACCCAGTAGATGAGCAGGTAAATGGGGATCCACGTCAGCCAGACGAATCGCCAGTACATGGCGTTTTCGGACACATCGACGATCCGCCGGTTCTCGCCGCCGCGCTTCGTCCAGATCAGCGCGGTGAGAACGAGGCTGTCGGCGACGTCGGTGAGGATGTGGGTCAGATGGAGGAAGAGCAGGGTCCAGATGATCGACCCGTAGGCATTGTCGTCCCACTTGACGTTGAGCGAGTTGAACTCGAACGCGCGGAACACGAGCAGCAGGACGAAGAAGGGGATCAGCACCAGCATCCACCGCCGCACCGTCGCGAGATCGTGCCGTTCCGCGGCGCGCTTGACGATCGTGCTGGGGATCTCGCTCAGCAGGATGGTGATGGTGAACAGCGTGCCGGCGAGGAGGTCGGCCGGCTTCCACGGTTCGGGCGGCCAGCTGTTCTCGAGCCCCTGCAGGAAGAAATAGACGCCGATGGCGAGGCCGAAGGCGGTGCCCTCGATCAGGAAGAAGGCGACGACTCCCCACCAGGTGAGGCTGCGGTGGCCGAAGGCGTGGGTCGGCAGCTCGGCGAGGTCGCCTTCGAATTTGGGCGGGAGCGCGCTCATTCGATCACCGGCTCCGGAGACATCGGGCCCTTCGGCCAGAACCAGGCGATAAGCGCCGCGGCGATCGGGAAGGTGCCGATGACGACCGCCCAGGGCGTGAAGATCGACGCGATGAACATGCACGTCGTCGCGAGCGCGCTGGCGAGCGGCCAGATGCTCGGCAGCGCCGATGGTTCGCGAAGGTCGGGCACGGCGTCCATCACGGTGGTGAGCAGCACTTCCCGATCATCGACCCTGAGGCCCGTCATCACCGGCAGGTGGTTGCGGTTGTCCCACAAGGGCGTGCGGCTCGTGACGACCGGGATATGCGCGAAATTGTACTGCGGCGGCGGCGACGCCGTGGCCCATTCGAGCCCCGCCGCATCCCACGGATTGGGCCCGGCGATGGCGCCGCGCCGCGCCGAATTGAGGGCATTGACGATGTAGAGGACGAAGCCGGCGGCGAGGGCGAACGAGCCCATCGTCGCAATGAGGTTCATCTCGTCCCAGCCCATGCCGGTCGGGTAGGTGTAGACACGGCGCGGCATTCCCCACATGCCGAGCAGGTGCATCGGGAAGAAGGTGACCTGGAAGCCGAGGAAGACGAGCCAGAAGGAGACCTTGCCGAGCGCCTCGCCCATCATCCGGCCGGTCACCTTCGGGAACCAGTAATCGATCGCCCCGAGGAGCGGGAACACCGCGCCGCCGACGAGCACGTAGTGGAAGTGGGCGACGATGAAATAGGTGTCGTGGACCTGGAGGTCGATCGGCACCGACGCCTGCATGACGCCCGACAGGCCGCCGATGACGAAGGTGAAGATGAAGGCGAAGACGTAGAGGAAGGGCACCTTGAAGCGCGGCCGCCCGTCCCAGATGGTCGCGATCCAGCAGAAGATCTGGATGCCCGCCGGGATCGACACCGCCATCGTCGCGGCCGTGTAGAAGGCGTAGCCGGTGCGCGGCAGGCCGGTCGCGAACATGTGGTGGACCCAGACCCCGAACGCCAGCAGCCCGACCGTTACCAAGGACAGCACCATCGCCGGATAGGCGAAGACCGGCCGGCGGGTGAAGGTCTCGGTGATGTGGCTGACGAAGCCCGCGCCGGGGAGGAAGATGATGTAGACCTCGGGGTGGCCGAAGAACCAGAAGAGATGCTGCCACAGGAGCGGATCGCCATGCTCGTAGGCGTTGTAGAAATGGGTGCCGATCAGCCGGTCCGAAATGAGCAGGCCCGAGCCGAGCGCGACCGAGGGCATCGAGAAGATCACCATCAAGGCGACGACCAGCATCGTCCACACGAAGAGCGGCATGCGCGACAGCGTCATGCCCGGCGCGCGCTGCTTGAGGATGGTCGCGACGATCTCGACGGCGACGGCGAGCGCCGCCACCTCGGTGAAGGTGATCATCTGCGCCCAGATGTCGACGCGCTTGCCCGGCGAGAATTGCGGGCCGGAGAGCGGCGTGTAGGAGAACCAGCCCGCGTCGGGGCCGATGTTGAGCAGGAACGCCACCCAGAGCAGGATGCCCCCGGCAAGGTACATCCAGTAGGAAAAGGCATTGAGGCGCGGGAAGCTGATATTCCGCGTGCCGATCATCAGCGGCACGAGATAGATCGCCATCGCCTCCATCACCGGCACGGCGAACAGGAACATCATCGTCGTGCCGTGCATGGTGAAGAGCTGGTTGTAGCGGTCGGGCGTCATCAGCGCCTTTTCCGGCCCCGCGAGCTGCAGCCGCATCGCCAGCGCCAGCACGCCCGCCAGCGCCATGAACACGAAGGCGGTGACGATGTAGCGCCGGCCGATCTTCTTGTGATCGGTCGTCGTCAGCCAGCCCCACAAGCCGGGCGCGTCGCCCCACGTCCGCTCGAGCCGCGCATGCAGCGCCGCCCCCTGCAGCGCCTCGCCGTCGCGCGGCAGGTCCTGGCCGGAGAGGACGGTCATGCGCGGGTCTCCGCGGAGAAGAAGGCGCGGACCAGCCCCCGATCCGTCATCCCGGCGCAAGCCGGGATCTCGTAGGGGGTTCGCGCGGGAACCATCGTGCCTTTCCTCCGGGAGATCCCGGCTTTCGCCGGGAGGACGGGGAGGGCGCCTTTCCTCCTGGAGGTCCCGGCCTCCGCCCGGACGACGGGGAGGGCGCCTTTCCTCTTGGAGATCCCGGCTTTCGCCGGGATGACGATAACCCCCCTCATTTCAGCGTCTCCAGATAGGCCACCACCGCGTGGAGCTCGTCGGCGTTGAGGCCTATGTAGGGCATGTTGTTGCCCGGCTTGACGCCCTGCGGGTCGGCGACCCAGGCGTGCATCGATCCGACCGTGTTCGGCAGCGTGCCGGCCGCGATGGTGGCGCGGCTCGCGACGTGGGTTAGGTCCGGCGCCACCTGCCCGCCGGCCGGCGTGCCGGCGATCGTGTGGCAGGCGCTGCACTGCTTGTTCATGAAGTAGACGTAGCCGGCGCGCGCCTGCGGGTCGGCGGGCGGCGGCGCGGTCTGCTGCTGCCGCGCCACCCAGCGCTGATAGTCCGCGGGCGTGTCGACGACGATGTCGAGCGCCATGTGGGCGTGCTGCAGCCCGCAATATTCGGCGCACTGGCCGCGATAATGGCCGGCCCTGGTCGGCACGAGCACGATGTCGTTGAGGTGGCCCGGGATGAGGTCCTGCTTGCCGGCGAGGTTCGGCACCCAGAAGCTGTGGATGACGTCGTTCGCCTTGAGGACGATGTAGGTCGCGGCGCCCAGGGGGATGTGGAGCTCGTTGGCGGTACGGAAATCCTTCGACGGGTCGTGGAAATGATATTTCGCGTCCCACCACCATTGGTTGCCGGTGAGCTCGATCGAGACGACCGGCTTGTTGTCCGAATTCGGGTGGGCGAGGCCGCGGTCGGTGAAGAAGCTGGCGACGGCGAGGCCCATCAGCCCGCCGACCACCGCGCCGGTCCACAGGAACATGCCGACCCGGAGCGCGCCTCCGCGGCTCGGCGCGGCGAGGCGCTCGTCCTCCTCCGCCATGCGGTCGGCGCGCCAGCCGCGGCGGCGCCAATAGGCGGCGAACAGGAAGGCCATGATCGCCGCGAAGAAAATGCCGGTGACGATGCAGAACAGGGTGAAGAGGTCGTTGATCAGCGCCGCGTCGCGTCCCTCGCGCCCGCCGATCGTCTGGATCCCGCCGCAGCCGGAGAGCAGGGCGAGGAGGGGAAGGGGAAGGGCGACTGCCCACTCGTGCCTTCCCGCTCGCATCCACCTTTCGGGCTGAGCTCGTCGAAGCCCGGTACTTTCTGCTTTTGCCCGGAAGGGGCAGGGCAGGGCTTCGACAGGCTCAGCCCGAACGGTTCTGCGTTCGGTGCCGGAGGGTAGAGCCCGCCGCCTCATTGCGGTTCTCCGGGGGGCGATTGCGGCTTCTCGGCGACGAGGTTGCGCTCGGTGCTCTCGAGGCTCTGTGGCGGCGTCACCGCCATCTCCTCGGTGCGCGCCCCCAGCGCGTCCTTGCGGGACTGGCCGGAGAGGGAGCGGACATAGGCGGCGAGCTCCCAGGCCTGCTGCTCGGTGATCTTGTTGCGCCAGTCCGGCATGCCGTTCGGCCGCCCGTACAGGATCGAGGCGACGATATCCTCCATCTTGCCGCCGTAGCGCCATTTGTTGTCCATCAGCGGCGGGCCCATGCCGCCGCCGCCATGGCTGTGGCAGCCCGAGCAGTTCATCCAGGCGAACAGGCGCTGGCCCTGGGCGATGTGGAAGGCGTTGTTCTCATATTCCGCCGCGCGCGGGTCGCCCTTGGCGACGAAGGCAGCGGTCTCCGGCTTCGGCTGCCCCGCCATGTCCCGCTGCTCCCGGTCGCAGGCAGCGAGGGCGAGGGGGAGGAGGAGGGCGAGGGCGAGGGCGAAGCTCCCCTCCCTGAAAGGGAGGGGCAGGGGGTGGGTCGCGAGCGAAGCGAGCCCTCGCACACCGGTGTTCGGCCGGCTTCGCCGGGACCCACCCCTGGCCCCTCCCTTGCAGGGAGGGGAAGGGAGGAGGCGGTTGCCCTCAATGCGCCAGGGCGAAGACATAGAGCCTCCCTCCCGGCCTGGTGCGCTCGGGCAGGTCCTTCATGGCGTTGACCATGCCAAGCGCGGCGGAGCCGTCGCGCTTGTCGAGGCCGGCCGAGACGATCGCCCCGGCCCAGCCGCCGACGCCGGTCAGCACCGCGACGTACTGATGCCCGTCGGGGCCGCGATAGGTGACCGGCTGGCTGATGATGCCGCTGTCGAGATGCACCTTCCAGAGCAGCCGGCCCCTGACCGCGTCATAGGCTTTGAACCAGCCGTCCATCGTCCCGTAGAAGACGAGGTCGCCGCCCGTCGCCAGCGCGCCGGACCAGAGCGGCAGGTCCTCGTGCACCTCCCAGGCGGGCTTCCGCCGCACCGGGTCCCAGGCGGTGAACACGCCGCGCCAGCCGCCGGGGCCGGCATACATCTTGACGTCCGAGCCCACGTACGGCGTGCCGGCGATATAGTTCGCCTGCATCACCCCCTCGTCCATGCACATATTTTCGTGCGGCACGTAGAGGAGCCCGGTGCGCGGCGAAAAAGCGGAGGGGTTCCAGTCCTTGGCGCCCGACGCGGTCGGGCAGATGTTGCGGATCACGCGGCCTTCCTGGGGCTCCTTGTCCTTGACCATCTGGAGCCGGCCGGTCTTGAGGTCGACGCCGTTCATCGCGTTGATGAAGCCGTAGGGGTCGGCCGAATAGACCTGGCCGGTGCGGCGGTCGATCACGTACATGTAGCCGTTGCGCGCCGGCCGGACGAGGACCGGCGTCATCTGCCCGTTGACCGGCATGTCGAGCAGGATCTGCTCGTTGATGTCGTCATGGTCGTAGAGGTCGTGCTGGCTGGTCTGGTAGAACCATTTGGCCTGCCCGCTGCCGAGGTCGCGGGCGAAGACCCCGGTCGTCCACTTGTTGTCGCCGGGCCTCTGCTCGTGATTCCACGGGCCGGGATTCCCCGTGCCGTAGAAGATCGTGTTGGTCGGCGGATCACAGGCGACCCAGCCCCAGACGGTGCCGCCGCCGATCAG
>JAFAZW010000050.1 GCA_019239415.1 Alphaproteobacteria bacterium
AGCGACCGGGCGCTCGACAGCGAGTGCGACTATTCGGACGCAGGGGGAACGGACGGGTTCTGGCTCGACTACGTGGCCGACACCGGCGACGGCTGGAACCCGACCTATGCCGTGGCCCGGCTGCTCGCGCAGGCAGCGCTCGCCCCCACCGCGGCGGCCGCGGGACAGGCGGCCCCCTCGCTGCCGCGCGGCGCGGTGCTCGTGATGGGCGGCGACGAGGTCTATCCGACGCCGTCGCTGGAGGAATATGACGACCGGCTTCGCCACCCGTTCGATGCGGCCTGGGAGGCGGAGTCCGGAGTGCCGGCGGGGGGGAAGCGGCCGGACCTCTTCGCCGTGCCCGGCAACCACGACTGGTATGACGGACTGCGCAGC
The DNA here is from genome assembly GCA_019239415.1 of Alphaproteobacteria bacterium. Classification (GTDB taxonomy): domain Bacteria; phylum Pseudomonadota; class Alphaproteobacteria; order Sphingomonadales; family Sphingomonadaceae; genus Allosphingosinicella. Next base: position 376 of record JAFAZW010000050.1, read on the forward strand.
TTCTTCCAGCTCTTCTGCCGGCGAACCATCAAGGCGGACGGACAGGCCGGAACGGACCGGCGCGGCGCCGTCATCTGCGGCCGCCAGACCCACCAGACGCGCAGCTATTTCGCGCTGAAGCTGCCGGGCAATTGGTGGCTGTGGGCGATGGACAGCCAGCTGGCGGGGTATATCGACCAGCCGCAGGTCGACTATTTCCAGTTCGTGGCCCAGCGGTGGATGGAACCCGGCTCCCGGCTGATCCTCTGCACCGGCACGCCCGACTGGGAATATGTCCGCAAGAGCAACCCCGGCATCTTCGACACCCTGTCCTACGTCGAGCGCCTCGCGCCGGCCGTCCAGTCCAAGGGCCACCAGCTCAAGCTCCTGCTGAGCGGCGACAGCCATCATTATGCCCGCTTCGTCGAAAACGGCCTCAACCACATCACCTGCGGCGGCGGTGGCGCCTTCCTCCACCCGACGCACCACCTGCCCAAGGACCCGATCGACTTCCAGACCAGCTACCCGGAGCCGGGAGTGCCCTACGACCCGGCGAAATCACCTTACGCCCGCCGACTGACCATCGCCCGCAAGCAGGGAACGAACGAGGAGGCGCTCTACCCGGACCGCGCGACGTCACGGCGACTGACGGCAGGCAACCTGCTCTTCGCGTTCAAGAATTGGGAGCTGACGCTGACGCTCGCCGGCATCTACCTGTTCTTCACCTGGCTGCTCGATTTCAATTCGAGAGTGTCGGGACATGGGTATCTGGCCGATGCGCTGGCGGCCGGAACGCTGCCGGAGGCCGTCTGCACCTACTGGCGCATGGTCGCCTATTCGCCATGGTCGGTCCTGCTCTGCGGGGTCGCCGCGGTCGGCTACCGCTATTTCGCCGACGTCGCCAAGGGCTGGGTCCGTACCCTCGTCGGTGCCGCCCACGCCGCCGTGCAGGCCGCGGTCGTCACTCTCATCACCTGTCTCGCCACCCTGGGGCTCGCGGCGCACATCGCGCCCGGATTCTGGCGCGACCTCGTCTGCCTCGGCGTCGGCGCGATCGCCTCGGCCGGTGTCTCGGCCACGGTGATCGGCCTCTACCTCTGGCTGTGCCTTTCCGCCTTCAAGATCCACTGGGGCCATTTCTCGTCCCTCGCCGTCCAGGACTACAAATGCTTCCTGCGGATGCACATCGATCCCGAGGGCAAGCTGCACGTCTACCCGATCGGCCTCACGAAGGTGCCGCGGACCCGCGGATGGCCGTGGCAGCGGAATGGAAAGCCGGCGACGCCGCCGCTCGAACCGCACCTTATCGAGGCGCCGCTGGTGATCGTGTGAGGGTCTGTATTGCAGGATGGTTGATTAGGCCCGCGCCACTTGCGCACCTGATCATCGCCTCGAAAACGTCCCCCGGACGTTTTCGTGACGCGCGACGCGCATCACCGGCGATGATGGTGCCCAGGAGAGGACTCGAACCTCCACGCCCTTGCGAGCGCCAGCACCTGAAGCTGGTGCGTCTACCAATTCCGCCACCTGGGCACTGAGAGGAGAACAGTCGGTAGGCGGCGCGAACTAGGGTCGGCGAGGGCGCTTGTCAACGCGGGGCGGAGGGGGCAGAGAGGCGCCGCTTTTTCCCAGGCGAAGGTGGAGTGCGGATGGACCGGCTGGTGACGATGTTCGGCGGCGGCGGCTTCCTCGGGCGCTACGTCGCCCAGGCGCTGTTCAACGCCGGCGCGCGGGTGCGGATCGTCCAGCGCAACCCGTCGACCGCCGTGTTCCTCAAGCCCCTCGCCTCCCTCGGCCAGCTCCAGCTCGTCGCCGGCGACATCACCGACGCGGCGCGAGTGCGGGCCTGCGTCGAAGGCAGCCACGCCGTCGTCAATCTGGTCGGCGTCCTCAAGGGCCGCTTCCACGACATCCATGTCGACGGCGCGGCGAACGTCGCGACCGCCGCGGCGGCGGCCGGCGCGGAGGCACTGGTCCAGGTCTCGGCGATCGGCGCCGACCCCGACTCCGAATCCGCTTATTACGCGACCAAGGGCGAAGGCGAGGCGGCGGTGCGCGCGGCCTTCCCCGGCGCGACGATCGTGCGGCCGTCGCTCTTGTTCGGGCGGGAGGACAATTTCGTCAACCGCTTCGCCGGCCTCGCCCGCATCCTGCCGGTGCTGCCGGTGGTGCGGCCGGCGATGCGCATCCAGCCGGTCTATGCCGCCGACGTCGGCCGCGCGATCGCCGCCGCGGCGCTCAACCCGGGCACCCACGCCGGCAGGACCTACGCGCTCGGCGGGCCGCAAGTGCTGACGATGCGCGAGCTGATGCAATGGGTGTGCCGCACCACCGAGCGCGACCGGCCGCTCGTCGAGGTCCCGGATCCGGTCGCGAAGCTCCTCGCCCGGGGCCTGGGCTGGCTGCCGGGCGCGCCGCTCACCTGGCAGCAATGGCTGATGCTGCAGAAGGACAATGTCGTGCCCGACGGCGCGGCGGGGCTCGAGGCCTTCGCCGTCCCGAAGACGCCGCTGATCGCCGTCGCCGAAGGATGGCTCACCGCCTACCGCCGCCACGGCCGTTTCGCCGCCAAGCAGCCTTACTGACGCCCTTCCCTTTCACCGCCGCTCCGGCCAGCCCCGGGAGTCCCATGAGCGACCTCCTCCTCATCGTCCTGCTCGCGATCGTCGAGGGGATCACCGAATTCCTCCCGGTCTCCTCGACCGGCCATCTGATCCTCGCCGGCTCGCTCTTCCATTATGACGGCGCGCGCTGGGAGGTGTTCAACATCGTCATCCAGCTGGGCGCGATCATGGCGATCGTCGTGCTCTACTGGCGGACCTTCTGGGCCGTGCTACAGGGCCTCGTCCGGCGCGACGCCGATTCGCTACGCTTCGTGCGCAACCTCCTCGTCGCCTTCCTGCCGGCGGCGGTGCTCGGCATCGTCCTGCACAAGAAGATCGAGGCGCTCCTGCTCTCGCCGATGACGGTCGCGGTGGCGCTGATCGTCGGCGGCGTCGCCATCCTCGGCGTCGAGAAAGTGGCGAAGCCGAAGCACACGCACGGGGTCGCCGACCTGTCGCTCGGCACGGCGCTCGGCATCGGCGTGCTGCAATGCCTGGCGATGATCCCCGGCATCAGCCGCTCGGGCGCGACGATCATGGGCGCGCTCGCGCTCGGCGTCGACCGCCGCACCGCCGCCGAGTTCAGCTTCTTCCTGGCCATCCCGACCATGTTCGGCGCGAGCGCGGTGCAATTGTTCAGCCACCGCCACGAGCTGGCGAGCGGCGGCCAGGTCGGACTCGGCGCCATCGCGCTCGGCTCGGTGATCGCCTTTGTCGTCGCTCTGGTCGTGGTGCGCTGGTTCGTCGGCATCGTCTCGCGGCGCGGCTTCGCGCCCTTCGCCTGGTACCGGATCGCGGCCGGCGCCGCCGCCCTCGCCTGGCTGATGCTCGCCCACTAACCCATTCAGCCCGCGCTCATTCCTGTGCTATTAGGAGGCGGAGCGACTCGGCCGCTCGTGCGTTTGCGCGGACGCCCAGTCCTGCCTTTCGAGGAGGGAACATGTTGCGTAAGCTGATCCTGGCCGCCCTCGCCGGCGCCGCCGCCACGTCCGCCGCGGCGCAGCCGCCGCGGGCCGATCCCCGTTACGACCCGCGCTACGATCCGCGCGACGCCGAGATCGCCCGCAGCCTGCCCGGCCCGGGCGACGTCGCCCGCGCCGGCGGCACGCTGCACCGCCTGGTCGATGCCCTGCTGGACCTTCGCGTCGGCCCCGTCCTCGACGCCCTCGAGCCGGAAGCACGTGGCGATCCGGCGCGCCCGGAGACGCTCGGGGACGTCGCCCGCCGCCGCGATCCCTATGCGCGGACCAAGCTCCACGTCGGCGTCGACCGCGCGACCGCCGGCCTCGGCGCCGCCAGCCGTGAAGCGGCGATCCTCGCCCCGACCCTGCGGCGCAGCATCGAGGATGCGGTGCGGCGCGTCGACGACGCGGTCAACGGAGGGCCGCCGCGCGGCTGGTAGGCGCGCGGGGGCAACCCTTTCGTAAGCCTCGCGCGATTACAGAGAAGCCCGGTACGCGACCGGGGGGGGCGGGGGCGGCTTCGGCCGGCTCCGCCTTTTCCTTGCCGGCTCGCCCGGCGCGCCGACCCGGCAGTTTGGCTTAACCGCCGCTAACCGTTCCGTTCAGCCTCTTCTCAAGGGGTCGGGCGCATGAGGCGCCGGTCGCCCCAGCGGCGACCCCTCGTGTCGCGTATCGAGGGGGGCCGGCGTCCGCAGCGGCGCCGGCCCACCCTTCGCCGCCGCGCGGCGGCGCCCCGCCCACCGAATGTTAACCCCCAGCGGCTAGACACGCGGCGCCAGGAATTCGCCGGAGAAGCCGCCTTGTTCATCAACGCCGAACTGTCGCAACTCCCGATTACCGACGGCCGCAAGGCCGAACGGCGCATCGTGAACATCGCCGCGGCGCTGCGCGAGGACGGCGCGAGGCGGCACGCGGTCGTCCTCCTCGACGTCTCCACCGGCGGCTTCAAGTGCGAATGCCCGGAGCCCTGCGAAGAGGGCGCCGAGGTGTGGCTGAAGCTGCCCGGCTTCGAGGCGAAGCGCAGCCGCGTCGTCTGGACCCGCGGCAACGAGGCGGGCTGCGAGTTCGAGACGCCGCTCCACCCGAGCGAGATCGAGACGATGGTCGCGCCCGCGCCGCGCAAGATCGTCAGGGGCGTGTTCCGGCGGGTCTGACCCGCCCGGTCCGAACGGATGTCACGATAAACCATTCGGGCTGAGCCTGTCGAAGCCCTGCCCTTGCTTCCTGCCGAAGAAGGGGAGGACAGGGCTTCGACAAGCTCAGCCCGAACGGATTCGGTGACCGTTCAATCGCTACCGGATCCGACGGCATTCCGAGCTCACATGGCGTAGCGGGCGACGTCCCTCAGCCGCAGCTGGTCGAGCGGCCGGCCCTTGTCGTCGGCGATCTCGATCGCCTGCTCCTCGAAGCCGCAGCCGAGCCGCAGGTCGGCACGGATGAGCTCCCGCGCACTGCGCACCGCCTGGTACCAGGCGGCCTCGACGTCCGGCAGCACCACTCCTTCCTCGTCGTTCAGCCGGTCGCGCGGACCATGCACGTGGAAATAGTAGCGAGGCATGGCTGCGGAACGACACAAGTGCCTGATAGTGCCGGGAAAAGAGGGTCGATGCCGCGTTAACCCTGAAAAGCGCTCAGCGCGCATCGACCAGCACGATCTCGGCCTCGCCCAGCGCTCTGAGCACCAGCCTGTCCTCGCCGGTGACGGCGATCCCGTCGCGCGGCTCGGCGCGGCGGCCATTGACCTCGACCGGGGCGCCGAGGGCGACGAGATAGGTGTGTCGCGCCGGGTCGAGCGCGAGCTCGGCGGTCTCGCCTGCCTTCAGCGTCGCGCCGAGGACGCGGGCCGCGGCGTTGATGCGCAGCGCATCGCCGTCGCCGCCGAAGCCGCTGGCGAGGGTGACGAAGCTTCCCGCCCGGTCGCCCTTGGGGAAGCGCTTGGCGCCCCAGCTCGGCTCGGCGCCGCGCCTGTCGGTCTCGACCCAGATCTGGAACAAGGTCGTCGTCTCGTCCTCGAGATTGTACTCCGCGTGGCGGACGCCGGTGCCGGCGCTCATCACCTGGACGTCGCCGGCGCCGGTGCGGCCCTGATTGCCCATCGAATCCTGGTGGGTGATCGCGCCGCGGCGGACGTAGGTGACGATCTCCATGTCGTTGTGCGGATGGGGCGGGAAGCCCGAGCGCGGCGCGATCTCGTCGTCGTTCCACACCCTGAGCGCGCCCCACCCCATGCGGGCCGGGTCGTAATAATCGGCGAAGGAGAAATGGTGCCGCGCGTTCAGCCAGCCATGATCGGCATGGCCGAGCGAGGCGAAGGGGCGGATGTCGATCATGGTGTGACAGCTCCTAAGTGCGCTTCCCCCCTCCCTGGAAGGGAGGGGTGAGGGCGTGGGTCGGCGAAGCCGGGCCAGCTCGAACTCGCAGCGAGTTTCGCTGCGCTCGCCTACCCACCCCCGCCCCCTCCCTTCCAGGGAGGGGAGTTTGGTTACACAAGACCCTCGGCGCGCAGCGTCTCCTGCACCGCCGGGCGGGCCGCGATGCGCTGGAGGTAGGCGGCGAGGCCGGGCCAGCGGGCGATGTCGATGCCGTGGAAGCGGGTCCAGTTCAGCACCGGGAAGGCGTAGGCGTCGAGGATCGAGAAACGGTCGCCGAGAATGTAGGGGCCGTCGCCGATCCGCTCCTGGAGATAGTCGAACTTCTTGCCCAGCGCCTCGCGCGTCGCCTGCTTGAATTCCTCGGGCGTCGCGGGATTCCACAGCGGGCCGAAGCCCTTGTGCAGCTCGGTGGCGATGAAGTTCAACCATTCGAGGAAATGGTAGCGCTCGGCGCCCGAGGCCGGGACCGCGATGGCCGAGTCCGGCGCGCGGTCCGCGATGTATTGGAGGAGGACGGCATTCTCGGTGAGCACGTCGCCGTCGTCGAGCTTCAGCGTCGGCACCGCGCCCTTGGGATTGACATCGTAGAGGCTCTCGCCGTCGGCGGTGCGCTTCGAGGGGAACTCGACCTTGGCGAGTTCGATGGGCAGGCCCGCCTCGCGGGCGGCGATGTGCGGCGCCTGCGAGCAGGCGGCGGGGGCGTAATAGAGCTTCATGGCAGTGTCTCCCTTTTGGTTGAGATAGGGACACGGACCTTTTGCAAAAAGGTACGTGTCCCCGCATTCACGCCGCCAGCGGCAATTCCGTTTCGGCGAAGCTTTCCAGCGCGGCGACGGCTTCCTCGATCGCGGCTGCCGCCGCCTCGGGGCCGAAGGCGAGCTTCTCGACCCGGACGAACCGGACGTCGTCGATGCCCATGAAGCCGAGCAGGGTGCGCAGGTGCGGCTCCTGGCTGTCCATCGCCGCCGCCGGGCCTTCCGAATAGAGGCCGGCGCGGGCCTCGATCACCACCGCCTTCTTGCCCTTGAGCAGACCCTCGGGGCCGGCCTCGGTGTAGCGGAAGGTGATGCGGGCGCGCAGCACATGGTCGAACCAGGCTTTCAGCGTCGACGGCATGCCGAAATTGTACATCGGCGCGCCGAGCACGATGACGTCCGCCGCCTGGAGCTCGGCGACCAGCTCGTCGGACAGGGCGAGCGCGCGCTCCGCCTCCGGGCTCTCGACAAGGCCGGCGCGGATCGCCGGCACCGTCGCTTCGGTGAGGTGCGGAATTGGCGCCGCGCCGACGTCGCGGCGAACGATGCGCGCGCTCGGGTCGCGCCGCTGCAGCCTATCGGCGAGGGCGCGGGTGAGCTTGCGCGACACCGAGGCTTCACCGGTGGCGGCGCTGTCGACGATGAGGATGTTGGCCATTTCGAACGTCTCCACTGAACTTGCGAAGAGCCAGATAAGCGCCTAGCAGCGTTGCGAGTAGCCGTGCACAACGCATATTGGTGTTGCTGGATATGGAACGCTCCGCCGTCGATCTGCTCGACGTCCTCGCTTTCGTCCGCGTCGTCGAGACCGGCGCCTTCAGCCGCGCGGCCGAGCGCATGGGGATGGCGAAGTCGATCGTGTCGCGGCGGGTGGCGCGGCTCGAGGCGCAATTGGGCGCGCGGCTGCTGACCCGCAGCGCCCAGGGCGCCAGCGCGACCGATGTCGGCCAGGCCTATTTCGAGCGCGCGGCGAACGTGCTCACCGAGCTGGAGGCGGCCGAGGAGGTGGTCGCCGAGGCGGTGACGCAGATCGCCGGGCCGATCCGCCTGTCGGCGCCGCTCTCGTTCGGCATCCAGCACCTGGGCCCCGCGCTCGCGGAATTCGCCGCGGCGCATCCGCGGGTCGAGCTCGACATCTCGTTCGAGGACCGGCCGGTCGACCTCGTCGCCGGCGGCTACGACCTCGCCATCCGCATCGGCGCGCTGCGCGACAGCGCCCTCGTCGCGCGCCGCATCGCGCCGGTGCGCAAGGTGGCGGTGGCGAGCCCCGCTTATCTGGCCGAGCGGGGCCGACCGGAGCATCCGCGCGACCTCGCCGGGCACGACATGCTGCTCTACGCCAACGAGACGTGGCGCTTCCGCGTCGGCAAGGGCTGGGAGCATGGCAAGGGCCACATCCGGCTGCGCGCGGACAATGGCGAGATGCTGCGGGCGGCCGCCGTCGCCGGGCTCGGCATCTGCGTGCTGCCGAGCTTCATCGCCGCCCCGGCCTTCGAGCAGCGGACGCTCGAACCGCTGCTCACCGATTATCCGCTCGAGGAGGGCGGGCTGCACGCGGTGATGCCGAGCCGCGCGACGACGGCAAGGGTGCGGGCACTGGTCGACTTCCTCGCCGCCCGCTTCGGGCCGGAGCCCGCCTGGGACCCGTGCTGGATCCACGGTCGCACCGGCAGCTCCGAAAAAGGCTAGCCGGCCCAACGCGATGGGCTAGAAGCGCGGCGGGAGAGATTCGCCATGACACGTATCGCATTGTTCGCAGGCGTCGCACTGGCCGTCGGCCTCGCTCCACTGCCTGTCGCGGCCCAACCGGTCGCGATCGCACCGGCGGCAGCCCCCGTCGTCACCGCGCTGCGGCCGGACCCCGGCGTGCGGTTCGGGGTGCTGCCGAACGGTATGCATTACGCGATCATGCGCAACGCCACGCCGCCGCACAATGCGTCGCTGCGCCTCAGGATCGGCGTCGGCTCGCTCTATGAGCGGGAGGACCAGCGCGGCATCGCCCACTTCATCGAGCATATGGCGTTCAACGGCACCACCCACGTGCCGAAGGGCGAGTTCATCAAGCGGCTGGAGCGCGCGGGGCTCAAGTTCGGGCCCGACACGAACGCGACGACGCAGTTCGAGCAGACCGTCTACATGCTCGACCTGCCGGAGACCGATACGGCGACGGTCGACACCGCGCTGCTGCTACTGCGCGAGGCGGCGGGCGAGGTGACCTTCGACCCGGCGGCGATCGAAGGCGAGCGCGGTGTCGTTCTCTCCGAGGAAAGGGTCCGCGCGACGCCGGGATTCCGCAACGCCGTCGACCAGCTTCACTACGCGCTGCGCGGCGACATCCTGCCGGACCGCCTGCCGATCGGCCTGACCGACGTCCTCAAGACCGCGCCGCGCGACCGCTTCGTCGAATTCTACAACGCCTATTACCGGCCCGAACGGGCGACGCTCGTCGCCGTCGGCGACTTCGACGTCGAGGCGATGGAGGCGAAGATTCGGGCCCGCTTCGGCGACTGGAAGGGCCGCGGCGCCGCCGGGACGGAAGTGGCGGCCTCGAAGATCGGCGACCGCAGCCCCGAAGCCCGGGTGTTCACCGAGGCCGGGGTGCCCAACCAGGTCAGCATCGCCTGGGTCGGGCCGCCGGACCTCCGCGCGGACACAGCAGCGCTCGAATCGGAGAAGCTGGTGCGGCTGCTCGGCTTCCAGATGCTGAACCGGCGCCTGTCGCGCCTCGCATCCGGGTCGAATCCGCCCTTCGTCGGCGCCGGTATCGGCCTGCAGGAACTGGCGGACCGCGCCACCATCGTCCAGCTCGCCGCCACGGTGCAGCCGGGCGGCTGGCAGAAGGGCCTGGCGGCGATCGACCAGGCGCAGCGCCAGGCGGTCGGGGCGGGCTTCACGCAAGCCGAGCTCGATCGCGCAGTGACGGAGTTCCGCGCCGGGCTGACCACCGCCGCCCAAGGCGCGGCGACCCGTCAGAGCTCGGCAATCGCCGGCGGCCTGGTCCAGGCGGTGAACGACCGGGAGGTCTTTACCAGTCCCGCCGACGATCTGGCGCTGTTCGACGCCACCGTGAAGGGGCTGGCGCTGGCCCAGGTCAACGAGGCGTTCCGCGCCCAGTTCGCGCGCAGCGGCCCGCTGCTCTACCTGAGCTCGCCGACGCCGGTCGACGGCGGCGAGCTGGCGCTGCGCACGGCCTATGAGACCGCGCACAAGAGCGCCCTGTCGGCCGCCGCGGTCGAGCAGGCCAAGCCGTGGCCCTATACCGGCTTCGGGACGCCGGGGCGCATCGTCGAGCGGCGCGAGCTGCCCGGCCTCGGCGCCAGCGCGATCCGCTTCGCCAACGGCGTGCGGCTCACCGTGAAGCCGACCGACTTCGCCAAGGGCGAAATCCTGGTGACGGCGCGGATCGGCAATGGCCTCATCGACCTGCCGCCGGCGCGGGCGCAGGACGTCTGGGCCTTCCGCTCGGGCGCGTTCACGCTCGGCGGCCTCGGCAGGATCGACTATGAGTACCTGCAGCAGGCACTTGCCGCAAGGGTCTACGGCGCCGGCTTCGGGATCGGCGAGGATGCGCTGACCCTGTCCGGACGGACCCGCCCCGAGGATCTCGCGACGGAGCTGCAGGTTCTCGCCGCCTATGCGAGCGACCCCGGGTACCGGCCGACCGGATGGAACCGCACCCGCTCGCTCGCCGCGACCATCCACGACCAGCTCGCGACGACTCCAGGCGGCGTGCTGAGCCGCGACCTCGGCGCGCTGCTCCGCAGCGGCGACCCGCGCTGGCGCACGCCGAGCCGGGACGAAATGGAGAAGAGCAGCATCGGGGCCGGCAAGGCGGTGCTGGCGCCGATGCTCGCCAACGGCGCGATCGAGATCGTCATGGTCGGCGACGTCACCGTCGAGGAGGCGGCACGGCAGGTCGCCGCGACGTTCGGCGCGCTGCCGCCGCGCCATGGCACCGCCCCCTCCCCCGCCGGCCGCCGCATCGCCTTCCCGGCGCCGACCCTGGTCCGCGAGACCCATCGCGGACGGCCGGACCAGGGCGTCGCCTTCATCGCCTGGCCGACGGTGGACTTCTACTCCGACACGAAGCGGGCCCGCACGCTCAACCTGCTTGCACAGGTGCTGCAGCTGCGGCTGATCGAGGAGATCCGCCAGAAGCAGGCGACCACTTACAGCCCGCAGTCGGGCCATAGCACATCCGAGGTCTTTCCGGGCTACGGCTATATGGCCGCGCAGATCGAGGCGCCGCCGGAGAAGCTCGACCGCTTCCTCGCCGACGCCCAGCAGATCGCCGCCGACCTGCGCCAGCGGCCGGTGAGCGAGGACGAGCTGCAGCGCGCCAAGAAGCCGCTCATCGAAAACCTGATGCGGCAGCGCGCCGGCAATGCCTGGTGGCTCGGCCAGCTGGCGCGGGTGCAGACGCGGCCCGAAGCGGCGCGCGCCATCGCCAGCCAGTTGGCCGAATATCAGGGCATCACGGCGGCGGACGTCCAGCAGGCGGCGCGGCAATATCTCGTCGACGCGAAGGCGTGGAAGATGGAGGTGGTGCCGGAGGCGAAGCCCTAGGTTCCCTAGCCGCGGCGCTTGCGGACGAGAGGCGAGCGGGTGTCGGAGACCGGCGCGGCGGGCGACGGATCACGATAGGCGGGGGCGGCGACCTTCGGGGCGGCGCGCAGACCCGCGCGGCGGGCGAGGCGCGACAGGGTGAAGGGCGCGGCGAAGCGCATGCCGACCTGCCCCCGCGCCGACCAGCGGACCTCGGCGTCGAGCTTGCCTGCGTCGTCGAGATCCAGGCTGACCGGGGTCGCCGTCGCCAGCTCGCGATCGCATTCGATCATCGCGCCGCCTTCCGAGATGTTGCGCAGGCGCACGGCAAGCGCTTCGCCGCCGACTTCGAGCGTGCCGGTGCGGATGAGCCGGTGGCGGGGCGGACGGCTGAACGCGGCGACCGCCTCGTGCGGGCGGCTCGCGGCCGCGAGCGCGCGGGCCTCGCCGGCCGCCATCGGCCTGCCGAACAGAAAGCCCTGGGCGTGGCCGCAGCCGAGGCGGCGGATGCGGGCGAAGTCCTCCAGCGTCTCGATTCCCTCGGCCACCGTGTCGATGCCGAGGCTCTCCGCGAGCACGACGATCGCGCGGACGATCGCGGCATTGCGGCTGCCGGCCTCGGCGGCGCCGCAGACAAAGCTGCGGTCGACCTTGATCGCATCGAGCGGCGCGCTGCGCAGATGGCCGAGGCCGGAGCGGCCGGTGCCGAAATTGTCGAGCGCGAGGCGGACGCCGAGCCCGTGGAGCCGCGCCAGCACCGCCGTCCCCGCGCCGCCGCTGTCGGCGAAATAGACGTCCTCGCTGATCTCCAGCTCGAGCCGCTCCGCCTCCAGGCCGGACGCGGCGAGCGCGCCGGCGACGTGGCCGGCGAGGGCGGGGTCGGCGAATTCGGCCGGCGAAAGGTTGACCGACAGGCGCAGGTGGCGCGGCCAGCGCGCGGCCTCCGCGCACGCGCTGCGCAGCACCCAGGCGCCGATCCGCGGCATCAGCCCGCACTCGCTGGCGACCGGCACGATCGTCTCCGGCAACAGCAGGCCGCGGGTCGGGTGCCGCCAGCGCAGCAGCGCCTCGAAGGCGACCGGCTCCTCGGTCAGCGTGTCGACGATCGGCTGGTAGAGGAGCTCGAGCGCGCCGTCGGCGAGCGCGCGGGCGAGGTCGCGCTCGAGAATCTGGCGGTCCGCGGCATCGGCGTGCATCGAGGCGGCGAAGAAAAGATGCGTGCCGCGGCCGGCGCCCTTGGCGGCGTAGAGGGCGAGATCGGCCTCCTTCACCACGGCGGAAGCATAGGCCTTGCCGGGGCGGGCGACGGCGATGCCGATCGAGGCGCCGACTGAGACGGCGTGGCCGTCGATCGTATAGGGCTCGGAGACCGAAGCGATAATCCGTTCGGCATGGCGGGCGAGCGTGCCCTCCTCTTCGATGCCGGGGAGGATCGCCTGGAACTCGTCGCCGCCGAGGCGGCCGACCCGGCCGGCCTCGCCGAGCGCCTCGCGCAGACGCGCGGCGACCTGCTTGAGCAGCTGGTCGCCGACGGGGTGGCCGAGGCTGTCGTTGACCTGCTTGAACCGGTCGAGGTCGATCAGCATCAGCGCGCAGCCGCGGCGGCGCTCGGCCGCGTTGGCGAGCGCCTCGTCGAGCATCCGCGCCATGGTGGCGCGGTTGGGAAGGCCGGTGAGGCTGTCGTAGCGGGCAAGCTTGCTCGCCTCGGCTTCCTCGCGCTCGCGGGCGGTCAAGTTGGCGGCGAGGCCGCGGAAGCCGAGGAAACGGCCGTAAGCGTCGAAATTCGGTTTGCCGGAAAGGGCCCAGCTGGTGTCGCCGGCGCCGGTGGGGCGGACGACCAGCTCTTCGAACGGAAAGCGCGCCGCGAGATGGAAGTCGAGCCCCTGCCCGTCGCCGCCGGAGGATTCGAGCCGCAGAACGTCGGCGAGGCCGCGGCCGGCAATGTCCCCCGCCGCGGCGCCGAGCTGACGGGCGAGCTCGGCCGAGACATAGGTGAGCGCGCCGTCGGCATTGGTCTCCCAGAACCAGCCCCGGCCGCTGGCTTCGAAATCCGCGACGAAGCGGCGGGCCTTGCGGGCCTCGTCTTCGAGCGCCAGCCGCGCGGCGGCGCCGACGAGCTGCTCGCGCGTCCGGAACAGGCTCAGCGCCGCGAACAGCACCGTAAGGCCGCCGCCGATCGACAGCAGCATCGGCTCGGAGCCGAGCAGAGCCGCCGCGGCGAAGGTGGCGAGGCAGGTGAGGAGGAGGAGGCAAGGCGCCGCGAACACGATCGGAATCGCCGCGCCGGCGCCGGCGATGACGAGCGCCCGGACGGCGAGCGGGGGTGCGCCGGCGAACCGCGCCTCGATCGCGGCGGCGACGCCCACCCAGAGCAGGCCGGTGAGGATGCCGTGGACGGCGAGGCCGAGCATCGCCCGCCGGGCGCTGCCGCGGGACGGGCTGACAAGCCGGGGCAGGACGGCGTCGCCGGCGAGGCAGGCCGCGAGACAGGCGACGACGGGCGCGCCGCCGAAGCTGCCGGTCTCGCGCCACAGGATCGCGGCGAGCAGCACGGCCCAGAGCAGGTGGAAGCACAAGGCGATCGGCAGGGACGCCAGCAGAAATGCCGCCCGCTCGTCGGCGAACCGGGCATCGCGCTCGCGCGCCGGGGCGGTGAGGTCGAACAGCAGGAGGCGGACGAGCGACGGCGTGACAACGCCCCCGTCGCCATCGCCCGCCAAGCCGGCAAACCGACCCTTGCGCATCTCCGCCACGACCCCTTCGCCCGCCCGCGCCCGTCGCGCCGGCACACGTGCCTGTGCCCGATCCCGGTTAAGATATTCTCCCGCCGGCGCGCGGCCTCATGCCGCGGCCCCGCCGCGCCGCACCGGCAAGGCCGACAGGATGCGGCGCCGCAACGCGGCGTCGGCGCTGCGCCGGCCGACCTGATGGGCTCCGGCGCGCTGATAGAGCAGGCTCGCAAGCGTGGCGTTCCCCTCGCCGACGGGCCAGCCGCAGCGGTCGAGCGCGAGGGGGGCGAGGAAGCGGGCGCCGAACTCGCCGCCGCGCTGCCACTCGACCTGCGCGTCGACCGGGCCGACGCCGGGCACCTCCAGGCTGACCGCGCCGCCGACCTGGAGCCGCGCCTCGCAACTGGCGCGGAAGCCAAGCTCGGAAATGTCCGCCAGGCGAACCTCGACGCTGCTCCAGCTGTTCGGGCGCAGCCGCGCCGGCTCGTCCAGCGAGCGGCGCTCCGCCCGGCGCTCCGTGTCTCCAATGCCGCCGCTTCGCGAACCCATGGGCCGCCTCGTCTCCCGCTTCGGAGCGGCCGATTCTAGTCGGGCCGCGTTAACGAACCCCTGAGCGGGCGGTAACCTCTTGCAAACCAGCGCCAGCGTCTGGGCCCTAATGCACGGCGCCGCTGACGGCCTCGTCGCGCAGCATCGCGATCATCCGCTCGACTTCGCGCCAGCGGCAGAAGTGGACGAAATTGCCGACCACGCGGCTGCGATGCGCCCGGATCGCCGCCTCCGAAGGCGCGTGCTCGCCGAACCGGGCGATGAGATCGGACGCGTCGGCCAGGGCTTCCCGGCCGCCGAGATGAACGTCGTGGCGCAATGCTTGAGCTCCCTTCCCTTCCCGCTGCGCGTGCTAGCGTCCTTGCGTTGCCAAACCGACCAACGGGGACGGTTAACGCCTGACAAAAGCACCCGCCTCTGTCATGGCCGCGGCATGAGCACAGGCAGATACAAGCAGGCCGGCGGCTTCATCCTGGCGCTGAGCATCCTCGCCGGCACGGTCGCGGGCGTGGCGCTGCACCAGCCCAGCATCGGCTTCCTGGTCGGGCTGGGGGCCGGCGTGCTGCTCGCGCTGCTGGTCTGGGTGGTCGACCGGTAGCGCTGCCGGGGCCCGGACGGCCTTAGAGGCGCCGTCCCACCCACACCACCCGGCCGACCACGTCGACCGCGGCGGGGTCGCAGTCCGGCCAGCCGGGATAAGCGTTATTGTCGCTGAGCACCGAGACGCGGCCGCCGTCGGGGCGGACGGCGACGCGCTTGACCAGCAATGCGCCCTCGAGGCGGAGGACCCAGAGCCCGTCGCGCAGGCGCCGGACGGCGCGGTCGACGAGGATCTCGTCGCCGTCGGAAAGGGTCGGCGCCATCGAATCGCCGTCGACCCGGATCAGGGCGGCGGTGGCGGGCGCGACACCGAGGCGGCGCAGCCAGGCGGGATCGAAGCCGATCCGCCCCAGCGCCCGCTCCGACGGATCGGCGGCGCCGCCGCCGGCCGAGGCGCGGACGTCGAGCCGGGGGATCGGGACCAGCGCCTCGCCCGGCCCCGCAGGCGGCAAGCCCGGGCCGCCGAGCAACGCCTCGTCGATCCCGAAATAGCGGGCGAGTCGGCGCCGGTCCTCCTCGGCGAGGCGGCGCGGTGTGCCGCGCTTGATGAACTGCTGGATGTACGCAGCATTGCGGCCGATCAGCCGGGACAGCGCGGTATAATCCTCCCGCCCCTCGCGGATGAGGCCCTCCAGCACCGTGCGCGGATCGGCATCCATGTCGATTTCCTTAGCTCTAGGATTTTTCCTAGACAAGTAGGAAATCACCTGCCATGACTCGGAACAGACGTTGAACACCGATTCGCTGGAGGAGCAGGATGGATGTCGCTTTTGCCCCGCATCGAAGCCTATCTCAAACGCGCCCGCATCTCTGCGACCCGCTTCGGCCGGTTGGCGGCGCGGGACCCGAAGCTGGTCCACGACCTGCGCCGCGGCCGCGAATTGAGGCGGGCGACGGAGCGGCGGATCGCCGCCTGGCTCGACCGGGCGGAAACCGCTCTCAGGCCGTGAGGGCACCGGTGGGCGATGCGGGCACGGCGCTGCTGCGGGCGCTACGGGCGATGCTCGAAGGTGCGGGTGCGCTCGTCGTCGAAGAGGTGCGCAGCCGCCGGTGGGCGAGCGTCACCTTCGCCGGGGCGCGGCACGAGCTCGCCTTGCGGCTCGAAGGCGACGGGGCGGAGGCCGCCGCCGCGCGGTTCGTCGCGGGGCTCGACGCGGCGGAGTTCGCGCTCGCGGGCCACATCGTCGCCGACATCGCGCTCGTCGCCGAAGAGCGGCGGCGGGGCTGCGCCCGCCTCAGGATCGAGGCGCTGACCGTGGAAGACGATTGAATGGGCGGCGCGTCGAGAGCCTCAGCGACCCGCGACCTTCTGGAGGTCGGCGATGGCGCTGCGGAGGCGGTGGCCCACCGGGGCGGGGCCGGCGGGCTGCGGCTCGGGCGCGGCGGTCGGCACCGACGCGGCGAGCGGCGGCGGGGCCGGCGGCGGGGGCACCGGCTCGACCGCGGTCCGGTCGGCAAGCGCCTGCTTCTTGCGGACGAGGCCGCTCTCGAAACGGTGCATCAGCGCGACGATGCTCTCCGCTTCGGGCGCCGGCTCGGGGGACGCTTCGTGAGGTGCCTCGTACGCATGCTCCGCCGCGGGCTCATCCGTCTCCTCCTCCTCCTCCTCCTCCTCCTGCGGGATGAGGAAGGACGGGACGGCCGCAACCGGCTCGGCAGCGGGGGCAGCCGGCTCCGGCACGGGCACGAACTCTTCGTCGGCCTCGGCCGCTTCGTCCGCTTCCTGTGGGAGGGCGTCGGCCGGGTCGAGGTCGAGCGGTTCGCCGAGATCGCGGCCGGCGAGGAGCGGGCGGCGCGGCGGGGCGTCGGGATGCGCGTCCGCCTTGCGCAGGCGCGGGGCGTCCGGCTCGGCCTCGGGGAGGCGAACCGGATCGCCGGCGGCCGCGGCGGCCGCGGGCGCGCGGTCGAGCGCCTTCATCAGCGACCAGACGAAGGCGAGGATCACGAGCGCACCCAGCGCCACCAGCCCGACGCGCAGCGCGGCGCCGAAGGGCGGCTGGAACCTGGGGGAGAAGCTCGCGAGGCCGCAGGCGGCGAAGATCCGCGCCAGTACCGCCTCCGGCATGGCGTAGAGGACGAACGCGGCCGAGCCGGCGGCGAGCAGGCTGACGCCGGCGTCGATCGCGCTCCCCGTGGTGCGCCTTTTGCTCATAAGGTCTTGCCCGTCAGCCTCTGGTATGCCGGCATGTACCTGGAAATATTTGACGACCAGTTACGATCGCGCTCGACGAAGCGGCGAGCGCGGTCGCGGCGCTCGTCCCAGCGGGCACGATTGGCGAAGAGCCGGTCGAGCGCCTGGGCGAGGGCGGCGGGGTCGCCCGCCGGGAAGAGCGTGCCGGTGACGCCGTCTTCGATCAGCTCGCGATGGCCGCCGACGTTGGAGGCGACGACGAGCTTGCGCTGGGCCATCGCCTCCAGCGGCTTCAGCGGCGTCACCAGCTCGGTGAGGCGCATCGCCTTGCGCGGGTAGGCGAGGATGTCGATGAGGCTGTAATAGAGGTCGACCGCATGGTGCGGCACGCGGCCGACGAAGTGGATCCGCCCCCGCGCCGGCGAGGCCGCGGCCCGGGCCTTCAGCGCCGCCTCGACGGGCCCGCCGCCGACGAGGAGCAGGTGGGCGCGGGGGCGCGTGGCGAGGAGCAGCGGCATGGCGGCGACGAGATCGTCGAGCCCTTCGTAATCGTAGAAGGAGCCGATGAAGCCGACGACGTCCGCGCCGTCGAGGCCGAGGCGGCGGGCGAGGTCGCGGTCCGGGCCGAGCGGGCTCCCGAACAGGCTCATGTCGACCCCGTTCGGGGCGACGAGGATCTTTTCGGACGGGATGCCGCGGGCCGCGAGATCGCGGCGCAGGCCCTCGCAGATGACGGCGACCGCGTCGGCGCGGCGGGCGGCCCAGGTCTCCAGCGCGCGGGTGGCGCGGTAGCGGGGCGAGCCCTCGCGGCCGGTCCCGTTGCCGACGGCGGCATCCTCCCAGAAGGCGCGGATCTCGTAGAGCAGGGGCAGCCCCTCGCGCCGCGCGACGGCAAGCGCGGCGAGCGCGTTCAGCACCGGCGAATGGACGTGGAGCTGGTCGGGCCGCCAGTCGCGCACCACCGCGCCGAGCCGGGCTTCGAGCGCCTTGATCTCGCGCCACTCCCGCAGCGGGGAGGGCGCGGGCGGCGGCGGCGCCGTGCGGTGGAAGGTAATGCCGTCGATCGTCTCGCATGGCGCCGCCGTCGCGCCCTGGCGGGGTCCGGTGAGGCAGGCGACCTCCAGCCCGCGCGCCTGCTGCGCCGTGACGATGGCGCGGGTGCGGAAGGTGTAGCCGCTGTGGAGCGGCAGGCCGTGGTCGAGGACGTGGAGGATCCGCATCGCCCGAGGCTTGTGCCACGCGAGGCTTAACGGGCCGTCAACCGGCGGCCGCGAGACACTGGTTGAACGTCATCCCGGCGGAAGCCGGGATCTCCGCGAGACCCGCGCCGCGCCTTTCCTCGTGGAGGTCCCGGCTTTCGCCGGGACGACGGGTTTCTCCGCGGCCACGCCAGCGCTTAACGGCGCGTCAACCGCGCACGTGTAGGCCGCGGGCGAGGAGATGGCGCCGCAATGATCGACAATTTCGCGCTTGCGCTGAGCCACGGCCTGCTGCTGCTCGCGGCGTGGCGGCTGGTGCGGCGGGCGGATCTGGACGATGCGAGCGCCGCGCCGCCGCCCGCGGCGCAGGCGAAGGCGCGGCGGCCGTTCGGGAAGGCGCCAAGCGGTGCGTGACCTCGCCTTCGTCGGCTTCCTCGTCGCCTTGCTCGGCCTCGGCTTCCGGCGGCCGTTCCTGTTCGTGCTCGCTTATGCCTATGTCGACATCGTCGCGCCACAGCACCTGTCCTACTTCCTGCTCAACTCCATCCCGCTGTCGCTGATCGTCACCCTGATGGCGATGGCCGGCTGGTTGATCGCCGACGACAAGAAGGGGTTCGGCGTCGCGCCGCGCCAGTGGCTGATGCTCGCCATCCTCGG
>JAFAZW010000036.1 GCA_019239415.1 Alphaproteobacteria bacterium
ATCGGCTCCCTCCTCGACCGCTTCACACCAGACGAATGCGCCAACTACATCGCCAACGCCGGATATGCATCCATCTAAATGCAGAATGCTCTAGGGCTCGTCGATGCGTTCATTGAACCCGCGAGGCCGGCTCGATGCTGCCCCAGCGCCCCGATATCCGGTTGAAATCAGCCGGCGAGCGCTTTCTTCGCCCGCTTGATCTGCTCGCGCACCCGTCCCGGGGCGGTCCCGCCGTAGCTGGTGCGGCTGCGGACCGAGGCGTCGACGGTGAGGACGGCGCGGACGCGTGCGTCGAGGCGCGGGTCGATCTCGCCCAGCACCGCGTCGGAGAGGTCGGCCAGGGCGCAACCGCGTTCCTCGGCGGCCTTCACGGCGCGGCCGGTAATGTGGTGGGCCTCGCGGAAGGGAACGTTCGCCTCGCGCACCAGCCAGTCGGCGAGGTCGGTGGCGGTGGCGAAGCCCGCTTCGGCCGCGGCGCGCATCCGGCCGGTGTCGAAGTCCGTCGCCTCGACCATGCCGGCCAGCGCCTGGAGCGACAGCATCAGCAGGTCGTGGGCCTCGAACACCGGCGGCTTGTCGTCCTGCATGTCCTTCGAATAAGCGAGCGGCAGGCCCTTCATCGTCATGGTGAGCGACACCATCGCCCCGGCGATGCGGCCCGCATGGCCGCGGACCAGCTCGGCCGCGTCGGGATTACGCTTCTGCGGCATGATCGACGAACCCGTCGAAAAGGCGTCCGGCAGCCGGACGAAGCCGAAGGGCTGGCTCGCCCAGACGATCAGCTCTTCGGCGAGCCGTGACAGATGGAGGACGCATTGCGTCGCCGCCATCAGATAATCGAGGGCGAAATCGCGGTCCGAGACGCTGTCCAGCGAGTTCGCCGTCGGGCCGTCGAAGCCGAGCGCGGCTGCCGTCGCCTCGCGGTCGATCGGAAAGCCCGTCCCGGCGAGCGCGGCGGCGCCGAGCGGGCATTGGTTGAGCCGCGCGCGCGCATCCGCGAAGCGCGACCGGTCGCGCCGCAGCATTTCGTAATAGGCCATGAGATGGTGGCCGAGCGTCACCGGCTGCGCCGTCTGGAGATGGGTGAAGCCGGGCATCACGCTCTCGGCATGCTCCTCCGCGCGGGCGACGAGCACGCGCTGGAAGGCGTTGAGCGCGCGGTCCACCTCGTCGATGGAATCGCGGACCCAGAGCTTGAAGTCAGTCGCGACCTGGTCGTTGCGCGAGCGGGCCGTGTGGAGGCGGCCGGCGGCGGGTCCGATAAGCTCGGCCAGCCGCGCCTCGACATGCATGTGGATGTCCTCGAGCGCCGGATCCTCGGGCACGCCTTTGAGGCAGTACTCGTCCTCGATCCGCTCGAGACCCTCGGCGATCGCGCTCTCGTCCTCCTCGGACACGATGCCCTGCGTCTCGAGCATCGCGACATGGGCGAGGCTGGCGGCGATGTCCTGCCGCCATAGCCTTTTGTCGAAGCCGATCGAGGCGTTGATCTCGCGCATCAGCGCCGAGGGGCCGCCGGCGAAGCGGCCGCCCCACATGAGGTTCGACGTGTCGTCCCGTTTGGCGATCGTGCGTCTCCCGCGTTCAATTTTGCGGAGTAGGCAAATGCCGTCGCCATCTCAAGCATCGGCGGACGACGACGCCGCCGGCGGCACGACAGGCGGCTGAGACGAGGAAGGGCGCCGCGGCTGCGCCGCGACGCCCTCCCCGTCTCGTCAGGCGATCCTTAGCGGGTCGCGATGTTGAGCGTCAGGACGAACGCCCGGGGGGCGCCGATCTGGACGAACGGGACGCTGGTGTTGAGCAGCTGGCCGCCGAAATTGCCGACGTAGAGCTTGTCGAACACGTTGGTCACGTTGAACTGGAGGTAGGTCCCGTTGTTGAGACCGGCCCAGCCCATCGGCAGACGCGCGCCGAGGTCGACCGTGGTGTAGGCCGGGGTCTTCGCGCCGTAGACCTGCACCTTCGTCGCCGTCGACGGGCAGTCGAGGACGTTCTGGAACGCCGCGCTGCACAGGATGAGCGGCTGGTTGATGTCGTTGACGTAGCGCGGGCCGGTGCGCTTCGCCTGCAGGCGCAGCTCGAGCGGGCCGAGATTGGCCTGGACGGCGGCGCCGAACGTGTAGACCGGAGCGCCCGATTCCCGGTGCCCCTGGGTCAACGCGTAGATCGGCGTGCCCGCGGCGGTGCCGGCCGGGCAGGTGGGGCTTACCAGAGTCCCGTTGCACTCGCCGGCGGCGACGTTGCTCTGGATCCGCGACCAGAGATACGAGCCGTAGACGTAGAACTGGAGCTGCGGGATCACCTGGTACGACATGCTCGCGTCGACGCCGTACTTGTGGACGGTGCCGAGGTTCCGGAACACGTTCTGGTCGAGGTCGGGGTCGTAGGCCGAAGCCAGCCGGTTCTGGAAGATCGTGTACCAGAAGGAGGCCTGGGCGATCAGCTTGCTCGACCGGTAGCGCGCGCCGATGTCGAAGTTGTCGGTGGTCTCCGGCTTCGGCTTCGCGCGCGGATTGCTGATGGCGAAGAAGAAGTTGTTGTAGAGATTGTCGGTGCTCGGCACCTGCAGGCCGCGCGAATAGTTCGCGAAGATCGACGCATTGTTGCCGAGATCGAACAGCAGGCCGACGTTGGGCAGGACCGCATTGTAGGTAAGGCGGCGGTGCTGCGGGCCCTGGACCGGCTGGTCGACGCCGGCGACCTTCACCGTCGGGTTGAACTGCTGGTAGGCGGCGAGGCCGGCGCTGTTCTGGCCGAAGCACTCGACGAAGCCGCTCGCGCTCGAGGTGAGGCAATTGTTGGTGAGGTCGCGAATGAAGTGCGGAGCGCGAACGCCGAGGTTGACGGTCAGGCGACGGTCGAAGAACTCGCCGCGATATTCGGCGCCGACCTGCTCGAGGATGGCGATCGACTTACGATCGCGCTTCTCCAGCACGTCGCCGTTGGCGGCGATGACCGGATCGTTGACCGGGAAGGCCTGGAACGGCTCGCCGTTAATCTCCAGGAGGCCGGTCTCGCCGGTCTGGCGGTGCAGGCCGCGGTCGTAGGATGCGATGACGCGGACCGTCTGCGTCTCGGTGATGTCGTAGCGCAGCGACGCGTTGACGCCCCAGCGGTTGGTGCGGGTCTGGCTCGGCGCGAGCAGGCGGACGGTGTCGAGCCGGTCGCCATCGCCGTTGAGGTCACGGCCGAAATAGGGCGTGCCGCCGAGATAGCCGATCTGGCAGCTCGTGTTCGCCGGCGGGGTCGCCGCGACGCACTGGTTCGGCGTGGCGGTGCCGCCCGCCGGATTGACGTCGCGCAGGCCTTCCTGGGCGACGACAGTGCCGCCGCCATTCGCCTTCACCCACTGGAAGCTCGGGTCGATGGTAAGGACGAGATGGTCCGCCAGCGTGAAGCGCGACTGGGCGCGCACGTTGCCGGTGTCGGACGGGTTCAGGCGCTCCTCGAAGGCGCTGCCGCAGCCATTGGCCGCGTCGGCCAGGCCGGGCCGCGCCACGGTATTGATGGTGCAGCGCGCGACCGTGTAGTTGCGCTCCGCCTTGGTCAGCGGGAACCGGTTGCTGGTGTCCGAGCCGACTACGCGGGCGACGCAGGTCGTCTTGCTCGGGTCGCAGCCGACGACCGTGAACGGATCGGTCCGCAGCGGGATCGAGCCGAAGAAGTTGTTGCGGTTCTGGTTGTAGTGGACGCCCAGCATGATGAAGTCGCCATTGTGGGCGAGCGGCTGGTAGAGCACCGCATTGTACTGCTGCTTGTAGATCTTGCCGCGGTGACCGTAGACGTTGTCGTTGGTGGCCATGCTCGCCGAACCCCAGGCGCGGGTGCCGAACGAGGTCAGGTTGCCGGTGTCGACGACGCCGAAGGTGCGGAAATAGTCGCCGCCGTCGAACCAGCCGTAGGAGCCCTGGATGCGGGCGGTGAACTGCTCGTACGGACGACGCGAACGGTAGTTCACGGTGCTGCCCGTCGCCGCGGCGGTCGGGCTGTCGACGTCGGTCGAGCCGAGGCTGACGTTGACCTGCTCGATCAGCTCGGAATCGAGCATCTGGTTCGAGAAGATCGCGTAGTTGCCGGTGTCGTTGAGGGGCATGCCGTCGAACGTCTCGGCGATGCGGCTGTTGTCGAAGCCGCGGATGATCAGCGAGCCGCCGGCCGAGCCGAACGGGTCGTTGTTGGTGAAGCTGACGCCCGGCAGCTGGTTGATCACCTCGTTGATCGACTGGCCGGGAACCTGGCGCTGGATGAACTCGGAGTTCAGCACTTCGCGGGTCTTGGTGGTCGGGGGAACCTCGACGCCGCCCACCGACTTCGTGCGCGTCCCGGTGATGACGATGGCGTCCTTTTCCATTTCCGCCGTGCCGGTCGACTGCGCGAAGGCGGCACCCGGAATGACGAGCGCGCTCGTCGCGCACAGAAGTGTGAACTTTTTCATTTTGCCTCAACCCCTTGCCTGGACGTCGCGGGACGCCCTGCACCAGCTGTGTTGCAATCGTGTTTCGTCCGGAAGAACGTCCGCGCGACGGCGGCCGGGATTCCTGACCGATGCTGTTATGGAAGCGCTCCCCCGCAAGAATCGCTTCTCGTCTCCGATAGCCGAGCCGCGCCATCGCACCAAGGTGCGGCGCCTGAACCAGCCGACGAGTCGAAGATGAGCGCGACATTTCTCGCGGCACCGTTGCCGATTCGCCACGGTTGCGCCGGCCCGCCGACGCTTCCGGGTCGGCCCCATCTCGCTTAAGGAGCCGGGATGACAAGGAACGAGACCCCCCGCCGGCGCCGCGCCGGCCCCGGCCGCGGCGAGGCCGCGCGATGAGCAGCCGCCACGACATTCCCGCCCTGATCGACCAGCTGGCGAGCATCGCCGAAGAGTCGACCGCCGCCCTCCGCACGGCGCTCGCCCGCTACCTGAGCGAGGGCGTCCGCCCCGATCCGCAGGCGCGGGCCAAGGGCTTGTTCGCCTATCCCGAGCTGCGCGTCGACTATCGCAACCTGACGCCGACGGCTTTCCCGACCCGCGCCTACGGCCGCCTCAACCGTCCCGGCCGCTACGCGACGAGCATCGCCAAGCCGCGCCTGTTCCGGAAATACCTGACCGAGCAGCTCGAGCTGCTCACCTGCGATTACGACGTCGAGCTGTCGGTCGGCCGCTCCGCGAGCGAGATCCCCTATCCCTATGTGCTCGACGGCACCGACGACCTGCGCCTCGACGGTGCCCTTGCCGCCGATCTCGGCCGCTGGTTCCCGACCACCGAGCTCGCCCATATCGGCGACGAGATCGCCGACGGAACGTGGGACCACGCGCTGCGGCCGAGCCGCCCGCTGTCGCTGTTCGACGGGCCGCGGGTCGATTTCAGTCTCGCGCGCCTCCGCCACTATACGGGCACGCCCTCCGAGCATACCCAGCGCTACCTGCTGTTCACCAATTACGTCCGGTACGTCGACGAGTTCGTGCGCTGGTCGGTCGAGGAGCTGCAACGCGAGGGAAGCCCCTATGAAGCCCTCTCCGCCGCCGGCGGGGTGTTCGTCACCGCCGACACGCCGGACGCGGTCGCCAAGGTCACGGAAGGCGGCTGGCGCCGGCACCAGATGCCGGCTTACCACCTCATCGCGCCGAATGGCGGCGGGATCACGCTCGTCAATATCGGCGTCGGCCCCTCCAACGCGAAGACGGTGTGCGACCATCTCGCCGTGATGCGGCCCGAGGCATGGCTGATGATCGGCCATTGCGGCGGCCTGAGGCCGAGCCAGACGATCGGCGACTATGTCCTCGCCCATGCCTATCTGCGCGACGACCATGTCCTGGACGACGTGCTGCCGACCGAGATCCCGCTGCCGGCCATCGCCGAGGTCCAGCAGGCGCTGTTCGACGCCGCCGCACAGGTGACCGGCGAGGAGCCGCAGAGCCTCAAGCGCCGGCTGCGCACCGGCACGGTCGTCACCACGGACGACCGCAACTGGGAGCTGCGCTACAGCCAGTCGGCGGTGCGCTTCAACCAGTCGCGCGCCGTCGCCATCGACATGGAATCGGCGACCGTCGCCGCCCAAGGCTATCGCTTCCGCGTTCCCTACGGCACCTTGCTGTGCGTCTCCGACAAGCCGCTCCACGGCGAGATCAAGCTGCCCGGCCAGGCGAACGCCTTCTACGAGCGGGCGATCAGCCAGCACCTCAGGATCGGCATCGAGGCGCTCCGGCTCCTCAAGGAAGACGGCGCCAACCTCCACTCGCGCAAGCTCCGCAGCTTCGACGAGCCGCCGTTCAGGTGAACTCGAACGATCGGGGACAGCCTATTGGCTGTCCCCGCTACGGCCGCCTAACGGGGGACAGTCAGATAGACTGTCCCCGAGCGCGGAACTATCCGTGCCGCCGCGTCCTTTGCGGCCCCGCCTCGGGCGCCTGCGCCTTGGCGAAGACCCAGTCGAGATAGGCCGCCAGCCTGACGCCGCCCTGGGCGAGGCGGCGCTTCACGATCGGCTGCATGCGGAAGGAATAATCCCAGCCGAGCTTCGGATCCTTCGGGTAGATCGTGTCGCGGATCGTCGCGCTCTCGCGCACCCAGTCGCGGGGGTCCGCGTCCCACCAGGCGACGACCTCCTCGGGCGTCGTCCGGCGCTCCAGCCGCGCCGCATATTCGCTGAACGACAATTGCTCCTCGTCGACCAGCCCCGAGTCCCACACCGAATGGAGGTTGGTCGGGCGCCCGTCGAACGTCACCTTGACCTCGTTGCCGCCCTTGTCGGTGCCGTTGCCGGCATGGAGCGGCTGGTGGAGGTCGCCGACGAGGTGAACGACGAAGCGCAGCGCCAGCTGGCGGTCCTTGAGGGACGCCGCCGGGTCCCGCAACACGGCGGTGAAGCGGCGTAGCGCCGTCAACGCGTCGCCCTCGGGCGGCGCGACGTCATATTCGTGGCCGGCGACGGTGACATAATGCCAGGGCGTCGCGGTCTTCTGCCAGAAGGGATCGGGGTCGGAGCGCATCTCGTCCGGCCAGGTCGCAGCCTCGTCCAGGCTTTCGGTGCCGAGGATGGCGCGGATGTTGGCGCGGGTGAGGCCGCTCACATTCTCGCTGGCAATGGCGGCGATGACGCGGTGGCCGGTGCGGCCCCAGGCGAGCGCCGGCGCGGGCACGGCAAGGCTGGAGAGGACCGCGGCGGCGGCGAGGAGGGCGGGCAGGCGGGACATCGAACGGGCTCCTCACGAACGAACGGACCACGCGCCCGCGGCGGCACGGCCCCGAATCGCGCCGGCGGGCGCGGCGCACCCTAGCGGCAACGGCGCGCGGCGCCAGTTACGCTTTCGCTATTGCGGGGCTATGACGGCGCGATGAGCGACATCCCTTCCCTCGTCGAACGCGCCCGCGCGGCGGCGCTCCGCGCCTACGCCCCTTATTCCCGCTTCTCCGTCGGCTGCGCGATCGAATCGATCGATGGCGAGGTGGCCGTCGGGGCGAACATGGAGAATGCCTGCTACCGGCTCGGCGTCTGCGGCGAGATCGCCGCGTTGACCGCCGCGCAGGCGGCGTTCGGCCTCGACAAGATCGCGCGCATCGCCGTCGCCGGCGGCCACGTCCTCGGCGCCGAGTTGAGAGGCGATTCGGTCGTCACCTCCTGCGGCGGCTGCCGCCAGTCGATCCTCGAGGCGGCGCAGCTGGCCGGGACGGATGTGGAGGTGATCTCGGCGAACGGGGACGGGACCGAGACGCGGGTGGACCGCATTTCCGACCTCATCCCGCACGGCTTCGGTCCGGCCAATTTGAAGGATGCGGGCTAAAGCCCCTCCCCGTCCCGGGGAGGAGCTTTAGACCAATTTGATCTCCCTGAGCCGCTCCAGGAGGTAGTCGTGGGCCGTGATCGGCTCAGGGTAGAGGTTCGGCCGCTCGGGCGTGATGCAGCTCGGCAGCGTCTCGATCAGGAAGTCCGGCCGGAAGTGGAGGAAGAAGGGCATCGAGTAGCGCGACATCCCGCGCCGCTCGGGCGGCGGGTTGACGACCCGGTGGGTGGTCGAGCGCAGCACGTTGTTGGTGAGGCGCTGGAGCATGTCGCCGATATTGACCGCGAGCTCGCCCTCGTTCGGCGTCACCGGCAGCCAGTTGCCGTCGCGGTCGAGCAGCTGGAGCCCCGCTTCCTCGGCGCCGAGCAGCAGGGTGATGGTATTGATGTCCTCGTGCGCGCCGGCGCGGACGTTCGGCCCGTCGCCCGGAATCGGCGGATAATGGAGCAGCCGGAGGACCGAATTGCCGTCCTTCACCGGGTCCACGAAATAATCCTGCGGCAGGCCGAGGTGGCGGGCGATCGCCGCGAGGATCCGGAGGCCGGCCGTGTCGAAGGCGGCGAACAGCTCGAGGAAGGTGTCGCGGAACGACTGCACCTCCTCCGGCCAGACGTTGGGCGCCATCACCTCGGCATAAGGGTGGCCCGGCGGCAGCTCGCGGCCGACGTGCCAGAATTCCTTGAGGTCGTAGGCGGTCGCGCCCTTGGCGGTCTCGATGCCGAACGGCGTGTAGCCGCGCGCGCCGCCCCCGCCCTCGATCTTGTAGCCGCGCTTCACGTCTTCCGGCAGCGCGAAGAAGGCCTTCGCCTTCTCCTCCGCCCGCGCGATGAGGTCGGCGGGAATGCCGTGGTCGGCGATGATCGCGAAGCCGTAGCGTTCGAACGAGGTGCCAAGCTCCTCGGCGAAGCCTTCGGGGTCGGTCTCCGACGCCTTCAACGAGACCGAGGCGACCTTGCGGGTGGTGGGCATGTCCATAAGGCGGGTTTAGACCTCCGGCTCCTCGAAGCCAACTAAGGGCAAATGCGGATCAGGCGGCGACCAGGGTCTCGCCCTGCTCGGACCAGTAGGCGCGGACATGGTCCCACGCCTCCTCGGCGCTTTCGACGAACTTGAACAGGTCGAGGTCGTCGAGGTTGATCACGCCCTCCTCGGCCAGCGCCTCCCAGTTCACCACCCGCTCCCAGAATTCGCGGCCGAACAGGACGATCGGGAGCGGCTTCACCTTGCCCGTCTGGATGAGGGTCAGCAGCTCGAACATCTCGTCGAACGTGCCGTAGCCGCCGGGGAAGACCGCGACGGCGCGGGCGCGGAGCAGGAAGTGCATCTTCCTCAGCGCGAAATAGTGGAACTGGAAGGACAGGGCCGGCGTCACATAGGGGTTCGGCATCTGCTCGTGGCGGAGCACGATGTTGAGGCCGACCGATTCCTGTCCCTCGTCGCAGGCGCCGCGATTCGCCGCTTCCATGATGGACGGCCCGCCGCCCGAGCAGACGACGAACTGGCGCTTGCCGTCGTCGGTCGGCTCGACGCGGCTGACGATCCGGGCGAGGCGCCGCGCCTCGTCATAATATTTCGCCTTTGCGCGGAGCCGCTCGGCGACGAGGCGCTGATAGTCGGTGGCGGCATTGGCGATCAGCGCCTCGGCCTTGTCCGGCTCGGGAATCCGGGCCGAGCCGTAGAAGACGAAAGTCGATTCGATATTCGCCTCGTCCAGCAGCAGCTCGGGCTTCAGCAGCTCGAGCTGGAAGCGGACCGGCCTCAAGTCCTCGCGCAACAGGAAGTCCATGTCCTGGAAGGCGAGGCGGTAGGCGGCGTGCTGGGTCTGCGGCGCCTCGGTCGGGCGGTTGGCGACTTCCGCATCCTCGCGGGCGGGATGGAAGACGCGCTTGGGGGTGACGAGATCGTTCATGGCTTCATTCTACTGCAAAAGGGGGTGGTGCCGCCAATCGCTGCGGCCGCGTCCGAATCGAAAGCGCGCGGGCTTAGAGCCGGAAGCTGCGGCGCTCAACCCGGGAGAAGCAATCCCGCGAGCGCCGCGCTCATCAGGTTGGCGAGCGAGCCGGCGATCAGCGCCTTGATGCCGAGGCGGGCGATGACCGGCCGCTGGCTCGGGGCGAGGCCGCCGGTCACCGCCATCTGGATCGCGATCGAGCTGAAATTGGCGAAGCCGCACAGCGCGAAGGTGACGATGGCGCGGCTGCGCGGACTCAGCACCGCGGCCGGGCTCGCCGGGTTGCCGAGGTCGATGAAGGCGACGAACTCGTTGAGGACGACCTTCGTGCCGAACAGCCCGCCCGCGGCGCCGGCCTCGTTCCAGGGGATGCCGATCAGGAACATGATCGGCTTGAACACGGCGCCGACGATCGCCTGGAAGCTGAGATCCTTCACGTGGAACCAGTTGCCGATGCCGGTGAGCAGCCCGTTGGCGAGGGCGACCAGGGCGACGAAGGCGAGCACCATCGCTCCGACGGCCACGGCCAGCCGCACGCCGGTCTGTGCGCCCTGGGCGGCGGCCATGATGATATTGGCCGGCCGCTCGCCCTCTTCGAATGTTTCGGCGACGTCGACCTGCTCGGGCGCCGGCGCGGCGCCTTCGAGCGGCAGCTCGTCCGCCGGCGGTTCGTCCGGCTGCATGATCTTGGCCATGAGGATGCCGCCCGGCGCGGACATGAACGCGGCCGCGAGCAGGAAGGGCAGCGCCTGGGCGCCGAGCAGCTGGGCGTAGGCGAGCAGGATCGTTCCCGCCACGCCCGCCATGCCGACCGTCATCACCGTGAACAGCTGCGCCGGCGTCAGCCCGGCGAGATAGGGCCGCACGACCAGCGGCGACTCGCTCTGGCCGACGAAGATGTTCGCCGCCGCGGACAGCGATTCGACCCGGCCGATGCCGGTGATCCAGCCGATCGCGCCGCCGACCCAGCGGACGATGCGCTGCATGACCCCGAGATAGTAGAGAATGGCCACGATGGACGCGAAGAAGATGATCACCGGCAGCGCGCCCAGCGCGAAGGTGTGGGCGAGCGGGTTCTTGTCCTCCGGGCCGAACAGGAATTCGGTGCCCTTGTTGGCATAGCCGAGCAGGTTGGAGACGCCCCCGGAGAGCTGCTCGATGCCGGCCTTGCCCCAGCTCGTGTAGAGCACCAGCACGGCGATGCCCGCCTGCAGCGCGAAGGCCGAGGCGACGACGCGGATGCGGATCGCGCGTCGGTTCGACGACAGCAGGAAGGCAATGAGGAGGATCGCCGCGATCCCGGCGATACCGATCAGATGGTTCATTCCCCTCCCCCTTATGCTCTCACCAGACCATGCCGCGTTCGCGCGTCCCCGCGGCCGCAGCGAGCCGGTCGAGCGCTTCCCCTATATCGGCGGCGACGATCAGCTGATCGCGCCGCGCCTGCGACATGAACCCGCTCCGCGTCGTGTGGTCAAGGAAGTCGACCAGCCCGTCCCAGAATCCCGAGACGTCGAGCAAGGCGAACGGCTTGGCATGGTAGCCGAGCGCGTTCCAGGTCCAGGCCTCGAACAATTCGTCGAAGGTGCCGATGCCGCCGGGCAGAGCGACGAAGGCGTCGGTGAGCTCCGTCATCTTCGCCTTGCGCTCGTGCATGTTCGAGACGGTGTGCAGCTCGGTGAGACCGGTATGCGCGACCTCCAGGTCGACCAAGGCCTGCGGGATCACGCCATAGGCCTCGCCACCGGCCCCGAGCACGGCATCGGCGACCACGCCCATCAGCCCGCGATGACCGCCGCCGTAGACCAATGCGATCCCCCGCCGCGCCATCTCCTCCCCGAGCGCGCGCGCCGTGTCGGCGAAGGCGGGATCGGTCCCCATCGAGGACCCGCAATAGACGGCGAGGTTTTTCATCTTGCTCCTCCCCGTTCCGGGGAGCAACAGGTGCGCCCGCGCCTCACTTCACCAACGCCTTCAGATCCGCCTCCGGGCGGGCGCCGAAATGGGAGATGATCTCCGCCGCGCAGAGCGAGCCGAGGCGCAGGCAGTCCTCGAGCGGCCGCTCCCCCGCCTGGCCGAACAGGAAGCCGGCCGCGAACAGGTCGCCGGCGCCGGTCGTGTCCACCACCTTCTCGACCCGCGCCGCCGGCACGTGCACGCGCCGACCGCTCTCGATCGCGACGGCGCCCTTTTCGCTGCAGGTGACGACGAGCAGCGGCACCTTGTCGGCGAACACGGCGACGGCGCGGTCGAAGTCGCTTTCCCCCGTCAACGACAGGATCTCCGCCTCGTTGGCGAAGAGCAGGTCCAGACCGTCGTTCCTGATCAGCTCGACGAAGCTGTCGCGGCGCTTGTCGATGCAGGCGATGTCCGAAAGGGTCAGCGCCACCTTGCGGCCGGCGGCCTTGGCGATCTCGATCGCCTTCAGCATCGCCGCCCGCGGCCCGTCCGGGACCCACAGATAGGCCTCGAGGTAGAGGATGGCGGCGTCGGCGATCTGCGCGGGATCGAGCGCGTCGGCCGACAGCTGGTGCGAGGCGCCGGCGAACGTGTTCATCGTCCGCTGCCCATCCGGCGTGACGAGGATCAGGCAGCGGCCGGTGGGCGCCGCCGAATCGAGCGGCCTCGTCTCATATTCGACACCCAGCGCGTGGATGTCGTGGGCGAAAATCTCGCCCAGCTGGTCGGCCGCGACCTGACCGACGAACCCCGCGCGACCGCCCATCGCGGCGATTCCGGCCATCGTGTTCGCCGCCGAGCCGCCGCTAGTCTCGCGCGCCTGGCCCATATGCGCATAGAGCCGCGTCGCCTCCTCGGCGTCGATCAGGCGCATCGAGCCCTTCACCAGCCCTTCGGCGGTGAGGAAGTCGTCGTCGGTCGAGGCGATCACGTCCACGATCGCATCGCCGATCGCGAGGACGTTCAGGCGGGCTTGGGTCACGGGCCGCACTGATGACGGCAAAGCGCTGCGACGGAAAGCCCTTTTTGGCCGGGGCGAAACCCGTTACGCACCCATCCCCATGGAAACCTCACCGCCGCGCGCCGTGCCGCTGTCGCTCTTCGCCTTCTCGATCTTCTACGGCGGCATGGTCTGCATCGCCG
>JAFAZW010000028.1 GCA_019239415.1 Alphaproteobacteria bacterium
CTGTGGGTGGAGGCAAACAATCCAGAGATTCCGCTCCTGGATTGCTTCACCAGGTTCTTGATGAGCGGCGACCCCGCATTCACTTATGTGCCCGACCCCAGCTCACGCCTTAGGTTTAGCGATTTCGCTACGTCCGAACCGGCTGCGCGCCAGCTGAAGGAGGAGCTCGACACGCACATACCGATACCCGAGAGTTACGTGGCAGTGCAGGAGTAGCGGTGATGGATCGTGCCTGGTCTTGGCCGCTGCCGCTCCTCCTGGCCGCGACGGCGACGGCGGCCGCTGCGCCCGCCGACCGTGGCACGGGCTCGGCCTGCGCGGCGCGGGACGGCGAGATGCTGAAGCTGCCCCCCCGGACGTTCGACCAGGACGACACAGCGGGCTGGCGGTCCGTCGCCTCACGGCAGGAATGCACGAAGGCCGCTGCGGACCTGATCCGCAGGTACCGGACCGCGAACGGCTACGCACTCAAACCCGCAGATCTCGGGAATCCCCGCCGGGCCTGGAGCTGGGCGACCACGCTCGCGATGCATGAAGGCCAGCTTCGCGCGAACCTCGGTCAATATCGTGCAGCAAAGGCATTGTTCAGGCTCGCGCAGCATGAGAGCGCGAGCGGCTGGAACCTCTACATCGAAGCGACGATCGCGTTCCTCGACCGCGACCTTGGCCGGCTCCGGGCGTTGCGGAGCCGCTACGCCTCCATCCCCGTGCCGCCCGATTATGCCTATCTCGATGAAGGCGGCACCCTGCGGAAGGGCCGACCCACCGTCTGGCCCGACAATATAGAAGTCATCGACGGGCTGATTGCGTGTTTCCACAAGCCCTACGTGACGGCCTACGGATCCGACGCATGTCGGCAGGCGGGCCGAAGGCTGCATCTGCGGCCCTGACGGCGGGTCGGCCTGACCCGAAAGGCCGCCGCCGAGAAAGCCGCGGCACGGCGCACCATCTTACGGACGGGCGCGTGGCTGTGCGTGCGCGTCTTGGTCGATCAGGATGACCCGGAAATCGTTCACGTTGGTGAAGGTGGGGCCGGTGACGACCAGATCCCCAAGCCGGGCGAAGAAAAGGTAGGAGTCGTTGCGCGCGAGATGCTCCGCCGGGTCGAGCCCGAGCCGCCGCGCCCGCTCGAGCGTGTCCGGGAAGATCATCGCGCCGGCGGCGTCGTCGGTGCCGTCGATGCCGTCCGTATCGCAGGCGAGGGCCGAGATGCCGGGTGCGCCGGCCAGGTCGATGGCGAGGGCGAGCAGATATTCGAGGTTGCGGCCGCCGCGGCCCGCTTCGTTCACCACGGAGACCGTGGCTTCGCCGCCCGACAGGAGCGCGCGCCTGCCCCCGTCGGCGGCGAGACGGCGCGCGAGCGCGGCGTGGCGCGCCCCGAGTTGGCGCGCTTCCGCCTCGACCCGGTCGCCGAGATCGGTGACCGCATAGCCCCGCGCCGTCGCCAGCCGCGTCGCCGCCGCCAGCGCGTCGCGCGCGCGGGCGAGGATGACCGTCTCACCGGCGGCAAGCGCCGGCGCGTCGGCCGGCGGGCTCTCGTTCGCCGGATCCGTCAGCGCCGCCGCCACCGCCTCGGGCAGCGCGAGGCGATGCTTCGCGACCACCTCGCGCGCCATGGCGAGACTGGTTCGGTCGGCGACGGTGGGGCCGGATGCGACGAAGGAGGGATCGTCGCCCGGCACGTCCGAGATGATCCATGTCGTGACCCGCGCCGGCCCGGCCGCGACGGCGAGCCGGCCGCCTTTCACCCGCGAAAGATGTTTGCGGACGCAATTGATCTCCTCGATGCTCGCCCCGCAGCGGAGCAGCAGCCGCGTCGTCGCCTGCTTGTCGGTGAGGCTGACGCCGGGAGCCGGCGCGGCGAGGAGCGCGGAGCCGCCGCCGGAGAGGAGTACGAGCAGCCGATCGCCGTCCCGCAGCGCGCCCGCCATGGCGAGGGCCCGGTGGCCGGCGCGGACGCTGTTTTCGTCCGGACAGGGGTGCCCGGCCTCGATCACCTCCACTTCCGGCGATGGCGTGAACGCGGCGGGCACGTGCCCGTAGCGAGTGACGACCAGCCCCGGCAGCGGCGCGGGATCATATGCGCTCGCGACCCGCATCATCTCCGCCGCGGCCTTGCCGATGGCGATCGTTACCATTCGCCCGTCCGGCGCCGTCGGCAACCGGCGCGGCATCACCGCCTCGGGGCGAACCGCGCGGACGGCCTCCGCGAACACGTCGCGAAGGAGCGCGCGTGTCGCCTCGGCAGGGCGCGAGGTCGGTTCGCTGCGGTCGATCGTCACGCCTGTTCGTCCTTCCGCTCCGCCGTCGGCTGTGCCGTGCGTCCGGCCGCTCCGCTCATATCCCGCGCCACACTTCGTCGCAGCCCCCTTGCGCGCGGCGCGGGGCTGTGATCCGCTGCGTCTTCGTGGGTGGAGGGCAGGTCATGCGCGCTCTGTGGTCCCGGCGCAAAGTCGGTCTGATGCTGCTGTCGTCGGCCTTCCTGACCTCCGCCTGCGGCGACGGCGACGGCGGGACGATCACGCCCTCCCCGCCGCCGCCTCCCCCGCCCCCTGCGCCCCCGCCGCCCCCGCCATCCCCGGCGCCGACGCTGCGTACCCTCGGCCACCAGCCGCCGGTCGGCGTCTACCTCGCGCTGCTCCTCACCGACGGCACCGTGATGGCGCAGGCCGATCCGACCGGCGCGCCCGGCGCGGGCGCGGCCGATTTCTACCGGCTGACGCCCGACGCGAACGGCGATTATGCCGGCGGCACCTGGGCGCACATGCCGCCGCCCCCGGCCGGCTACGCGCCTTATGCCTCGGCCGAGGCGGTGCTCGCCGACGGCCGCGTCCTGTTCGTCGGCGGCGAGTACAACCAGGACGATTACCGCATCCCGTTCGGACCGAGCGCGCTGACCAACATGTCGGCCGTGTTCGATCCCGTCACCGGCGGCTGGACGATGATCCCCGCGCCGCCCGGCGTCGCCTATATCGGGGACGTCCCCTCGACGATCCTTCCTGACGGTCGCTTCATCTTCGGCGAGAAGCTCGGGTCGCGCATGTTCTCGCTCGACCCGGCGACGCTGTCCTGGACCCAGCTCCCGACGACCGGCAAGAACGACGTCTTCACCGAGGAGGGATTCACGCTCCTCCCGAACGGCGCGGTCCTCACCGTCGACATGACGAAGATCCCGTTCAGCGAGCATTACCTCCCCGCCACCGGCGCCTGGGTGCAGGACGGGGCGACGCCGGTGGGCCTCACCTCGCCGACCGGCTCCCCCGGCGGCATCACCTACGGGCCGGCGCCGGTGCAGACGGTCGGCGGCGTCACCTACGGCCCCGGGCCCACCGGCACCTATTTTCCGCCCGGAGAGATCGGTCCGGCCGTGCTGCGCCCCGACGGCAGCGTCTTCGCCGCCGGCTCGGCCGTCGCGGGCAAGGGCGCGCACACCGCCATCTACAAGCCCGGAGCGAGCGCCGCGGTGCCAGGCACGTGGACCGCGGGACCCGATTTCCCGAACGCCGATTCCTCGGGCGATTGCGCGGCGGCTCTGCTGACCAACGGCAACGTGCTCGTCGCCACCGAAAGCGGGTCGATCTACGAGTTCGACGGCACCAGCCTCACCCGCACCGTCGCCGGACCCGCCGGCGGCAACGAGGTGCCGGTGTTCCTGCTGCCGCTGCCGTCCGGCGAAGTGCTGCTGCTGACGCCGAGCCTCGCGATCCAGGCGCGGCTCTACGTCCCGGTCGGCGGGCCTCAGCCGGCGTGGGCGCCGACGATCACCGCCGTCGCCACCGCCTTGTCGCGCGGGCAGAGCTACGCCCTCACCGGCACCCAGCTGAACGGGCTGAGCGAAGCGGCGGCATATGGCGACGAACTCTCCGCGGCGACCAATTACCCGCTGGTCCGGCTGACGATGACCGCGACGGGCCACGTCTTCTATGCCCGAACCCACGGCCACACGATGGGCGTCGCGACGGGCGCGACGCCGGTGACGACGCATTTCGACGTGCCGGCGGGCGCGGAGACCGGCGGCGCCAGCCTCGTCGTCGTCGCCAACGGCATTCCCTCCGCCCCGGTCGCCGTGACGATCGCCTAGACCGCCCGCACCCGCACGTGCTCCGGCGGGAGCTTGAGGTAGAATTCGCGGTAGTAAGCGACGGCGAAGGCGGCGGCGGGCGTGCCGGCGAGGGCGCCGAGCAGGCCGAAGGCGAGCGCGCAGGCCAGGGTCGCGAACAGCAGGACGGCGGGATGGATCCGCATCGTCCGCCCGCGTATGGCCGGTGCCAGGAAGGTGCCGAGGCTCTCGGTCATCAGCAGATAGAAGAGCGCGGTCCACAGCGCCGTCGGCACGTCGACGGACAAAGCGAGGATCACCGGCGGGATCGCCATGATGTAGCCGCCGATGCGCGGCACGAACTCGGCGAAGAAGGCGAGCGCCGCCCACACGATGGCGCCCGGCACGTGCATCAGCGACAGGAAGATGCCGCTCGCCACCGCCTCGATCGGCCCGACGATGACGTTGGCGCGGATCCAGCCGAGGATCGCGCGGGAGGCGCCGCGATAGGCGCGGATCCCGGCCGCCCGGTGCCGGACCGGCAACGCCGCGACATAGCCGCGCATCAGCGGCAGCGGATCGGAGGTGATGTAGAGCACCGCCGACAGATAGAGGATGAGCAGCGTCGCGAAGCCGATCAGCGACAGCGACGCGCCGCCGAGCCGGCCGATGACGTCGATTACCGACGGGAGCTGGCCCTGCGCCGTGCCGCCCCCCTGCAGCGCCTGCTGGAGCTCGGGATAATCGCCGAGCCGCGACGCGAGCCGGTCGGCGGCGCGGGCGAGGAACCGCGGGATTTCGGGGATGAGCTGCGACGCCTGCTGGACGAGGGGCGGCACGATCAGCACGAAGAAGGCGGCGATAGCCGCGATGAACAGGAGGAGGGTGATGGCCACCGCCAGCCGCCGCGGCACGCCGCGCCGCCGCATCCCCTTCACCGCTCCCGACAGGGCGATCGACGTGACCAGGGAGAGGAAGACGAGGATGATCGCGGTGATCGTGTGGTAGACGAACCACAAAGCGACGATCGCCGTGAAGAAGGCGAGCGCATAGCCGACCGGCCGCGACGGCTCGCGCACCCGCTCGATGCGGCGGGTCGGCTCGGGCTTGGGACGCTCCATCTCGCCTGCTTAACACAGTCCGGCGGCGGAACGATCCCTCGCGGACGAGCGCAGCCGCGACGGACCAGTCCGACCGTCATCCCGGCGCAAGCCGGGATCTCCACTCGCTAAGGGCGCTCGAAACACTGGCGGCGTGTACCCGCGCGGGGAGATCCCGGCTTTCGCCGGGATGACGAGTGAGGCCGATCCCCCTCGAACCAGGCTAAGCGCGCACCCGCCGGGCCGGCACCGTCTCGCGGATCAGCTGGTCGAGCTCGTCCAGGGTGAACGGCTTTTCGAGGATCGGCGCGCCTTCGCCGGCCGCGGCCCGCAGCGCCCGGAGCGCGGCGTGGCCGGTCGAGAAGACGACCGGCACGTCCTCGTCGATGCGGGCGATCTCGCGCGCCGTCTCGGCGCCGTCGAGGCCGGGCATCATGAAGTCGAGGATGACCATGCCGGGCCGCTTCTCCTCGACCATGGCGATGGCGGCGCGGCCGCTGTCCGCCTCGCGCACCTCGTAGCCGAGGGCCGCGACCGACCGGGCGATCGTCGCGCGCACCTGCGGATCGTCGTCCACCACCAGGATCATCTTCGTAACGCGTCCTTACTCGGCCGCCTCGGCCGCGGCCGGCCCATACAGCAGGTGAAACGCATCTGGGTAGCCATAGTCGACGACGATGCGGCGAGGCGTGCCGGTGCCGGGGGAAGGCCGGCGCGGCGGCGCCGACACCGGCGGGATCGCCCGCGGCCGCGCGGTCGGCCGGTCGACCACCGTCTCCTTGAACCATTCGCCGACATAGGCGCCGTCGATGCGGTGGACGCGCGAGCCGAGGATGCGGCCGAGCGGTATGCCGTCGAGATCGTGAATGAAGGTTTCGTAGACGAAGCCGACCGGCGCGCCGCCGGTGGAATAGACGTACATGGCCATGTGGCTGGTGTGCCCCGATAAAACAGGCGCGGCCCCGCTGCCGCGCGGGAGCAGGAGGGGGCCGGGCGACTGTACGCCCGATGAACGCGGTCCCATGCCCCAGCCGCGGCAGCGGCAGGCGGAGCGCCGCGCGCGGTGAAGCGGGCGGCGGCGACGCAGGCGGCGCCGCTCGATGCGCACGCGGGCCGGGAGACGGTGCCGGGCGCCGGCCGGCCCCCGAGATTCCTAGCTCAGTTCCACTTGCCGGTCGTCTTGATGACGGTCGTGTTCGGGTTCTTCTGGGTGCTCGGGTTGGATCGCCCGCGCCAGGGCGAGCCGCGCCGCATTGGTGGCGAGGAGGCAGGACAGGCCGAGGCCGAAGATGAGCAGCGGCACGCCGAGCGCGCTCGCCTCGCAGGCGAAGACCGCCCCGGGCGGCCCCGGGACCCTCGTCCAGTCGACCCCGACGAGGAAGAGGAGGGCGACGAAGCCGGCGACGACGCTCGCCGCGACCAGCGCCCACCCGCCAGCGCAAGCCAGACCCGCGCCCGCGGCGAGACTCGCCGAAAACGCCATGCCCGGGGCATAGCAGCACCCGCGCTGCAGAAAGGTTTGTACGCGCGGCCTCGGCGGGAAGGGGTCTATCGGCTGTCCCCGCTCCGGCGATCAATGTTGCGGAAACAGGATCGATTCGTACTCCATCGCGCCATGAAGCACATGGACTCCGGCTCTCGGCGGAAGCTCAGGCGGACATCGAGGCGATCGGCGATCGAATCGCCGGCGACGACCCCGGTCGGGCCGCGACTCTCGTCGCCGAGCTCCGGGATGCCTGTCTCGGTCTCGGCATCATCACGGTATCTCCTCCGGCAGAGGATGCGCCTGCTATGAATAATTATCAAGGTAGTCGGCGATTGGCCTTGGCGCCGCCGCCTTTGCGAATCAGGTGCCTATGGGCGCAGCCCCAAGCGTCACTGCTGTTGACGCAAGGGTGGCCGGTTACGGCCGCTGCACGGTGAAGCGGGCGAGGTCGGTCTGGGGCTCGCGCCATTTCGGCTCGATCCGGTTCGCCTCGCGATAGTCGAGATAGGCGTCCTTGATCCGCCCCTTCATCTCGTTGGCGACGCCGCGGCCGTAATAAGCCAGCGCCGGCCGCCGGGTCCGCTTCTCGATCGCCGTGTTGAACAGGCCGATCGCCTCGTCCCAGTCGCGGCTGGCGCGGACCAGCGCGATGCCCTTGTTGAGATAGGCGTCGCCGAGCGAGGGATCGCGGCCGATGGCGACGTCGAAATCGGCGATGGCCGCGTCGACCTTGCCGGTGCGCAGGCGCAATATGCCGCGGTTGACGTAGGTGGCGACGCGGTCGAACTCGGTCAGCCCCTCCTCGTTCAAGGCGCGGTCGCAATTGGCGAAGCTGTCCCATGAGGGCGCCATCCGCGCCTCCGCGGCTTCGTAGCAGATGCGCGCCGACGTGTTGCCGATCACCATCACCGCGCCCGCCGCCGGTGCCGCCGCCAAGGTGGTTCCGGCCGCCAGCGCGACCGCGAAGAGGAATTTGCCGGTCATCGCCCGAGTCCTCCTGCCGAGGCGGCCACCATAGCAGGAATCGGGTCGTTACGCCATCAGCTGGTGGCGCTTCATCGCGTGGCGGAGCTGGTCGTAGGTGAGCGCCAGCGCCGTCGCCGCCTGGCGCTGGTTCCAGCGGCACTTTTCGAGCGCGGCGGCGAGGATCGCCTTCTCATATTCGGCGACGGCGAGGCGGAAGTCGGCACAGGCGGCGGGATCCCATTGCGGCGCCGGGAGCGCGGCGTCCGGCGGCAGGATCTCGACCGCGCCGGCCGGCGGCTCCGCGCCGCCCGCCGCGGGCGCCGGCGCCGGGAGCGGGCGCCAGGGGGATTCGAACGGATCGAACTGGATCCGGTCGATCGGCGCGGCCGCGTCGCCCCAGCGATAGACCGCGCGCTCGACGACGTTGCGCAGCTCCCGGACGTTGCCGGGCCAGCGATATTCGAGCAGCCGGTTCATCGCGCCGGCGCTGAAGCCGGGCCAACTCTCCCAGTCGAGCTCGAGCCCCATGCGCCGGCCGAAATGGTCGGCGAGGATCGGGATGTCGCTGGAACGATTCCTGAGCGGCGGCAGCGTCACCACCTCGAAGGACAGGCGGTCGAGCAGGTCGGCCCGAAAGCGGCCCTCGTCGGCGAGGCGGGGCAGATGCTCGTTGGTCGCGGCGACGATGCGCACGTCGACGGTGAGCGGCTTGGAGGCGCCGATCCGCGTCACCTCGCCATATTCGACCGCGCGCAGCAGCCGTTCCTGCGCCGCCATGCTGAGCGTCGCCAACTCGTCGAGGAACAAGGTGCCCCCGTCCGCTTCCTCGAAGCGGCCGACGCGCGACTTGCTGGCGCCGGTGAACGAACCCGCCTCGTGGCCGAACAGCTCCGCCTCGATCAAGGTCTCGGGGAGAGCGGCGCAGTTCATCGTCACCAGCGGACCGTCCCAGCGGCTCGAGAGGTGGTGCAGGCGCTCGGCGATCAGTTCCTTGCCGGTGCCGCGCTCGCCAATCACCAGCACCGGCCGGTCGAGCGGCGCCGCCCGGCTCGCCCGCTCGACCGCGTCGAGGAAGGAGGAGGATTGGCCGACCAGCTGCGTGTTGCGATCCATGCCCAAATGTTGGGACATTTCGCCGACGCTTGGCAAGTCCCTTGGCGACGAAAGTGGCAGGCCGGACGATGAAAATGGCGGATTTCCGCCACTTCCCGCACCTGGCACGGCTCTTGTTTAGGGATGGGCACAACCGCTTCGGCGGATCAGGGAATTCAGGGAGGAAGACATGTTCAACACCGGCAAAATCACCCAGGCGCTCCTCGCCGTCGTGCTCGCCGCCGCCTTTTCCGCGACCGCCGTCGGCGCCGCGGTCGGTCCGGCCCACGGCATCGAGACGACTCGCCTTGCGTGATGCCGCCATCCGGGTCAGGCTGTGTAGCGCCTGATCCGGCGGCAGGGGCCCCGGGGCGGCTTCGCCCCCTTGCCTCCCCGGGCCCCTGCCGGCCAGGCTTTAAGGAGTAAGGAATGGGTATTTTCTCCCGCACCCGCGACATCGTCGCCGCCAATTTCGCCGACCTGCTCGACAAGGCGGAAGACCCGGCCAAGATGATCCGGATGATCATCCTCGAGATGGAGGAGACGCTCGTCGAGGTGCGCGCCTCCGCCGCGCGCACGATCGCCGACCAGAAGGAGATGCGCCGCCAGATCGCCCGCCTCGACAAGCTGCAGGACAGCTGGGTCGAGAAGGCCGAGCTCGCGCTTTCCAAGGGCCGCGAGGATCTCGCCAAGGCGGCTCTCGTCGAAAGGCAGAAGGCGGCCGACATGGGCGACAGCCTGAAAGCCGAGATCGAGGTGCTCGACGAAGCGCTCCGGGCGTCCGAGGCCGACATCGCCAAGCTCCAGGGCAAGCTGCGGGAGGCGCGCACGCGCCAGAACGCGATCCAGAGCCGGCTCGAGAATGCCAACCAGCGTGCGCGCCTCAGGGAAATGTATGCCGGGCCGAAGGTCGACGACGCCTTCTCGCGCTTCGACGTGCTCGAGCGCCATGCCGACCTCGCCGAGGGCCGTGCCGACGCCCTCGCGCTCGGCGCCCCGCCCAAGACGCTCGACGAGGAAATCGCCGAGCTCCGCAATTCCGAGAAGGTCGACGCCGAGCTCGAGGCTCTCAAGGCGCGGCTGAACCAGGCCAAGGAGGGCTGAGGCGATGCACGACGTCACCGGCCTCTTCGCCGTCGCCGCCATCTTCATCGGTCTGCCGTGGCTGATCTTCCACTACGTCACTCAGTGGAAGAAGAACGGGACGCTGACCCGCGAGGACGAGAATCTGCTCGACGAGCTGTACGACCTCGCCCGCCGGCTCGACGACCGGATGTGCTCGATCGAGC
Organism: Alphaproteobacteria bacterium; assembly: GCA_019239415.1. Lineage (GTDB taxonomy): Bacteria > Pseudomonadota > Alphaproteobacteria > Sphingomonadales > Sphingomonadaceae > Allosphingosinicella. The sequence continues at coordinate 9,973 of JAFAZW010000028.1, forward strand.
GGATCATGGCCGCCGAGAACCCCAATTGGCGCCAGGTCGGCTGCGACCCGGTCGACGCCCTCGACCATCATATCGACGAGCTCGGCGCCATCCGCAGCCGCAGCCCCGCAGGGAGGACCCGCGCATGAGCGCCCGGCACACCAAATTCTATCTCGATAAGCAGAACAAGAAGTGGAAGGGCGTCTGCGCCGGGATCGCCGACTATACCGGCTTCGACGCGACGCTGATCCGCATCGGGCTGGTCGTCCTGACCTTCGTCGGCGGCTTCCCCTGGACGCTGATCGCCTACTGGGTCGCCGCCTGGATCGCGCCGGTCAAGCCGCACGAGCTGATCGCCGAGACGGCGGAGGAGGCGAAGTTCTGGCAGGGCGTGCGCACCTCGCCGGCGCGCACCGTCCGCGACGTCCGCTCCCGCTTCCGCGAGATCGACCGCCGCCTCGCCGACGTCGAGGCCTATGTCACCAGCTCGAACGGGCGCCTCGCCCGCGAAATCGAAAGCCTGCGCTGAGCGCGTCGGGCCAAGGGGGAAGAGATGAACCTGGGAATCCTGATCCCGATCGCGGCGGTGACCATCGGTCCGATCGCCTGGGTCGCGAACAATTGGATTCGTGCCAAGCACGGCTATCCGCTGGAAGGGCGCAGGGGCGAGCTCGCCGTACGGGAAGACCCGGCGCTGGCCGCGGAGAACGCCGCGCTAAGGAGCCAGGTCGAGCGGCTGGAGGAGCGGCTGCGGGTGCTGGAGCGGATCGCCACCGATCCGGCGGAGCGGACCGCCCGTGAAATCGAAGCGCTGCGCTGAGCGCGGCGGAAGAGGGGATAGAAAATGGACCCGATGAAGTACAATTTCCTGATGAGCATCCTGCCGATGGTGGCGGTGGTCGCGAGCGTCGGCGTCATCGGCTGGGTGGTCACCACCTGGCTGCGCATCAAGCACGGCTATCCGCTCGACGGCGCCTGGGGCCAGGCCATCTACCCGAAGAAGAACGAGGAAGCGATGGAGCGGATCAAGCTGCTCTCCTCCGAGAATGCGCAGTTGCGCGCCGAATTGGGCTCGATCAAGGACCGGCTCGCCACCGTCGAGCGCATCGTCACCGACGACAGCCACCGCCTGACGCAGGAGATCGAAGCCCTGCGCCTGCCGAAGAATTAGAGGACAAGGGCTATGCACGACCTTCGTTTTCTCATCCCGATCGTCGCCCTGATGATCCCGATCTTCGCGATCATCTCCCGCAACGTCGGCCGCCTGATCCGCCTGAAGGAGAAGCAGCTCGACATGATCGGCGTCCAGTCCGCCGAGAAGGCGGCGCAATATGCGGCGCAGACCGAGCGGCTGGAGCAGCGGGTGCGGGTGCTGGAGCGGATCGTCACCGACAAGGGCCTCGGCGTCGCCGACGAGATCGAGCGGCTGCGCGACGAGCGGGTCAACTGAGGACAGCGCCATGAACCAGTACGAATTCGTCCTCGGCATCGTCCTCATCGTGATGGTCGCCAGCATCGTGCGGACCATGGTGCGGCAGAATCCGCCGAAGCGCCCCGCCGCGCCGGACGCCGAAGCCGACCGGCTGCGCGACGAGGTCAAGGTGCTCAAGGAGCGGATCCAGGTGCTGGAGCGGATCGCCACCGACAAGAGCGTGATGCTCGACCGCGAGATCGAGGAATTGAGGCACCGCTGATGACCGGCGATCCGGCCCTCCTCTACGCCCTCACCGCTCTCGCGGCGGTGACCATGCTGAGCCTCGCGCTGCTTCGGGCCTGGCACGGCTGGCTCGCGCTGCGCCGCGTCCAGCTCGAGGCGGGCGCCGGGGGCGCCGGCGGGCTGGACGTGAGCGGCCTGCGCGCCCGGGTGAAGCGGCTCGAAGCGATCGCCAGCGGCCTCGACGGCTGACTTGCGCCGCGCGGGACACTCCCGCAGCCTATCCCGTTCGAGCTGAGCCTGTCGAAGCCCTACTCTTTTTTTCGCAGCATGAGAGAAGGACGGGGCTTCGACAGGCTCAGCCCGAACGGTTTTCTCATTCCAACCATGGCGAATAGTCTCTACGCGCCTGACATGGCCGCCCCCACGTCACTCGAAGAGGTTCAGCGCGAGTTCGAAGCCTACGAGGTTCTCTCGGACGATCCGAAGATCGAACGTAACCGACTGCTCATTGCGCTGGCGAATACGCTCGAGCCGATGCCTGACGCTTTGAAAACCGACAGCACCCTCGTGCGCGGATGCAACGCAAGCGTTTGGGTCTATCCCCTCCCGTCCTCGGGCTCGGATCGACTCCACTTCCTCGCCGACAGCAACAGTGATCTGACCAAAGGGATCATAGCCCTGATCCTGCTGACGGTGCAGGACAAGAGCGCTCGTGAGATCCTCGACATCGACATTGAAAAGAGCCTCGCGCCGCTTTCACTGTCCCAACATTTCACTTCTCTGCGAACGTCCGGCCTTAAGAACATGGTCCTGAAAATCCGGGAAACCGCCGAGCGGCTCGCCGGGTGAGCCGCTTCGACTTCACCCAGGGTTTCGACCCGGAGGCTTTCACCCACATGGTCCGCCGCGTCGGCCACGGCGGCGCGCTCGGCATTCATTACGTCGCGCACGGCGCGCATTGGGTGGAGCTCGGCCTCGACTATCAGGAGAAACTGGTCGGCGTCGCCGAGACCGGGGTGCTCGCCTCGGGGCCGATCATCAGCCTCATGGACATGGCCACCAGCATGGCGATCTGGATGAAGCTCGGCCGCTTCCGCCCCCAGGCGACGCTCGACCTCAGGGTCGACTATCTGCGCCCGGCGACCCCCGGCCGCCGCATCGTCGGCCGCGGCGAATGCTACGGCCTCACCAAGAGCATCGCCTTCGTGCGCGGCACCGCCCATGACGGCGACGCGGAGGATCCGGTGGCGCACGTCACGGGCACCTTCATCGGCACGGAGTGAGTGCGGGTAGGGGACAGTCACCGGCCGTACAGTGCGCGCGCGGAGACACGTACCGGCCGCTCTGTATCGTGAAACCTCGCACAGGTCCGCGCGGCCGGTACGTGTCCCCTCCTGTCCCCGACCATCCCCTCCTACCCGCGCCGCTCCTCGGCCTTCTTCAGCACCTCGTAGGCCGCCTGCACCTGCTGGAAGCGCTTCGCCGCCTCCTCGTCCCCCGGCGCCGCGTCCGGGTGGTTGGCCTTGGCGAGGCGGCGGTAGGCGGCCTTGACGTCGTCGAAGCTCGCGTCGGTCTCGACCTCGAGCACGTCGAGCGCGCGCATCTCCTCGCGCGAGCGGGTGCCGTCGCCGGGGCCGGCCCACGCATATTGGGCCGACTGGCGGTAGCCGTCGTTGCCGCGCTTCTCGTCGGCCTCGCGGGCGGCGGCTTCCTCCGCGGTGAGGCCCTGGAAATAGTTCCAGTTGCGGTTGTATTCGGCGGCGTGGCTCTCACAGAACAGCCAGCGCTCGGGGCTGTTGGGCGCCTTGGGAGCGGGGTGGTTGCCGGGCGCGGTGCACCCCTCGCGGTCGCACAGCCGCACCTTCGCCGCCTCGCGGGCGCTGCCATAGCCGCGCCAGCGCGGAAAACCCCAGTCGTTGGAACGCGTCTGCTTCGCCATCGGACCGCCAGATAGGGACTCCCGCCGGACGCCGCCAGCGCGATGAAAGGATAATGCCAGAGGATCTGTAAGCCGGGTTCTGTCCATCCGCCTTCGCCAAGGCTTCGGCGGACTGGGCGACCATTCCTCTAGGAGACGGATCGCTCCGCCCCTCCAGCGACCAACCCGGACGACAAGGCGGAACACCCGGCGTCGTCCCTATTCGGTCTTGCTCCCGGTGGGGTTTACCGTGCCGGCGCCCGTTGCCGGGGCCGCGGTGGGCTCTTACCCCACCCTTTCACCGTCACGCATCCGAAGACTTGGGCCCGAAGGCTGCGCGACCTGCTTTCTGTTGCACTGTCCCTGACCCCGGATCGAGCCCGGGGCCGCCGGGCGTTACCCGGCACCGTCGTTCCGTGGAGCCCGGACTTTCCTCCCACCTTCGCCGAGGCTTCGGCGGATAAACCCGGGGGCTTGTCCGCCATAGCTTCAGCGACGGCGGACGGCCGCCCGATCCTCTGGCGAGGCCTCATGTATAGGAAGCGGAGCGCGGGTCCAAGAGGAGGCCGAGCAGGATCGCCCGGCATTCGCCGTCGATGATGCCGTCGAGCAGCTCGGGCCGGTAGCGGCGCTGGAAGGCGATCACCGCCTTTTTCGGATCGTGGACGTCGTAACCGAACCGCTCCAGCGCGAGCAGGAAGCCGCCGTCGGTCCAGTGCGGGTCCATCAGGTTCTTGGTCGGCCGCGCCATGGCGAGGCCGAGCTTCGCGAGGCGTCCCCAGGGGAAGTACTCGCCGGGATCCTCCTTGCGCACCGGCGCGATGTCGGAATGGCCGACGACGTAGGGCGGCCGGATCCGGTGGCGGCGGACGATGTCGGCGACGAGCGGGATCAGCGCGTCGATCTGCGGGATCGGGAACGGCCGGTAGCCGAATTCATGGCCCGGATTGACGATCTCGATGCCGATGCTGGCCGAATTGACGTCCTGGACGCCGCGCCACCAGGACTTGCCGGCATGCCAGGCGCGCTTGTCCTCGGGAACGAGGCGCAGGATCTGCCCGTCCTCGGCGACGACATAGTGGGAGGAAACGCCGGATTCGGCCGAGCGCAGGCGCTGGATCGCCTCCACGCCGTCGCGCATGCCCGTATAGTGGAGCACGAGCATGGTGACGGGCAGCTTGCGCTCGTCGAAATTGGGCGAAGGCGCGTCGATGATGTCGCTCATGGCGGCGGCAAAGCGCGCCAAAAAGCGCGCCGCGTCAAGAGGCCGCGGCGAGCCGGACCGGCGCCGCGGCGGCGGCCCTCAAATAGAGGCCGCGGCATTCGGGATCGACGGCGAACGCATCGGTCTGGCCGATCACCGTCTCCCCCGCGCCGAGCATCAGCACCGCCTCGGGAGTCGCGGCGGCGGCGAGCCGGGCGAAGACGGTGCGGCGGCGGTCGGCGCAGAAGTAGAGAAGGACGTTGCGGCACAGGATGATGTCGAAGCTGGCCGGCGGCGGCGCGAGGTCGAGTAGGCTGCGCACCTCGAAGCGCACCATCCGGCGGACCTCGTCCGCGAGCTGCCACGCCTGGCCTTCCTTCTCGTCGAACCAGCGCAGCATCTGGCCGACGCCGAGGCCGCGCTGGACCTCGAACTGGGTGTAGCGTCCCTGCCGGGCCCGCTCGATGACCCCGCGCGACACATCGGTGGCGACGATGTCGACCGTCCAGCCCTGCCAGCGCGGCTTCTGCTCGGCGAAGCGCATCGCGATCGAATAGGCTTCCTGGCCGGTCGAGCAGCCCGCGCACCAGATGCGCAGCCGTTTCGTGCCGGCCCGCAGCCGTTCGAGCCGGGACAGGGCAGGACCGAGGAGCAGGTCGAAGGCGGGGCGGTCGCGGTAGAAGAAGGTCTCGTTGTTGAGCAGAGCCTCGACGACGGCATCGGCGAGGCCGGCGGGGCGGTCGCTCGCAACGGCCGCGACCAGCCGGTCGACCGAGCCGTGGTCGCGGATGAAGGGCTGGAGGGCGCTCTCGATCCGCCAGCGGCGGCTGACGGCGAGGCGCTGCCCGGTCCGCGCCTCGAGGAGGGCGGCGAGGATGCGGGCCGAGGCGTCGCTCAGCTCCATGCCGGCCTCCGCGCGCGCTCCGCGACGAAGGCCGCGAGGTCCGCCGGCGGGGCGATCCGCGAGGCGAGGCCGGCGGCGGCGATCGCGCCGGGCATGCCCCAGACGGCGCTCGAGCCCTTGTCCTGGGCGAGCAGCGCACCGCCCCGCCCGGCAAGGTTGCGGGCGCCGGCGAGTCCGTCGCGGCCCATGCCGGTGAGGACCACGCCGAGGCCGCTCCGGCCGTAGATTTCGCCGACCGCGCCGAGCATCACGTCGACCGACGGCAGGCAGCCGCTCGCCGCCGGCGCGGTGTCGAGGCGGACGCGGACGCGGCTGCCCTGCTGATCGAGGGCGAGATGGGCGTCGCCCGGCGCGATCAGGATGTGATCGGCCCGCAGCTCCGCGCCCTCCTCTGCGACTCGCGCCGGCCGGCCGGACGCGGCGGCGACCTGGCAGGCGAAGAAGGGCATGAACAGGGCCGGCAGGTGCTGGGTCACCAGGATCGGCGCGCCGACCCGTCGCGGCAGCCCGCCGAGCAAGGCGGCGATGGCGTGGAGGCCGCCGGTCGACGCGCCGATGGCGAGGCAGCCGAGCCGGTAGGGCTCGACCGCGCGCAGCGGCGGCGACGCTTCGCGCGCCGAGACAGGGACATCGACGGCATCGCCGCGGCCGATCCGGCGGAGGCGCTCGGCGAGGATGGAGGCGAAGCGGCCCGCGAAATTCTCGGCGCCGGGCTTGGGCAGGGTGTCGGCGGCGCCCATCGCCAGCGCCTTGACCGCGGCCTCGGCTCCCGCCTCGCATTGCGAGGAGACGACGAGCACGCGGGCGCCGCGGCCGAGCCGGAGGATTTCCGGAAGGGCATCGAGGCCGCTGGTGCCGGGCATCTCGACGTCGAGGAGGACGATGTCGACCTGCACCCGGCGCAGCGCGGCAATCGCCTCGTCGGCGGTGGCGGCGGTGGCGGCGATCTCGAAGCCGGCCTGGCTGGTGACCATGCGCGACAGGACGGCGCGGGCGACGGCGCTGTCGTCGACGATGAGGAGGCGGATCGGCGGCGCCTCGGCGGCGCGCGCCGCGGCGGCGGCGGAGGTCACGCCACCCCGACGATCTGCAGCTTGCTCTCCAGCGTCTCGCGGTCGAACGGCTTCATCACATATTCGTCGGCGCCCGCGTCGATCGCGGCGCGGATGTGCGCGGCGTCGTTCTCGGTCGTGCAGAAGACGACCTTCGGCTGCGAGGGGAATTCGCGGGCCCTCAAGGTGCGCAGGAACTCCATCCCGCCCATCACCGGCATGTTCCAGTCGAGCAGGACGACGTCCGGCATCTTCGCCTCGCAGCGCGACAGCGCCTCGCGGCCGTCCTCCGCCTCGTCCACGGCGAACTGCAGCGTCTCGAGGATATGGCGGGCGACCTTCCTGATGACCTTGGAATCGTCGACGACGAGGCAGCTTCTCATGACGTGTGTCTCGCTTTCTCAGCTATCGATCAGGACGTTAACGGCAATTGGTAAGGACAGGCTTAAAGCTCAGGCGGCTTCGGCCTGCGGCCCGGCGACGAGCGCCGGAAGGTCGAGCAGCAGCATGAGGTCCCCTTCCGCCTCGACGCATCCGCGGGCGACGCGGCTCCAGCCGGGACCGGCGGAGGCGGCGAGCGGGCGGACGTCGCCGCCCTCGACCACGTCCTCCACCGCATCGACGAGCAGGGCATAAGGGTGGCCGTCCACGATGGCGACGACGGCATCGCGCACGGCTTCGGCCGGGCCGAGCCCGAGCGAAGCGCGGGCGTCGATCACGGTGAGGACCCGGCTCCGCAGCGCCGCCAACCCGGCGACATGGGGCGCCGCGCCGGGGACGGGCGCGACGGCTTCGATCTCGACGACGGATTCCATTTCGTCGGCGCGCAAGGCGACGCGCTGGCCGGCCAAAGTGAGAACGAGGACGAGGCTCATGCCCGCTTCCTCGCTTCGGCGAGGGCGGCGAGGAGGGCAGCGCGGTCGTAGCGATCGATGGAGCCTTCGCTTGCGACCCCCGCCGCGCTGGTGAGACGCAGGATGCGCGCGGCGGGCGGCGGCGCCGCGTCCTCGCTCACGATCGCAACGTCGGCGCCGTCGCCTTCGAAACGGACCTCGTAGCCCGCCGTCTCAACGAGCGGACGCAGGATCGTCGCGGCAAACGGATCGTCGGCGGCCAGCAGGCAAATGGGACGGCGATCGCCAGCGGCCGGCGCGGCATGGCGGCCGAACAGCCAATGAAGGTCGAGGATCTCGACCTGCTCGCCGGCGACGAGCGCGACGCCGCGCACCTCGCCCGGCGCCGGCGCCGGGATGGCCTCGCCCGCGAAGGCGACCATGTCGATCACCTCGCGCACGGCATAGGCAATCTCGCCGGCGCCGTCGGTCAGGCGCAGCGCACGGAACCTCTCCTCGGGCGGCGCCTCTGCGCACCCTTCGAGCGGCAGGATTGCGTCCCCGATGGCGACGCGCAGGCGACCGGCGGTGGCGCGGACCGCGTCGGCGCGCAGGTCCTCGATCCGCTGCGCCGCGCCCGCCTCGACCATCCGCTTGGCGCCGCCGACGGTGCGGAACAGCAGGAAGGGGGTGGCCGTCCGTTCGGGAGCGGTCGCGTCCTCGACGACGGTTTCCTTGCGCGCAAGCGAGATGCCGGCGCGCGCGGCGATGCCGGGCGGATCGAGCAGCAAGACGGGCTGGCCGTCGTCGGCGAGGGTGGTGCCGGCGTAGAGGCCGGCGGCCATCACCGCGGGGGCGGCCGGCTTCACCACCAGTTCCTCATGGTCCTGCACCGCGTCGACGGCGAGCGCGTAGAGGCCGCCGCCGGCCGGCTTCAGCACGACGAGCATGCGCCCATCGGCATCGGTAGCCGCCGGCAGTCCGATCAAGCCGGGAAAGTCGACCAGCGGCATGCGGCGGTCGCGGACGGTGGCGACGGCGGCCCGGCCGAGCGGCTCGATCCGCACCGCGCCGCCGTTCACGCGCACGATCTCCTCGATCGCCGATCGCGGGATGGCGAAGGCCTGGCCGCACGCGCGGACGGTGAGCGCCGGAATGATGGTGAGGGTCAGCGGCACGCGTAAGGTGAAGGTCACCCCCTCCCCCTCCCGGCTGTCCACTTCGACGACGCCGCCGATCCGTTCGACATTGGCCCGCACCACATCCATGCCGACACCGCGTCCCGAGAGATTGGTGACTTCGCGCGCCGTCGATAGCCCGGGCTCGAAGATGAGCGCGTTGCGCTGCTGCGGCGTCAGCCGCGCCGCCCGCGCCTCGTCCAGCAGGCCGGCGGCGAGCGCCTTCTCGACCAGCCGCCCGCCATCGAGGCCGCGGCCGTCGTCGGCGACCTCGATGAGGATCTGGTTCCCGGTCTGGCGCGCGCAAACGTGGAGCCGACCCTGGTCGGGCTTGCCGGCGCGGCGACGCTCGTCGGCGCCCTCGATGCCGTGATCGATGGCGTTGCGGACGATATGGGTCAGCGGATCGCGGATCATCTCGATCATCTCGCGGTCCAGCTCGACATCGCCGCCGTCGACCTCGAGCGCGACCTTCTTGCCCGTCTCGGTGCCGATGTCCCGCACCATCCGGGGCAGCGCCGCGAAGAGGTTGTCGATCCGCTGCATGCGGGTGCGGGTGATCGCGTCGCGCAGGTCGGCGATCGATCCCGAGACCCGCTCGAAGCAGGCGGCGACCTCGGCGTCGGCGCCGCCGTCGCGCAACCGGCGCGCCAGCGCGTTGCGGGCGAGGACGAGGTCGGAGACGCCGCTCATCATCCGGTCGAGCAGGTCGACGGGAAGACGGATGCTCCGTGCCGCGACGCGCGGCGCCGCGACGACGGACGAAGCGGCTTCGAGCTCCGGTGGCGGCGCCGGCTCCGCCCGCGACAGCGCTTCGATCAGCGCCTCGTCGTCGGCGCTGGCGACCGAATCGCCGGTCTCGATCGCCTGGACCAGCTCGCCGAGCCGGTCGATCGCGGCGAGGACGGCGCTGACGAGGTTGTGATCGGCCTGGCGGGCGCCGGAACGCACCGCGGCGAGGGCGTCTTCCGCCGCATGGCTCAGCGCGGTGATCCGCGGCAGGTCGAAGAAGCCGCTATTGCCCTTCACCGTGTGGACGAAGCGGAAAATCTCGTCGAGCCGCGCCCGGTCGCCCGGCGCGCCCTCCCAGGCGACGATCGCGCCGCCGAGCGCGCCCAGCATCTCCCGCGTCTCGGCGATGAATTCGGTGAGGAGATCGTCCATGGCCCCGCGCGCTCGCTGTCCGGCGGGTATGGCGGGGACGTGGTTAAGAGGGGGTAAAGGGGGGGCAAGCCGCCGAGCTCTACGCCGTCATCCCGGCGAAAGCCGGGATCTCGTGGTGGAGAGGCGCTGCACGGACGCCGGCGCTAGCCTTCGTGGAGATCCCGGCTTCCGCCGGGATGACGAGCGTCGCTAAGCCGGTATCGTCGCCCCGATCAGCAGCACGCCTTCCTCCTGGTCGGCGACCTGGATCTCGCCGCGGCCGTCCGCGACGAGGCAGTGGGCGAGCCAGGCGGCGGCGGCGCGCGGGGCGAGCCCGTCCTCGCCGGTCTCGCCGAGCAGCACCTTCTTCAACTCGGGATCGAGGACGATGCGCGGCCCCTCGGCGCGGACCACCATGTCGAGGCCGCCGGCGTTCTTCTCCGCGCCGATGTCGAGCCGGCCGCCCCGCACCAGGGCGTCGCCGGCGAGGAGGACGAGGTTGAGGAGCACCTTGAGCGCGGCCTTCCCCATCGTCGGCTCGTCGACCATCCAGCCGAGCTGGATACGGCCGTCGCCGCCGAACAGCCCCTCGATCGCCACCCGCGCCTCGCGCGTGTCGACCTCGTCGCCGAAGCCGCCGGCGGCGCCGAAGGCGAGGCGGAAGAATTTCAGCTTGTTGGCCGACGCGCGCGCGCTCTCGCCGAGCAGATCGAGGCAGCGGGCGCGCATCTCCGGGTCGTGCTCGTCGGAGAGCAATTCGATGCCGTTGTTGAGGGCGCCGACCGGCGACAGCAGGTCATGGCAGAGACGCGAGCAGAGGAGGCTGGCGAATTCGTGCGATTTCATGGCGAAAGGCGGCCCCGTTCGACGACTTGCCACCCCTAATGACGGCATGGGATTCGAGTTGCAAGGCGGAGTGGGCGGTAATGGGCACACGTCCCGACCGCGCCGACCGATGCGAACTCGCGGGGGCTTGCGGGGTCGGTACGTGTCGCCAACAGCGCCTTGAACTCCGCCGCACCCGCCCCACATCGGGTGTCGAATGACCCGGGGGGAGTCGACCATTACCGCCACCATCGCTGCCGATGCCGCCGGCTGGCGCCTCGATCGGGCGCTGGCCGCCGCCGTCCCGACCCTCTCGCGCGAGCGGCTGAAGGCGCTCATCGCGAGCGGACGGGTGACGGGCCCGCAGGGACTCGTCCGGGATCCGGCGGCCAAGGCGGTGGAAGGCGCCTATGCGGTCGACGTGCCGCCGCCCGAGCCGGCGCACAACGAAGCCCAGGACATCCCGCTCGCGATCGTCTTCGAGGACGACCACCTGCTCGTCGTCGACAAGCCGGCCGGCATGGTCGTCCACCCGGCGGCGGGCAATGCCGACGGCACCCTGGTCAACGCGCTTCTCCACCATTGCGCGGGGCGCCTCTCCGGGATCGGCGGCGTCGCCCGGCCCGGAATCGTCCACCGCATCGACAAGGATACGTCCGGGCTCCTGGTGGTCGCCAAGACCGACCGCGCGCACGAAGGCCTGGCGGCGCAGTTCGCCAGGCACAGCATCGACCGGCGCTACGCCGCGATCGTCGCGGGGAGACCGGTGCCGGCCGCGGGCACCGTCGACGCGCCCCTCGCCCGCTCGGCCGCGAACCGGCAGAAGATGGCGATCGTGAAAGGCGACCGCGGCAAGCGCGCGGTGACGCATTACCGCACGATTCGCCCCTTGCGCGACGCGGCGCTGGTCGAATGCCGGCTCGAGACGGGGCGGACCCACCAGGTGCGGGTCCACATGACCTCGCTCGGCCACCCCCTGCTCGGCGATCCGGTCTACGGACGCATCCGCCCGGGTATACGGGACGTATTGAAAGAATTGGGTTTCCACCGTCAGGCGCTGCATGCCGCGGAGCTCGGCTTCGGACACCCGGTGACAGGGGCGGCCTTGTCGTTCAAAAGCGACATCCCGTCCGATATGCAGGAACTGTTAAGCGCGCTTGCGCTATAGACGAGGACGGACCGGCACGGATCGCAAAGATCACCGGCCACAGGGAGTGAAACGAGACGATGGCAAGCGGTAAGAGCGTGGCGACGATCCCCGCCATGGGCGGCGAAGCGGGCCTCAACCGCTATCTCGCCGAGATCAAGAAATTCCCGATCCTCGCCCCCGAGGAAGAGTTCATGCTGGCCAAGCGCTGGTCCGAGCATCAGGACACCGATGCCGCGGCCAAGCTTGTCAACTCGCACCTGCGCCTCGTCGCCAAGATCGCGATGGGCTATCGCGGCTACGGCCTGCCGGTCTCGGAGCTCATTTCCGAGGGCAATATCGGCCTCATGCAGGGCGTGAAGAAGTTCGAGCCGGACCGGGGCTTCCGCCTCGCCACCTACGCGATGTGGTGGATCCGGGCCTCGATCCAGGAATTCATCCTCAGGAGCTGGTCGCTCGTGAAGATGGGCACCACCGCCGCCCAAAAGAAATTGTTCTTCAACCTGAGGCGGATGAAGAACCAGATCGAGGCATTCGAGGACGGCGATCTGAAGCCCGAGGACGTCACCAAGATCGCCACCGATCTCGGCGTCAGCGAAGAGGACGTCGTGTCGATGAACCGCCGCATGGCGATGGGCGGCGACACGAGCCTCAACGTGCCGCTGCGCGAGGACGGCGAAGGGACGTGGCAGGACTGGCTCGTCGACACCGACCCGTTGCAGGACGAGCGCGTCGCCGAGGCGCAGGAAAGCCGGGTGCGCCACGAATTGCTGGTCGAGGCGATGGAGAGTTTGAACGAGCGCGAGAAGCACATCCTCACCGAGCGCCGCCTCACCGACGAGCCGAAGACGCTGGAGGAATTGAGCCAGGTCTACGCCGTCAGCCGCGAGCGCATCCGCCAGATCGAGGTCCGCGCCTTCGAAAAGCTCCAGAAGGCGCTGATGAGCCTCGCCGGCCAGCGCCGCCTGCTGCCGGCGATGTGACCCCCACGTCGTCCCGGCGAAAGCCGGGACCTCCCGGAGACCCGCGGTGAATTTTCAAGCGGAGATCCCGGCTTCCGCCGGGATGACGAAAAGCGACTCGCCGCCTACTGAGCGTCCATGCCGCGCCTGAGGTCGCGTTCGCGCCGCCGCGGCGGCTGGGGGCGCCGGATCCTCAACTGGGTCGCGGGGCTGATCGTCGGCTTCGTCGTCCTCAGCCTGCTTTGGGTCCTGCTCTACAAATGGGTGAACCCGCCCTACAGTTTCACCATGCTCGGCGACCGGCTGCAGGGCCGCAACGTGGCGCGGGCGTGGATGCCGGTCGGGCAGATCGACCGCGACATGGTCCGCGCCGCCATCGCCGCCGAGGACAGCAAGTTCTGCGCCCACTGGGGCTTCGACGAGGATGCGATCGCCGCGGCGATGAAGCGCAACGCGCGCGGCGGCAACGTCATCCGCGGCGGCTCGACGATCAGCCAGCAGACGGCGAAGAACGCCTTCCTGTGGCAGGGCGGCGGCTATGTGCGCAAAGGCCTCGAAGCCTGGTTCACCCTGCTGATCGAGAACATCTGGGGCAAGCGGCGGATCATGGAGGTCTATCTGAACCTCGCCGAGACCGGGCTCGGCACCTACGGCGCCAACGCCGGATCGCAGCGTTATTTCGGCCACGACGCGTCGAACCTGAGCCGCGTCGAGGCGGCGCGGATCGCGGCCGTCCTGCCCCTCCCCAAGAAGCGCGGCGCGGTGGCGCCGAAAGGCTTCACGCGCCGCTACGGCAATATGATCGCGGCGCGGATCCCGGTCGTGGCGGGGAACGGGCTCGACGCCTGCGTCTATCGCAGCGGTCCGGCGCCGGCGGAGCGGCCGGAGCCGCGGCCGCGCAAGGCGGCGCCGCAGCCGGCGCAGCAGCCGGTGCCCGGCGAGGAGCTGGAGCAGCCGCAGGCGGCGCCTGCGCCCGAGGCGCCGGCCCCGGAAGCTCCGCCGGAATCGTCAAACGGGGCGTGATCGCCACGAGCCTACCTGCCATTCGCAAAGCTCGTTCAGAGTGACGGCCTCAGCTCACCAGACGAAGGGGATCAGCGCCCAGCGCGCGCGACGATAGGCGGCGAAGCCATCGCCGAAGCGGCGGGCGAGACTCGCTTCCTCGACCCGGATGCGGACCGCGAAGCCGGCGATCGGAAGGAGCAGGAGCGCCGCGACCGAGAGCCAGTTGCCGATCGCGATGCCGAGCGCGGTGAGCGTCACGACGGCGCCGGTGTAGGACGGGTTGGCGAGGCGCCGATAGGGGCCGCTGTCGATCAGCCGGTGATCGTCCTGCGTCGTCACCGTAACGCGGAAATAGCGGCCGAGCGTCCGCACCGCCCAGAGGCGGAAGGCAATGCCGCTCCAGGCAAGCGCGGTACCGATGCCGACCACCACCGCCGGGGAAGCCGGGATGCGGAGCGCAGGCAGGTTGGGGGGCGCGGAAAAGGCGACGAACATCGCGGCGGTGATGGCGAGGCTGATCGCCGAGGCGCTGCCGCGATCCTCCCGCACGCCGGCGACAGCTCGGCGGTCGCGAAGCCAGAGGCTGAGCTCGACCGCGGCCCAGGCCCCGAACGTGCCCCAGAACAGGAGCCTCAGCTCGGGCGAGGCGGCGAACGCCGGGAGGCGTGACAAATGGTCCATGCAGGGCGCCGCTCCAGCTGTGTTATTGCCCTAATACACAGGTTCGTGGAACGCGACAAGTCCCCGGTAGCCCTCATCCCGGCGAAAGCCGGGATCTCCCGGCGGAAGGGCGCGGAGCGGGTCTCGTGGAGATCCCGGCTTTCGCCGGATGACGGCGTGGTCCGGCGGACCTCGCCGTCAGAACGGCATCTTGAAGCCAGGCGGGAGCTGGAGGCCGCCGGTGACGTCGTGCATCGCGCCTTGCGCCGCTTCGTCGGCCTTGGCGCGGGCGTCGTTGATCGCGGCGGCGACGAGATCCTCGACCATCTGCTTCTCCGAGGGCTGCAGCAGGCTCTCGTCGATCTCGACCGCGATGATACGGCCCTTGGCGCTGGCGCGCACCTTGACGAGGCCGCCGCCGGACGCGCCCTCGACCTCGACCTTGTCGAGATTGTCGTGGGCCTGCATCAGCTTGGCCTGGGCCTCTTGGGCAATCTTCATGATGTCGTCGAAATTGGGCATGTCAGGCGCTCCCTCGTTCGCCGGCGCTGTAGCGCGCGAGCTCGGCGCCTGGGAAGGCCTCCAGGGCGGCCCGCACCACCGGCGCGTCGAGCACCGACTGCCTGACCGCTTCCTCCGCCGCCAGCTCCTGCTCGTGCAGCGTCGCCTCGCCCCCGGCGTCGCGGGTCTCGACCTTCCACGCCCGGCCGGTCATCTCCTTGAGCGCGGCCGGGAGTTCGCGCGCGTCGATCGGCCGCTTCGCCGCGAAGACCAGCTCTCCCGGTGCGTAGGCGATGACGCGCGCATAATCGTGGAGCTGGTGCGCGAGGTGCTGGCGGCCCTCTTCGGCGAGCCGCGCGACGAGGGCGCGGAAGGTCGCCGGCGCCTGCATCAGGGTCGGCTGGTCCGCCGGGGCGGAGGGCGCCGCCGCCGCACGCGCCGCGACGCCCTCGCCGCTCGCCAGCTTCGCCATCAACGTCGCCGGATCGGGAAGCTCCGAGGCGTGGATCACGCGCAGCAGCGCCATCTCGGCGGCTTCGAGCGGCATCGGCGCGGCGTGGACCTCGGCGAGACCCTTGAGGAGCAGCTGCCAGAGGCGATGGATGGCGGCATAGGAGAGGCCGCTCGCCCAGTCGGCATAATCGTCCCGCTCCTCGGCGGACTGGGCCGGGTCCTGCACGCCGCCGACCTTGGCGCGGGTGATGCCGTGGACGCTCTCGAGCAGGCCGCGCAGCACCGCCGACGGCTCGACGCCGAGGTCGTACTGGTCCCGAAGCCCGACGAGGGCGTCCCGCGCCTCCCCCTCGAGGAGCAGGCCGAGGAGGCGGCGGATCGCGCCCCGGTCCGACAGCCCGAGCATCGTACGGACCTGGTCCGCGGTGACGCCGCCGGCGCCATGGGCGATCGCCTGGTCGAGGATCGACAGCCCATCGCGCGCCGAGCCCTCGGCCGCGCGGGCGATGAGGGCGAGCGCTTCCGGCTCCACCTCGACCTCCTCCTTGCGAGCGACTTCGGCAAAATGGGCGGCGAGGGTCTCGGCCGGAATGCGGCGCAGGTCGAACCGCTGGCAGCGCGACAGCACCGTCACCGGCACCTTGTTGACCTCGGTCGTCGCGAACAGGAACTTGACGTGCGCCGGCGGCTCCTCGAGCGTCTTCAGGAGCGCGTTGAACGCGTTCTTGGACAGCATGTGCACTTCGTCGACGATGTAGACCTTGTAGCGCGCCGAGACCGCCGCGTAGCGCACCGCCTCGATGATCTCGCGCACGTCGTCGACGCCGGTGTGCGACGCGGCGTCCATCTCGACGACGTCGATGTGCCGCCCTTCCGCGATCGCGCGGCACGGCTCGCAGACGCCGCACGGATCGATCGTCGGGCCGCCATGGCCGTCGGGGCCGATGCAGTTCAGCGCCTTGGCGATCAGGCGGGCGGTGGAGGTCTTGCCGACGCCGCGCACGCCGGTCAGCAGGAAAGCGTGGGCGAGCCGGCCGCGGCGGATGGCATTGCCGAGCGTCTGCACCATCGCGTCCTGGCCGATCAGTTCGGCGAAGCTCTGGGGGCGGTACTTGCGCGCCAGCACCCGGTAGGGCTGGCCCCCGGCGGGGGTACGCTGGGGCTGGGGCGGCTCGTCGAGGCCGAGGCCGAAGGAGTCGGGTTCGGGGGAATCGGAAGGCATCGCCGCAACGTAGAACAGCCCCTCCCGCCGCGCCAGCGCGGGCGCGGTCCGCGGAGCCTGGATACGCAAAAGCCGCCGGGTTATCCGGCGGCTCGCGATAATCTCTCGTGTCGGCGGCGGCTCAGAGGAGCACGGTCGCGGCGACGAGGATCTGGGCGGCCACGGCCAGCAGGCCGACCGCCGCCGTTTCGGCGATACGCATTGTTTGTTCCTTGGTTACGACGCGACAGCCATTCCGCCGCCGCAACAGGAGATGTGGCGTGAGACCCCAGGTTTCTCAACTGCAAAGGTAGAGATAGCGAATGCAGATAGTGCATCTGGTTCGCGCGGAGACGCGGAGACGCGGAGAAGTCGAAGCAGATGGCAGGGTCCGGTCATGTGGAGATCCGAAGCGAGCCCGCCCAGCGGGCTCCAGACCCGCTCGGCGTCCCCGGAACTCGCACGGCAGCCTTGACACGCACGACCCCCGCGTCTCCGCGTCTCCGCGTGAACCAAATTCCGACCTCTATTTTGAAATGCGGCCGATGAAGACCCGCGCCGACCAGATGCTGGTGGATCGCGGCCTCGCGGAGAGCCGCGCCAAGGCGCAGGCGCTGATCCTCGCCGGGCTCGTCTTCTCCGGCGAGTGCAAGGTGGAGAAGGCCGGGCAGGGACTCGCGGTCGACGCGCCGCTCGAGGTCAGGGGACGCGAGCATCCGTGGGTGTCGCGCGGCGGAATCAAGCTGGCGCACGCGCTTGATCATTTCGGCTGGGACGTGACGGGGGCGGTAGCGCTCGACGTCGGCAGCTCCACCGGCGGCTTCACCGACGTGCTGCTCCAGCGCGGCGCCGCCAGGGTCTACGCTGTCGACGTGGGCACCAACCAGCTCGCCTGGAAGCTGCGCCAGGATCCGCGCGTCGTCGTCCACGAGCAGACCAACGCGCGCTACCTCACGGCGGAGACGGTGCCGGAGCCGGTCGACATCCTCGTCTGCGACGCAAGCTTCATCGCCCTCGCCAAGGTGCTCGACACTGCCGTCGACCTGGTGCGGCCCGGCGGCCGGATGATCGCGCTGGTCAAGCCGCAATTCGAGGCCGGGCGGGACGAGATCGGCAAGGGCGGCGTGGTGCGGGATCCCGCCGTCCACGCCCGCGTCTGCGGTGCCGCTGCGGCCTGGATCGCCGGCCGCGGCTGGACGGTGGAGGGCATCGCCGAGAGCCCGATCACCGGCCCCGAGGGCAATCGCGAGTTCCTGCTCGCCGCGCGCAAGCCTTGATCCGCTTCCCGGGGGCGGGTAGCCGCGTCCGTAATGACCGCCCTCGCCTCCCGCGGCCAGCTCAGGATGTCGTTCCTGCGCTATGCCCTCTTCACCGTTCCGGCGGTGCTGCTGCTCGGGACGCTGTCGGGCGTGCTGTCCAATTCGGGCTACGCCAACGGCTGGTTCGACGCCTTGCGCAAGCCGTCGTTCATGCCGCCGGCCTGGGCCTTTCCGGTCGCCTGGACCTTCCTCTACATCTGCCTCGGCCTCGCGCTGGCGCTCCTCCTCCACGCCCGCGGCGCCCGCGGGCGGAGCGCCGCGCTGATCCTGTTCCTCGTCCAGCTCGCGCTCAATTACACCTGGTCGCCGGTGTTCTTCGGCCTGCACCTGCTCTGGCCGGCGCTCTCGATCATCGCCGCGATGATCGTGCTGAGTCTCGCCACGGCCCTGCTGTTCCTGCGCATCCGCAGGAGCGCGGCGCTGCTGATGCTGCCCTATCTGGGCTGGCTGTGCTTCGCCGCCGCGCTCAACGTCGAGATCGGCCGTCTGAACCCGGAGGGCGGACGGGTTGCGCCGGCGCCTTCGAGTGCCGATATCCCGCTCTGATCTTTTCAGGAGGCACGTGGCCATGCAGTCCGAGAACCGGCTGTTCGACGACTTCGTCAAGGTGATGAACGGCGCCGCCGGCACCCTCGCCGGCATGGGCCGCGAAGCCGAGGGTGCGTTTCGCGAGCGGATGCGCGAGTGGATCGGCGGCATCGACCTGGTGAGCCGCGAGGAATTCGAGGCGGTGAAGGCGATTGCCGTCGCCGCGCGCGAGGAGAATCAGGCGCTGAAGGCGCGGCTCGATGCGCTCGACGCGGCCGCGGCGGCGAAGAAGGCGAAAAAATCCACAACTTCCGCCGCGCCGGACGCTTAATCCACAACAAAGTGTGAACAATTGACCCTGCTCCCCTTGCGCGCGCAAAGGGCCGCGGGCAGATTCGCTTCACTTCACCGGGGGCAGGACAGTTTCGATGGATGTCGACGAATTCGAGATGGAGCGGGAGACTTCGGCTCCCATCGACATGCTCGAACATTATTTCGCCGCCCACGGCTGGACCTCCGAGCGCTCGGGGGACGAGGAAATCGTCGCCTCCTTTCAGGGCAGCTGGGCGCAGTACGAGCTGCGCGCGATCTGGCGCGACGACGACAACGTCCTCCAGTTTCTGGCGCTGCCCGACATCCGCGTCCCGGCCGACAAGCGCGCCGCGGTCTACGAGACGATCGGCCTCATCAACGAGCAGCTCTGGCTCGGCCATTTCGAGCTGTGGGCGAACAGCGGCCTCGTCCTCTTCCGCCACGCCGCCTTGCTCGAGGCGGAGGAGCGCGGCACCCTCACCCTCGCCCATGCCGAGACCCTGGTCGAGGCGGCGATCGAGGAGTGCGAGCGCTTCTACCCCGTCTTCCAGTTCGTCCTCTGGGCCGGCAAGACCCCGCAGGAAGCCATTGCCGCCGCGCTGATCGAGACGCAGGGCGAGGCGTAGTCGGGCGAACGTGGTACTTTCGCCCGGTTGGAGTAAGGGCGACCCCATGACCATCCCCCTCCCCGGCCCGCTGTGGCTGATCGGCTGCGGCAACATGGCCGGAGCGATGCTCGCGCGCTGGCTGGAGTGCGGCATCGACCGGAGGGAGATCAGCGTCGTCCGGCCGAGCGGCGTGGCACCGGCGGAAGGGGTGCGCACGCTGACCGTGCTGCCGGAGGACGAGGTGCCGGCGGTCGTGCTGCTCGGCGTCAAGCCGCAGAAGCTCGACGCGGTCGCCCCCGCGCTGGCGCCGGTGCTGGACCGGCATACGATCCTCGTCTCGATCCTCGCCGGCGTCGAGCTGGCCAGCCTGCGCGCCCGCTTCGCCGCGCCCGAGGCGATCGTCCGGGCGATGCCGAACACGCCGGTGCGGCTCGGCAAGGGCGCGGTCGCGCTGATCGCCGAGGGCGCGGCCGCCGGGCAGCGGGCGGCGGTGGAGGCGCTGATGGCGCCGCTCGGCCCGGTCGAATGGTTCGACGACGAGGCCCTGTTCGCGGTGGCGGGGCACCTCGCCGGCGCCGGGCCCGCCTTCCTGTTCCGCTTCATCGACGCGCTCGCCGCGGCCGGCGCGAAGCTCGGGCTGCCGCCGGACCAGGCGATGCGGCTCGCCAGGGCCATGGTCGAGGGCGCCGGCGCGCTCGCCGCCGCCTCGCCCGAGCCGCCGGCCGAGCTCGCCCGCCGCGTCGCCAGCCCCGGCGGCACCACCGAGGCGGGCCTCAAGGTGCTCGACGACGACGAGGCCCTCCGCGCCCTCATGCTGAGGACCCTCGACGCCTCCCGCCGCCGCGGCCTCGAAATGGCCGCCGCGGCGCGCGCGGCACCCTCCGGGCGAACCTGAAGCGGTGGGCGCCGGTCAGTGCGGGCTGCGGGCTTGCAGGAACGCCAGTCCCGCCTCCGTTCCTTTGGTAAGGGCGGCCTTGAGGATCGGCGTGACGATCTCGCCCTGACGCGCGCTCCGCTGCTGCGCATATTCCGCGGCGACGGCGTTGCACTTCCGGCCGAGCGGACTGGCGTAGAAGAGCTCCTCCTGCCGACGATCCTCCGCCGTGGCGGACGCCTCGGCCGCCGCGACAGCGCGCGTGAGCGCCTGGACCACCGTCTCGCCCGGGCGGGCCACCAACGCCATGCGCGCCATCCGCTGCGGGTACGGGCGGCGGAGGTAGGCGGCGAAGCCGGCCCGCTCGCTCGCCGTCAGCCGGGCCGCGAAGAAGGCGACGGCGTCGGCGTGCAGGGCCGCCATCATCCCCGGCAGCTCCGCCAGCGCCGCCCTGCGTGTGGCGTCGAGAGTCGCATCCGAAAGACCGGGGAAGTCGCGCTCCATCGCCTGCCACTCGGGATCCTTCTCGCGCTTGGTGCGCAGGACCACATCGACCCCCTGCTCGATCATCGCGTGCATCACGGACGCCGGAAGCAGCGACTCGGCAATGGTGCGAAGATCGGCGTCCGCCGCGACGACCGGCGGAGCGGGAGCCGGAGCAGGAAGCGCGGCAAGGGCCGGAGCCGCCGCAGCAGCGATGCAGATGGCCGCTGCGGCGCCTGCCAAACCACGCATTCTTCTCTCCCCCGTCATCGCCCCCGGAAGGCTATCAGCCTGGACGGCGGGGGGAAAGGGATCACGGCCCCGTCCGCGCCCGCGCGGCGGCGTGGCGCAGGGCCGCTTGGGCGGCGGCGAGGCGGGCGATCGGCACGCGGTAGGGCGACGCGCTGACATAATCGAGGCCGACCCGCTCGCAGAAATCGATCGAGGAGGGGTCGCCGCCATGCTCGCCGCAGATGCCGAGCTTGATCCCCGGCCTGGCGCCGCGACCGCGCTCGGCGGCCAGCGCGATCAGCTCGCCGACCCCGTCCTCGTCGATCGACACGAACGGGTCGCGCGCGAAGATGCCCTTCTCCACATAGGCCGTCAGGAAGCGGCCGGCGTCGTCGCGGCTGACGCCGAGCGTGGTCTGGGTGAGGTCGTTGGTGCCGAAGCTGAAGAAATCGGCGCCCTCGTCCCCCTCGGCGATGTCGCCGGCGCGCAGCGCCGCGCGCGGCAGCTCGATCATCGTGCCGACGAGATAGGCGACCTCCCGCCCCTGCTCCCCGAACACGGCGGCCGCCGTCCGCTCGATGAGCGCGCGGATGATGGCGAGCTCGGCGCGGGTCGAGACGAGCGGCACCATCACTTCCGGCACCGGCGCTTCGCCCGTCGCGGCCGCGACCGCGACCGCCGCCTCGAAGATGGCGCGGGCCTGCATCTCGTAGATTTCGGGATAGGTGATGCCGAGCCGGCAGCCGCGGTGGCCGAGCATCGGGTTGAACTCGTGCAGCTCGCCGACCCGCCGCTTCAGCGCCTCCACCGATGTCCCCGCCGCCGCCGCCACTTCGGCGAACTCCTCCTCGCTGTGGGGCAGGAATTCGTGAAGCGGCGGGTCGAGCAAGCGGATCGTCACCGGCAGCGGCGCCATGATCCGGAAGATCTCCTCGAAATCCCCCCGCTGCGCCGGGAGCAGCTTGGCGAGCGCGGCGCGGCGGCCCACCTCGTCGCCGGCGAGGATCATCTGGCGGACGTTCGTGATCCGCTCGGCGTCGAAGAACATATGCTCGGTGCGGCAGAGGCCGATCCCTTCCGCGCCGAACTCGCGGGCAGTGCCGCAGTCGAGCGGCGTCTCGGCATTGGTCCGCACCCGGAGGCGCCGCCGCGCATCGGCCCAGCCCATCAGGGTGCCGAAGTCGCCGACCAGCTCCGGCTGCACCGTCGCCACCGCGCCGAGCATCACCTCGCCCGACGTGCCGTCGATGGTGATCGTCTCCCCTTCCTGCACCTGCCTGTCGCCGACCCGCATCGCCCGCGTCCGATAATCGATGGCGATCGATCCCGCGCCCGAGACGCACGGGCGGCCCATGCCTCGCGCGACGACGGCGGCGTGACTGGTCATGCCGCCGCGGGCGGTGAGGATGCCCTGCGCGGCGTGCATGCCGTGGATGTCCTCGGGGCTGGTCTCGACGCGGACGAGGATGACCTTTTCGCCGAGCCCGGCGCGCTTCTCGGCGGTGTCGGCATCGAACACCGCCGCGCCGGAGGCCGCGCCCGGCGACGCCGGCAGTCCCTTGGCGATGACGTTGCGCGCCGCCTTCGGGTCGAGCGTCGGGTGGAGCAACTGGTCGAGCGCCTGCGGGTCGACCCGCAGCACCGCCTCCTCCTCGCCGATCAGCCCCTCCTCCGCCATCTCGACGGCGATGCGCAAAGCCGCCTTGGCGGTGCGCTTGCCGCTCCGCGTCTGGAGCATGAAGAGCTTGCCGCGCTCGACGGTGAACTCGATGTCCTGCATGTCGCGATAATGGCGCTCGAGCAGGTCGAAGACGCGCGCCAGCTCGGCGAACACGTCCGGCATCGCCTCCTCCATCGACGCCGCCTTCGCCCCCGCCGCCTCGCGCGCGGCCCGCGTCAGGTATTGCGGCGTGCGGATGCCGGCGACGACGTCCTCGCCCTGGGCGTTGATCAGATATTCGCCGTAATAAGCCCGCTCGCCGGTGGACGGGTTGCGGGTGAAGGCGACGCCGGTCGCCGACGTCTCGCCCATATTGCCGAACACCATCGCCTGGACGTTTACCGCCGTCCCCCAGTCGCCGGGGATGGCATTGAGCCGCCGATAGACCTTGGCCCGCTCCGACTGCCACGAGCCGAACACCGCGCCGACGGCGCCCCACAATTGCGCGTGCACGTCCTGCGGGAAGGGCCGCCCCCACAGCTCTTCGACCAGCGCCTTGTATTCGCCGGTCAGCCGCCGCCAGTCCGAGGCTTCCAGCTCGGTGTCGAGATGGACGCCCTTGTCCTCCTTGGCGATCTCGAGCGCCTCCTCGAAGCGGCCATGGTCGAGGCCGAGGACGACGTCCGCATACATCTGGACGAACCGGCGGTAGCTGTCCCACGCGAAGCGCGGGTCCCCCGAGGTCGCGGCGAGGCCCTCGACGGTATCGTCGTTGAGGCCGAGGTTCAGCACCGTATCCATCATCCCCGGCATCGACACGCGCGCGCCGGAGCGGACCGAGACGAGCAGCGGGTCGGCCGCGTCGCCGAATTTCTTGCCGGTAAGGCCCTCGATATGGGCGAGCCCCTCGGCCACTTCGGCGCTGAGGCTGTCGGGGAAACTCTCCCCTTCCCCATAATAACGCGCGCACATTTCGGTGGAGATGGTGAAGCCCGGCGGCACCGGCAGCCCGATCGACGCCATTTCCGCGAGGTTCGCACCCTTGCCGCCGAGCAGGTTCCGGTCCCCCGCCTTGCCGTCCGAAATGCCGCCGCCGAAGCGGTAGACGTACTGGCTCATGCGGCGGCTCCGGCGAACGGGACGAAAGGGAGGAACGGGACGAAAGGGATGAAAGCGATACGATTTCGCGGGGGGTCCCCCGCCCCGTCAGCCCTCGATCCGCGAGAAATCGGCGACCAGGTGCACGGCGTCGCGCATCCGCGCGAGGAGGGCGAGGCGGGCTTCGCGCTTGCTTTGGTCGGGGTCATTCACCGTCACCTTGTCGAAGAACGCATCCACCGGACCGCGGAGGGTCGCGAGCGCCGCCATCGCGCCCTCGAAATCCTCCGCCTCGACCGCCGCCCGGGCGCGCGGCTCGGCCGAATCGAGCGCGTCGATCAGCTTTTGTTCCTCATCCTCGGGGGTGTAGGAAAGTGTTTTCTGCTCCGGGGTGGAGCTATCCGTCATCCCGGCGTAAGCCGGGATCTCGTCGCGACTTGCCGCGGTGCTTTCACTCGTGGAGATCCCGGCTTTCGCCGGGATGACGGGCGAGGCTTTTGCCGGGATGGCGGGCGTGGCCCACCCCTCCTTCCTGAGGATGTTCGCCGCCCTTTTGTACCCCGCGAGCAGGTCGGCGCCCTCCGCCGTCTCGACGAACGCCTGCAGCGCCCGCACCCGCGCGAGCAGGCGGACGAGATCGTCCTCCCCGCCCAATGCGAACACCGCGTCGATCAGGTCGTGCCGGACCCCGGCCTCGCGCTGCTGGACCTTGAGGCGGTCGGCGAGGAACTCGGTGATCTCGGCGGCAAATTCGGCGTCGCTTCTCCTGCGATACGTCACCTCCTCAAGCGGCGCGTCCGTCCGCAGAGTCAGTCCGGCGAAAAACGCCACCAGAGAAGCGAGCTCCAATCGAAGATTCGAAGATTGAAGCAATGCCAAAGTCGCCAAGCCGGAACGACGCAGAGCGAAGGGATCCTTCGATCCGCTCGGCTTGAGATCGAAACGGAAGAACGAGAGCAGCGTATCCAGCTTGTCCGCCAAACTCACCGCCACCGTCACCGGCGCGGTGGGGACCTCATCCCCCTGCCCGACCGGCTTGTAATGGTCGCGGATCGCGTCGGCCACTTCGTCGGGCTCGCCTTGGGCGCGGGCGAGGTAGCCGCCGATGACGCCCTGCAATTCGGGGAACTCGCCGACCATGCCGGTGACGAGGTCCGCCTTGGCGAGGCGGGCGGCGCGTTCGGCGAGGGCGGCGAGGTCTTGCTCCTCCCCGGCACGGGGAGGGGGACCGCGCCCGTCAGGGCGTGGTGGAGGGGGCCCCGCGTCCGGTCCGGCGGAGAGGCGGGCCCCCTCCACCGGCTTCGCCGGTCCCCCTCCCCGTTCCGGGGAGGAGCGTATGATCGCCTCCTCCACGAGCCAGCGCGCCAGCTTGGCGACGCGCTCGACCTTGTCGGCGACGGTGCCGAGCTTTTCGTGGAAGACGATCTGCGACAGCTTCTTCGCCTGGTCCTCGAGCGGGATCCTGAGGTCCTGCTCCCAGAAGAACTTGGCGTCGGCGAGGCGCGCGGAGAGGACGCGTTCGTTGCCGGCAATGATGGCCGCGCCGCCGTCAGCGGGTTCGATGTTGGCGGTGCAGACAAAGTTCGATGCGAGCTTCCCACCCGCCTGCGTCAGCGCGAAATACTTCTGGTTCGTCCGCATGGTGAGCTGGATCACCTCGGGCGGCACGCCGAGGTAGGCGGGATCGAAGCTGCCGAGCAGCGGCACCGGCCATTCGGTGAGGCCCGCATTCTCCGCGACCAGCGCCTCGTCCTCGACCAGCGCCAGGCCGGCGGCTTCGGCGACGGCGCGGGCGCCGTCGCGGACCAGGCGGCGGCGCTCCTCCTGGTCGACGATGACGTGGCAGGCGTGGAGCTTCTCGACATAGTCGTTGGCGCTGCCGATGGTGATCGCGCCGGGATGGTGGAAGCGGTGGCCGACGGTGGCGGCGCCGGAGCGGATGCCGGCGATCTCGAACTCGACGATCTGCTCGCCGAAGAGGGCGACGATGCCCTGAAGGGGCCGGACCCAGCGCAGGCTCTCGGTCGAAGCCGAGGCCTCGCCCCAGCGCATCGACTTGGGCCAGGGAAAGGCGCGGACGATGGCGGGGATGGCTTCGGCGAGGACCGCGGCGGCGGGACGGCCGGGCTTCTCGACCACGGCGAACAGGACGCCGTCGCGCTCCTCCAAGTCATCGCGGCTGAGACCGGTCTTGCGGAGGAAACCGTCGAGCGCCTGCGGCGGCGCCGACGCGCGCGGACCCTTGGTCTCCTCGCGGACGGCCGCGGTCTCGGCGGGCAGGCCGCGCGCGATGAGCGCGAGCCGGCGCGGCGTCGCATAGGCTTCGAGCGCCCCGGCCGTCAGCCCCGCCTTGCCCAGCTCCGCCTCGAACAGCCGCGCCAAATCCGCCCGCGCCTTGTCCTGCATCCGCGCCGGAATTTCCTCGGAGAGAAGCTCGAGGAGGAAGTCAGTCACAGCCCCTCTCCCATTTCGGGAGAGGGAGGGGCCCATTGCGCCAGCAATGGGAGGGTGAGGGAACGAGCGGTTGAGGACAGACCCTCACCCTCCCACGCCTTCGGCGCGGGCCCCTCCCTCTCCCGTAAAGGGAGAGGGGTTGATCCAGTCGCACTCACGCCGCCCATCCGTTCTTTTGCATCCAGCTCTCGCAGGCGCCTTTGGCGAGGTCGCGGACACGGCCTATGTAGGCCTGGCGCTCCGCCACCGAGATGACGCCGCGGGCCTGGAGGGTGTTGAAGATGTGGCTGGCCTTGATCGCCTGGTCGTAGGCGGGAAGGGGCAAGGCGGCGGCGATGCAGCGGGCATTCTCCTCGGACGCGTCCTTGAACCAGCGCAGCAGCGTGTCGGTGTCGGCCTGCTCGAAATTGTACGCGCTGAACTCGCGCTCGTTCTCGAGGAAGACCTCGCCGTAGGTCACGCCGTCATCGTTGAAGCGGAGGTCGTAGACGTTGTCGACGCCCTGGATGTACATGGCGAGGCGCTCGAGGCCGTAGGTCAGCTCGCCCGCGACCGGCTTGCAATCGTAGCCGCCGACCTGCTGGAAATAGGTGAACTGGGTCACCTCCATGCCGTCGCACCACACTTCCCAGCCGAGGCCCCAGGCGCCGAGCGTCGGGCTCTCCCAATCGTCCTCGACGAAGCGGATGTCGTGGAGGGTGACGTCGATGCCGATCGCCGCGAGGCTGCCGAGATAGAGCGCCTGGAGGTCCGGCGGGCTCGGCTTCAGGATCACCTGATATTGGTAATAATGGCCGAGCCGGTTCGGATTCTCGCCGTAGCGGCCGTCGGTCGGGCGGCGGCAGGGCTGGACGTAGGCCGCCTTCCACGGCTGCGGGCCGAGCGAGCGCAGCGCCGTCGCGGGGTGGAATGTGCCCGCGCCCATCTCCATGTCGTAGGGCTGGAGGATGACGCAGCCCTGGCGGCTCCAATAATCGTGGAGGGTGAGGATCAGGCGCTGGAAGCTGAGCGGCGTCGGATCGGGCATCGTCTCGAAACCAAAGGGGCGGGAGCGCGGCTTTCGCGGGTGCAACAAAGGGTCGCGCCGCTTTGGCGCATGGGGCTAAGAGAGGCAAGAGAGGTCGAGGAGAGGCGCATGCGGTTGAAGACCTGGTTCGGACGGATCGCCGGCGCGGTGGCGGCGCTGGGGCTGGTGGGCGCGGCGCCGCCGCCGGCGCCCCTCGCCCATGTCGCGGCGCCGGCGCGGGCGCATCCGGGGCTGTGGAAGCTCCAGGACAGGGACACGATCGTCTACCTGTTCGGCACGATCCACGCGCTGCCGGACAATCTCGCGTGGCGCACGCCGGCCTTCGACAGGGCCTTCGCCTCGGCCGGTGAATTCCGGATCGAGGTCGGCAATATCGACGACCAGCAGGCGGTGGCGGGGGCGCTGATGAAGGCCGGCCTCGCCGAGGGGCTCCCGCCGATCCTCGAACGCGTGCCGCCGGAGAAGCGCGCCGCGCTCAAGTCGGCGATCGACGAGAGCGGCTTCCCCGCGGCCGGCTTCGACCGGATGAAGAGCTGGATGGCTGCGCTCGTGCTGCTGACCGTCGAGTTCCGGCGGATCGGTCTCAGCCCCGAGCAGGGGGCGGAGCGCAAGCTCGTCGCCGAGTGGAAGGCGAAGGGGAAGAGCGTCGACGGGTTCGAGACGGCGGCCGAGCAGTTCGGCTTCCTCGACGGCCTGTCGCCGCAGGCGCAGAGCGCCTTCCTCGCCGCCGCCGCCGACACGCCCGGCGCGGCCAAGGCGCAGTTCGCGGCGATGCTGAAGGCGTGGCAGGCGGGCGACGTCGCCGCCATCGCCCGCACCTTCGACGACGAGACGACGATGTCGCCCGAGCTGCGCCGGGTGCTGATGAAAGAGCGCAACGCGCGCTGGGCGCGCTGGCTAGCGGCGCGGATGGCGAAGCCGGGCATCGTCTTCGTCGCGGTCGGCGCCGGCCACCTGGCGGGGCCGGATTCGGTCCTGGCGATGCTGGCGGCGAAGGGCCTGAAGCCGGTGCGGGTGCAATAGGCATGGAGCCGCTCGATCCACAGCAGCAGGCCGCCCGCGCCTGGTTCGAAGGCCTGCGCGACCGCATCTGCGCCGCGTTCGAGGCGATCGAACGCGAGGCGGGCAGCGACGCGCGCTTCGAATACCAGCCCTGGGACCGCGACGATGCCGGCGGCGAGACCGGCGGCGGCGGCGTCCGCGGCCTCATGAAGGGCGCCGTGTTCGAGAAGGTCGGCGTCAACGTCTCGACGGTCGGCGGGCGCTTCTCCCCCGAATTCGCCAGGACCATCCACGGCGCCGGCGAGGATCCGCGCTTCTTCGCCACCGGCATCAGCCTCGTCGCCCATATGGCCAATCCGCACGTGCCGGCGGTGCACATGAACACCCGTTTCCTGTGCACCACGAAACGCTGGTTCGGCGGCGGGGCGGACCTCAACCCGCCCATTCCCTACGAGGAGGACACGGCCGACTTCCACGCGCGGCTGCGCGCCGCCTGCGCCGCCCACGACCAGACCTTCTACGACCGGTTCAGCAAGTGGGCGGACGACTATTTCTACATTCCCCACCGCGGCGTCCACCGCGGCGTCGGCGGCATCTTCTACGACCATCTCGAAGGGCCGTTCGAGGCGAGCTTCGCCTTCACCCGCGAGGTCGGCGAGGCCTTTCTCGACGTCTTCCCGAAGCTGGTGCGGCGGCGGATGGGCACGCCCTTCACCGAGGCGGACAAGGCGCGCCAGCTCGCATGGCGGGGCCGCTACGCCGAGTTCAACCTGATCTACGACCGCGGCACCTTGTTCGGCCTCAGGACCGGCGGCAATGTCGATGCGATCCTGATGAGCCTGCCGCCGGTCGCGACCTGGGGCTAGGCGGGGCAACGCGAGGAGACGGAAACCATGCGTACGATCCGGGGCGCCGCCTTCCTCTCCCTCGACGGCGTCATGCAGGCGCCCGGCGGCCCGACCGAGGATCCGACCGGCGGCTTCGCCCATGGCGGCTGGCTCGCCCCGATCTTCGACGAGGCGGTCGGGCGGCGGATCGACCAGCTGTTCGGCGGCGATTTCGACCTGCTGCTCGGCCGCCGCACGTACGACATCTTCGCCGCCTATTGGCCGTTCGCGCCCGACGCGCAGGCCGCGATCCGCGACCCGTTCGACCATGCCACCAAATATGTCCTGACCAGCGGGAACCGCGCGCTCGCCTGGCGCAACAGCGAGCGCGTCGCCGGCATGGACGATATCGCCAGGGTCAAGCGGACGCCAGGCCCCGATCTCGTCATCCAGGGCTCCTCGACCCTCTATCCGCAGCTGCTCGCCGCCGGCCTCCTCGACACGCTCACGCTGATGGTCTTCCCGGTCGTGCTCGGCGCCGGCAAGCGGCTGTTCGGCGACGGCACGCCGCCGCGCATGCTCGACATGATCGAGCAAGAGGTGACGCCGGCCGGCACCGTCATCGCCACCTACCGGCCCGGCGGCGCCGTCGGCACCGGCAGCTTCGCGCACCCCGAGCCCAGCCCGGCCGAGGTCGAGCGGCAGCAGCGGATCGCCGACGGGCGCTGGTGAAGGGCGGCTGCGGGCTCCCCGAGCCGTCCGACGCGCGGGTGAGGCCCGGCGGCGCTACTCCCGCCCCGCCGGCCACCAGCCGGGCCGCGCGTCGGGCGGGCCGAACCAGCCCCAGTCGATCAGCGCCGCGATGAAGGCATGGCGGTCGTAGCCGCGGCGGGCGCGCGTCGGTTCGAGGCAGTACGAGAGGCCGCTGCCCCGCAGCTGCCGCCGCACCCGCCGCTCGGTCCTGGCGCTCACCACGAGGCCGCCCCCCGGCGAACCGAAATCGCGGACCCAGACCTCGCAGCGGAAGGGCTCCCCCGCCGCGTCGCGCACTTCCACCGGCGCGGTGACGGCGATCCCCAGATCCGCCGCCGCCTCGCGCCACGCCGCCACCAGGCGCATCTCGAGCTTCGCTTCGTCCATGCGGCCAGCATAGCGCCCGGCTCCGGGGCGGCCAGCGCCGGCGCTGCGCGGTCCCCTCAGGCCCGCGGCCTCCCCGTCACCCCGGCCGCATCCGCGCCCATTCCTGCCGTAGCCGCGCCTTCTCCGCCTCGGAGAGGTCCTCGCCCCGCGCGAGCGCCTCGAGCTAGGAGAGGAGCGACGCCAACGCCTCGTCGAGGGTCGCGCCGCGCGGCCAGCGGCCGGGCCGGCGCCCCATGCCGCTGAGGTGCCCGTGCAGGTAGAGGCTGTGGAGGATTTCGTCGACGCTGAGGTCCGGCATCGGGTCCGGCGGCGGCAAAGCGAGGCGTGAGGCGAGGTTCTGCGCGTGCTCGACCAGCGCCCATTCGAGCCGCAGCGCCCCCGCTTCCTCCGCCTCGCGCCAGCGCCGGGCGAAGCCGGGCCAGCGCCCGCGGTGCGTGTGGGCCGAGCCCTTGCTCATCCCCACCGCCGCCAGCGCCGCCTTGACGTTGCACGTCGCCTGCAGCGCCGCGAGGAAGCGATCCTCGATGCGGGGTGTCCATTGCTTCAGCCGCGCCCGCGCCACCTGCACGCGCCGGCGCGGCGCGACGGCCCGGCCCGCGGTCTCGTCGCTGTCCTCCGCGACGCGCGACCCGCCGGTCCCGCGCACCACCAGCTCCTCGCCCTCGAAATAGGTCCAGCCCGGCGCCGGCGCCCGGCTGGCGCCCGCGTCGAGCCGTGCCCGCGCCGCCGCCACCGCATCACGCACCGCGGCGTCGAAGCCGGAATCCTCGCCGCGCGCCTTCACCACCCACGACCGCGACACCTTCGCCACCTCCGCCGCCAGCGTCTGGTTCCCGGTCTCCGCCAGCGCCCTGAGAAACCCCGCCCGGCGCCCCGCGCTCATCTTCCTGGACACCGCACCGCCTCCCGGATGAATAGATAGTGAACATATACACTCGCGCGGAGATGCAGGAAAGCAAGTTGTTGGACATATGTTCCGTTTAATCGGCGCAGGAGCCCGCCCGATCGCGAGGCAGCGAAGGCTACGCTCCGGAGGCAGACGATGCCGCGGGATGAAATCGCCCCGAATTCGAGCTCCTCGGCGTGAACAGGAAATTATGGGAAAGGAGCGCATGATGTCTCGACGTTTGACGATCGCTTTCCCGGGCAGACGAGATCCGATCGATCTGCTTGTGGGTCTGGCGACGCGGCCGGCGCGATCCGAGCGGGTGACATTGGTCCCCACGCCCGCGGGGCTGAAGGTAACGATCGAGCCGGTAAGGGATCCCACCGCCGGCGAATGAAGGTGCGGGGGAGATGGCCGCGAGCTATGACGCCTCCCCCAGCGCCACCGTCGCCAGAAACTTTGCCATCTCCGCGCACACCGCGTTGCGCCGCCCGATGATGTGGCAGTCGCCCTCGCAGATGATCCAGACGCGGTCGAATTCGTCGACGCAGAAGTCGAGGCCGACGTCGGTCCGCATCGCCTCCTCGCCGAGCGGCGGCGCCCGCGCCGCGTCCGCCGCCATCGCGGCATAGGCTGCCGCAGGGAACAGCCGCGCCCGTTCGAACTCCGCCGCCAGCCGCGCCGCCGCCTCGCGCAGCTCCACGACGTCCGGAGGCAGCGGCGCGTCAGCCATTCACCGGAAAGCGACGGGGAATCGGCGACTCGCACATACTATAGTTGATAAACTCCGGACGCCCCCGACGCCATCTCTTCGTGCATGGACATGCGCCAGCTCGTCGGCCGCAACTTCGCCCGCCTCCGCGCCGCGAGCGGCCTGACGCAGGAGGCGCTCGCGGAGCGGTGCGGCTTCAGCCAACAATATCTGAGCAAGCTGGAGCAGGGTAAGCGCAACCCCACCGTCGTCACCCTCTACCTCATCGCCGAGGGCCTCGGCGTAAGCCATGTGGAGCTGGTGCGGGAGGATTGAGACTGCTCGGGGAGAAGCGGCGGTGGCGACGAAGCAACAGGACGATGAATTCACTCTTGGCGATCTGGTGACCCTCTACCTTCACCAGAATGGCGCCGTGAACCAGCTATGGGCGATCTATGCCGGCGCCACCTTCACCGCCGGATTATTCGCGCTCAACGAGGGAGCCAACTCGACCGGCTTCCTCGTCGCTGGCGGCCTCGGGTTCGCCGCGTTCACCGTCGGGCATGCAATAATGGTCTGGTCGACTTTGAACCGAATGAAGATCGTGGTCAGCGATATCGCGGAAATCTCGGGCAAGAAGGCTTCGCCCGAGCACCCACGGATCATCCACCAGCTGGCCCGAACGGATGTTGGCATCCGCTACGCGATCCTGTCACACCTGCTCATCGACGTCTGCGTATGCGGCGCCTTCGTGACGAAGCTATGGCTGCTTTGGCACCCACTCAAAGGATGCCACTGAAGGAGCCCGGAATCGTCTTCCCCGCTGCCCGGAGCCGCGAAGGTCCCGAAGAGGCCGGGAAGGTTGAGCGGCATCGGCTCCTTCGGGTCCTTCGGTGCTTCGGGTGAAAGGCCGGCCGATCCCGGCAGGCGAGGATTGGTCCAGTCGGACAGCCTCAAGCCCCGCGCTCAGGCCGCCTTCCGCACCAGCTTCCCCGCCCTTGCCAGCTTGGCGTGGAGCGCATGCCCTGAGAACTCCAGCCCATTGGGCCACGCCAGCGCCCCCGCCTCCACGAAGGCGCGTGCAAAGTAACCCGGGTCCGCCAGCGGCCGCGTCAGCACCGTTTCGCGGGCAATCACCGCGTCCGCCTGCCAGCGGCCTGTCGAGCCGTCCGAGAAGGTGAGGTCCAGCGCGCGCGCTTCTGCGGGTGCGATACGGATTAGCTCAATCATCGTCCGGTGGCTCCGAAACTCGGTTGGCGAGCATCTTATTCCATGCGGCCTCCACCTCGGCTCGTGCAGATTTCAAGACTCGCGGCATACCCCACGTCGCAAACGCAAGGTAGACGATGCTAACACTCGCGTGCAGTCCGCTAACGGCGGTAACGCGAGTCGCCTTAAATTCAATCACGGCCAGCGCGGCAGGCCATGACGCGGCAAGCAGACCCAACAGCACATAGTATGAGTGGCGTGATGTGACCGCGAGCCATTGCTTGCTCTTAGAAACCCGAGCGTATCGTTCGATCTGCCGTTCCCATTCCGAAGCGCCGCTTGAACGGAGGTACGAAGCACAGATATGCCGTGCCACTTCGAGTCTCAGATCTAAAAGATTAAGCAGTGTCAAAAACACCAATATCAAAGAGGCGCCGACATATGCCACGTCAAGACTCGATGCGTCCGTCGGATTGGTCTTCTGAGTAACCCAAGCGAGGATAACCCCGACTATGGTTAAGCCAGAAGCATAAATTATATATTGGTGATTGACATAATTGTTGATCTCAGCGTGCAACTTTGCGGTGTCAGCTTTAGCGACTTCATCGGGTGCCATAGCAAACATAAGCGTCCCCAACGGCATAGAAGCACGATATCTAGCGCGCATTAGGAGTCTCGACGCTCTCGCTTAGGACGCAGAGCGGCCTTGGTGCAACCACGTCACTCTGAACAGGCCGTAGCAGGTGTGGTATGGTCCCTGGTCACCTTCGCCTGCGCTTCCCGCTCACTCGAACTCCAGCGCCGCCGCGGCGCCGCCGGTGAGGGTGTTGGGGCGGTTCGGTTCGACGGGGACGCCGCCTTGGTCCGGGTCCTTGCCCTTCCCCTTCCCGTCGCGGCGGCGCGTCAGCATCGCCACCAGCGCCAGCGTCGCGAGGCGGGAGCGGGGCATCCACGGGCCGAACGGAGCGGCGCGCGGCGGAAGGGGCGGGAGGTGGCGGCGGGGCATCGCCTCACCCATACCATATCCGCGCCGGCACATCACCGCCTCTCCGGCATCCCATTGCCGGCAGGGCCAATTCTGCATGGTCACTTGCAGGGCCGACTCCGCATTGGCTCACCCGAAGCACCGAAGGTCCCGAAGGGGCTCGGCGGGCGAAAGCGGCACGACCTCTTCAGTGCTTCGGTGCTTCGGGCAGAAAAAAAGAGCCCCGCCGTCGCCGGCGGGGCCTCTTCTTGGTTCGTCACCCCGGACAGGGTTCCCATCAAAGTCGTACTTTAATGGGGCTCCCGATCCGGGGTCCACCTTACCCTGCTACCCCAGAGGAAGAAGGTGGATTTCCGGATCAAGTCCGGAATGACGATGTCAGTCGTCGTCGCGGGTCAGGAACGCGGGCGCGAACTCCGGGTCCGGACCGTCGTCGCGGGGGCCGCGGTCGCGGCGGCCTTCGCCGCCCCGGTCGCCACGGCCTTCGCCGCCCCGACCCTCACCTCGAGGCCCGCGGTCGTCGCGGTCGCGGCCACCGCGGTCATCGCGACCGCCGCCGCCTTCGCCGCCCCGTCCCTCACCACGCGGACCGCGGTCGCGGTCGCCGTCGCGGCGCGGGCCGCGGTCACCGCCGCGTCCGCCCCGGTCGCCATCGCGGCGCGGGCCACGGTCGCGGCCGCCGCGGTCGCCGCGGTCACCGCCGCGATCGCCCCGGGGACCGCGGTCCTCGCGGGGCGGACGGGTATCCTCGAGCTCCTCGCCGGTCTCCTGGTCGACGACGCGCATCGACAGGCGGACCTTGCCGCGCGGGTCGATCTCGAGGACCTTGACCTTCACCTCTTGCCCCTCCGACACGACGTCGGTGGGCCGCTCGACCCGCTCGTTCTTCATCTCGGAGACGTGGACGAGGCCGTCCTTGCCGCCCATGAAGTTCACGAACGCGCCGAAATCGACGATGTTGACGACCTTGCCGGTGTAGATCCTGCCGACCTCGGGCTCCTCGACGATGCCCTGGATCCACTTGCGCGCCGCCTCGATCTGGTTGAGGTCTGACGAGCTGATCTTGATCACGCCCTCGTCGTCGATGTCGACCTTGGCGCCGGTCTGGGCGACGATCTCGCGGATGATCTTGCCGCCGGTGCCGATGACGTCGCGGATCTTCGCCTTGTCGATCTGCATCGTCTCGATCCGCGGCGCGTGGGCGCTGAGCTCGGTCCGCGTGTGGTCGAGCGCCTTGGCCATCTCGCCGAGGATGTGGGCGCGGCCGGCCGAGGCCTGGTCGAGCGCGACCCGCATGATCTCCTCGGTGATGCCGGCGATCTTGATGTCCATCTGCAGCGAGGTGATGCCTTCGCTGGTGCCGGCGACCTTGAAGTCCATGTCGCCGAGATGGTCCTCGTCGCCGAGGATGTCGCTGATCACCGCGAAGTCCTTGCCCTCGAGAATCAGGCCCATGGCGATGCCCGAGACCGGCCGCTTGATCGGCACGCCGGCGTCCATCAGCGCGAGGCAGCCGCCGCAGACCGTCGCCATCGACGAGGAGCCGTTCGACTCCGTGATGTCGGAGAGAACGCGGATCGTGTAGGGGAATTCCTCGTGGGTCGGGAGCACCGGGTGCAAGGCCCGCCACGCCAGCTTCCCATGCCCAACCTCGCGCCGCCCCGGCGCGCCGAAGCGGCCGACTTCGCCGACGCTGTACGGCGGGAAGTTATAGTGCAGCATGAAGCGCTGGTACGACAGCCCGTCGAGGCCATCGATCATCTGCTCCGACTCCTTGGTTCCCAGGGTGGTGGTGCAGATCGCCTGGGTCTCGCCGCGGGTGAACAGGGCCGAGCCGTGGGTGCGCGGCAGGAAGCCGACCATCGCCTCGATCGGGCGGACCGTCTTGGTGTCGCGGCCGTCGATGCGGCGGCCTTCCTTCAGGATGGCGCCGCGGACGATCTCGGCCTCGAGCTTCTTCATGAGCTTGCCGGCGACGAGCTGCTGCTGCGGCTCCGCATCGGCGAAGGCTTCCTTGGCCTTGTCGCGGGCGGCATTGAGCATCGCCGAACGCTCGGACTTGGACGTGGTCTTGTAGGCGGCGGCGATGTCGGCGCCGATCAGGTCCTTGAGCTTCTGCTTCATCGCCGAGGTGTCGGCGGCTTCCGGCAGCTCCCACGGATCCTTGGCGGCCTGCTCGGCGAGACGGATGATGCCGTCGATCACCGGCTGGATCGCGCGGTGGGCGAACATCACGGCGCCGAGCATGACGTCCTCGGACAGCTCCTTGGCCTCCGATTCGACCATCATCACGGCATTGTGGGTGCCGGCGACGACGAGGTCGAGGTCGCCTTCTGCGATCTGCTCGGGGCTCGGATTGAGGACATAGTCGCCATTCTGGTAGCCGACGCGGGCGGCGCCGATCGGCCCCATGAACGGAATGCCGGAGAGCGTGAGGGCGGCGGACGCCGCGACCATCGCGACGATGTCGGGCTCGTTCTCGCCGTCATAGGACATGACGTGGGCGATGACCAAGACCTCGTTATAAAACCCTTCCGGAAACAACGGCCGTATCGGCCGGTCGATGAGACGGCTGGTCAGCGTCTCCTTCTCGGTGGCGCCGCGCTCGCGCTTGAAGAAGCCGCCCGGGATACGTCCGGCGGCCGAGAATTTTTCCTGATAATGCACGGTCAGCGGGAAGAAATCCTGCCCCGGCTTGACGTTCTTCGCGGCCGTGACGGCGCAGAGGACGACGGTCTCGCCGAGGGTCGCGAGTACCGCGCCGTCGGCCTGGCGGGCGACGCGGCCCGTTTCGAGCGTGAGGGTCTTGCCGCCCCACTCGATTTCCACTTTCTTCATGTCGAACATTTGGTTTCCTTCAACGCCCAGCGCCGGATGCGCTGGGGGCCTATCCGCGGGTCTCTCCCCGCCGTCTGCGGGCCCTTATGGCCCTACCGGGCGACCGCCGGATTGCGGACGCCCGATATGCGAAGCGGCCCGCAAAGGGGCCGCTCCGGCTGGTTACTTGCGAAGGCCGAGCTTCGCGATGAGGGCGGTGTAGCGCTCGCCGTCGGTCTTGCGGAGATAGTCCAGCAGGGAGCGACGCTTGTTGACGAGCATCAAGAGACCACGGCGGGAGTGGTTGTCCTTCGCGTGGGTCTTGAAATGCTCGGTGAGGTTCTGGATGCGCTCGGTGAGGATCGCGACCTGCACCTCGGGCGAACCCGTATCGCCCTTCGACTGGGCATTGTCCTTGATGATGTCCTGCTTGCGCTCGGCGGTCACCGACATCGTTCACTCCTTATGTCTCAATGTTGAAGCCGCGCACCACCCGAAGCGACCCTTCGGCAAGCTCCACGAGGGCAACCGGAACAGACCCTTCGGTTGCAAGATGGAGCCCTGGCTTTGCGGCGGTCCCGGCGATCCGGCGCCCCTCGCGGAGCGCCCTTGCCTCGTCGGGCGTGACGGGCAGAGCCGGGATGTCGTCCAGCCCCGCCGTCAGCGGCAAGAGTGCCTGTTCAAGGCAGCGGCCGTTAGCGAGTTCCGCCAGTTTGTCCAGCGAAATCGCCTGCTCAAGCGTGAACGGCCCGGCCTTCAGCCGCCGCAACATGGTGACGTGGCCGACGCTTTCCAAGGCGTGGGCGATGTCGCGGGCGAGGGAGCGGATGTAGGTGCCCTTGGAGACGTTGGCGGAGAGGGTGACCAGCTCCAGCCCCTCCCCGGAACGGGGAGGGGGACCGCGCCCGTCAGGGCGTGGTGGAGGGGGCCCGGAGGCCGATGCCGCGGAGGAGCGGGCCCCCTCCACCATGCTACGCATGGTCCCCCTCCCCGTCCCGGGGAGGAGCGAGAGGCCGTGCACAGTCACCGGCCGCGGCTTCAGTTCGACCTCTTCCCCTCTTCGCGCCAGATCGTACGCGCGCTTCCCCTCCACCTTCAGCGCCGAATAAGCCGGCGGGACCTGCTCGATCTTCCCGGTGAAGCGCGGCAGCACTGCCTCCACCTCCGCGAGCGTCGGCCGCCGTTCGGACGTCGCCACCACCCGCCCCTCGGCGTCGAGCGTGTCCGTCTCCTCGCCGAAGCGGAGGGTGAAGCCGTAGACCTTGTCCGCGTCGAGCAGCCGGGCGGACAGCTTCGTCGCTTCGCCCAGCGCGATCGGCAGAACCCCGCTCGCCAGCGGATCGAGGGTGCCGCCATGGCCGACCTTGACCTTCGCGTAGCCGCCTTCGCGCAGCGCGCGCTTCACCGCCGAGACGATCCGGGTCGAGCCGGGGCCGACCGGCTTGTCGATGACCAGCCAGCCGTGCATCAGCGCTTCGCGGCGACGGCGTCCGCCAGGCCAAGGGAAAGCTGCCGCGCCTCGGCCTCCTTCAGCCGCTCCATGAAGTGACGGCGGCACAGCGCGATGTAGCGGTCGTTGCCGCCGATCTCGGTCTGCGCCCCGGCGCGCACCGCCCGCCCCTCGGCGTCCACGCGCAGGTT
The DNA here is from genome assembly GCA_019239415.1 of Alphaproteobacteria bacterium. Lineage (GTDB taxonomy): Bacteria > Pseudomonadota > Alphaproteobacteria > Sphingomonadales > Sphingomonadaceae > Allosphingosinicella. Next base: position 48,387 of record JAFAZW010000028.1, read on the forward strand.
CATCGTCGCCTTGCGGCCGCACTCGCAGATCGCCTTCAGCTCGACGAGCTTGTCGGCGAGGGCGAGGAGGGTGGCGCTGCCCTCGAACAGATTGCCCTGGAAGTCGGTCCTGAGGCCGTAGCAGAGCACCGGCACGCCGAGCTCGTCGCAAACCTGGGCGAGAGCGAAGACCTGCGCGCGGGTCAGGAACTGCGCCTCGTCGACGAGGACGACGTGCACCGGCCGCTTCTTGAGCTCGGCTTCGATCGCGGCGCGCATGTCGGTCTCGGGACCGTAAGTCTCCGCGGCCGCCTGGATGCCGATGCGGCTGTCGATCACGCCGAAGCCCGAGCGGTCGTGGATGCCGGCCGTCCAGAGCATCGTCCCCATGCCGCGCTCGCGATAGTTGAAGTCGGTCTGGAGCAGCACCGTCGACTTGCCGGCGTTCATGGACGCGTAGTAGAAATAGAGCTTGGCCATCCCCTCAACGACCCAGCGTGACGATCGGGAGGGGAGCCTTCTCGCCAGCTGCCTTCACCGCATCGAGGTCGAAGGTGACGAAAGCCTCGCCATGCTGTCCGGCAATCATGTGGACCATATCTCCGAAGTCGGCGCCCAGTCTGAACCGTTCGACCGCCCACGCCACGAGGGCTGGATCGTCCACTCGAAGTGACGGGACATCGAGGAGGCGGGCCAGCGCCTCGGCAATCGTGGCTCTGTCCTGTCGGTAGCGCGAAGAGAGCACCCACACCGTCTCGAGGAGGACGGTGAGCGGCACGAACGCCGGGTCCGATAGGATGGACTGCGCTAGACGTTCCTGCGTGACATCATCGGCAATGAGTATTCGAACGACAACGTTGGTATCGAGAACGTTGCACCCTCGCGCATTCACGGCGTGTCCGGCGGCGCACTCGCGACTTGCCACTCCTCGGGTGAGGGAAAGCCGAGCTGCTCAATCGGCAGCGTCGGCCCCTGGTAGTTCACCACGCTGCGAATTTTCCTTAGCACCTCTTCGGTCGAGGAACCGCTTTTCTGATAAGGCTTCCTGAGCAGGACGCCGCCGGTGATGGGGACCACGTCAAGCGTCTGGCCAGGCATCAGACCCAGCGCATCCCGCACCTCCTTCGGGATTACCACCTGCCCTTTCGCAGACATCCGCGTTTCGTGAGTCACGCCGGTAAGATAAGTCTTACCGCCGCTGCCGTCAATGCAACGGCGGCAGCAAGGCGCCGGCGATCCAGGCGACCGGCGGGCGGACGACGCGGTCGACGAGGTTCGCGCGCGGGAAGAGCTGGGGCAGCACGAACAGCAAGGCGATCAGCAGCAGGAAACCGTAGCGGCGCAGCTTGCCGTAATGGACCGCGAGCCGGCGCGGCAGCAGGCCCTCGACGACATGACCGCCGTCGAAGGGCGGTATCGGGAGCAGGTTGAAGACGGCGAGGAAGATGTTGATCGCGACGAAGTTGAACAGGTTGAGGGCGAGGAACAGCGAGAGCGTGCTTTCCCCCGGCGCCGCCGCCAGCAGGGCGGCGAGGCCGAGCGCGCCGAGGACGGCGAGCAGGAGGTTCATGCCTGGGCCGGCGAGGGCGACCAGGACCATGTGCAGCCGCGGGTTGCGCATCCGCCGCGCCACCACCGGCACCGGCTTCGCCCAGCCGAAGACCGGCGCGCCGCTGATCGCGAGGACCAGCGGCAGGGCGACCGTGCCCACCGGATCGACGTGACGAAGCGGGTTGAGGCTGAGCCGGCCCTGCCGCCGGGCCGTCGGATCGCCGAACGCATTCGCCACCCAGCCGTGCGCGACCTCGTGGAAAACGATGGCGATGACCAGCGGGATCAGCCAGGTCGCGACCCGGAAGACGATATTGTCAGGTCCCACGGCCGCCGTCCCATTCCTCCGCGAGGATCGAGAAGAGCACAGTATCGCGGACGTGGCCAGTCCAGGTGATCCGGTCGGCCCGGATGACACCCTCGCGCACCGCCCCGAGCTTCGCCATCGCCGCCTGGCTGCGGGCGTTGCGGGCGTCGACGCGGAACTCGACCCGGCGGAACCCGCAGGCGAAGGCGCGGCCGAGCATCAGATCCTTAACCCGCCGGTTGAAGCCGGTGCCCCGGAGGCGCGGCACGTAATAAGTGTTGCCGATCTCGAGCACCCCGCGCGCCGCGTCGATCCCGAGATAGGCGCTCATCCCGACCAGCTCGCCGCCGCAGAGGATCGCGAAGGCCTGCGCGTCCGGGCGCGACAGGAGGGCTGCGAAGCTCGCGTCGAAATGCTCCGGATCGTAGGAGACGGCATAGATCGGCCAGATTTCCGGGTCCTGTGCGCACGCCTCCTTCAACGCGATGCGGTGCTCCTCCGCCAGCGGCTCCAGACGGAGTTCGCCGTCCGCCATGGGCTCGGCGAGCGTCACTCGCGATTCTGCTCCAGATCCCGCGCCACCTTGGGGTCGCGGAGCAGGGCGTCGATGTGGCTGCCTTCGTCGAAGCTCTCGTCGGCGAGGAATTTCAGCTTCGCGGCATATTTTGTATTCACGCGGCCGGCGACCGCGCGCTGGAGATAGGCGGTGTTGGTGCGCAGCGCCTTCAGCACCGTCTCTTCGTCGTGGCCGAGCAGCGGTTTCACGAACGCCGTCGCGTGGCGCAGGTCCGGCGACATGCGGACCTCGGTGACGGACACAGGATGGCTGGCGAGCACCGCATCGTGCACCTCGCCGCGCATCAGGATCTCGGACAGCGCATGGCGCACCTGCTCGCCGACGCGGAGCAGGCGGACGGACTTGCCTTCGGGAGTCTCGTGGCGGCGCATCAGTCTTCGGCCTCGGTATAGAAGGTCAGCCGGTTGCCGGCGGGATCGGGAATGGTGATCTCCCACGACCCCCATTCCTGGAGCTGCGGCTCGCCGGGGCGGCTGTTCTCGAAATTCTTCTCGCGCAGCGCCTTTGCGAAGGCGCGGACGTCGTCGACCGGGATGCGTAGCGCCGAGCCGGGCGTGCCGTCGCCATAATGCTCCGAGAGATGGAGGCGGCACGCGCCGCTCCTCAGGCCCATGTAGAGCGGCGCCGCCGGCTCGAAGCGATGCTCGAACTCCACCTCGAAGCCGAGGAAGGCGACGTAGAAACGCCGCGCCCGCCGCTCGTCGAAGCTGCGGAGGATCGGCGTCGGTGTTCCCAGCATATCAGATCACCCAGCAGCCCAGGAGGAGCAGGACGGCAACGGTGGCCGCTTCGAACAAGCAGCCGGTGCAGCCTTCGGCGAGACAGCCGAAAGCGCGACGCTCGGCCGGACTGACGATCTCGTCGTCCGGCCGCCGCTCGGGCTCCTCGCTCACAGCGTCCGCTGGCGCTCCTCGACTTCGAACACTTCGAGATGGTCGCCCGGCTTGATGTCGTTCGTGTCGGCAAGCAACACGCCGCATTCGAGGCCGGCGCGGACTTCCGCGACGTCGTCCTTGAACCGCCGCAGCGACGAGATGGTCGTCTTCGAGACGATGACGTCCTCGCGGGTGAGACGGGCGTGGAGGCCCTTCCTGATAACGCCTTCGAGCACCAGCAAACCCGCCGCCTTGTCGCGCTTGCCGGCCGGGAAGACCTCCTTGACCTCGGCGCGGCCGAGCACGGTCTCGACGATCTCCGGCCCGAGTTGGCCGCCCATCGCCTCGCGCACCCAGTCGGTGAGGTGGTAGATGACGTCGTAATAGCGGAACTCGACCTTGTTGCGCTCCGCCGTCTCGCGCGCCTTGGCATTGGGACGGACGTTGAAGCCGATGATCGGCGCACCCGACGCGGCGGCGAGAATGACGTCGCTTTCAGTGATCGCGCCGACGCCGGAGTGCAGGATCCGCGCCTTGATGTCCTCGGTCGAGATGCGGTTGACGGCCGAGACGATCGCCTCGACCGAGCCCTGCACGTCGGCCTTGACGACCAGCGGGAACTCCTTGGTCTGGCTGGCGCGCGAAGCGAACATGTTCTCGAGGCTGACCGGCGCCGAGGTGGTGCGCTTCCGGTCGATCACGCTCTGGCGGTAGGCGGCGACCTCGCGGGCGCGGGCGTCGTTCTCGACCACCGTCAGCGTGTCGCCGGCCGAGGGCACGCCCGAAAGGCCGAGCACCTCGACGGGAACGGAGGGGCCCGCCTCCTTCACCTGCCGGCCCTTGTCGTCGATCATCGCGCGCACCTTGCCCGGCACGGCCCCGACGACGAACACGTCGCCAACCCTCAGGGTCCCACGCTGGACGAGGACGGTGGCGAGCGGGCCGCGGCCCTTGTCGAGCTTGGCCTCGACCACGGCGCCTTCGGCCGGGCGGGACGGGTTGGCCTTCAGCTCGAGCAGCTCGGCCTGAAGCGCGATCGCCTCGAGCAGCTTGTCGAGGTTGGTCTTCTTGAGCGCCGAGACCTCGACGTCCTGGACGTCGCCGCCGAGGTCCTCGACGACGATCTCGTGCTGGAGCAGCTCCTCGCGGACGCGTTGCGGGCGGGCGCCGTCCTTGTCGATCTTGTTGATCGCGACGATCATCGGCACGCCGGCGGCCTTGGTGTGGTTGATCGCCTCGACCGTCTGCGGCTTCAGGCCATCGTCGGCCGCGACGACCAGCACGACGATGTCGGTGACGTTGGCGCCGCGAGCGCGCATCTCGGTAAAGGCCTCGTGGCCCGGCGTGTCGAGGAAGGTGATCTTCGACTTGTCGGGCAGGCTCACCTGATAGGCGCCGATATGCTGGGTGATGCCGCCCGCCTCGCCGGCGACGACGTTGGCGCCGCGGATCGCGTCCAAGAGCGACGTCTTGCCGTGGTCGACATGGCCCATGATGGTGACGACCGGCGGCCGCGGCTGCAGCGTCTCGTCGGCATCTACGTCATGCTCGGTCTGGATATCGACGTCGCTTTCGCTGACGCGCTTGATGTTGTGGCCGAACTCGGTGACCAGCAATTCGGCCGTGTCCTGGTCGATCGTCTGGTTGACGGTCACGACCATGCCCATCTTGAACAGCGCCTTGACCAGGTCGGCGGCGCGCTCGGCCATGCGGTTGGCGAGCTCCTGGACGCTGATCGCGTCGGGCACGACGACGTCGCGGACCTGCTTGGCGGCCGGGCCGGACTGCATGTGGTGGCGCCGGTCCTTCTCGCGGGCGCGGCGGAGCGCGGCGAGCGAGCGGGCGCGGCTGTCGTCGTCGCCGGAAAGGGCGCGCGACACGGTCAGCTTGCCGGCATGGCGCCGGTCGTCGCGGCCGCGCGCTGGGCGGGCGGGCTCGGGACGCTTGGCGACGGGGGCGTGATGCTTGGGGCGGGCGTGGCCGGGACGGCCCTCGTCCTCTTCCTCCGCGGCGGGCGCGGTCGCGGGCGCGGCCGGAGCCGCGGCTTCCTGCTCGACCCTGCGAGCGGTCTCCTGCGCTTCCTGCTCCGCCTTGACCCGCGCTTCTTCCTCGGCGCGGCGATTGTCCTCGGCGCGGCGCTTCTCCTCCTCGGTCGCCTGCTGGGCCTGCTTGTCCTCCCGGCGGCGGGCCTCCTCGAGCTGGGCAAGGCGGGCCTCCTCGGCCTCGCGGAGGAGCTTCTCCTGCAGCTCGCGACGGGCGGCGGGATCGTTGACGGGACGCTGCGGCGCGGCCGGACGCGGCGCCGGCTCCGGCGCGCGGGCGACGGGAGCGGCCGGCTTGGGCGCTTCCTGGACCGGCGCGGGCGGGGCTTCCTGCGGACCGCCGGGCCCGAGGATGCGCCGCTTCTTGACCTCGACGACGACCGTGTTCGAGCGGCCGTGGCTGAAGCTCTGCTTCACCTTCCCCGTCTCGACGGTCCGCTTGAGGCCCAGCGGCGCGCGCGCTCCCAGCTTCGGCTTGTCAGTCGTATCGCTCATACTATCCTTCGTTCACATTCATAGCCGACACATCCGGCGTGCCCGCCGACGCGGCGCTTAGCCCAGAGTCAGGTCCGATAAAAGCGCGCCACCGGTCGAGCGCATGGCGCACGCGGGCGGCAGCCCCACGATCGATCAGGGCGATATGTACCACATTCTGCCGCCCCAGCGCCAACGACAATGTAGGTCTTTCGGCCGGAATTACGAGGCCTTGCCCGTCGCCGCCGCCGACGCGGAAGGCCTGGTCGAGCTTGCGATTGCCGTCTTCCCCGGCATCGGCGGCGTGAAGGAGGAGGCGGACCTCGCCCTTGCGGCAGGCGGTCTCGATCCTCTCGGCGCCGGTCAGGAGGGTGCCCGCGCGCGCCTCCAGGCCCAGCCGGTCGAGCGCCGCCTGGCGGAGGGCGGTTTCGATGCGGCCGGCGAGGTCGTCGGGGATGCGAAGGTCGCCGGTCTGGAACGCGCGGGAGAGGGCGGCCTTGAGCTTGCCCTTCTTCACCGCGTCCTCGAGCGCCGCGCGGTCGACCCCGATCCACGCCCCACGCCCCGGCGCCTTGGCCCGGACGTCCGGGAGGATCTCGCCCTCCGGCGACAGGGCGAGGCGGATGAGGGAGTCGCGCGGGGCGGCATTGCGCGTCAGGATACAGGTCCTCTCAGGACCCCGTTCGTCCCGAGCGACGTCGTCGGGCGCTGGCACAGAGTCATCGCGGGCGCCCCTCGACTTCGCTCGGGACGAGCGAGTTTGGGAGCCCCGCTCCAGCGCCTCTTCGGCGTTGGAGACCTGCCCGCGCTTTCCCTCGGCTACTACCGAAGGCGCCTCATTGGGAGGTTTCCGCAACCGCGTCCTCCCCACTTTGGGCAGGAGCCTCATCCTCGAACCAGTGCGCCCGGGCGGCCATGATGATCTCGTTGCCCTGCTCCTCGCTGAGGCCATATTCGGCGAGCACGCCGCCTTTGTCCTCGGGCCGATTGTTCGGCTCGCGCTGGCGGCGCTGCTCGGGACGCTTCTTCGCGACCAGCTCATCCGTCGCGAGGTCGGCGAGGTCGTCGAGGGTCTTGATGCCCGCCTTGCCGAGCGTGACCAGCATCGCCTCGGTGAGATACGGCATGTCGGCGAGCGCGTCCTCGACGCCCATCGCGCGCCGCTCCTGGCGCGCCGCCTCCTCGCGCCGTTCGAGCGCCTCGGCGGCGCGGCTCTGCAGCTCCGTGGCGAGGTCGTCGTCGAAGCCCTCGATCGAGGCGATCTCGTCCGGCTGGACGTAGGCGACTTCCTCGAGCGCGCCGAAGCCCTCCGCGACGAGCAGCTGGGCGAGCGTCTCGTCGACGTCCAGCTCCTCCTGGAACATGGTCGAGCGCTCGATGAACTCGCGCTGGCGCTTCTCGCTCGCGTCGGCCTCGGTCATGATGTCGATGGCCGAGCCGGTCAGCTGCGAGGCGAGGCGCACGTTCTGGCCGCGGCGGCCGATGGCGAGGCTGAGCTGGTCGTCGGGCACCACCACCTCGATCCGGCTCTCCTCCTCGTCGATGACGACGCGGCTGACCGTCGCCGGCTGCATCGCGTTCACGACGAAGGTTGCGAGTTCTTCTGACCAGGGGATGATGTCGATCTTCTCGCCCTTCAGCTCCTGGACGACCGCCTGGACGCGCGAGCCCTTCATGCCGACGCAGGCGCCGACCGGGTCGATCGAGCTGTCATAGCTGATGACGCCGATCTTG
>JAFAZW010000048.1 GCA_019239415.1 Alphaproteobacteria bacterium
GGCGACCAGACCGATTACGGGCTCAATTTCGGCGCCGAGCCGGTGCTGCTGCGGGTGCAGATGGGCGTGTGGCGCTGACCCGGTCATACCGTGGCGATACGGTAATGACCATTCTGGTTTTATCTGCTCAAGGCGGCCGCGGCGGCCGTCGTCCGGATCCCCCACGAACGGGCGGCGGTCGCCACGCAAGCGCATACGGTATTCGCACGGTACATGGATTAAACGGGCGGAAACCGCAGCTTAGCTATCAGCCTAGGCGGGCGCTCCCCCCACGGGCGCCCACGGCTCCGAAGGCCCGCCCCGCTCCTGGTCGCGCGGCGGGCCTTCTTTCCATCGGCAGGGCTCAGCCCGGCGCATAGGCGTAAAGGCCGAAGACGGCGCCGACGAAGCCGCCCGCCACATGGGTGCTGAGGATCCTGCCGTCCTGCGGACCGCCGACCGCGCGCCAGGCGCCGCCCGCCGCCGCGTAGGAGAAGGTGTAGGCGGCGCCGCGGGCCGCGATCCGCAACCGTACCGGCGTACCGCAGGTCCAAGGTGCCGTCGCCAGCACCGTGCCGCCGGCCGGATCGTGCGCGCCGGCGCGGCGCTTCAGCACCAGCCGGGTCGCGCCGCCGCTCCGCTGGAGTGCCAGCAGGTACCAATATTCGTCGTTCTGGAGCGCGGCGATCCCCGCTTCCTCGCCGTCGGCGCGCGGGCAGCTGCGCAGCTCGGTGGCGGCGGCGGCGTTCATGTGCTGCTGCCGGCGGGCGAGGAAGGACGGGTTGGCGTTGTCGCCGAGCCGCACCCGCCGCGGGTCGATCCGCAGCGTGCCGCCGGCGAGCCGCCACCAGCGCTCGCGCGGGTTGCGCATCTGCAGCCAGGAGAGCGGCAGGCGCGTGCCGGCGAACCGATCGCGCACGGTGAAGGCGCCTGCGGTCGGCGCCGGCGCCCGGCCTGCCGGGAGGCCCGGGGCGCGGCCTACGTAGGGGATCGCCTCGCCCGGCGCGGTGATCCGCGGCCAGCCGTCGGTCCAGGTCACCGGCAGCAGGAATGTCTCCCGGCCCGTATTGTAAAGATCCCCTTCGTACGGCCGGGTGGCGAGGAAGGTCGCCCACCAGCGGCCGTCCGGCGCCTCGACCAGCTGGGCGTGGCCCGCCGAGGTGACCGGCATCGGCCGCCCGCGGGGCAGGTCGCGCTGGGTGAGGATCGGGTTCCCCGCGTAGGGCGTGTAGGGCCCGTCGGGCCGGCGGCTGCGGAAGACGACCTGCGAATGGCGCTCGGCGGTGCCGCCCTCGGCGCAGGTCAGATAATACCAGCCGTCCTTCCTGAAGATGTGCGGACCCTCGATCCACGCCGGCTTCGTCGCGATGTCGACGCCGCCGTTCACCAACACCGTGCGCGGCCCGAACGTCCGCTTCGTCCTGGGATCGAAACGCTGCACCCAGATGGCGCGGTGGCCTTCGTAAAGCGAGGGCCCCGGGGGCGGGCCGTTATTGACCATCCAGGCGCTGCCGTCGTCGTCGAAGAAGAGTGCCGGGTCGATGCCGCCCTCGAGGTCCGGCAGCCACACGGGGTCGGACCAGGGGCCGGCGGGATCGGTGGCGGTGATCAGGAAATTGCCGCCGCAATCGACGCAGGTGTTGACGATGTAGAAGGTGCCGGCATGCCAGGAGATGGCCGGCGCGAACACGCCCCGGGAGAGGCCGAGGCGCTTGAAGTCGAGCTGGCCGGGCCGGTCGATCGCGTTCGCGATCTGGGTCCAGTGGACGAGGTCGCGGCTCCGCCACACCGGGATTCCGGGGAACCAGGCGAAGGTCGAGTTCACCAGGTAGAAGTCCCGCCCGACCCGCGTCACGCCGGGGTCGGGGTAGAAGCCGTGGAGGACAGGGTTGCGATAGTCGCCGCGTCGCGCGGGCACCGCGTCCGACGCGTCGCCGCCGCGATAGTCGAACCAGCCGAAGACGGCCGGCGCGCTCGCGGCCGGCGCGGCGGCCAGCAGCGCGGCGACGGCCGCGAGACGTGGCACCTTCCGACCCAAGTTCCGCTCCTTTCCCGGCTGCGTCCGCCTATCGGCCCGCCGTTCAGCCGACAAGGCGCACCGTTTCCCGCAGCCGGGCCGGCCGCCCGGAACCAATTAACTTCGATCAGCTTTGGCAGGGTGGCGGGGCCCTAGTCCCGCCAGGAGGGTTGTGATGGGCGAGCAGGCGGTGAAGGCCGACGACGGGGCCGAAAGCGCGATGGGCGATGCCGGAAAGGGCAGCTTCCAGCAGTCGCAGGACAAGGACCAGGCGGGCGCGGACGCATCGCGCGGCGGGCCGGCCGCGGACCGGGACGAGGATTGGCACGACAAGCTGAAGGATCAGCTTGCCGGCAGCGAGGGCGCGAAGGAGGGCAGGAAAGATGCCGCAGGGCCCGGCCGCGGACGCTTCTAGCCTGCTGCGCGACGCCTTCCGCGAGCCGTGGCCGACCGCCGCGCTCGCGATCGCGTTGATCGTCCTCGTCGCCGCCTTGCTGGCCTGAGCCGATGCCGCTGATCCTCGCACCGCCGGAGGCCGCCGCCGCGCGCGACCGCGAGCGGGCGGCGCTCGCGACGCAGATCGAGCTGCTCGAGGATGAATGGCGCTCCGGCATGGAGCGCGACACGCTCATCCTCCTCGACCATGCCTGCGCCCGGCTCGCCGCCCTCGACGCGGAGGAGCGCGCCGCGATGGCCGCCGCGCCCAACGATGCGTTGTAAAGTCCGCGCCCGTCCCTAAGTGGGCGGCTCGGCAGCAAGGAAGACGAGGGCGATGGGATATCGGGTGGTCGTGGTCGGCGCGACCGGCAACGTCGGGCGGGAGATGCTCAACATCCTCGCCGAGCGCCAATTCCCGCTGGACGACATCGCCGCGGTCGCCTCGCCGCGCTCGACCGGCGACATCATCGACTTCGGCGATTCGGGCCGCGAGCTCAAGGTCCGCAACATCGAGCATTTCGACTTCGCCGGCTGGGACATGGCCCTGTTCGCGGCGGGCTCGGCCGCATCGAAGGACTACGCGCCCAGGGCCGCCGCGGCCGGCTGCACCGTCATCGACAACAGCTCGCTGTTCCGGATGGACCCGGACGTGCCGCTGATCGTGCCGGAGGTGAACGCCGGCGCCATCGACGGCTACCGGCGCAGGAACATCATCGCCAACCCCAATTGCTCGACCGCGCAGATGGTGGTGGCGCTGAAGCCGCTCCACGACGCCGCCGGCATCCGCCGCGTCGTCGTCTCGACCTACCAGTCCGTCTCCGGCGCGGGGAAGGCCGGGATGGACGAATTGTTCGAGCAGAGCCGCAACATCTTCGTCGGCGATGCGAACGAGCCCGCTTTCTTCACCAAGCAGATCGCCTTCAACGTCATCCCCCATATCGACGCCTTCCTCGACGACGGCTCGACCAAGGAGGAGTGGAAGATGGTGGTCGAGACCAAGAAGATCCTCGATCCCAAGATCAAGGTGACGGCGACCTGCGTGCGCGTGCCCGTGTTCGTCGGCCATTCCGAGTCGATCAATATCGAGTTCGAGCGCGAGATGTCCGCGCAGGAGGCGCAGGATATTCTCCGGGAGGCGCCGGGCGTGATGCTCGTCGACAAGCGCGAGGACGGCGGTTACGTGACGCCGGTCGAGGCGGTCGGCGAGTACGCGACCTACGTCAGCCGCGTCCGCGAGGACCCGACCGTCGAGAACGGCCTCAACCTCTGGTGCGTGTCGGACAACCTCAGGAAGGGCGCGGCATTGAACGCGGTGCAGATCGCCGAGCTGCTCGGCCGCAAGCACCTCCAGAAGGCGGCGTGACTTATGCCTCCCCGTCCGGAACGGACGGGGAAGGGGGCCACCCGGAGGGTGGTGGAGTGAGGGAATGGGGACGCGTACCTTTTTCCTGAAGGAATGGGGACACGTACCTTTTTGCACGCAAGAAGGTACGTGTCCCCGGTCGCCCGCCTAGCCTGTTGCGGCTCCGCGCCGGACGGCCTAAGAGCCGCGCCAAGTCACGTCCCCCCGGAGAGTCTCGATGGCGTCCGCCGCCGCCGGTTACCTGCCCATCCTCCTGTTCCTCATCGTCGCGCTCGGCCTCTCGGCCGCCTTCGTCGTGCTGCCGATGCTGACCGCGAAGCTGACCGGCGCCAGCAATCCCTATCCCGACAAGCTTGCCGAATATGAGTGCGGGTTCCCGGCCTTCGAGGACAGCCGCGCCCAGTTCGACGTTCGCTTCTACCTGGTCGCGATCCTGTTCATCGTCTTCGACCTCGAGGCGGCGTTCCTGTTCCCCTGGGCGGTGTCCTTGAAGCATACCGGCCTCGCCGGCTGGGCCTCGATGATGCTGTTCCTCGTCGAGCTGGCGCTGGGCTTCGTCTATGCCTGGAAGAAGGGGGCGCTCGAATGGGAGTGATCCTCGACCCCCGGCACGAGAATCTGCGCCCGGCGGACCTCGAGCAGCCGGACCCGAAATTCTTCCAGGAGCTGCAGAGCGAGGTCTCGGACAAGGGCTTCCTGGTCACCTCGGCGGAGGATCTGTTCCAGTGGGCCCGGACCGGCTCCTTGTGGTGGATGACCTTCGGCCTCGCCTGCTGCGCGGTCGAGATGATCCACGCCAACATGCCGCGCTACGATCTCGAGCGGTTCGGCGTCGCGCCCCGCGCGAGCCCGCGCCAGTCGGACGTGATGATCGTCGCCGGGACGCTCTGCAACAAGATGGCGCCGGCGCTGCGGCGGGTCTACGACCAGATGTCGGAGCCGCGCTACGTCATCTCGATGGGCAGCTGCGCCAATGGCGGCGGCTATTACCATTACAGCTATTCGGTGGTGCGCGGCTGCGACCGCATCGTCCCGGTCGACATCTACGTCCCCGGCTGTCCGCCGACCGCCGAGGCCCTGCTCTACGGCATCATGCAGCTGCAGCGGAAGATCCGCCGCGTCGGCACGATCGAGCGCTGATGGGCTCGCGCTGACATGGCGAACAATTCGGCACCCGTCATTGCCCCGCGCGAGGGGCTGCTCGCGGAAGTGAAGGCGGCGCTCGGCGAGGCCGTGCTCGACGCGCGGCATGCGGTCGGCGAGGATACGATCACCGTCCGCCGCGACAGCCTGGTCGAGGCCTGCCGTATTCTGCGCGACCGCTTCGAATATCAGCAGCTGATGGAGATCGTCGGCATCGACTATCCAGAGCGTGCGGAGCGGTTCGAGATCGACTACCACCTGCTTTCCGTGACCAGGAACCACCGCGTCCGCGTCCGGGTCGGAACCGACGAGGACACGCCGGTGCCGTCCGTCACGGGGCTGTGGCCGGTCGCGGGCTGGCTCGAGCGCGAGGTGTTCGACCTCTACGGCGTGCTCTTCGACGGCAATGACGACCTGCGCCGCATCCTCACCGACTACGGCTTCCGGGGGCACCCGTTCCGCAAGGACTTCCCGCTCTCGGGCTATGTCGAACTGCGCTATTCCGAAGAGCAGAAGCGTGTCGTCTACGAGCCGGTCAGGCTGCCGCAGGACTTCCGCGCCTTCGATTTCCTGAGCCCGTGGGAAGGCGCGCAATACATCCTTCCCGGCGACGAGAAGGCCTCGCCGGAAGCGCCGGGGGCGCCGACGCCCTTGAAGGCCGAGGAGATCAAGAAGTGATGCGCCTCCTCGTCATCCCGGCGAAAGCCGGGATCTCAGCGGGTGAAAGGCACCTGCGACTCTTCCGCGCTGAGGCCCCGGCTTTCGCCGGGGCGACGGTGCGCGCATGAGCGTCGACACCCCCACCGTCGGCACGGCCGACGAGGTCGCCCGCACCGGCGCCACCCAGTCCAAGATCGCCAATTACACGATCAACTTCGGTCCCCAGCACCCGGCGGCGCACGGGGTGCTCAGGCTCGTGCTCGAGCTGGACGGCGAGATCGTCGAGCGGGTCGACCCGCATGTCGGTCTGCTCCACCGCGGCACCGAGAAGCTCTGCGAATACAAGACCTACATCCAGTCCGTCCCCTACATGGACCGGCTCGATTACGTCTCGCCGATGTGCATGGAGCACAGCTACGTCCTCGCCATCGAGAAGCTCCTGGACCTCGAGGTGCCGGAGCGGGCGCGGTGGCTGAGGACCTTCTTCGCCGAGCTGACGCGGGTCTCCAATCACCTGCTCAACATCGGCAGCCACATCATGGACGTCGGCGCGATGACGCCGAACCTGTGGCTGTTCGAGCCGCGCGAAGACATCATGAACTTCTACGAGCGCGCGTCCGGGGCGCGGATGCACGCCAATTATTTTCGCCCCGGCGGCGTCCACCAGGACGTGCCGCAGGCCCTGCTCGACGACATCGGCGTGTGGATGGACGGCAAGCTGCTGCCGATGTTCGAGGATTCGATCAGCCTCGTCGCCGACAACCGAATCTTCAAGCAGCGCAACGTCGACATCAGCATCGTCTCCAAGGCCGACGCGCTCGCCTGGGGCTTCTCAGGCCCGATGATCCGCGCCGCCGGCATCCCCTGGGACATCCGCAAGTCCCAGCCCTACGACATGTATGCCGAGGTCGAGTTCGACGTGCCGGTGGGGACGAAGGGCGATTGCTACGACCGGATGATGGTCCGGATCGAAGAAGTCCGCCAGTCGGTGCGGATCATGAAGCAGTGCCTCGACAAGATGCGGCCCGGCCCCATCGCCAGCCTCGATCGCAAGGTGGTGCCGCCCAAGCGCGCCGAGATGAAGCAGTCGATGGAAGCGCTCATCCATCACTTCAAGCTCTACACCGAAGGCTTCCACGTGCCCGCCGGCGAGGTCTATGTCGCGACCGAGAGCCCGAAGGGCGAGTTCGGCTGCTACATCGTCGCCGACGGCACCAACAAGCCGTACCGGGTGAAATTGAGGCCCACCGGCTTCTCGCACCTGCAGGCGATGGATTTCATGACCAGGGGCCACATGCTCGCCGACGTCACCGCGATCCTCGGCTCGCTCGACATCGTGTTCGGGGAGATCGACCGGTGAACATCCTCCACGGCGCGCGGGCGGCGCTTCTCGTCTTCCTCGGCACCTATGTTCTCAGCCTCGCGGCGGCGCCGCTGACGAGCAACGCAGGGCTGCTCGACGCGGCCCTCGTGCTGGGGGCGCTGTCGTCGATCGGCCTCGGCGTCGCCTCGCTGATCGCGGTGACGGCGCAGCTTTGCATTCTCTTCGGCCGGGTCCTCCACCGCCGGGAAGGGACGAGCGTCCGTGGCTGACATCCTGCCCAACTCGATCCCGGACATCGACGAGGTCCGCGCCCGCTGGGGTTCGTTCGCCTGGACGAAGGAGAATGAGAAGCGGGCGAAGATGTACGTCTCTCGCTACCCCGAGGGACGGCAGCACAGCGCGATCCTGCCCTTGCTGGACCTCGCCCAGCGGCAAGTCGGCACAGAGACGCAGACGCAGGGGTGGCTGCCGATCCCGGTGGTCGAATATGTCGCCGCCTATCTCGCGATGCCCTACATCCGCGCCTACGAGGTCGCGACCTTCTACACGATGTTCAACCTGCGCCCGGTCGGGCGTTTCCACGTCCAGGTCTGCGGCACGACGCCGTGCCTGCTGCGCGGCTCCGACGATGTCTTCGCCGCCTGCAAGGCGAAAGGGCTGAAGAAAGGGCAGACGACGCCGGACGGGCTGTTCACGCTTTCGGAGGTCGAATGCCTCGGCGCCTGCGCCAACGCGCCGATGGTGCAGATCAACGACGACAATTACGAGGACCTGACGTTCGCGACGACGACGGCCGTGCTCGAGGCCCTTGCCCGCGGCGAGACCCCGAAGCCGGGCCCGCAGGGCGTCAACCGCCGTACCAGCGACCCGGAGGGCGGGCCGACGACGCTCAAGGAGATGGTCGCGGAGAACCACGACTACCGGCCTCAGTGGAATTCCGCGGCGGCGGCCGGGGCAGGGGAGGCGTCGGCATGATCTTCCTCGTCATCCCGGCGGAAGCCGGGATCTCCAATCGCAAGGTTAGGGCGGGTCTCGATGAGATCCCGGCTTCCGCCGGGATGACGGTGAACGCCGCTGAGCAGGAGGGACGCCGGTGAAGTCGCTCGGCTCGCTCGCCATCGCCATCCTCGTCGGCATCCTCGTGCTGTGGGTGCTGGTGAAGCTCGTCTTCCTGACGTTCAAGCTGATCGGCCTCGCCATCGCCGTCGCCGTCGTCGCCGCCGTGTTCTTCGGCGTGCGCAAGTTGATCGAGGGGCCGCGCTGATGCTCGCCGACAAGGACCGCATCTTCACCAATCTCTACGGCTTCCAGGATTGGGGGCTGAAGGGCGCGCGGGCGCGCGGCGACTGGGATGACACGGCCGGCCTGATCGCGCGCGGCCAGGACGCGATCATCGACGCGATCAAGGCCTCGGGCCTGCGCGGCCGCGGCGGCGCCGGCTTCCCGACCGGCATGAAGTGGAGCTTCATGCCCAAGGAGCCGAAGCCGGGAAAACCGAATTTCCTCGTCATCAATGCCGACGAATCGGAGCCCGGCTCGTGCAAGGATCGCGAGATCATCCGCCACGATCCGCACAAGCTGATCGAGGGCGCGCTGATCGCCGGCTTCGCGATGCGCGCGCGCCGGCTACATCTACATTCGCGGTGAGTTCATCCGCGAGGCGGAGACGCTCGAGGCCGCCGTCCAGCAGGCCTATGACGCCGGCCTGCTCGGCAAGAATGCGGCGAAGTCGGGCTACGATTTCGACCTCTTCGTCCACCGCGGCGCCGGCGCCTACATTTGCGGCGAAGAGACGGCGATGCTGAACAGCCTCGAGGGCAAGAAGGGCTTTCCCCGGCTGAAGCCGCCATTCCCGGCCGGCGCGGGTCTCTACGGCTGCCCGACGACGGTCAACAACGTCGAATCGATCGCCGTCGTGCCGACCATTCTGCGCCGCGGCGCGGCCTGGTTCGCCGGCATCGGACGGCCGAAGAACGAGGGCACCAAGCTCTTCCAGATCTCGGGCCACGTGAACAAGCCGTGCGTGGTCGAGGAAGCGATGTCGATCCCGTTCCGCGAGCTGATCGACCGCCACGCCGGCGGCATACGCGGCGGCTGGGACAACCTTCTCGCGGTCATTCCGGGCGGCTCCTCGGTGCCGCTCGTGCCGGCGAACGAGATCATCGACGCGCCGATGGATTTCGATGCGCTGCGCGACCTCAAGTCCGGCCTCGGCACCGCCGCCGTCATCGTCATGGACAAGTCGACCGACGTCGTGAAGGCGATCGCCCGCATCTCCTATTTCTACAAGCATGAGAGCTGCGGCCAGTGCACGCCGTGCCGCGAGGGCACCGGCTGGATGTGGCGGGTCATGGAGCGCCTCGTCGAAGGCAATGCCGAGGTCGAGGAGATCGACATGCTCTGGGACGTCACCAAGCAGGTCGAGGGCCACACGATCTGCGCGCTCGGCGATGCCGCCGCCTGGCCCATCCAGGGCCTCATCCGCCACTTCCGCCCGGAGCTGGAGCGGCGCATCGCGGAGAATCGCAGCAGGACGTTGGAGGCGGCGGAATGAACAAGGTCATCGCAGCCGCGCTGTCGCTCGTCGCTTCGGCCGCGATCGCGGCGCCGCCCGCGCGCGAGGCGCCCGTCTGGGGGACGCCGTCGACACCGGAGGATCTCCAGATCCTCCACGAATTCTCAGTGTGCGTGGCCGAGCGGCACCCGCGCGAGGCGGAGGCCCTGCTCGCCAGCGATTTCACGACCGAGGAGTATAACGACCAGGCGCGGCGACTGGCGCAGGAGACCACCAAGTGCATCCCGGTGGGCCGGCTCCGCTTCAACCAGGTGCTGTTCGCGGGCGGCATGGCCGAGGCCCTGCTGCGTCGGGGGCATGGGCCGCTCGATCTCGCCGCGCGCACGGCCTACGATCCGAAGCGGCCCCCCATCCAGGCGCGGGGCGAGACGGAGATGATGGCGCTGTGCGCCGTCCGCGCCGCGCCGGCGGCGGTGGAAGCGTTGCTGGCCACCCCGGTGGCGAGCGCACGCGAGACCGAGGTCGAGGCCGCGCTCGGACCGGCCATCGGCGGCTGCCTCAAGGCGGGAATGACGCTCCGGCTCAACCGGCCGATGCTGCGCGCGGTGCTGGCGCTGGCGGCGCATCGGCTCGCGGCGGACCATGGGGCGGGGCGCTGAGGCATGATCCTGGCAGCCCTCCTCCTTGTGGCCGCGCCCGCACCTGACCGCGACGGCTGGGAGAGCGGTCCCCCGTCCGTCGCCCGACCGGCAGGGTTCGCTTATGCGGAATGCCTGTGGAGCGCCAACAAGCGGGCGATCCGCGCCGCCCTGGAGCGCCGCGTCGATGGCGGCGAGAACCCGTTCGCGGGCCTCAAGATGCCGGCCTGCTTCCAGGCGCCGCCCTTCGCGGCGCGCTTCCCCGTCTTCGTCCTGCGCGGCCTGTTCTTCGAACGCCTGTACCACCAGGATTTCGACCGCTCGCCGCCCGTCGAGTCCTTCGCGGCCGTGGCTCCGGTCGCCTATCCGATTGCCCCGCGCGCCGTGCAGACCGACGTCGCCAGGAATTACCGCGGCCTCGTCAGGATCGGGGACTGCGCCGTCCGCCGCGCGCCCGCGGCGGCGCGGGCCTTGCTGTCCACGCGCATTGCAACCGGCGGCGAAGCGAAGGCGATCGCGGCCATGGAGCCGCATTTCGTCGCGTGCCAGGCGCCGCTTACGCCGGTTCCGTTCAGCGCCGAGATGATGCGCGGCACCGTCGCGGAGTCGCTGTATCGGCTCAGCACAGCCGCGGCGCCCGGGCGCGGCGTTGGGCTCGCCGGACGAGGTGACGAATAATGCCCAAGGTCAAAGTCGACGGCGTCGAGCTGGACGTGCCGCAGGGCGCCACGGTCCTCCAGGCCTGCGAGCTGGCGGGGAAGGAGATTCCGCGCTTCTGCTACCACGAGCGGCTGACGATCGCCGGCAATTGCCGGATGTGCCTGGTCGAGGTGAAGCCGGGGCCGCCCAAGCCGCAGGCCTCCTGCGCGCTGCCCGTTGCGGAAGGGCAGGAGATCTTCACCACCACCGAGACGGTGAAGAAGGCGCGCGAGGGGGTGATGGAGTTCCTCCTGATCAACCACCCGCTCGACTGCCCGATCTGCGACCAGGGCGGCGAGTGCGACCTTCAGGACCAGGCGATCGCCTATGGCCGCGGCCACTCCCGCTTCCACGAGAACAAGCGCGCGGTGACCGAGAAATATATGGGGCCGGTGGTCAAGACGATCATGACCCGGTGCATCCAGTGCACGCGCTGCGTCCGCTTCGCCGAGGAAGTGGCCGGCGTCGAAGAGATCGGGATGATCAACCGCGGCGAGAATGCGGAGATCACCTCCTACCTCGAAGGCGCGGTGACGTCGGAGCTTTCGGGCAACGTCGTCGACCTCTGCCCGGTCGGTGCGCTCGTCTCCAAGCCCTACAGCTTCGAGGCGCGGCCCTGGGAGTTGCGCAAGGTTCCCGGGATCGACGTGATGGACGCGGTCGGCACCAATATCCGCATCGACCATCGCTTCCGCGAAGTGATGCGGGTGCTTCCGCGGATCAACGACGACGTCAACGAGGAATGGGCGCACGACAAGACCCGCCACGCCGTCGACGGGCTGTTGCGCAACCGCCTCGACCGGCCGTGGGTGCGGCGCGAAGGCACGCTGCAGCCGGCGAGCTGGGAGGAGGCGTTCGCGGCGATCGCCGGGCGCCTCCGGGGAGCGGCGGGAGATGAGATCGCCGCGCTGGCGGGCGACCTGCAGGACCTGGAATCGCTCTACGCCGCCAAGGCGCTGCTGAACGGCCTCGGCTCCAGCCTGCTCGAGGCGCGGGTGGACGGCGCGACCTACGACGTCTCGCACCCGCGGGCCTACCGCTTCAACGCGACGATTGCCGGCATCGAGACGGCGCCGGCGGTGCTGCTGGTCGGGACCAACCCGCGCTGGGAAGCGCCGCTCGTCAACACGCGGCTGCGCAAGGTGGTGAAGGCGGGCGGGCGCATCTTCCGCATCGGTCCCCCGGTCGACCTCACCTATCCGGTGACCGAGCTGGGAGCCGACCTCTCCATTCTCGCCGATCTTCCCCAGGACGTACGCGACGCCTTCGACGGCAAGGAGGATGCGGCCGTCATCGTCGGCATGGGCGCGCTGCAGCTGGCCGGCGCCTATCCGGCGGCGCGCGCGGCGGCCGCGGCGCTCGGCGCCACCTTCAACCTCCTCCACACCGCCGCGAGCCGGGTCGGCGCGCTCGACCTCGGCTTCTCGACCGACGGCGGTATCGAGGCGATCCGCGCCCGCGCCGGCAGCCTCAAGGCCTTGTTCCTGCTCGGCGTCGACGAGATCGACACGTCGGCCTTCGCCGACACGTTCACCGTCTATGTCGGCACCCACGGCGACCGCGGCGTGCGCCACGCCGACGTCATTCTTCCGGCCGCGGCCTATACCGAGAAGCACGGCACCTATGTGAACATGGAAGGCCGGGTGCAGGCTTCCGAGCTCGCCGTCCACCCGCCGGGCGAGGCGCGCGAGGACTGGACGATCTTCCGCGCCCTTTCCGACGTGGTCGGCAAGCCGCTGCCGTTCGACGATCTGGCGCAGGTTCGCGCGGCGCTGGCCGCGGACCATCCGCACCTCGCTGCGCTCGGGCTGGCCGAGCTCGACCCGCTCCCCGCCTTCAAGGGCAAGGCGCCGAAGGCGAAGGGCGAGATCGTCTACCCGATCGGGGATTTCTACCTGACCAACCCGATCGCCCGCTCCTCGCCGACGCTGCAGCGCTGCTCCGCCGAGATCCTCCACGGCCGAACCTTCCAGGAGGCCGCGGAATGAGCGTCGTCATGCGCAGAGGATTCGTTCGTCCCGAGCCCTTCGACGCCGCCTGTCGGCGTCGCTCAGGACAGGCTACGGGCTTCGGCGGTAGTCGAGGGGCGCTGGCACAGACTCATCACACGCGCCCCTCGACTTCCCTCGGGACGAACGCGCTTCGGGTTCGGCATCGGGGCGCCTCCACATGACCCAGTGGTTCCAATCCTGGGCGGGCTACGGCGTCGGCTGGTTCCTCGCGACTCTGATTCTCGTCCTGATGATCGCGCTGCCGCTGATGCTGGCGGTGGCGATGATCATCTATGCGGACCGCAAGATCTGGGCGGCGATGGCGCTCCGGCGCGGGCCCAACGTGGTGGGGCCGTTCGGCCTCCTCCAGAGCTTCGCCGACGGGCTCAAGGTCTATCTCAAAGAGACGATCATCCCGTCGGCGGCCAACCGCGGGCTGTTCCTGATCGCGCCGGTCCTCACCTTCACGGTCGCGCTGATCGGCTGGGCGGTGGTGCCGTTCGGGCCGAACATGGTGCTCGCCGACATCAACGTCGGCATGCTCTACCTGCTCGCGATCAGCTCCCTGGGCGTCTACGGCGTGATCATCGCCGGCTGGGCGTCCAACTCCAAATATCCCTTCTACTCGGCGCTCAGGGCGGCGGCGCAGATGGTGAGCTACGAAGTCTCGGTCGGCTTCGTCATCATCACCGTCATCCTCTACGCCGACACGTTCAACCTCTCCGGAATCATCGCGGCGCAGCGCCACCACATCTGGATCCTGAACGGCTTCGGCTTCAATCCCCTGCTCTTCCCGATGTCGGTGATCTTTCTGATCTCCGCGATGGCCGAGACGGCGCGCGCGCCGTTCGATCTCACCGAGGCGGAGTCGGAGCTCGTCGCCGGCTACCAGACCGAATACAGCTCGATGAGCTTCGCCCTCTTCTGGCTCGGCGAGTACGGCAACGTGCTGCTGATGTGCGGCATGACCGCCGTGCTGTTCTGGGGCGGATGGCTGCCGCCGGTCGACTGGGCGCCGCTCTACTGGGTGCCGGGCATCCTCTGGTTCTTCCTCAAGATCTTCATCTTCTTCTTCGTGTTCAGCTGGGTGAAGGCGACGGTGCCGCGCTTCCGCTACGACCAGCTGATGCGGCTCGGCTGGAAGATCTTCCTGCCCTTCTCGATCCTCTGGGTGTTCGTCGTCAGCGGCTGGCTGATGCTCACCCGCTACGGAGCCTTCTGATGCTCGCCCATTTCATCAAGTCCTTCACCCTCTGGGAATTCGTGAAGGCGCACTGGCTGACGCTGAAATACTTCTTCAAGCCCAAGGCGACGATCAACTACCCGTTCGAGAAGAACCCGCTCTCGCCCCGCTTCCGCGGCGAGCATGCGCTGAGGCGCTATCCGAACGGCGAGGAGCGCTGCATCGCGTGCAAGCTGTGCGAGGCGGTGTGTCCGGCGCTGGCCATCACCATCGAGGCGGAGCCGCGCGAGGACGGCAGCCGCCGCACCACCCGCTACGACATCGACATGGTGAAATGCATCTATTGCGGCCTCTGCCAGGAGGCGTGCCCGGTGGATGCCATCGTCGAGGGCCCGAACTTCGAATATGCCACAGAAACGCGCGAGGAGCTGCTCTACGACAAGGCGAAGCTGCTCGAGAACGGCGACAAATGGGAACGCGCGCTCGCCGCGAACCTTGCCGCCGATGCGCCGTATCGCTAGGCGCGGGGCCGTTCCGATGCACAGCCGATTCACTCCTAGCGTCATCCCGGCGAAAGCCGGGATCTCCCCGCGGAAACGCGCTGAGCCCTTCCGAATGGAGGTCCCGGCTTTCGCCGGGACGACGGGCCGTTGATCGCCGCCTTCGCCTTCTACCTCTTCGCCATCATCGTCATCGCCTCGGGGGTGATGACGATCGCGTCGCGCAACCCGGTGCACAGCGTGCTGTGGCTGATCCTCGCCTTCTTCAACGCGGCGGGGCTGTTCGTGACGTTGGGGGCGGAGTTCATCGCGATGCTCCTCGTCATCGTCTACGTCGGCGCGGTCGCCGTCCTGTTCCTGTTCGTGGTGATGATGCTCGACATCGATTTCGCCGAGCTGCGCGCCGGTTTCGCGCGCTACTGGCCCGCCGCGATGGTGCTGGCGCTGGGCCTGCTGGCGGAGCTGTTCTTCACCGTCGCCGCGTGGAAGTCGGGCGGGCTGGTGCCGGTGCGCGCCGCCGCCGCCCCCAAGGCGATGCCGAACATCGAGGCGCTGGGGACCGTCCTCTATTCGAGATACTTGTTCATCTTCGAAGGCGCGGGCCTGGTGCTCCTCGTGGCGATGATCGGCGCGATCGTGCTCACCCACCGCAGGCGCGGCGACGTGCGGCCGCAGAACGTCTCCGCCCAAAACCGCCGGCGGCCCCAGGATGCGGTGGTGAATATGAACCCCGGCGTGGGGCAGGGGGTGTCGCTGTGACGTTCGTTGTTTCTTGCTCCTCCCCGGGACGGGGAGGGGGACCATGCGCAGCATGGTGGAGGGGGCCCGCCTCTCCGCCGCACGGCGCGCGGGGCCCCCTCCACCACCGCCTTGCG
The DNA here is from genome assembly GCA_019239415.1 of Alphaproteobacteria bacterium. Lineage (GTDB taxonomy): Bacteria > Pseudomonadota > Alphaproteobacteria > Sphingomonadales > Sphingomonadaceae > Allosphingosinicella. The sequence goes on from JAFAZW010000048.1 coordinate 15,326, forward strand.
GCGGCGGTCCCCCTCCCCGTTCCGGGGAGGAGCAACGCATGATCGGTCTCGGCCACTATCTCGCCGTCGGCGCGGTGCTGTTCGTGCTCGGCGTGCTGGGCATCTTCTTGAACCGGAAGAACATCATCGTCATCCTGATGGCGATCGAGCTCATCCTGCTCGCGGTGAACATCAACCTCGTCGCTTTCTCCGCCTTCCTCGGCGACCTGGTCGGCCAGGTGTTCGCGATGTTCGTGCTGACCGTGGCGGCCGGCGAGGCGGCGATCGGCCTCGCCATCCTCGTCATCTACTTCCGCGGCCGCGGCACGATCGCCGTGGACGACGTCCACCAGATGAAGGGGTGAGGGAAGTGTTTGCCTCCACCGTCATCCCGGCGAAAGCCGGGATCTCATCTCGCAAAGGCGCCGCGTCTAACTTCGTGGAGGTCCCGGCTTTCGCCGGGACGACGCGACCTCGCTTCTCCACGGTGAGCGCATGAACGTCGTCCTCATCGTCTTCCTGCCGCTGCTCGCCGCGATCGTCGCGGGGCTCGGCAACCGGATGCTCGGCAACACGGCCGCGAAGCTGGTCACCACCGGCGCGCTGTTCGCGTCGCTCGCGCTCTCCTGGCCGATCTTCCTCGGCTTCCTCGCCGGAACGCAGCACAGCCAGCTCTACCCGGTCCTCCACTGGATCCACTCCGGCGACCTCGACGTCGACTGGGCGCTGCGCGTCGACTCGCTGACGGCGGTGATGCTGGTGGTGGTGACGACCGTCTCGGCGCTCGTCCACCTCTACTCCTGGGGCTACATGGCCGAGGACGACAGCCAGCCCCGCTTCTTCGCCTACCTGTCGCTCTTCACCTTCGCGATGCTGATGCTGGTGACGGCCGACAACCTCGTCCAGATGTTCTTCGGCTGGGAAGGGGTCGGCCTCGCTTCCTACCTCCTCATCGGCTTCTGGTACCACAAGCCCTCCGCCAACGCCGCGGCGATGAAGGCGTTCATCGTCAACCGCGTCGGCGATTTCGGCTTCAGCCTCGGCATCTTCGGCACCTTCCTGGTGTTCGGCACCGTCTCGATTCCCGCCATCCTTCACGCCGCGCCCGGCATGGCGGGATCGACGATCGGCTTCCTCGGCCACCGCGTCGACACGATGACCCTGCTGTGCATCCTCCTGTTCATCGGCGCCTGCGGCAAGTCCGCGCAGCTCGGCCTCCACACCTGGCTCCCGGACGCCATGGAAGGCCCGACGCCGGTCTCCGCGCTTATCCACGCCGCGACGATGGTGACGGCGGGCGTGTTCATGGTCTGCCGCCTGTCGCCGATGTTCGAGACGAGCGCGACGGCGACCGCGGTGGTGACCTTCGTCGGCGCCGCCACGGCGCTCTTCGCCGCCACCGTCGGCACGGTGCAGAACGATATCAAGCGGGTGATCGCCTATTCGACCTGTTCCCAATTGGGCTACATGTTCTTCGCGGCGGGCGTCGGCGCCTATGGCGCGGCGATGTTTCACCTCTTCACCCATGCCTTCTTCAAGGCCCTGCTGTTCCTCGGCGCGGGCTCGGTGATCCACGCGATGCACCACGAGCAGGACATGCGCTTCTACGGCGGCCTCCGGAAGGAGATCCCGCTCACCTTCTGGGCGATGATGGCCGGCACCCTCGCCATCACCGGCGTCGGCGTCGAAGGGGTGTTCGGCTTCGCCGGCTTCTATTCGAAGGACGCGATCATCGAGGCGGCCTACGCGAAGGGGACGACGCTCGGCGGCTTCGCCTTCGCGGTCGGCGTGTTCGCGGCGCTGCTGACCAGCTTCTACTCCTGGCGCCTGATGTTCCTGACCTTCTGGGGCAAGCCGCGCTGGGCGGCGTCCGAGCATATCCAGCATGCGCTCCACGAGGCGCATCACGGCCACGGCCATGACGACCACCCGGATGCCGAGGATGCAGGCCATGACACGCGTCCGCACGAGGCCGGGGCGGAGCAGGTGCCGGCCGGCACCGGCGGCTATCATCCGCACGAAAGCCCGTGGACGATGCTGGTGCCGCTCGGCCTGCTGTCGGTCGGCGCGGTGCTCGCCGGCATGGCCTTCGCGCGCTGGTTCATCCACCCCGAGGGCGCGCTGCATTTCTGGGCCGGCAGCGTCGCCTTCAGCGCGCATCTCGCCGAGCGGATGGAGGAGCTGCCGCTGATCGTGAAGCTGGCGCCCGGGATCGTGATGGTGATCGGCTTCCTGATCGCGCTCCAGGCGTATATCCGCCGCACCGACTGGCCGAAGCGTTTCGTCGACCAGTACGGCCTGCTCTACGCCTTCCTCTTGAACAAATGGTATTTCGACGAGCTCTACGACGCGGTGTTCGTGCGGCCGGCGGTGCGGCTCGGCCGCTTCTTCTGGAAGAGAGGCGACGAAGGCACGATCGACCGCTTCGGCCCCGACGGCGCCGCCGCCGCGGTGCAGGTCGGCAACGTCCTCACCGCCCGGCTCCAGTCCGGTTACCTCTACACTTATGCGCTGGTGATGCTCCTCGGCCTCGCCGCCGCCGCCACCTGGGCGATGGCGCGATGACGGGGGGTGTGGTTCAGACTCCGGCCCCGTCCGTCATCCCGGCGAAAGCCGGGATCTCGCTGCGGAAAGGCGCCGCGGCTAACCACCACGAGATCCCGGCTTTCGCCGGGATGGCGGTGCAGGCATGACCGGCTTCCCGATCCTCTCGATCCTCCTCGCGGTTCCCGTAATCGGCGCGATCGCCTGCCTGTTCGCCTCGGCGAACGGCGCCCGCTGGATCGCGCTCGCCGCCACCCTTCTCGACCTCGCGCTCGGCATTCTGCTCTGGAGCCAGTACCAGGTCGGCGGCCCGCAATGGCAGTTCCAGGAGCTGTGGCGCCCGGATTACGCGCCCTTCGCCTGGGCGCTCGGCATCGACGGCATCGCGCTGATGCTGACCATGTTGTCGTTGTTCCTGATGCCGATCTGCATCCTCGCCAGCTGGACGGCGATCGAGAAGCGCGTGCCCGAATATATGGCCGCCTTCCTCGCCATGGAGACGATGATGATCGGCGTCTTCATGGCGCAGGACCTCTTCCTCTTCTACATCTTCTTCGAGGCCGGCCTGATCCCGATGTTCCTGATCATCGGCATCTGGGGCGGCGCCGAGCGGATCTACGCCAGCTACAAATTCTTCCTCTACACCCTGCTCGGCTCGGTGCTGATGCTGGTCGCGATGCTGTGGATGACCGGCTTCACCCACGGCGACACGTACATCCCGAAGCTGCTCGCCACCGACTTCCCCAAACAGGCGCAGACCTGGCTGTGGCTCGCCTTCTTCGCCTCGTTCGCGGTGAAGATGCCGATGTGGCCGGTCCATACCTGGCTGCCGGACGCGCACGTCCAGGCGCCGACCGCCGGCTCCGTCATCCTCGCCGGCGTGCTGCTGAAGCTCGGCGGCTACGGCTTCGTCCGCTTCTCGCTGCCGATGTTCCCGGATGCCTCCGCCCAGCTCGCCTGGCTGATCTACGGCCTGTCGCTCGTCGCGATCGTCTACACCTCGCTGGTGGCGCTGGTGCAGCGCGATATGAAGAAGCTGATCGCCTACTCGTCGGTCGCCCACATGGCGTTCGTCACCATCGGCATCTTCGCCTTCAACCGCCAGGGCCTCGACGGCGCGCTGATCGTGATGCTCAGCCACGGCCTCGTCTCCGGCGCGCTCTTCCTGTGCGTCGGCGTCATCTACGACCGGCTGCACACGCGCGAGATCGACCGCTATGGCGGCCTTTCCAACAACATGCCGGCTTATGCCTTGCTGTTCATGCTGTTCACCATGGCGTCGGTTGGCCTTCCGGGCACGGCCGGCTTCGTCGGCGAGTTCCTGAGCCTCACCGGCGCCTATCGGGCCTCGACCTGGCTTGCGTTCGGCGCGACCACCGGGATCATCCTCGGCGCCGCCTACATGCTGTGGCTCTACTGGCGCGTCGCCTTCGGGACCAGCCGCAACGCCGACGCCGCCGCCATGCCCGATTTGAACGGCCGCGAGCTGGTCTCGCTCGGCGCCATCGCGGCGGCGGTGTTGTGGATGGGCATCTATCCGGAGAGCTTCCTCGCGCCGATGCGCAAGGATGTCGGCGCCCTGCTCGCGCGGGTGACGCCGTCGGCACCGCCGAGCGATTCGCGCCCGACGCCCGGCCACGCGCCGGCCCCGCATGCCGCCGCGGAAGGGGCGCACTGATGCTCGCCTCGATCCTCCTCACGCTTCCCGAGCTGATCCTGTCGACCGCGGCGCTGCTGCTGATGCTGGTCGTCGCGTGGTTCGAAGACGGGTCCGCCCGCGTCGTCACCTGGCTCGCCATCCTGTCGCTCGCCGCCGCGGCCGCGTTCGTGCCCGGCTATGACGGCAGCAGTCGATTGGGCTTCGGCGGCCTCGTCGTCGCGGACGGCTTCGCCGCCTTCTCGAAAGCGGTCATCTATGCCGGCGCCGCCGCGGCGCTGGTCGCGGCCAGCGGCTGGTTCGGCCGCGACGGCGACTATCGCGCCGAATATCCCTTGCTCATCCTGCTCTCGTCGGTCGGCATGGGGATGATGGTCTCCGCGTCGGACCTGCTGACGCTCTATGTCGGCCTCGAGCTGCAGAGCCTCGCCGCCTACGTCCTCGCGTCCTTCCAGCGCAGCGACACGCGCTCGGCCGAGGCGGGGCTCAAATATTTCGTTCTCGGCGCGCTCGCCTCCGGCATCCTCCTCTACGGCATCTCGCTCCTCTACGGCTTCACCGGCACGACGAGCTTCCACGACATCGCCACCGCGATCCAGACGCAGAAGCACGGCGCCGACGGGCTTTCGCACGGCATCCTGTTCGGGCTCGTCTTCGTGCTCGCCGGAATCGCCTTCAAGGTCTCGGCCGTGCCCTTCCACATGTGGACGCCGGACGTCTACGAAGGCGCGCCGAGTCCGGTCACCGCCTTCTTCGCCTCGGCGCCCAAGGTGGCGGCGATGGCCCTGCTCACCCGTCTCGCCGTGCAGGGCCTCGGCGGCGCCACGTTCGAGTGGCGGCAGATCGTCATCTTCATGGCGCTGGCCTCGACCATCCTCGGCGGCGTCGCCGCGATCGGACAGCCCAACGTCAAGCGCCTGCTCGCCTACAGCTCGATCAACAATGTCGGCTTCGCGCTGATCGGCCTTGCCGCCGCCGGCGAGGCGGGGGTCGCCTCGGTGCTCTTCTACATGGCCGTCTACATGGTGATGACGCTGGGCTCCTTCTTCATCGTCCTGAGGATGCGCGACGGCGAGGGGCGGCCGGTCGAGAGCATCGCCTCGCTCTCCGGCCTGTCGAAGACGCGGCCCTGGCTCGCGCTGGCGATGGCCATGTTCATGTTCAGCCTCGCGGGGGTGCCGCCGCTGATGGGCTTCTGGCCCAAATTCTTCGTCTTCCAGGCGGCGGTCGACGCGAAGCTCACCTGGCTCGCGGCGATCGGCATCGCCACTTCGGTGATCAGCGCCTTCTATTATCTCAAGATCGTCAAGACGATGTATTTCGACGAAGCGGCGCCGGCCTATGCCGGGACGCGCGACCTCGCCCAGACCGTCCTGCTGATCGCCGCCTCGCTCTTCGTCTCCCCGCTCGGCTACCTTCTCGTCGGCCCGCTGGCGCAAGCGTCGCGCAACGCCGCGAGCGCGCTGTTCTGATCCGCACCGTCGCCGCGACGACCTCCACCAACGACGATCTCGCCGCGCTCGCCCGCGCCGGCGCGCCCGAAGGGACTTGGCTGCGCGCCGAGCGGCAGAGCGCCGGCAAGGGACGACAGGGGCGGGCCTGGGTATCGCCGCCCGGGAACCTCCATGCCAGCACCCTTGTCCGGCTGCGTCCCTCCGACCCGCCGGCCCCGACTCTCGCTCTCGCCGCGGCTGTCGCCCTGCACCAGACCGCGGCCTTGTTCGCGCCCCACGCGACGATCCGTATCAAGTGGCCGAACGACCTCCTGGCGAGCGGCGCGAAGCTCGCCGGCATCCTCCTCGAGCGGGAAGGGGAGGCGGTCATCGCCGGCTTCGGGGTGAACCTCGCCCATCGTCCCCAAGGGCTGGAGCGGCCGGCGACGAGCCTCGCCGCGCTGAGCGGGAGCGCGCCCCATCCGGCCACCTTTCTCGGCGCCCTCGCGGAGGCCTTCGCCATGTGGCTGGCACGCTGGCGGAGCGGCGGCGTCGGCGCGGTGCGGGCCGCGTGGCTCGCGGCGGCACATCCGATTGGCGCGGCCCTGGCGACGAGCGCGGGTGAAGGCCTGTTCGCCGGCCTCGACGAGTCCGGCGCGCTCCGCCTGCGCTTGGCGGACGGCACGACCCGCGTCATACACGCCGGCGATGTGTTCCTCATTTAGAGGGGAAGAGATGCTGCTCGCCGTCGATGCCGGGAACACGAACGTCGTCTTCGCCTTGCTCGAGGAGGGGGTGATCCGCGCGCGCTGGCGGATCGCCACCGATCCCCGGCGGACGGCGGACGAATATGCCGTGTGGCTCCACCAGCTGCTCGCGCTCGAAGGATATGGCCGCGACGCGGTCGATGCGGTGATCGTCGGCACCGTCGTGCCGCGCGCGCTCCACAATCTCGAGGTGCTGGCGCGGAAATATTTCGGCGTCGAGGCAATGGTTGCCGGTCAGGGCGCCGCGGCCTGGGGCATCGATCTGGACGTCGCCGAGCCGCGCAGCGTCGGCGCGGACCGGGTGCTGAACGCGATCGCCGCGCACGCCTTGCACGAGGGCGACCTCATCGTCATCGACTTCGGCACCGCCACCACGTTCGACGTGGTCGATTATGCCGGCGCCTACAAAGGCGGCATCATCGCGCCCGGCCTCAACCTGTCGCTCGATGCGCTCGTGTCCGCCGCCGCCAAGCTGCCGCGCATCGCGATCGAGGCGCCGGCGGAGACGGGCGTGGTCGGCCGCACCACCGAGGATCAGATGCTGATCGGCATCTATTGGGGCTATGTGGCGATGATCGAGGGGCTGGTCGCCCGGCTCAAGGCGGAGATCGGCCGGCCGGTGACGGTGATCGCCACCGGCGGCCTCGCGCCCCTGTTCGACGAGCACAGCGCCGTTTTCGACGCTATCGAGCCGGACCTCACCATCCAGGGGCTGGCGCTGCTGCACGGACGGAGCATTTCTGCCTCCCCATCGTAGATGGGGAGGGGAACCGCCGAAGGCGGTGGAGGGGTGACCTTGCGCCGTCGTCGAGGTCGGTTACCCCTCCACCAGCTTCGCTGGTCCCCCTCCCCACCGCTACGCGGCAGGGAGGCAATTGAAGGAACCTCATGACCCCCAAGAACGAACTCCTCTTCCTCGCCCTCGGCGGCTCCGGCGAGATCGGCATGAACGTCAATCTCTACGGCTGCGACGGCAAGTGGCTCATGGTCGATCTCGGCATGACCTTCGCCGACCCGGCCTATCCGGGCATCGACCTCGTCCTTCCCGATCTCGAATTCATCGAGAAACGGCGCGACGACCTCCTCGCCATCGTCCTCACCCACGGCCACGAGGACCATATCGGCGCGATCCCCTATCTCGCCGCCGACCTCGGCGTGCCGCTTTATGCGACGCCGTTCACCGCCGGCCTCATTGCGGAGAAGCTGAGGGAGGAAGGGCTCGAACGGGAGGTCGAGGTCCGGCTCATCGACATCGGCGGGACGGCCCGGATCGGTCCCTTCGGCGTGCGGTTCGTGCCGCTGGCGCATTCGATCCCGGAAGGAAACGCCCTCCTCATCGACACGCCCTACGGCAGGGTCTTCCACACCGGCGACTGGAAGCTCGACGAATTCCCGCAGCTCGGCGATCCCGCCGACGCGGCGGCGCTGACGCGGGTCGGGGATGCGGGCATCCTCGCCCTCGTCTGCGATTCGACCAACGTCTTCCAGGAGGAGGCGTCGGGGTCGGAGCAGGAAGTGCGTGAGGGGCTCGACCGGGTGATCGGCGAGGCGGAGGGGCGGGTGCTCGTCACCACCTTCGCCTCGAACGCGGCACGTCTCCAGACGCTCGGCCGCGTCGCCGAGGATACCGGCCGCCGCGTCTGCGTCGCCGGGCGCTCGCTCGATCGCATCCTGCGCGTCGCGAAGAGCGTCGGCTATCTCACCGATTTTCCCGAGACGGTGGATTGGGAGACGGCGATGCAGCTGCCGCGGCGCGAGCTGATGATCGTCGCCACCGGCGGCCAGGGGGAGGCGCGCGCCGCGCTCGGCCGCATCGCCTTCGGCCAGCACAAGCTGAGCCTGACCGAAGGGGACCTGGTCGTCTTCTCGTCGAAGCAGATCCCGGGGAACGAGATCGCGATCGGCCGCATCCAGAACGAGCTCGCCGCCAACGGCATTCGCATGATCACCGAGCGGCAGGCCAACGTCCACGTGTCGGGCCATCCGGGCCGGCCGGAGCTCGCCGCCATGTACGGCTGGATCCGGCCGGAGATCATCGTCCCCGTCCACGGCGAGATGCGGCACATGGTCGAGCACAGGCGCTTCGCGATGGCGCGCGGCGTCCCGCGCGGCATCGTCCAGAAGAATGGCGACCTCATCCGCCTCGCGCCCGACGGCCCCGCCAAGATCGGGGAGGAGAAGGTCGGCCGGCTGATCCTCGACGGCGACGTCATCCTCGCCGCCGACGGCACGACGATGAACGACCGCCGCAAGCTCTCCTGGCAGGGTATCGTGACCGTCGCCGTACCCGTCGACGCCGCGAACCGCCTCGCCGGCGAGGTCGAGATCAACCTCCACGGCGTGCCGGTCGAGGAGGACCGGTCCGCCTTCGTCGCCGAAGCGTGCGAGGCGGCGGCGGACGCGGCGCGAGGCGCCGGCGGCCGCGAGGACAAGCTGCGCGAGGACGTCCGCCTCGCCGTCCGCCGCTGCGCGACCGACTGGACCGGCAAGAAGCCGGTGGTCGACGTGCTGCTCGCGCGGGTGTGACGGCGCGGTGAAGTTCCAGTCGATCCTCGCCATCTACGTCCTGTTCTGGACGCTGAGCCTGTTCGTCGTCCTGCCGTTCGGCGTCCGCACCGCCGAAGAAGCCGGCGAGGCGCTGCCGCCCGGCCACGCCCCCAGCGCCCCCCACAGTTTCAGCTTCGGCAAGGCGGCGCTGCGGGCGACGATCGTTTCCGCCGTCGCGTTCGCGATCTTCTACGCCAATTACCGCTTCGGCTGGGTGACGATCGCCATGCTCGATTGGACCAGGTAAAGCCCGCTCAGCGCAGCCGTTCGATCGCCTGGGCGAGGGCGACGTAGAGCTTGCCCATGTCGCTCGACAGGATGGTGACGCCGAGCGGCGAGCCGTCGCGGTCGGCGAGGATGCGGCGCAGCATCGCCTCGAAATCGTGGACGTAGCGGTTCACCTGCTCGCGGAATTCGGGCTCCTCCTCGTAGTGGCGGGCGATCTCGCGCGCCTCGCTCGTCTCGAGGAGCCGCACCGCGCGGCGGGTGAAGACGCCGCGATCGCCCTTGAGGTAGGCGGCCCAGGCGCTGTCGGTCACTTCGTTCGACAGGATCTTGGTCACGTCGATCGCCGTCGAGTTCAGGGACTCGATCAGCAAGGCGACCCGCCGCGACATCTGCTCGCTGTCCTGTGCGTCGCGCCGCTGCTTCTCCTCCGCGATCCGCGCCTCGATGGCGGCCGTCGTCTCGCCGAGGGAAAGCATCTGCCGGGTGAGCCGCTCCGACGCGCGCCGGGCGGTCTCGACCGACGCCTCCGCCACGGCGGCGAGCTCGGCCACCTCGCGCGCCACCGCCTCCTCGACCGCGCGTGACAGCGCGTCGCGCGCGGCGTCGCCGAGGGCATCCGCGCCGGCCGGGATCACGGCGGCGATCGCGTCGCGCGCATGAAGGGCGGCCTGGTTCGCGGCTTCGCGGACGCGCAGCAGCGCATCGATCAGCTCCGGCCCGGTGTCGGCGGCGATCTTCGCCGCGGCCTCCTGGGCCTCCGTCGCGGCAGTGCCCAACGCGCGCAGCCTGTCCTCCGCGCCGGCGGCGCCTTCGTCGATCCGGGCAAGCAGGGCGTCGAGCGACTCGCGCTGCCGCGCGACGGCGTCGCCGCTTTCCGAAACCCGGGCCAGGGCTGCCGTCGCCGCCGCCTCGGTCGCTTCGATCAAGGGCGCCAGCGCCACCGCCGCGTCGCGGGTGCGCGCCGACCGTTCTTCGACCCGGGCGAGAGCGGGCGCGAGCTCCTCGTCCAGCCGGAGCGCCGTCTCGCGCATCGCGCCGGCAATGTCGCTGCTTCGCGCGCCGAGCGAAGCGGCGCGCCCGCTGCCGGCCTCCAGCTCCGTTGCCAGCGCCGTCGCCGCCTCGCGCAGGTCGGCGATGGCGGAACCGAGAACGTGCGCATGCGCGGCCCCGGAGGCATGCGTCGCGGCGAAGCTCTCCTCGAGCCCCGCCAGGTCGCGCGTGAGCTCCTCGACGAGCGAACGCGTGGAGCGATCGTGGGCGGAGAGCCCGGCGGCGGTCTCGCCGACGCGGGCGGCGAGCGCGCCGACCCGCTCCTCGATCGCCCGCGACGCGGCTCCGGCGGCGTCCGCCGCGTCGCTCAGGGTCGCCAGCCGTTCCGCGGCGCGGCCGGCATCCGCTTCCGTTGCGGCGAGGGCGGGGCCGACACGACCTTCGATGTCGCCGGCAACCTCGCCGAGCGCCGCGCGCAGCGCCTCGGTCCGCGCCAGCAGCGCGTCGGCCTCGCCCCGTCCGCCGGCGAGCGCCTCGAGGGCGGCAAGGCTGCCGCTGCGGGCGGCGTCCACTGCCCGGGCGAGGCTCTCGCCGGTCTCGCCGCCGGTGCGGGCGAGGGTCACGAACGCTTCGTCCAGTCCCGCCACCTCCGCGGCGAGACCGGTGACGAGTTCCCGGCTCGCGGCGTCCTGCGCGGCGAGCGTGGCGGCAAGCGTGTCGATGGTCGCGCCAACGCCGTCGAGGCGCGCCGCCAGGCTCGCGGCCGCCGCTTCGCCGGCGCGGTCGAGCTCGGCGCCACCCCGCTCGATCGCCGCCAGCGTCGCCGCCGCCTGCGCTTCGAGCGCGGCCCGCGCCGCATCGAGCGCGTCCGCGGCGCGCGCCATCGCGCCGTCGACGGCCGCCGTCATCCCCGCGGAGGCCTGGTCCATCGCCGTCGCCGCGGTCTCGGCGCTGCTCTCGATCCGGGCGACGTGCGCGGCCATTTTCTGCGCGGCGCTGCCGAGCACCTCGTCGGCCTCGCGGCCGCGCGCCGCCAGCGCGGCGAGCTGCGCCTCGAGCGCACCGGCCTGGCCGTGGGCGGTGAGCCCGGCGTCCTTCATCGCCTCGGCGACGGCCCGCGCCTGTTCCTCGGCGCGCGGCAGGTCGTGCATCAGCACGCCGATATCGACCTTGGCCGCGGCGGCGGCGCCTTCGAGCTCCGCGGCGCGGCGGTCCAGCGCCGCCGACTCCTTGGAGAGATAGTAGGTCACCCGCCCGAGACGGTCGGCAGCCTCGTCGCCGAGCGACATCAGCTTCTCCGCCTCGCCGCGCAGCCGCGCGTGATTCTCCTCGAGCTTCTCGGCGACGATGCCGAGCACCGTCTCCAGCGCGACGCTTTCGCTGCGCATCGCCTCGACCGCCTGAGTGAAGCGCTCCGTCTCGCGGCGCGAAGAGCGGCCGAACAGCAGCCAGAGGAGGCCGAGCAAGGCGAGCGGCGCGCTGAGGAACGCCGCGAACGGCACGAGCCGCGCCGGCGTCTGCGCGACGCGCGAGTCCCAGCCGTACCAGAGGGCGGCTCCCGTCCACCCGAGCGCGAGGAGCAGCAGGATGGCCGCGTAGGCACGCGTCCCGACCGAAGCCTTGGCCGCGGCCGGCGGCGGCGCGTCCGCCTCTTCCGCCGCCTCGGCGCTGCCGAGCCAATCGCTCGCCTGCGTCCCGGTTTCGACCCAGCCGGCCCGCGGCTCCGCCCGTTCTGCCCCCATGCTCATGCCGTCTGTTTACCATGATTGAGCATGCGTGAAAGATCGCAAGGATACGGTGCGTTAACGACCTGTGGATTATCGCCCGGCGTCATGGCTTACGATCCCGGCGCCCTCAATGCCTCGCTCGCCGCCGCCGTCGGCGCCGACGCGGGGCTGATGGCGGAGCTGCGCACCGCCTTTCTCGACAGCGCGTCGCGCCAGGCCGACCTGATGGGCCGCGCGCGCTGCGATGCCAATTGGCGGTTCGCCGCGGCGCGCCTCAAGAGCCTCGCCGCCAGCTTCGGCGCGACCGGGCTGGTCGCGCTCGCCGACGAGGCGCTCGACGGGGCGCCGGGCGACCCGGTCGTGCTGAGGAAGCTGCTCGCCGCGATCGAGGATTTCGCCGACGCCTGAAATTGCGCGCCGCGCGTCCAGCGCCTAATCCCGGGGCGAACGGGAGGGACTGGACCTGGGCTTCGCCGCGCTGATCGCCGCCTATCACGAGGCCGACGAGCCTGGCGGTCGCCTGCGCGCGACGCTGCCGCTCGGCGGCCGCACCCTCATCGAACGCCAGGTCCGCCTCGCCGCCGCCGCGGGGGCCGATCCGATCGTCGTCGCGGTCGAGCGGGTGCCCGCCGATCTCCTCGCCGCGATCGACCGCGTGCGCGGGCAGGGGTTCGACGTGGTGATCGCGCGCACCGCCGCCGATGCCGCCGATGCCGTCGCCGTGGACGACAGGCTGCTGCTCGTCGCCGACGGCCTGCTGGCGAGCATTGCGCATGTCGAGCGGCTGCTCGGCCTCGACGGCGTCGCCCTGCTCACCGTCCCCGACGTCCGGGTCGACGATCGCTTCGAGCGGATCGACGCGCACAGCCGCTGGGCCGGCCTCGCGCTGGTCGACGGCGCGCTCCTCCACCGCACCGCCGCCGCGCTCGGCGATTGGGACCTCCAGTCGACGCTGCTGCGGCGGGCGGTGCAGGGCGGCGCCCGGCAGATTGCCGTCCGCGGCGAGGAAGTCGACGACCAGATCACGGTGGCCGAGCGCGCCGACGACCTCGAAGGCGCGGAGGAGCGTCTGGTCCGCGGCGCCGCCGCACGCCGCAAGGATTGGGTTTCGGCCTATCTGCTCGCGCCGGCGGAGGCGGCGGCGTCCGCGGCGCTGATGCCGCAACCGGTATCGCCGGGGAGCATCCGCCTCGGCGCGGCCCTGTTCGCGCTGCTCGGCTTGCTGTCTTTTGCCGAGCATTCGCTCGGTCTGGGGATGGCGATGCTCCTGTTCGCGGCCTTCGGCGAAGGCGTCGGCGACCGGCTCGCCTCGCTGCGCCTGCAGGACGAGGAGGAAGCGAGCTGGTGGGGCTATGTGCTGCCGAGCCTCTCCGCCGCCGCGCTCGTCGCTCTGGCCTACACCCTCTCCCCCGCCCGCGGCTGGGGATGCGTCGCGCTCGCCGCGACGACGATCGCCTTCGTCGTCGCGCGCCGCATCGAGACGGCGCGGCGGCGGCCGCCGGGCGCGCGCTGGCTCGCCGAGCATAAGGGCCTTGCCTGGCTGCTGCTGCCGTTCGCGCTGTTCGGCCTGTGGGGAAGCGGGCTGACCCTGCTCGCAATCTATGCCGGCGCGAGCTTCTTCTGGGCCCAGCATCACGCCCATGCGACGGCCCCGGCCGCGGCCCCACAGGATTAGCGGCGCCTTAACCTCGCGCGCGCTAAGAGCGGGCGATGTCCGATCTGCGGCCGAGCGGGGGGTATGAAGACGGCGCGGCGCGCCTGCTCGCGTCCGCGCGCGCGCGCGCCGCGGCGATCGCCGCCGATCTCGCCGTGCCGCCGCGGCTCCGGCTCACCGAGCGGCAGCGCCGCGCCGTCGCCGCCCTGTTCGCCGCGCTTGTCCGCGAGGTCGAGGATGCGCTGCGGGCGGCTTTCCTCGAGCGGCTCCCCGCCGACGCGCCGGAGACGCTCCGCGCCGCGCTCGGCTCGGCGGCCCTGCCGATTGCGCTGCCGCTGCTCGAGGTGAGTGCCTTTTTCGCCGACGCGCAGCTGTTGCCGCTGCTGCTGCGGCGCGCCGAGGAGCATCGCCTCGCCGCCGCCGGGAGCGACCACGGGCTGCCGGCGGCCCTCGCCGGCGACGAGGATGCCGCGGTCGCCGCCGAGGCGATGGGCCTGCTGATCGGGCTCAACAGCCGGTTCGACTCCTTCCAGGAGCCCCTCATCGGTCGCTCGGACCTTCCCGCCGACCTGCGCCACCGCCTGGTGTGGACGGTGGCGGCGGCGCTGCGCACCTACGTCGTCGCCCATCACCGCCTGGATCCCGCCGCCGTCGATGCGGCGATCGCGGCCGCGGCCGCCGCGACGACGCGCGGCTATGACGAGGCCGAGGGCGTGGAAGCGCGGGCGATGCGGCTCGCCGGCCTGCTCGCGGCGCGGGGCCGTCTCGACGATCAGGTGGCGGCGCAGGCGGTGGAGGAGGGAAATCTCGCCCTTCTGCTCGCCGCGCTCGCCGTGCGCAGCGGCTTCGGCTTCGAAGCGGCCTGGGATCTCCTCGGCGACCCCGTCGGCGCGCCGCTGCTGCTCCGCGCCGCCGGCATCGAACGCGCTGCCGCGGCTGCGATCCTGTTGCGGCTCGGTCCCGACGATGCCGAAGCGGCCGCCCGTATCGATCGCTTCGATACGCTGAACCCGCACGAGGTCGCGCGGCTCCTCGCGCCGTGGCGCGCCGACCCGGCCTATCGCGCCGCCATCGCCGAGCTGGCGGCATGAACGGGCTCGACCCGATCCGCGGCCGCGTCGACGCCCAGGGCCGGCTCGTCGAGGCCGAGCCCCGCCTCGCCGCGCTGCAGCGTGCCGCGGGCGGCGAAGAGGGCGGCCCACTCGCCATTCCGCAGGTGGCGGCGCTGGCGCGTCTCGCGGGGCGGCTGGGCATCGCCATATCCCGTCCCGCCGTCGCCGCGGAGGGCGAGGCGGATCTCGATCTGTGGGTTCGCGCCGAGCCGGAGGCCGGACCGGAGGCGGGCGGGGTGAAGCTCACCGTCTCGGGCTGGCGGCGGCGGCCGGCGCGCGGCCCGGCGCCGGCCCCCGATCCGGCCCGCGAGGCCGACTTCCTGCGCGCCTCCGCCGACTGGATGTGGGAGACCGACGCGAGCCTGCGCATCACGGCGCTGTCGCCGGCCGCCGCCGCCGCCGCGGGGCAGGCGCCCAATGCGCTGCTCGGCAATCCGCTCACCCAGCTCTTCCGGCTGGCCGAGGCGGGGGAGGGGGAGCTTCCCTTGCTGTCGGCGCTTGCCGAGCAGCGCCGCTTCGACGGTCAGCCGGCCGAGCTGCGCGGCGGTCGCGGCGGCCGCTACCGGCTCGCCGGCATTCCGCTGATCGGCGCCGACGGACGCTTCGCCGGCTTCCGCGGCTCGGCGACGGCCCTCGCCGATTCCCGAGCCTCCGTCTCCCCTGCGCCGGACGCTCACGCCGCCGAGGCTTCCGCTTTCGGCGCAAGGCTCGACAGCGCCCTGCGCGCGCCCCTCGCCCGGATCGTCTCCCGCGCGGAGGCGATTGCCAGCCGCGGTGAGGGCGCCCTCCGGCGCGATTATGCCGGCTATGCCGACGACATCGCCAGCGCCGGGCGCCATCTGCTCGCCCTGGTCGACGATCTCGTCGACCTGCAGGCGATCGAGCGGCCGGATTTCGCCCCCGAGAAGGAGGAGATCGACCTCGCCGACGTCGCCCGCCGCGCCGCCGGCCTGCTCGCCGTCCGCGCGGCCGACCGGCGCGTCCGGATCGACGCGCCCGCCGCCGGCGAGGCGCTGCCCGCGTCGGGAGCTTTCCGCCGCGCCCTGCAGATCGTCGTCAACCTCCTCGCCAATGCCATCCGCTACTCGCCGGAAGGGGGCATGATCTGGATCCGCACCGACCGCGAGGGCGATCTCGCGGCTCTCGTCATCGCCGACCAGGGCAAGGGCATCGCGGCGGAGGACCAGGCGAGGATCTTCGACAAGTTCGAGCGGGTCGACCCGGCCGAGCCCGGCGGGACGGGTCTCGGCCTCTACATCGCGCGGCGGCTGGCGCGGGCGATGGGAGGCGACCTCACCGTCGACAGCGCCCCGGGCCAGGGCGCGCGCTTCACCTTCACCCTGCCGGCGCGCTGAGCCCCAAGGGCGGTCAAGCGGAGGCGAGCATCTCGGCGAGCAGCGCCCGGAGCTGCGGCTCGCGATAGGGTTTCTGGAGCACCCGGTCGCTCCTGCCCGGCCGTCCGCTATGGCCGTAGCCGGTCACGAAGGCGATCGGCACCCCCCGCGCGTCGAGCAGATCGGCGATCGGATAGCTGCGCTCGCCGCCGAGGTTGATGTCGAGCACGGCGGCATCGAGGCCGTTCAGCCGCGCCAGTGCGAGTCCTTCGTCGAGCCGCATCGCCGGCCCCACCACCTCGCAGCCGAGGTCGGCAAGCAAATCCTCCAGCATCATCGCCACGAGGGCTTCGTCCTCCACCACGAGGATGCGCTTGCCGGCGAGGTCCGTCATGGGACGGCCGGCCCCGCCGGCGGGAAGGTGAGGGTCCAGGCGAAGCCCTCGGCGGAGTACTCCAGCGTCATCGTCCCGCCGAGCTCCCGCGCCGTCACGCGGAGCAGGCGCGAGCCGAAGCCCTCGCGGCCCGGTCGGTCGGCCGACGGGCCGCCGCGCTCGCGCCACGCCATCGTCACCGCGGCAGGGGCGGGGCTGCCTTCGACCCTCCAGACGAGATCGACGCGGCCGCCGGGGACCGACAGGGCCCCATGCTTGGCGGCGTTGGTCCCCAGTTCGTGCAGGGCGAGGCTCAGCGACAGGCTGGCGCGCGGCGACAGGTGCACGTCGGGTTCCCTCGGCATGCAGCGTCCGCCCCGGCGCGGCGTGCGCGGCGAGCTCCTCCTCGGCGATCGCCCGGAGGCTCGCGCCCTCCCACTGGTTGCGGGTGAGGCGGTCGTGGGCGGCGGAGAGGGCGAGCAGGCGCGGCTCGAAGCGGGCGCGAAATTCGCCGACGCTGTCGCAGCCGCGGGCGGTCTGGGCGGCGAGCGACTGAACGGTGGCGAGCGTGTTCTTCACGCGGTGGTTCAACTCGTCGAGCAGCAGCCGCTGGCGGCTTTCCGCCTCCTTTCGCTCGGTGACGTCGTGGAGCATCTTGACCCCGTAGGCGAAGCGCCCGTCGGCGCCGCGCACGGCGGAATTCATCACTTCGACCCAGATGATACGGCCGTCGCGGCGGACGTAGCGCTTCTCGATGGTGAAGCGCTCGACCTCCCCCGCCACCAGCGCCCGCCACCGTTCCCGCTCGTCCGCGAGGTCGGCGGGGTGGGTGAAGTCGAAGAAGCTGCGCGCCGTCATTTCCTCGCGGCTGTGGCCGGTGAGCGCGCAGAAAGCCTCGTTCACCCGCAGGAAGCCGCCCTGCGCATCGACCTCGGCGATGCTCGCCACGGCGCTTTCGAAGGTCGCGGCGAGCTTCTCCTCCGCCGCCCGGAGCGCGGCCTCGACCCGCCGCTGGTCGGTGACGTCGACGGTGAAGCAGCGCGTGTTGACGAACTCGCCGTCCTCGAAGCGGACGCTCGAGCTGATCTCGACGTCGCGGATCGATCCGTCCTTGGCCTTCAGGCGCGCCGGATAGCGTTCCAGCCGCTCGCCCCGCGTCAGCCGGGCGAGGATGTCGTCGATCACGTCGCGGTCGGCATGGAAGTCGGCGATGTTGCGCCCGACATATTCGTCCGCCGCATAGCCGAGCGGCACGTAATCGGCGGGGTTGGCCTTCAGGATCGTGCCGTCCCGGCCGACGAGGTGCAGCCCGACATTGCCGTTGTCGAAAAAGTCCTCGAGGTCCGGTTCCGGCTGGATCGCTGCTGCCCTCCCGGCACTGGTCGCCACGACCCTCTCCGCCGTGCCCCTACGGAAACCGCCGCGCATAGACGAGCCGGCGCGAGTCGGGAAGAGGCGTCGGCCGGAAGAGATGGTCACCGATCCGTGGGCGGAAGGGAAGGTCACCGATGCGCAGGCGTGACCGAGTTCGACGGTGGATCGGCGACTGACGGGGCTAAGCTGGTCGAATGCCGGCGTCAGGCCGGTACCGCGCCGGTCCAGGGTTCACATCGGCCGATCGGACGCCCGGCTCCGGGGCGGCCGGGTGTCGGATCGTTGGGTGTCTTGCAGGAAGAACGTGCCTCTCTCCCTCCTGCCGTCTGAGCGCTTCAACCTCCGGCAGCCTTCAGACCCAACCGCAATAGCAGCAACGCTAGCAGGAGCGCCGCGACCAGCTTGATGGTCTCCGTTACGGCGTCGCCGAGAAGCTTCCCGGAGACCGTTTCCCACCAGCTCGGCTTGATCCCCCTGGTGAGGAAGAGATCATATCCCAACTTGCGGCAGATTCCCGCCGGCGACAGCGCATTCTGCGATTCACCCAGCCAAGTCTTCCCGAGGAGGAGCAGGAGATCCTTGTAAGCCTGGTCACCGCGTCCTGCGCTCAGGACACGGCGGCAATCGGCGCAGATGAAGCTATTGAGCACCTTGAACCGGACCGTATCCAAACTCTGATTGAAGTCCATGAGGCAACCGAGGGTGCCGAGATGGCGCTCGCTCTCAAGGGCGGGAACCGCACTCGATGCGGCCAGTCGTAGGGTAATCGTCAGCGCGTATTCTGCGAGGGAAGGCGGTGCGAAGGCGCGTTCCCACCCCCCGAGAGCGATGATCTCCGTCTCATTGCGGCCCCAGGCATAAAAACCGTTGGTGAACCGCGCGAGAGATATGATGACATAGCTTGGATGCGAACACGGCTTGAGATCGAAGGCGTCCGCTAGTCTCGACTCAAATGCTTTCTGCCGCCCGGCAAATCCCTCGACTAGACTGTTGAATTTTGCATCAGCCGTAATCGCGCGGGGAGCTTTCAACTGTTGGACGAGCGGATCGCCCGGGTTGAGAGGGATGAGTTCGAACTCGAAAGAACGCTGAAGCTCGTTGCAGTGGGTAATCAGGAACCGCAGGGCGTCAGAGGTCGCGCTTTCGATACCGACCAAGCAGATGCCGGTTCTGTACGGTTCGATGACTTGAGCATCGTCCATGCCGACTCTCCGTCGGAGCTGAGCCCAGCTTATTTATCCCCCTCGGCGCGGTCAATCCGATTGCCGTTCGGTCGGGCGACGGGCGAATTCCGTCTCAGCCCATGTCGGTCGGCCTTGCCTTTCCAAAGGAATGGGGGGCTTGGACACGTTCGACCGGTGACCGGCGGAAGAGGGGAGGGTCACCGATTTACAGCGGCTGCGGCTCTGCGACCCGGCTCGCGGATCGGTGACAGCCCGTGCGTGTACATGGCGAACGACTTGAGGACGGGCACGGCGCGCTTCGCCGCTCGCACAGTCGCGGGCGAGGTGGCACAGGGGTTCGCGGCCCGGGTGCGCTCGATGATCCCGGCGCGCGCGAAGTGAGGATGTGACGGAGTGAGATATTGTCTTGTCGCCACGGCCGCGGTTCTTGCCGTGGCGGCTTGGGTGCCGGCGGCGGCCCAGCATGGGACGACGGAGCATCCAACGGGGGACGCGCCGCCGCCGGCCCATCAGCCAATGCCGGGCATGGATCATCCGGCCGCCGGCGAGGCGCCCATGGCTGGGATGGATCATCGCGGCGCGCACGCCATGGAGCACGCGATGACCGGCGCGCTCGGACCCTATCCCATGGCGCGCGAAGCCTCGGGTACGGCCTGGCAGCCGGACGCGTCGCGGCACGGGGGCGTCGCGACGATGGCCGGCGGCTGGATGCTCATGGGCCATGTCCAGCTGACCGGCGCCTACGACTGGCAGGAAGGTCCGCGCGGCGGCGAGAAGGCGTTGGTCTCGGGCATGCTGATGGGCATGGCGCGGCACGACTTCGCGAACGGGAGCGTCCTGCAGCTCAAGGCGATGCTGAGCCCCGACCCGCTGATGGGCGCGCGCGGCTATCCGCTGCACCTGGCGAGCGGCGAGACGGCGAACGGCGTCGATCCGCTGGTGGACCGGCAGCATCCGCACGATCTCTTCATGGAGCTATCGGCGAGCTACAGCGTCAGGCTGTCCGACCGCGCCAGCCTGTTCGTCTATGGCGGCCTGCCGGGCGAGCCGGCCTTCGGGCCGCCGGCCTTCATGCATCGCCAGTCGATCCTCGATTCGCCCGAGGCGCCGATCACGCACCATTGGCTCGACTCGACCCACATCGCCTTCGGCGTGGCGACGGCCGGGCTCGTGGTCGGCCGGGTGAAGATCGAGGCGTCGCGCTTCAACGGCCGCGAGCCCGACCAGCATCGCTTCGATATCGAGACGGGGCCGCTGGACTCCACCGCCGTGCGCGTCTCGTACAACCCCACGCCGGCGCTCGCGCTGCAGGCGAGCTGGGCGCATCTGACGCGCCCCGAGCAGCTCGAGCCCGGGGTGAACCAGACCCGCTGGTCGGCAAGCGCCATCTACACGCGACCGCTCGGACGCGACCGCTGGTGGTCGACGACTCTGGCCTGGGGGCGCCGCCGCAGCGAAGGCCGGAGCTTCGTCGCGGCGGCCGTCGAGAGCGCGGTCGGGCTCGGGGCCTGGACGCTGTTCGGCCGCGCCGAGTCCACGCAGAATGACGAACTGCTGTTCGTCGGCGGGCACCACGGACCGGCGTTCGACGTGGCGAAGGTGTCGGCCGGCGCGGTACGCGACTTCGCCCTGGCGCCCCACCTCACGCTCGGGATCGGCGCGCTGGCGGCGCTGAACTTCGTACCGCGCGCGCTCAAGGCCTCGTACGGCGGCGACCCGAGGGGCGCGATGGCCTTCGTGCGGCTGAAGATCGACTAGGGCCGGGCCGGCTTCACGCCACCGCGGGCTCGAGGATGCGGATCGTGCCGGCGTCCGCGTCGATCTCGGCGCGGGCGCCTTCGGGGAGGCTGAACTGGTTGGGGACGTGGCCGAACAGGGCGCCCTGGAAGGCGGGGACGCCCAAGGGGCCGAAATGCTGCTGAAGGACCTCCGACAGGGTGAAGCCGCCATAGGAGACGCCGTCGGCGACGCAGTCGGTGCATTGCCCGAACGCGACGCCCGCGACGCGGCCGAGGATGCCGGCGAGGGTCAGCTGGGTGAGCATCCGGTCGATCCGATATTCGGCTTCGTTGGTGTCCTCGATGAACAGGATCGCGCCGCTGAAGTCGGGAAGGTAGGCCGTGCCGACGAGGGCGGAGAGGACGGTGAGGTTGCCGCCGAGCAGCCGCCCCGTCGCCTTGCCGGAGCGGAAGGTGCGGGTGCGGCCGGCGCGCGGGGCCAAGCGGTCCTCGGGCAGCTCGGGCGGCCGGTAGGTCGGCGCGGCGCCTTCGAAGGCGAGGGCGCGGAAGGAGTCCCACGACAGCTTGCCCCAGGCGCTGGCGGCGACGGGCCCGTGGATGGTGGTGAAGCCCGCCTTGGCGGCGATCGCCATGTGCAGCGCGGTGATGTCGCTGAAGCCGACGAGCAGCTTGGGGTGGGCGCGGATCAGGGTCCAGTCGAGCAGCGGCAGGATGCGCGCGCAGCCCCAGCCGCCGCGGATCGCGAAGATCGCCTTGACGCCGTCGTCGGCGAACATGGCGTTGACGTCGGCCGCGCGCTCGGCGTCGGTGCCGGCCAGATAGCCGTAGCGCGCGGCGACGTGCGGCGCGACCTTGGGGACGAGCCCCATGCCGGCGATCGTCGCCTTGACGTCGCCGAGGTCGTAGGCATCGTGAGTGAAGCCGGCCGGTTCGATCAGGCCGACCGTGTCGCCGGGATGGAGGCGGCGGGGCTTGCGAGGCGGGAGCGGCGCTGCGGCCCCGGCGGGGAGGGCGGCCATCGCGCCGGCGGCGGTAATCGACTGGAGGAAGTGTCTACGGTGCACCTGTCGTCTTCCCTCCAGCCTCACGGGAGCAGCGGGGATAACGGAGAGACAAAGAGGGGGAAAGGGTACAGCGCCACCCCGTCATCCCGGCGAAAGCCGGGATCTCGTGGAGGAGGGGCACTGGAAACGCCGCGGTGGCTCTTCATCGAGGAGATCCCGGCTTTCGCCCGGATGACGGGCGGGGCCACGGGAGATCCCGGCTTTCGCCGGGATGACGGGATCTGCCGGGACGACGTCAAACGCCGATGACGTGGCGCCAGAGGTCCGCCCATTCGGGGTTCGCGCTCTCGATCAGCTCGACCTTCCACGCGCGGTGCCATTCCTTCATCGCCTTTTCGCGGGCGATGGCTTCTTCGATCGTGTCGTGGGGCTCGGCATAGACGAGGTGGGTGAGGTTGTACTTGCGGCAATATTTGGAGCCGGTGCGAGCGCGGTGCTGCGCGACGCGGGCGGCGAGATCGGCGGCGACGCCGATGTACAGCGTGCCGTTGGGCCGATTGGTCATCATGTAGACCCATCCTCCTCGCATTGCGTGACGTTGCAGCGGGAGATTGGCGGTTTCCAGTGAATATGACGTCATCCCGGCGAAAGCCGGGATCCCCATGCGGAAGGGCGCTGGAAACACCTCCTCGACTCTTCCTCGGGGAGATCCCGGCTTTCGCCGGGATGACGGGTTCCGCCGCGATCCTTCCGAATTCCTCTTACCGCTCCCCCACCGGCACGTAGTCGCGCTGGGTGTGGCCGGTGTAGAGCTGGCGGGGGCGGCCGATCTTCTGCTCGGGGTCGGAGATCATCTCGTTCCACTGGGCGACCCACCCCACGGTGCGGGCGAGGGCGAAGAGGGCGGTGAACATCGAGGTCGGGAAGCCGATCGCCGACAGCACGACGCCCGAGTAGAAATCGACGTTCGGATAGAGCTTCTTCTCGATGAAATATTCGTCGTGCAGCGCGATCTGCTCGAGCTCGCGGGCGACGTCGAACACGGGGTCGGTGACGCCCATCTCCTTCAAGACCTCGGCGGCGGTCGCCTGCATGACCTTCGCGCGCGGGTCGTAATTCTTGTACACCCGGTGGCCGAAGCCCATCAGCCGGAACGGATCGTCCTTGTCCTTGGCGCGGGCGATATATTCCGGGATCCGCTCCGGCCGGCCGATCTCGCGCAGCATGTTCAGGGCCGCCTCGTTGGCACCGCCGTGCGCGGGCCCCCACAGGCAGGCGATGCCGGCGGCGATGCAGGCGAACGGGTTGGCGCCCGACGAGCCGGCGAGGCGGACGGTCGAGGTCGAGGCGTTCTGCTCGTGGTCGGCGTGGAGGATGAAGATGCGGCGCATCGCCCGCTCGATGACCGGGTTCACCTCATAGGGCTCGGCCGGGACGCCGAACGTCATCCTGAGGAAGTTGCCGGTGTAGGAGAGGCTGTTCTGCGGATACATGAACGGCTGGCCGACCGTGTACTTGTAGGCCATCGCCGCGATCGTCGGCATCTTGGCGATCAGCCGGTGCGACGCGATCATCCGCTGCTGCGGATCGGTGATGTCGGTCGAATCGTGGTAGAAGGCCGAGAGCGCGCCGACGATGCCGCACATCACCGCCATCGGGTGCGCGTCGCGCCGGAAGCCGCGCAGGAAGGTCGCGAGCTGCTCGTGCACCATGGTGTGGCGGGTGATCGTATGGGTGAAGCGCTCCAGCTCCTCCTGCTTCGGCAGCTCGCCGTTCAGCAGCAGGTAGGCGACCTCCATGAAGGTCGACTTCTCGGCGAGCTGGTCGATCGGATAGCCGCGGTGGAGGAGGATGCCCGCATCGCCGTCGATATAGGTGATCGCGCTCTCGCACGCCGCGGTCGAGGTGAAGCCGGGGTCGTAGGTGAAGGCGCCGGTCTGGCCGTAGAGCTTGCGGATGTCGATGACCTCGGGGCCCACCGAGCCCTGGCGGACCGGGAAGGCGGTGTCCTTGCCCCCCAGTGCCAAGGTGGCCTGCGAGAATGTGGCCTGATCGTCCGCCATCGTCCTGTCCTTCACGCTTCCATCCGGTCCGCGATGCGGGCGAGGCTTTCCTCGCGCCCGAGCAGGACCAGAACGTCGAAAATCCCCGGGGAGGTTCCCCGGCCGGTCAGCGCCGCGCGGAGCGGCTGGGCGACCTGGCCCAGCTTCACCGCCGCGGTCTCGGCGACGCCGCGCACCGCCGCCTCTGTCGCCGCCGCGCTCCATTCGTCAAGCGCCGTCAGGGCCGCATGGGCGCGGGCGAGCAGGCGCGGCGCGTCGCCGGCGAGCAGGCCCTCGGCCTTGTCGTCGAAATCGAGCGGCCGCGCCTTGAAAAAAAAGGCCGCGCCTTCCGCGATTTCGTTCAATGTCTTCGCACGCGGCTTGAGCTCGCCCATCGCCCGGGCGAGGGTGACGATCTCGTCCTCCGCCAGCGCGCGGCCGAGCAGCGGCGCGAGGCGCGGCGCGACCAGGCCGGCGAGGCGGCCGTCCTCGGCCTCGCGTATGTAATGGCCGTTCAGATTCTCGAGCTTCTTCGTGTCGAATCGCGAAGGCGAGCGGCCGACTTGGGGCAGGTCGAACCAGCGGACCGCGTCCGCGCGCGCGATGATCTCTTCGTCGCCATGGCCCCAGCCGAGGCGCAGCAGGTAGTTCGCGACCGCTTCGGGGAGGAAGCCCAGCCGGTCATAGTCCATGACGCCGGTGGCGCCGTGGCGCTTCGACATCTTGGCGCCGTCCTGGCCGTGGATGAGCGGCACGTGCGCGTAGACCGGCTCGGGCCAGCCCATCGCCTTGACGATGCCGAGCTGCCGGAAGGCGTTGTTCAGATGGTCGTCGCCGCGGATGACGTGGGTCACCCCCATGTCGTGGTCGTCGACCACGACGGCGAGCATGTAGGTGGGCGTGCCGTCCGAGCGGAGGAGGACCATGTCGTCGAGCTCGGCATTCCTGACCGTCACCCGGCCCTGCACCTTATCGTCGATGACCGTCTCGCCCTCGCGCGGCGCCTTGAGGCGGACGACGAAGGGTCGGTCCGGCGCGCCCTCGCCGCCGTCGCGCCACGGGCTCTCGACCCGGTACGGCCGCCGCTCGGCCTGCGCCCGCTCGCGCTGCCGTGCCAGCTCCTCGCTCGTCATGTAGCAGCGATAGGCGTGGCCGCGCGCGAGCAGCTCGTGCGCGACTTCGGCGTGGCGGGCCCAGAATTGCGACTGGTAATATTCGTGCCCGTCCCAGTCGAGGTCGAGCCAGCGCATGCCTTCGAGGATCGCGTCGATCGCCTGGCTGGTCGAGCGGGCCCGGTCGGTATCCTCGATGCGCAGCAGGAACCTGCCGCCGTGGTGGCGGGCGAACAGCCAGTTGAACAGCGCCGTGCGCGCGCCGCCGATATGGAGGAATCCGGTCGGCGAAGGCGCGAAGCGGGTGACGACCGGCGTGGCGGCGGTTGCGCTCAAGCGCGCTTTCTCCAAGGGTAAGGCCGGTGACGGCCGTGGACGCCAGCGCCCCTAGCATAGCGGAGGAGCCCACACCAAGGGCCCCCGATGCCGCACTGCGTCATTTTTGTGCACCCGCGAATGCAGGGATGGAAAGCGGCGCCGCCGGGCAAGAGGGCGTCAATTATAATTGACACGCGTTACATTGTCATTTATAAGCGACAGATGATGATCTACAAGACGGACGGGTTCATCAGGTGGCAGCGGAAGCTCTCAGACCGCCGTGCGCAGGAGCGGATCGCGACCGCGATCACCCGGCTGGGCTTCGGTCTCGGTGACGTAAAGAGCGTCGGTGGGCAGGTGAGCGAGCTCAGGATCGATTACGGCCCCGGCTATCGCGTCTACTTCACCCGCAGGGGTGACGAAATCATCATCCTGCTCTGCGGCGGCGACAAATCGACGCAGGACTGGGACATCAGGAAAGCGAAGGAGATTGCCGCCGTCCTCTGAAATCGCGGCTTGACCCAATGTAACGCCAAGGAAGGCAAATCTAATCATGGTAACTTCCGTTCCCGGAATCACCCCTTACGACGCGTCCGAGTTTCTCGGCAGCGCCGAAGGACAGGCCGAGCTGCTCAACGACGCGCTCCGCTCCGGCAATCCCGCCTATGTCGCGCATGCGCTCGGCATCATCGCGAAGGCCATCGGCATGAGCGAGATCGCGCGCCGCACGGGCATCAAGCGACAGAGCCTCTATGCCGCGCTCGACGATCAGGGAAATCCGACCATCGGGACCTTCTTCTCGGTTCTCGAGGCCTTGGGGCTCGTCCTGAAGGCCGAGGCGGCGGCAAAGGAAGCGGCACAGGAGGTTGGTGAGCTGGCCCAAGCCTGACCTGCCGCGCGTGTGATCATAGCGGATCCGCCGCGCGGGCGTGAGGATTGAGCAACGGCGACCCGTATTGCGCTCGGGCGCGCTTTCTCCAAGGATGGGGCGGTGACGGCCGTGGACGCCAGCGCCGCCAGCCTTGGGTGTGAGCCTCCGCCAACGGGGCTCCGCCGCCGACTGCGTGCCGGTTTTCCGTCCGCGACTGCGTGGATCGAAACGCGCCTCGACGCGGAGCGGGACCAGCTGCCCTTGTGGGTCCCCGTCGCGGTGGGGCTCGGCATCGCCGCCTGGTTCCGGCTGCCCGGGAGCCGGCTGTGGATCGCCTTCCTGCTCCTCGCCGCCGCGCTGGCGCTGCTGCCGCAGGCGCTGGTGCCGGGGACGCGGACGGCGCGGGCGCTCTCCCTCTTCGCCTTGTTCGCGATGCTGGGGTGCGGCGACATCTGGTGGGAGGCGCAGCGGGTGGCGGCGCCGCGGCTGGAGCGGGAGCGGGCGGCCACCTTCACCGCCGACGTCGAGCAGGTGCAGGCGCTCGCGGCGAGCGATGCGATCCGCCTCGTCCTGGCGCCGGGCGATGCGCCGGACCTGCCGCCGCGTCTGCGCGTCAACGTGCCGCGCGACAAGGCGCCCAGGCTTGCGCCCGGCGACCGGGTGCGGCTGCGCGCCTGGCTGATGCCGCCGGCACCGGCGGCGGTGCCGGGCGCCTACGATTTCTCCCGCGCCGCGTACTTCCAGGGGATCGGCGGCACCGGGCGCGCGCTCTACATTGCGGTCGTGCCCGGCAAGGCGGCCGGCGGCTGGAGCGCCTTCGTGGCGCGGGCGCGGCAGGCGCTGGGGCAGCACATCCTCGCCCATCTCGGCGGCAGCGAGGGGGCGATCGCGGTGGCGCTGGCGAACGGCGACCAGGCGGGTATCCCGCAGGCGGACAATGACGCGATGCGGCGCTCGGGCCTCGCGCACCTCCTGTCGGTGAGCGGCCTCCACCTCACCGCCCTGGTCGGCGCCGTGATGCTGCTGACGCTGAAGCTGCTGGCGCTGAGCCCGCGGCTGGCGCTGCGCTTCCGGCTGACGCTCGTTGCGGCCGCGGCGGGCGCGCTGGCGGGAATCGCCTACACGATCCTCACCGGCGCCGAGGTGCCGACGGTGCGCTCCTGCATCGCCTCCCTCCTCGTGCTCGGCGGCATCGCGCTGGGGCGCGAGGCGCTGACGCTGAGGCTGGTGGCGACCGGCGCGCTCCTCGTCATGCTGCTCTGGCCCGACTCCCTGGTGGGGCCGAGCTTCCAGCTGAGCTTCGCCGCCATCACCGCCCTCGTCGCCTTCCACGACCATCCGCGGGTCCGCGCCTTCCTCGCCGCGCGCGACGAGACGCTGCCGCTCAAGCTCGGGCGGGCGGTGCTCGGCCTCGTCCTCACCGGGCTCGCGGTGGAGCTCGCGCTGGCGCCGATCGGCCTCTACCACTTCCACAAGTCGGGCCTCTACGGCGCTCTCGCCAATATCGTCGCCATCCCGCTGACGACCTTCGTGATCATGCCCGCGGAGGCGCTCGCTCTGCTGCTCGACACGGCGGGGCTGGGCGGCCCGGCCTGGTGGGTGGCAGGGCAGGGGCTGCACCTGCTCCTCGTCCTCGCGCGCAGAACCGCGGCCATGCCGGGCGCGGTGGCGATGCTGCCGACGATTCCGGATGCGGCCTATGCGCTGATGGTCGGCGGCGGCCTCTGGCTCTGCCTGTGGCGGACGCGCTGGCGCTGGTGGGGCGTCGCGCCGTTCGCCGCCGGCGCGCTGTGGGCGCTGGCGAGTCCGCCCCCGGACCTGCTCGTCACCGGCGACGGCCGGCACCTCGCCATCCGGTCCGGGGACGGCCGCATCGGCGTGCTGCGCGAGCGGACCGGCGACTATGTCCGCTCGACCATGGCGGAATCGTCGGGGCTGGCCGGCGACGTCCCGGATCTCGACGACGTCCCGGGCGCGGCGTGCAACGACGACGCCTGCGCCTTCACCCTTCGCAACGGAGAACGCGCCTGGCACGTGCTGGGCCTGAGGACCCGCGCGCGGTTCGCCACCGCCGAGCTGGCGCGGGTCTGCGCGGAGGCCGACGTGGTCGTCTCGGACCGGCGGCTGCCGCGCGGCTGCGCGCCGCGGCTGCTCAAGGCGGACGCGCGGTACCTCGCCGGTACCGGTGGCATCGCCGTGCGCCTCGCGGAGCCGCCGCATGTCGAGAGCGTTGCCGAGCGTACCGGCGCCCATCCGTGGGCGCCGCCGCCGCCCGAACCCCGGCGCCGTCGCAGAGGAGGAATGCCATGGCCACCGCCGCAATCGCCGCCGCCGCCGCCGCCGCCCAGCGGCGGGTGATCGAGACGTTCCGGATCTCCGGCGCGACCTCGCCGAGCTTACTGCTTAGCGGCAATCTCCGCTTGATTTTTTCAAACCTCGATGACATCTTTGTCATGCCCTCGCCGCGTGGGCTTGCATAAACGGCGAGGGCAGGTCGGATTGCTGTCCGGTCCTTCATAGGGGGAACTTGCGGAAGGCCGCTTGGTGCATTTGCACCGTGCGGTCAGCCGGCTCGGAGCGTCGCTCCGACTGGTGGTCTCGTTCGCTCGGGGAAGGCCGATGGAGTATCTGACCTTAGCCGCGGATGCGGTTACACTGATCGCCGCAGGAGCAGGCCTCCTCCGGGTTTACAGAAGCTACAAAATCAAACGTCGACAGCGGCGCGAAGCGGAACTCGCCGATCAAGTGGCGGCAGCCGTGCGCTTGCTCGAGGAGCGCGGGCATCTCAGACGATGAGCGTCTATCTCGCTTTCGTCACGGTGCTTACTATCTCTCGCACGCCCATGGAAAGTTAGGAGGAAATCCCTGGCCACCGCCGCAATCGCCGCCGCGCCGCCCAGCGACGGGTGATCGAGACGTTTCGGATCTCCGGCCCGCGCGCCGTCGAATCGCGGCGCCGGGCCTGCGGGTGCAGCACCGGGTGATCGTCAAAATCGATCAGTCGAGCCGGATTGATCGAAGAAACTTTAAATTTGAACGAAAGTTCGAAACTTCGAACCTTCCGACGCCGCGGCGCAGCCCCGGGTCAGGGCCGGAGGGCGCCGCCGCGGCGGTTCTGGCGGTCGACGGCCATCAGCATGCCCAGGCACAGCATCACCGTCAGCATCGCCGAGCCGCCGTAGGAGACGAGCGGCAGCGGGATGCCGACGACGGGGGCGAGGCCCATCACCATCATCAGGTTGATCGCGACGTAGAAGAAGATGGTGGTGATCAGGCCGGCGGCGGCGAGGCGGGAGAAGCGGTCCTTGCCCTCCAGGGCGACGCCGATCCCCCATTTGATGACGAAGGCATAAGCGACGATGATGAGGAGGCCGCCGATCAGGCCCCATTCCTCGGCCATGGTCGCGAAGATGAAGTCGGTATGCCCCTCCGGCAGGTATTGGAGGTGGCTCTGGGTACCTTTCAGGAAACCCTTGCCGAAGATGCCGCCCGAGCCGATCGCGATCTGCGACTGGGCGATATGGTAGCCGGCGCCGCGCGGGTCGCTCTCCGGGTTCATGAAGATGAGCACGCGCTGGCGCTGGTATTCGTGCAGGAAGCTGAAGGCGGTGCGGCCCGCCACGCCGGCGAAGACGATGCCGCCGACGAACAGGCGCAGCGGCAGGCCGGCGAGGAACATCATGACGATGCCGCCCATCACCACCATCATCGCCGTGCCGAGATCGGGCTGGACGAGGATCAGGGCGGCGGGGACGCCGAGCATCGCCGCGGCGGGCCAAATCGCGTTCCACTTGCGCAGCTCGGCCACCGGGAGGAGGTCGAAGAAGCGGGCCATCGCCAGGATGATCACCGGCTTCATCAGCTCGGACGGTTGCAGGTTCATGAAGCCGAGGCTCAGCCAGCGCTGCGCGCCCTTGCCGACGAAGCCCAGGGCCTCGACCAGGACGAGGAGGAAGAGGACGATGCCGTAAGCGGGGAAGGCGATCGCCTTCAGCCGGTCGACCTTCACCCGCGAGATCGCGATGGCGAGGCCGAGGAAGATGGCGAAGCGCACGGCCTGCGGCAGCGCCCAGGGCATCAGCTTGCCGCCGGCGGCCGAGTAGAGGACCACCAGGCCGAAGCCGGTGATGAAGATCACGAAGGCGAGCATGCGCCACGGCAGCTCCGCGATCGCCGCCGGGACGAGCGAATGGCTTCTCATATCGTCTTGGTCGGCGGCCTGCGCGGATTGTTCGCCTTGCCCTCGGCGGCCGCGTTGTCGGACTGCTTCGGCTCCGCGGGCCGGGAGGGCTTCTCGGGCGGCACCCATTTCTCCGCGCGCCGCGCCATGCGCTCGGAAATGGTCCCGCCCCATTGCTCCTCGAGGGCGGCGAGCGCCGCCATCGCCTTGCCCTTGTCGAACAGGTACGTCAGCACGTCGCGGCAGGCCGGGGCCGCGACGCTGGCGCCCCAGCCGCCATGCTCGACGATCACCGCGCAGGCATATCGCGGCTTGTCGGCCGGCGCGAAGCCGACGAACAGCGAATGGTCGCGCATCTTCCAGGCCAGGCTCTCGTTCGAGCGGACGCCGCCCGAATTGCGCTCCGCCATGGTGATCCGGCGGACCTGGGCGGTGCCGGTCTTGCCGGCGAGCAGCACGCCGTCGACCGGCAGCTTGGCGACGCCGGCGGTGCCGGCACGGTTGACGACGTCGCGCATCGCCGCGCGGACGAGGTCGAGATGCTCGGGCGTCACCGGCAGCGCCGCCGGTTCGGGGATGGTCTTCGTCCGCACGATCCGCGGGCTCACCGCCCTGCCGCTGGCGATCCGCGCCGCCATCGTCGCCAGCTGCAGCGGGTTCACCAGCACGTTCCCCTGGCCGATCGACATGTTGATCGTGTCGTACATCTCCCACTTGCGATGGTATTTCGCCTGCATCCACTGCGGGTCGGGAACGGTGCCGTACCGCTGCGTCGGCACCGGCAGGTCGAACTTCTCGCCGAAGCCCATGCGGTGCGCCATCGAGGCGATCACCTCCGGCCCGGCCTGCAGGCTGGTATGGTAGAAATAGGTGTCGCAGCTCTTCTCGATCGCCTCGTGCATCGCCAGCGTGCCGTGATGCTTGTCGCAGTGGAAGATGGCGTTGCCGACGCGGTAGGCGCCGGTGCAGGTGACGGTCGCCTTGGGGTTGATGCCCTTTTCGAGAAAGGCGAGCGACATCAAGGGCTTGATGGTCGAGCCCGACGGGTAGAGGCCCTGCATCACCTTGTTGATCATCGGATGGCGCTCATCGGCGGCCATCATGTCCCAGGTGCGGTGGCTGATCCCCGCGGAGAATTCGTTCGGGTCGTAAGCCGGCATCGACGCCATGGCGAGGATCTCGCCCGTGTTGCAGTCGAGCACGACGATCGAGCCGGATTCGTCGCCGAGCCGCCGCGCCGCATAGCTGTGCAGGCCGATGTCGATGGTGAGCGGCAGGATGCCGCCCGGCTGGTCGGACAAGGTCGAGAGCTCCTTGACGAGCTTGCCGCGTGCCGTGACCTCGATCCGCTGCTGCCCCGGCGTGCCGCGCAGCCGATGCTCCATCGTCTTCTCGATCTCGTCCTTGCCGATCTTGAAGCCCGGCGCGATCAGCAGCGGGTTCTTCTGCTCCGCCTCATAGTCGGTCTTGTTGGGCGTCCCCACATAGCCGGTAAGGTGCGCGACGGCGGCGCCCTCGGGGTAGAAGCGCGAGAAGGAGCGAAGCGGCGAGACGCCGGGCAGCTCCGGCAGGCGGATGGTGAGCGCGGCGTACTTCTCGAACGACAGGTTCTCCGCGACCGGCACCGGCTGGTAGCCGGCGGCGTCCTGGAGCTGCTCCTTGATCCGCTCGACCTGGTCGGGGGTCAGCTCGAGCAGCTCGGTCAGCGCGCCGAGGATGCGGTCCGGCTCCTTCAGGCGATCCGGGATGAGGTCGACGCGGAAGTCGGAGCGGTTGATGGCGATCGGCTGGTTGTCGCGGTCGACGATCCAGCCGCGCCGCGGCGGGATCAGCCGCGCCTGGACGCGGTTGGATTCCGAGAGGAGCTTGTACTTCTCGTTCTGCTCGATCGAGAGATAGGCCATGCGCGCGCCGAGCGCCGTCGCCATCAGGCCCTGCGCGCCGCCCAGCACCAGCGCGCGGCGGGTGAAGGTGAAGACCTGGCTGTTCTCCGTGAGGAGCGGCTTCCTGACCTTCGATCTCATCGGGCGAGTCGCCATCTGTCGAGCCCTACGACGACGAGGGCTACCAGTGGGTAAGCGAGGATCGAGAGGATCAGTTGCGGCAACGCGACGACGATCGGCGCCTGGCTGCCCATCATATGCGCCACGTACCAGGCGCCGGCGGTGTAGAGGGCGATCGCCACCGAGGCGAACAGCCAGTCGGTCCAATAATCCCGCCAGCCCGAGCGGCTGTCGACGAAATCGAAGGCGAGGAAGGTGAGGGTCCACAGCGCCATCGACTGGCCGAGCGGGTGCCCGGCCATCAGGTCGTCGAACAGGCCAAGCGGCAGCGCGACGTGGGCGGCCCAGATTTCCGGCCGGAGCAGCCGCCAGGCGAGGAGCACGAGATAGGCGAAGTCGGGGACGAGCGGCGTCGTGACGACGAAGGGGAGGGCGTTGAGCAGCGAGGCGAACAAAGTCGTCAGGAGCGGCACCCAGCGCTGGCGGAAGCCGAGCATGGCGAGGTCGCGGCGGGAGCCGGCGATGCGGCTCATTGCTGCGCCGCCTCCACCGCCTGCTGGGTCTGCGGGCTCAAGGGCTTGTCGGCGAGGGGCTGGGCGATGGGCAGCACCATGGCGAAGTCGATCCGCGACGGGTCGGCGAGCGGCTTGGCGATCGTCCGGTCCTTCTGCACCGCCGCGATGACGGCGACGGGTATGCCGGGCGGATAGACGCCGCCGATGCCGGATGTGACCAGCACGTCGCCGCGCCGGAACGGGTTCTGGCCGACTTCGAGCGTCTTCAAGTCGATCGTGCCGTCGCCATGGCCGACCGCGAGCGCCGGCGTGCCATCGCGGACGAGGCGGACGGGGACGCTGCTCGCCGGATCGCTGACGAGGAGGGCGCGGCTGGCGAAGTGCCCGGTCTCGATGACGCGGCCGATCAGCCCTTCGGCGGCCCGCACCGGCTCGCCGACGCGGATGCCGGCGCCGCTGCCGGCCGAGAGGGTGGCGAGCCGGCGGATCGAGGTAAAGGAGGAGCCGACGATGCGGGTGACGGCGACCGTCCCCGGATTGTCCTGGTCGAGCTTCAGGAGGGCGCGCAGGTGCCGGTTCTCGCCTTCGACGACCCGCGCCTGGATGAGGCGCTGGCGCTCGGCGGCGAGCTGCTTCCTCAAGTCGGCATTCTGCGACCCCGCCTGGAAATAGTCGCGGACGCTGCCGCCGATGCCGCCGAAGAAGTTGACGACGCCGCGCCCGCCGGCGGTGATCGGCCTGGTGACGTCGAGCGAGGCGCCCTTCAGCGCCGCGAAGCCGGTCGGGTCGACGACCGCGACGAGCAGCAGCAGCACCGCGAACATGACTCCGGCGACGGCGATGACGTAGCCGAAGAACAGACCATATTGCGCCCGCCTGGAGAAGCCGGGGCGCCGGGTGGAGGGCGGCGCCATCGCCTAAAGCCCCTTTCGCCTCAGGCGGTCTGGAGGACGCCCCGGAAGATCTCTTCCTCGAGCGCGCGTCCGGTGCCGATGGCGACGCAGGTCAGCGGGTCGTCGGCGACCGTGACCGGCAGGCCCGTTTCGTCGCGCAGCACCTCGTCGAGGCCCTGCAGCAGGGCTCCGCCGCCGGTGAGGACGATGCCCTGGTCGACGATGTCGGCGGCGAGCTCGGGCGCGGTGTTCTCGAGCGCGATGCGGACGCCTTCGACGATCGTGCCGACGGGCTCTGACAGCGCCTCGGCGATCTGCCGCTGGTTGATCGTGATCTCCTTGGGGACGCCGTTCACGAGGTCGCGGCCCTTGATGTGGACGGTGAGGCCGTCGCCGTCGACCGGCGGCTTGGCGATGCCGACCTGTTTCTTGATCCGCTCCGCCGTCGCCTCGCCGATCAGGAGGTTGTGGTTGCGGCGGACGTAGGAGGAGATCGCCTCGTCCATCTTGTCGCCGCCGACCCGGACTGAAGTCGTGTAGGCGAGGCCGCGCAGCGAGAGGACGGCGACCTCGGTCGTGCCGCCGCCGATGTCGACGACCATCGAGCCGATCGGCTCGGTGACCGGCATGTCCGCGCCGATCGCGGCGGCCATCGGCTCCTCGATCAGCCAGACCTGCGAGGCGCCGGCATTGGAGGCGGCGTCGCGGATCGCGCGGCGCTCGACGCTGGTCGAGCCCGAGGGGACGCAGATGACGATCTCCGGCCAGCGCGGGAAGCGGCGCTTGCCGTGGACCTTCTGGATGAAATGCTTGATCATCTGCTCGGCGACGTCGATGTCGGCGATGACGCCGTCGCGCAGCGGCCGGATCGCCTCGATCTGGTCGGGGGTTTTGCCCATCATCATCTTGGCGTCGTCGCCGACCGCCTTCACGCGCTTGACCCCGTTGATCGTCTCGATCGCCACCACCGACGGCTCGTTCAAGACGACGCCGCGGCCGCGCACGTAGACGACGGTGTTCGCCGTGCCGAGGTCGATCGCCATGTCGTGGCTGGGGAATTTGAAGAAACGCGTGAGTGACATCAGGTGGGTCCCGCTTCTCGAAGAGGTGGCGCCGGCGGCCCCGCCGGCGCATGCGCTGTCGCCTTTATAGGGTGACCCCCGATCTTGTTCCACAGAGAGTTAACAAGGCTCGCGGGATAGAGCTGGTTGGGCTAGACCGAGGCGCCATGTCAATACGCCGCCTGCCCGAACATGTCGTCAACCGGATCGCCGCGGGTGAAGTGGTGGAAAGACCGGCCAGCGCGTTGAAGGAGCTGGTCGAAAACGCGATCGACGCGGGCGCCACGCGGATCGCCGTGCGTCTCGCCGCCGGCGGGATCGAGCGGATCGAAGTGGTCGACGACGGCTGCGGCATGACGCCCGCGGACATGGCGCTGGCGCTGGAGCGGCACGCGACGTCGAAGCTGCCGGACGATGCGATCGAGGCGGTGGCGACCCTGGGCTTCCGCGGCGAGGCCCTGCCTTCCATCGCCAGCGTGGCCCGGCTGACGGTGGAGAGCCGGGTGCGCGGCGCCGACGGCTGGAGCCGCATCGTCGACAACGGCAAGCTGGCAGGGGAGGGGCCGGCCGCGCTGCCGCCGGGCACCCGCATCCTGGTGGAGGATCTGTTCGCCCGGGTGCCGGCGCGGCGCAAGTTCCTGCGCTCGAACCGTTCGGAATATGCCGCCTGCGTCGACGTGCTGAAGCGGCTGGCGATGGCGCGGCCGGACGTCGGCTTCACGCTCGAGCATGACGGACGGCGCACCCTCTCGGTCCAGCCGCGGGAGGATCGGCCGGCGCGGGTCGCGGCGCTGACCGACCGTGCGCTGCACGAGAGCAGCGTCGCCGTCGATTACGACCGCGGCCCAGTGCGGCTCGGCGGCGTCGCCGGCCTCCCGACCTTCAACCGCGGCGTCGCCGACCATCAATTCCTGTTCGTCAACGGCCGGCCGGTGAAGGACCGGCTGCTGATCGGCTCGGTGCGGGCGGCCTATCAGGACCTGCTGGCGCGGGACCGGCACCCGGTGGTGGCCCTGTTCGTCGAGGTGCCGCCCGGCGAGGTGGACGTGAACGTCCACCCGGCCAAGACCGAAGTGCGCTTCCGCGAGCCGAGCCTGATCCGGGGCCTGATCGTCGGCGGCCTGCGCCATGCTTTGGATTCGGCCGGGTTTCGGAGCGCGCAGCCGGCGGCCGTGAACGTCGGTTGGCAAGCCCCCTCTCCCCAGGAGGGGGAGCGCTGGGGTGAGGGCGTTCGGCCTCTTCAGGAGAGGCTCTACGACCAGAGCCCGTCCTCGTATGTGGGAACCCCCTCACCCTATCCCTCTCCCCGCTGGGGAGAGGGGACTTTGCGGGAAGGGCGCAGCGACTTCCTTCCCGCCGCCCGCGCCGAGGCGGCGCATGCGCCGCCGCCCGGGGCGGCGCGCTTCCCGCTCGGCGTCGCGCGGGGACAGGTCGCCGCCACCTATATCGTCGCCGAGGCGGAGGACGGGCTCGTCCTCGTCGACCAGCATGCCGCCCACGAGCGGCTGGTGCTGGAGCGGATGCGCCGCGCCATGGCCAATGGCGGCGTGGCGCGCCAGGCGCTGCTGCTCCCCGAGGTGGTCGAGCTGGACGAGACCGCCTGCGACCGGCTGGAGGGGCGGCTGGCGGAGCTGGCCGAGATGGGTCTCGAGCTCGAGCGGTTCGGCCCGCGCGCGATGCTGGTACGCGCGACGCCGGCCCTGCTCGGCAGCGGCGACGTCCAGGGCCTCGTCACCGACCTCGCCGACGAGCTTGCCGCCTATGACGAGGCGCTCTCGTTGAAGGAGCGGCTCGACCATGTCGCCGCGACCATGGCCTGCCACGGGTCGGTCCGCGCCGGCCGCATCCTCTCGGTCGCCGAGATGAACGCGCTGCTCCGCGAGATGGAGGTCACCCCCCATAGCGGCCAGTGCAACCACGGCCGCCCGACCTGGGTGAAGCTCGCCCACGGCGACATCGAGAAGCTGTTCGGGCGGAAATGATGCTTGGGCAAAGGGAGGCGCAGCCGGTACAGCGGCGTCCAGCCACAGGAGGCCGAATGTCCGCTTACCTCACGCTGGCCGTTGCAATTGTGGCCGAGGTCATAGCGACCTCAGCGCTTAAGGCTTCCGAGGGCTTCACCCGTCCATGGCCCGCCGCAATCGTGGTGCTGGGATATGTTTCCGCCTTTTATGCATTGTCGCTGACTTTGAAGTCGATGCCGATCGGAATCGCTTACGGTCTTTGGTCGGCCGTCGGCATTGTCCTCATCTCGGCGGTCGGGTGGATCGCTTTTCGTCAGAAGCTCGATCTGGCAGCGATGACCGGTCTCCTCCTGATCATAGCCGGCGTGCTGGTGGTGAACCTCTTATCGAAAACCACGCATCTTTGAACATCCAAGGACGATCATGGTATCGGCTGGTGCCACGGTCTATGGTGTAGCCTAACGCGCAGCGACTCGGGTCCGAGGCGCAGGGCGAGGAGGGAGGCCGGTGCACATCCGCTTGGATGCGAACTGGGTGGAGGCGATCGCTGCGACAGCGACATTTCTCGTGGCGCTGCTTGTCTTTCTCGAGGCCCGAAAAATCCGGCGCACGGAGGGCATCCTCAGGCAGAACCAGGCGTGGAACGACTTCGGGAATGCCGTGGCAACTCTCGAAGACCAGGCGATGGAGAGGATATTGCTCGGTCGGGAACCCGCCGACCCACCGCGTACTGCGCGGGAGTCGTTCCTGCTCATGTCTTTTTTCAATGTCGTCAGCAGCGATTACAGCGCCTTTAGGGTCGGAGCGATCGATCCGCGATATGTGGTTCACTCGCTAACCTTCGCGGCAGAGGTCGTCATCCGAAATCAGGCCTGGGTTTTCGGCTTTCTCAACCGCCATGGCTACGACGCCGGGTTCGTTCGGATGTTGGCGATCATCGCCGTCACCGGACTTGACGTCGACCGCCGTAACCGCGCGTTGCGACACGAACTGCGGGCGCTCTCGTGGCTGGCACGAACCTGCGGGCCGAAGGTCCAGGCTTGGCTTCGCAAAGGTTTCGAGGCGCCACAAATCGCGCAGCTCTGTCAGCAGAAGCATTCTGCGCCTGCCGCAGGCGATACCCGGATGGAAGCCTGATCGCACCGTCCGCACCTGAAGTGAGACCGGCCGTGCGAAAAGGCGGGACAAATCCCGGCCGTTGACGCCGAGTCGACAAGTGGCCACCAATGCGCCCGCCCGTCCCAGCCCTGTCGGAGGTTTCCTTGCGCGCAGCCCTTCTCGCCACGTCCGCCTTCCTCGCCGTCGTGGCAGCTTCTCCCGCGGAGGCGGCGCCGCGCATCCTCCAGCAGCCGGCGCTGAGCCGCGACCTCGTCGCCTTCGTCAACGGCGGCGACATCTGGACGGCGCCGCGCGGCGGCGGCCGCGCCGTGCGTATCACCACCGGCGTCGGCGTCGAGAGCGGCCCGCTCTTCTCGCCGGATGGGCAGACCATCGCCTTCACCGGCGAATATGACGGCAATGTCGACGTCTACACGGTGCCGGCGACCGGCGGGGTGCCGCGGCGGCTGACGTGGCATCCGGGCGCGGACGCCGCCGTCGGCTGGTCGCCGGACGGCCGCAGGATCCTGTTCCGCTCCGGCCGCAGCGCGGCGAGCCGCTACACGCAGATTTTCGAGATCGATGCGAACGGCGGCGTCCCCAAGGCGCTGCCGCTGCCGATGGCCTTTGCCGGCAGCCTCGCCCCGGACGGGCGCAGCATCGCCTACAGCCCGCTCGCGCCGGCCTTCTCGTTCGACTTCACCAACTACACCGCCTGGGGCAATTATCGCGGCGGCCGCGCGGGGACGATCGCGGTGACCGATCTCGCCAGCCTCGATACCGTCCAGGTCCCGCACCAGACCGGTTCCGACTTCTCGCCGGTCTGGGCGGGCGGCAAGCTCTACTTCCTGTCGGGGCGGAGCGGCCCGGTCGGCATCTTCGCCTACGATCCTGCCAGCCGCGCGGTGAGCGAAGTCTATCACAACACCGGGCCCGACATCCGCTCGCTGTCGAGCGACGGCGCCACCCTCGCCTTCGACCGGCTCGGCGAGCTCTATACCCTCACGCCGGGAGGCGCGCCGCAGCGGATGGCGCTCGAGGTGGACGGCGACATGCCCGACGTCCGGCCGCGCATCCTGCCCGTCGCGGACCAGGTCGAGAATGTCCGCATCTCGCCGACCGGCCTGCGCGCCGTCGTCGAGGCGCATGGCGAGATCCTGACGCTGCCGGCCAAGGAAGGCGTGGTGCGCAACCTCACCAACTCGGCCGGCGCCGCCGAGCGCGAGCCGGCGTGGAGCCCGGACGGTCAGTCGATCGCCTATTTCTCCGACGCGGACGGACTCTACGCGCTCCACGTCGCGTCGCAGAAGAATGGCGGCGAAGGCGAAGGTGCCACCGTGCGGACCTACAGGCTCGCCGCCGAGCCGACTTATTACTTCCACCCGGTCTGGTCGCCGGATTCCAGGAAGATCGCCTTCCGCGACAATCATCTGCGCACCTGGGTGCTCGACACCGTCACCGGCCAGCTGCACAGCGCCGGCGAGGCCGATGCCTTTGGCGGGTTCGTCGCCAGCGCCGGCGGCCTCGCCTGGTCGCCGGATTCGGAGTGGCTCGTCTATCCGCGGGTCGGGGCGAACCACATGGCGGTGCTGATGCTCCACTCGCTGGCGACGGGCGCGACGACCCAGATCACCGACCCGATGGCCTTCGCCACCGAACCGGCGTTCGATCGCGCCGGCAAGTATCTCTACTTCCTCGCCAGCAACAATGCCGGCGCCACCACCCACGGCCTCGACATGACCAGCGACCTCTACCGGCCGAACTGGTCCGTCTACGCCGTGGCACTGGCGGAGGGGACCCGCTCCCCGGTCGCGCCCGAGCTCAACGACGAGAAGAACCCCGCCGAAGCGGCGGCGGCCGCGCGCGACGCCGCGGACAAGACGCCGGCCGGCAGGAAGAAGGACGCGAAGCCCGCGCCGGTGCCGGCACCGAAGCCGGTGACCCGCATCGACCTTGCCGGCCTCGGCCCCGAGGCGATCGCGCGGCGCACCGTCGCGCTGCCGCTGCCGGCGGCGAACTACCAGTCGTTGCAGAGCGGGAAACCGGGCACGCTCTATCTGCTGCGGGCCTCCGAGACCCCGGACGCGGAGGGCGACGGCGGCGGAACTCTCATTCGATGGACCGCGGAGGACAAGAAGAGCGAGACGCTCGCCGAGCGGGTTGTCGAATTCGAGCTCAGCGCCGACGGGCAGAAGCTGCTCCTCGCCTTCGCGCCGTCGGGTGGGGGGGCGGGCGCCGCGCCCGGGGGCCCGCGCCCCCGGCCGACCTACATGATCACCGCCGCCGACAAGCCGGTGAAGCCGGGCGATCCCGAAGGCCGGCTGAAGCTCGAGACGCTTCAGGTCCGCGTCGACCCGCAGGCGGAGTGGGCGCAGATGTACCGCGAGGTGTGGCGGATCGAGCGCGCCTATTTCTACGACCCCGCCTTCCACGGCTACGACACCAGGGCCGCCGAGCAGCGCCTCGCCGCCTATCTGCCCGCCCTGCAGTCGCGCTCGGACCTCAATTACCTGTTCCAGGAGATGCTGACCGGCTTCTCGGTCGGGCATCTGCGCGGCTCGGGCGGAGCGATCCCGTCGGCGCGGCGCGTGCCGGGCGGGCTGCTCGGCGCCGACTACGCGGTCCGCGGGGGGCGGACCTGCATCGCCAAGATCTACGACGGCGGCAGCTGGTCGCCGGACGCCAAGGCGCCGCTGGCCCAGCCGGGCCTCGGCATTCGGGTCGGCGATTGCATCCTGGCGGTGAACGGCACGCCCGTCACCGGGGACGCGGACATCCAGCAGCCGCTCGAGGGCCTGGCGGGCCAGGCGGTGGTGCTGCGCATCGCTCCCGCCTCCGGCGCGCCGGCGCGCGAGGTAACGGTGGTGCCGGTGGCGAGCGAGGCGCGGCTCCGCAACCTCGACTGGATCGACGCCAACCGGCGCCGCGTCGCCGAGCTGTCGGGCGGGAAGCTCGCCTACGTCTACCTGCCGGACACGGGCAGTGGCGGCTTCACCAGCTTCAACCGTTATTATTTCGCGCAGACCGACAAGCAGGGCGCGATCGTCGACGAGCGCTTCAACGCCGGCGGCCAGGCGGCCGACTATATCGTCGAGGTGCTGGGGCGGCAGCTCGCCTCCTGGTGGCAGCCGCGCTCCGGCGCGCCCGACCGCACGCCCGGCAGCGCCATCCTCGGCCCCAAGGTGATGATCGCCAACGAGGTGTCCGGCTCGGGCGGCGATTTCCTGCCATGGCTGTTCAAGTATCGCGGCGTCGGGCCGGTGGTCGGCAAGCGGACCTGGGGCGGCCTCGTCGGCATCAGCGCCATCCCGGTGCTGATGGACGGGGGTCAGGTGACCTCGCCCAGCGTCGGCTTCTTCAGTCCGCAGGGCCAGTGGGACGTGGAGAATCACGGCGTCGAGCCCGACTATGCGGTCGAGCAGGACCCGAAGGCGGTTGCCGCCGGCCACGATCCGCAGCTCGAGGCGGCGGTCGCGATCGCGATGAAGGCGCTGGCGGCCGCGCCGCCGCCGCAGCCGCAGCGCCCCGCCTTCCCGAGCTACAAGCGCGACTGACCCGGCTCCGCCGAACGGATACGGGTCTCGCGGCGGGTCAGGCCGGCTCCAGCACGTGCTGGACGATTTCCTCCGCCGCCTTGCCGTTCAGCTCGGCGAGGTGGTCGAACTCGGCCTCGTAGGTGGCGAGGCCCTGGCTCAGCGAGCGGAGCTCCGCCTCGAGGCCCTGGAGCTCGGCCTCGGGCACCAAAGCCTCGACCGTGTCCCAGCGCGACCAGCCCTCGCGGCTGTCCATGCCGAGCATCTGGCCGCGGCGGCTGGCGATCGCCGAGGTGACACGCGACGTGGCGTAGCTCGGCGTCGTCACTGTCACCTTGTGGATCGGCTCCAACAGGTGCGGCGAGGCGGCGGCGAGCGCTTCCGACATGGCGATGCGGCCGGCGGTGCGGAAGGCGAGCTCCGAGCTGTCGACGCTGTGGTAGCTGCCGTCGGTCAGCGTCACCGCGACGTCGACGACCGGGAAGCCGAGCGGGCCCTTCTCGGTCGCGTCCTTCACCCCCGCCTCGATCGCCGGGAAATATTGCTTCGGCACCGCGCCGCCGTGGATCTTCTCGTCGAACTGGAAGCCGGCGCCGCGTGGGAGCGGCCTCAGCTCGATGACGACGTCGCCGAACTGGCCGTGCCCGCCCGATTGCTTCTTGTGGCGGCCGCGCTGGGTAACGGGCTTGCGAATCGACTCCTTGAAGCCGACGATCGGCGGCTTCGCGCTCACGCCGACGCCATAGCGGCGCTTGAGCTTGGCGAGAGTGACCTTGAGGTGCTCGTCGCTCACCCCCCGGAGGCGCGTCTCGTGCAGCAGCTCGTCCTGCTCCCAGGAGAGCGACGGGTCCTCCTCGACCAGCTTGTGCAGCGCGGTCGACAGGCGGACGTCGTCCTTGCGGTCGGTGGTGGCGATCGCGAGGGCGTAATTCGAGGCGAGGCGGCGGATGGTGGGGACGGTGCCCGAGGCGCCGAGCCACTGCCCTGCGCCGACTCCTTCGGCCTTGGCGATGGCGACGACGTCGCCGGTCTCCGCCTTGGTGAGCTTCGCCGTCTTGTCGCCCTGCACCGAAAAGAGCGTGCCGACGCGAACATGCCCGCTCGGGCTCTT
Source organism: Alphaproteobacteria bacterium (assembly GCA_019239415.1). GTDB lineage: Bacteria > Pseudomonadota > Alphaproteobacteria > Sphingomonadales > Sphingomonadaceae > Allosphingosinicella. The sequence goes on from JAFAZW010000048.1 coordinate 57,673, forward strand.
GAGCTCGGTGCCTTCGGTCAGGGTGCCGCCGAACACGCGCGCGAGGGCGAGCCGGCCCATCGTGCCGCCATGGCTGACCTTGAACACGAAGGCGCAGCCGGTCTTGGCGCCGAGCCGGGTCGCGGCCGCCTCGGGGGCGGGGGCGTCATGGCGCAGCGCCTTCATCAGGCGGCGGACGCCGAAGCCGTTGATCGCCGAGCCGAACAGCACCGGGACGACGAGGTTCTCGCGCGTCTCGCGGGCGATGTCGGCGAAGATGGTGGCCTTGTCGGGGGTCTCGTCCATGAGCAGCTGCTCGAGCAGGGCATCGTCATGGTCGGCGAGCTGCTCGAGCATGTGGAAGCGGTCGAGCTTCTCGCGGTCGGCGAGGTCGTCGGGGATGGCGATCTGCTCCGAGGGCTTGCCCGGCACGTATTTGAACGCGCGCTCGAGGCCGAGATCGACGAAGCCGGTGATCTTCTCGCCCTGCCGAATCGGGATCTGGCGCGCGACCAGCGGCGAGGCGCTCATCGGCTGCAGCGCCTCGAGCAGGCCCTGAATCGAGCCGCGGGCCTGGTCGATCTTGTTGACGAAGATGAGATGCGGGATGCCGAGCGCCTCGAGCTGGCGCAGCGCCGGCTCGGCGAGGATGGCGCGGTCCGTGTCGGGATCGACGACGACGATGGCGAGGTCCGCCGCGGCGACCGCGAAGGCGCCGTCGGCGGAGAAGCCGACCGAGCCCGGCGTGTCGACGATCGCGAAGCGGTCGCCCATGAAATCGAAGTGCATCAGGTTGAGCTCGGTCGAGCCGCCGCGCGAGCGCGCCTCGGGGCTCGAATCGCCGACGCTGGTGCCGGCGTCGACGCTGCCCTGCCGGTCGATCGCGCCCGCGGCGAAGAGGAGGGCCTCGGCAAGGCTGGTCTTGCCGGCGCCGCCGGGGCCGACGAGCGCGATCGTCCTGGTGCCAACCGATCTTTCGGGCATGAGTCTCTCCCTCGTTCGCTGCCGCGCGATCCGCCGGAAGAGCGCATGCGCGCCGAACCTCCTCAATTCCTCCTCTTGCGGCCGGAGTGCAAGGGGGAACGGTCGCGGCCCCTGGGCCGTTGAGCGCAGCGGCGGCCGTTGTGAGGCCGGTCCTGTTGCTTAGGAGGTGCGCCCGATGCCGCATAGCCTGACCCTGCCGCTCGTCGCCGCGGCCTCGCTGGTCGGCGCGACCGCGGGCGGCATTGCGCTCGGCCATTCGACGATCGCCGAGATCAACCCCAAGCATTTCGCCGCCGGCGAGGACAGCCAGTTCTACGCCGACCTCGCGCCCAACCGCCGCGCCGACTGGGGCCAGGTGGCGGCGACCGAGCTGCAGCAGGCGGCGAGCGCGCCGCCGCCCGTCACCGACCCGGCCGCGACCTGGCCGGTCGCGCCAATTCCGGTGCACGATCCCGCGGTCGACCGCGCTCTCGCCCAGGCCTGGCGGGAAGTCCGCGCGCCGGCCCCCGCGCCGGCGCCGCGCTACGTCGAACCGGTCGCCTACGAAGCGGCGGCCCGCCCCGATCCGATCCCGGCGCGGGTGCGCCGTTACGCGAGCTACCCCGTCTCTCGCGACGAGCCGCCGCCCCCGCCGCCCCCGGAGGAGGATGACGGCCCCGCGGGGGATGCTGCAACGCAATAACTTGCCCGCCTCCCCCCCGCAGCCTAGATCGGGGGCATGACTTCGACCAACGACATCCGGCGCGGCTTTCTCGATTATTTCGGCGCGCACCAGCACCAGGTCGTGCCCTCGGCGCCGCTCGTGCCGCAGAACGACCCCACCTTGATGTTCGTCAACGCCGGGATGGTGCCGTTCAAGAACGTGTTCACGGGCCTGGAGACGCGGCCCTACCGGACGGCCGCCTCCTCGCAGAAGTGCGTGCGCGCCGGCGGCAAGCATAACGACCTCGACAATGTCGGCTACACCGCGCGGCACCTCACCTTCTTCGAAATGCTCGGCAACTTCTCGTTCGGCGACTATTTCAAGGAGCGGGCGATCGACCTCGCCTGGAACCTGCTGACGCGCGAATGGGGGCTGCCGAAGGACAGGCTGACCGTCACCGTCTACCACACCGACGACGAGGCCTGGACGCTGTGGAAGCGGATCGCCGGCCTCCCCGACGAGCGCATCATCCGCATCGCCACCAAGGACAATTTCTGGGCGATGGGCGACAACGGTCCGTGCGGCCCCTGCTCCGAGATCTTCTACGACCACGGCGAGAGCATCCCCGGCGGGCCGCCCGGCTCGCCCGACGAGGATGGCGACCGGTTCGTCGAGATCTGGAACCTCGTGTTCATGCAGTATGAGCAGGAGAATAATGAGATCGTCCGCGACCTGCCGCGCCCGTCGATCGACACCGGCATGGGGCTGGAGCGCGTCTCGACCGTGCTGCAGGGCGTCCACAACGTCTTCGACACCACGACGCTCGCGGAGCTGATCCGCGCCTCCGCCGAGCTGACCGGCACGGCAAGCGAGAGCGCCAGCCACCGCGTCATCGCCGATCACCTGCGCTCGACCAGCTTCCTCGTCGCGGATGGCGTCCTCCCGGCGAACGAGGGCCGCGGGTACGTGGTGCGGCGGATCATGCGGCGCGCGATGCGCCACGCCCACCTGCTCGGCGCGAAGGAGCCGCTGATGCACCGGCTGGTGCCGGCTTTGGTCGCCGAGATGGGCGCCGCCTATCCCGATCTGGTGCGCGCCCAGCCGCTCATCGAGGAGACGCTCAAGCTCGAGGAGACGCGCTTCCGCCAGACGCTCGACAAGGGCCTCAAGCTGCTGGACGAGGCGACCGGATTGATGAAACCGGGCGAGACCCTGTCGGGCGACGTCGCGTTCAGGCTCTACGACACGTACGGATTCCCTTACGACCTCACCGAGGACGCGCTGCGCGCCCAGGGCTTCGGCGTCGACCGGGCCGGCTTCGACGCCGCCATGGCGGAGCAGAAGGCCGCCGCCCGCGCGGCGTGGAAAGGGTCCGGCGAGAAGGCGTCCGAGGAAGTGTGGTTCGACCTCGCCGAGGAGCTCGGCTCCACCGAGTTCACCGGCTATGCCGGCCATGTCGGCGAGGGGCAGGTGCTGGCTCTCGTCAAGGACGGCAAGCGGGTCGAGCAAGCGGGGGAGGGCGACAAGGTGGTCATCCTCACCAACCAGACTCCCTTCTACGCCGAGAGCGGCGGTCAGATGGGCGACACCGGCGCCATCGCCGGCGAGAAGGGCTTGCAGGCCGATGTGGAGGACACTTCGAAGCCGCTGGGCCGCCTCCACGCCCATCACGCGGTGATCCGCGCGGGCAGCGTGGCGGTCGGTGACGCCGTCCACCTGGCGGTCGACGTCGAGCGTCGGTCGAAGGTGCGCGCCAACCACTCGGCCACGCACCTGCTCCACGCCGCGCTCCGCCACCGGCTGGGCGGGCATGTCACGCAGAAGGGCAGCCTCGTCGC
>JAFAZW010000033.1 GCA_019239415.1 Alphaproteobacteria bacterium
CATCCCGGCGCAAGCCGGGATCTCCCTTCATTGAAGGCGGCGCCCTTTCCGCGTCGAGAACCCGGCTTTCGCCGGGATGACGGGTTGAGCCCTCCCCTCACCTCTCCTACCCCCGCGCCTCCGCCCGCGCCCTTTCCTCGACCCGCCGCTCGAGGATGGTGAGCGGCATCGCGCCGTCCTTGAGCACTTCGTGGAAGCGCTTGAGGTCGAACCGGGGTCCGAGGATCGCCTGCGCCCTGGCGCGCGCGCGGGTCCAAGCCATGTGGCCGACCTTGTAGCTGCACGCCTGGCCCGCCTGGGTGCAATAGCGCTCGACCTCCCGCTGCGAGCGCGGCTTGGCGAAGCCGGTGGTCCGGACGAGATAGTCGGTCGCCTGTTCCCGGCTCCACCTCTTGGTATGGATGCCCGTGTCGACCACCAGCCGCGCCGCGCGGAACAGGAAGGACTGGAGATAGCCGGCGCGCTCGAGCGGCGTCCGGTAGGCGCCGAGCTCGTCGGCGAGCTGCTCGGCATAGAGCGCCCAGCCCTCCGAATAGGCGCTGAAGAAACCGAGCTTGCGCAGGGTCGGGATATCCTTCGACTCCTGGGCGAGGCTGATCTGGAGGTGATGGCCCGGCACGCCTTCGTGATAGGTGAGCGAAGGCAGCGAATATTTCGGCCAGTCGCCCACGTCCTTCAAATTGATGAAGTAGATGGCGGGACGCGACCCGTCGAGCGAGGCGCGGTTGTAATAGCCGTTGGAGGCGCCGTCCTGGATCTCGACCGGCACCGCCCGGATCTCGAGCGGCGCGTTCGGCAGGGTCGCGAAGTCGCGCGGCAGCCGCGTATACATGTCCCTGACGCCGGCATTGAGGCCCGCGATCAGCGCGGCGCGGCCCTCGGCGGTGTCCGGATAGAGCTGCGCCGGGTCGACGTTGAGCCGCGCCAGCCGTTCGCCGACCGTGCCGCCTTTGTAGCCGTTCGCGGCAAGGATCGTGTCGAGCGCGGCGCTGATCTCGGCCACCTGGGCGAGGCCCATCTTGTGCACCTCATCGGGCGTGAAGCGGGTCGTCGTCGCCTGCTCCAGCGCGACGGCGTAGATCGCCTCCCCTTGCGGCAGCCGCCAGATGCCGTCGCCCGGCCGGCTGGTCGGCCGCAGCGCGCGGACGAGCGCGATCTGCCGGTCGAGCGCGGGATAGACCTCGGTCTCGACGATGCGGGCGGCGCGGCCCTGCCAGTCCCCGGCGAGGCCCTTGGCCTTCGCGCGGTTCGCCAGCGACAGGACCATCGAGCTGGTCGGCGCCGGCTGGCCGCGCAGCTTTTCCATCTGCTGGAGCGTCAGGTCGAGCGACCAGCCCGGCGCGAGGAACCCACGCCCGGCCTCCGTCTTCTGGACGGCGCTGTCCTCGTCGAGGGCCACGGCGAAGGCGGCGAGGCGGTCGAGATAGGCCTCGCAATCCTCCGCCGAAGCGACGGTGTGGGCGGTGTTGAGGAAGTCCGGCACCGAGAAATAGGCACCGCCCTGCTGGAAGATCCGGTAGGGCCGGATCGCGCTGTCGATGTGGAAGCGCTCCGGCGCGGTCGTCTGCCCGGTCAGCGAATAGCGCACCACCTCGAGGTTGAGCTGCGCGGCCGGCGACAGCGTCTTCGGATCGAAGGCGGCGAGGCGGGCGAGCGCTTCCCTGGTGAGGGCGAGCTGGCGCTCGCGCTCCTCGACGGTGCGGGGCGAGAGGCGGTGCTTGAGCGGCGCGCCGGGCCCCTTGTCGAGGCCGAGCGAGCTGGCGAGCTCGGGCGAGCGGGCGACGGCGCGGCGGAAGATCTCCTCGAACGCCGCGTTGAGCTCGGCGTCGCGGGCGCCCGGCTGGGCGAAGAGCCCGGACGGGAGGAGGGTCGCTCCGAACGCCGAGGCGCCCGAAGCGAGGAAGAAACGACGATCCATGCCTGTATCCACTCCCGCTGACATCTGGTGAGGCTCAACCCGTCGAACCGTTCGGGCTGAGCTTGTCGAAGCCCTGTCCTTCTCCCTGCCGGCAAAATCAAGGGAGGGCTTCGACAGGCTCAGCCGAACGGATTTGGACCCATGAATGGGGACACGTACTTTTTCGCGAAAAAGTACGTGTCCCCTTTTCCGAAAAAGTACGTGTCCCCTTTTCGTGCAGGGAGACGGGAACCGCCCTAGCGCCGCGCGCGGGCCAGCAGGAAGCGGGCCTGGTCGACGTGCATGCGCTCGATCATCTCGCCTCCGTGGCGCTCGGCGCCGCCCGACGCCGCGGCGATGAGGCGCTCGGCGGCGGCGATCTCGTCCTCGGTGGGGCCGAAAGCGCGGTTCGCGGCGTCGATCTGGCTCGGATGGATGAGCGACTTGCCGTCGAAGCCGAAGCTCCGTCCCTCCTCGCATTCCTGGACCAGCCCTGCGTCGGCCTCGAGCCGGTTGTAGACCCCGTCGAAGCAGGCGATGCCGGCGGCGCGGGCGGCGAGCACCACCGTCTGGAGCGCGGTGCGCAGCGCCGGGCGGTTGTGCGGGCCCGGGCGCAGGCCGAGGTCGGCGGCAAGGTCGTTGGTGCCGGCGATGAGGGCGGAGGCGTCGCGGGCGATGTCGGCGGCATGGAGGACCCCCGCGGCGGTCTCGATCATCGCCAGCATCGGATGCTCGGCGATGCGGCCGGCGTCGTGGAGGTCCTGGCGGCTGGCGACGCGGGGAAGCACGACATAATCGGCCTTGCAGCGCCGCATGGCGATCGCATCGGCGCCGAACCAGGCGCTGCCGACCGCGTTGAGCCGCACCGCGCAGAGCGACTCGCCGAACCCCTCGGCGGCGGCCGCCACCGCCGCGTGCCGTGCCTCCTCCTTGTCCGCGGGCTTCACCGCGTCCTCGAGGTCGAGCACGACCATGTCGGGCTTGAGCGCGCGCGCCTTCTCGATCGCGCGCGGGTTCGAGGCCGGGAGGAAGAGGATCGAGCGGCAGAGGCGGAGGCGCTGGGGCATGGGTGCGAATCTGCTTGGAACCGACCCCTCTTGTCTACATGATATGCATCGAGCTTTGGGAGGGGTGGCGCGCGATGATCCTGACGACCGTATTGCTGATCGCCCTGCTGGTGATCCTGGTGCTGTTCTCCGGCATCAAGATCGTCCGCCAGGGCTACCATTACACGATCGAGCATTTCGGCCGCTTCACCGAGGTGGCCCGGCCCGGCTTCAATTTCTACCTGCCCTTCTTCTACCGGGTCGGCCGCAAGGTGAACATGATGGAGCAGGTGCTCGATATCCCCGGCCAGGAGATCATCACCAAGGACAACGCCATGGTCGCGGTCGACGGCGCCGTCTTCTTCCAGGTGCTCGACGCCGCCAAGGCCGCCTATGAGGTGTCCGATCTCTACACCGCCATCCTCCAGCTCTCGACCACCAACCTTCGCACCGTGATGGGCTCGATGGACCTCGACGAGACGCTGTCGAAGCGCGACGAGATCAACGCCCGCCTGCTCTCGGTCGTCGACCAGGCCACCGAATCGTGGGGGGTGAAGATCACCCGCGTCGAGGTGCGCGACATCCGGCCGCCGGCCGACATCGTCAACGCCATGGGCCGGCAGATGAAGGCCGAGCGCGAGAAGCGGGCGGTGATCCTCGAGGCCGAGGGCCTGCGCGCCTCGGCGATCCTCAAGGCCGAGGGCGAGAAGCAGTCCGCCATTCTGTCGGCCGAAGGCACGCGGGAGGCGGCGTTCCGCAGCGCCGAGGCGCGCGAGCGCGCCGCCCAGGCCGAGGCGACCGCGACCAAGGTCGTCTCCGACGCCATCGAAGGCGGCTCGGCCCAGGCGATCAACTATTTCATCGCCCAGAAATATGTCGAGGCGGTCGGCATGTTCGCCCGCTCGCCCAACGCCAAGACGATTCTCTTCCCGGTCGAGGCGACGCAGCTGATCGGCACCCTCGGCGGCATCGGCGAGCTGGCGAAGGAGGCCTTGGGCTCCAAGCCGCCGCGCCCGCCGGAGCCGGCACCGCCGCCGCCGGCCAGGGGCAACGCGCTGAAGTGACCGGCCTCGAAGCGAACGCGCATTGGGTGTGGCTCGGCGCCGCGGCGGCGCTCGCCATATTGGAGCTGATCTTTCCCGGCATCTTCCTCGTCTGGATCGCGCTCGCCGCAGCGGGCACCAGCATCGCGGTCCTGCTGTTCGGCCTGCCCCTCGCCTTCCAGGTGATGCTGTTCGCGATCCTGGCGATGGCGTCGGTCTATGCCGGACGCCGCTGGTACGCCGCGCACGACGTGCCCAGCGCCGACCCGCACCTCAACAACCGCGTCGCGCGGCTGATCGGCCGGCAGGTGATGGTGGTCGGCGCCATCGACGGCGGCCAGGGGCGCGTCCGGGTCGGCGACAGCGTCTGGAGCTGCCGCGGCCCCGACTGCGCGGAAGGCACGCCGGTGCGCATCGTCGGTGCCGACGGCATCTGCCTCGAGGTCGAGCCCGAGGGGGCGAGGCGGATCGAAGCGGGGCAATCCGCCGCCGATTGACGTCATCCCGGCGAAAGCCGGGATCTCCAGAAGACCCGCTCCGGCCTGCCGACGGGAGATCCCGGCTTCCGCCGGGATGACGGTACAAATCCCTCGGTCGCCTCAGGCGCTCTGTTTCGCCTTGCCCTTGCTCCTGCCGCCGGAGTTCGACCGGCTCTTGCCGCCGCTTCCGCCGCCGCTCTCTCCGGAGCGGAAGAACGCGCGCGCGCCGAGGCCCGCCGCCGCCGCGACCGCGGCCGCCGCGGCGCCGATGCCGACGTTGCGCCAGGTGAACAGGCCCTGCTCGCCGAGCGCCGAGCCGTCCTGCTCCTCCTCCAGCAACGCCGCGTTGGCGCCGTTCGCCGACAGCCGCACCCGATTCCCCTCGATGTCGGCGATGAGGCCGGCGCTGACATAATGGTGATGGCCGCTATGCGACCCGCTGTCGGCCTTGATCAGCTTGATGCGGTCGCCCGAGACGCTGTCGACGGTGCCGACATGGACGCCGTCGGCGCCGATCACTTCCATATGCTCCCGGATGCGGCTGAGATCCGCCATGTCCTCGCTCCTTCATGGTGAATGGTTCGGCGCATCAACGACCGGCGCGGACGATGGATGCACGGCCGGCTTGTCCCGGCGGATGCCTTGTCTCGGACTAGAGTCCGCGAAAGGCGATGTCCCCGGTGGTCCAGACGAGGCGTCCCGCGGAATCCTCCCGCCAGTGGATTGTGCCGAAGGCCGCCATGGGGACACGTACTTTTTCGCGAAAAAGTACGTGTCCCCTTTTTTCACCGCCACCCCGCCTCCTTGAGCCGGGCGGCGCAGCTGCGGCTGACCGGCGCGGTCAGACCGCCCGCCAGCCGCGCCTCGCCGGTGCCGCGCTTCCAGCGCACCGCTTCGATGGCCTCGGCGGGGACCCACCAGGAGCGGTGGAGGCGGTAGCCGTGCGCCCGGGCCAGCTCGGCGAGGGCTTCCGAGAAGCGCATGCCGAGGAGCTCGGCGCCGGCGTCGGTATGGACGCGCACATAATGGTCCTCCGCCTCCACGGCGATCAGCCGCGCGGCACGCCGCTTGGCCGAGAGGCGCAGGCGGAAGGCGCGCTCGGCTTCCGGCAGCGGCGGCACCACGATCGTGCGGGTCTCGACGACCCGCCGCCACAGCAGCGCGCGGAGCGTCATCAGCAGCAGCATCACCACCACGACCTGCCAACCGAGCTGCGGCAGCAGCCAAGGCCGCCGGGGCAGATCGAGCATCGTCGCATTGAGCGCGTAGATGAACAAAGTGACCGGCGGCGTGATCGCCAGCGACACGAGGGCGATCCGCGCCCAGAAGGACGGGATGCGCGGGCCGATCGCGGCATCGACGAGGATGCCGAACAGGCCGCTGCCGAGCACCGCCGCCAGCCAGTAGGCGATCCGCAGCCCCTCGGGCGCCTCGCCGGTGCGATAGGGGCCGAGTTGGGCCATCACCAGCCCGACGGCGGCGAGGAGCAGCAGGTCGAGCGCGAAGCGCTGCCATCGCTGCGGCGGCACCATTCGCGAAACCAACGCACCGTTCACGCGAAACCGCCTTTCCCCACCGCTCCGCCGAGGCGAGCACGGCGCCACCTGTCACGTCCGGAGCGCACCGATGAGCCGTAGCCTCGCCTCACTCTACTCAACCGCCTGGCGGGCGCTAGTCGCCCTGCTCGTCGTCGAGATCGCCAGCGTCTCGGCGCTGCGCTACGTCACCGGCAGCGAGCCGCCGCCGCCGCCGATCCTCGCCAACGCCTACGCCCATCCCTTCCTCCTGCCGCACGTCGTCGCGGGGGTGGCGGCCCTGCTGTTGGCGCCGCTGCAATTCGTCGGGCGGGCACGCATGCGCTGGCCGGCCTGCCACCGCATCACCGGCCGCCTCTATCTCGCCGCCTGTGCGGTCGGAGCTCCGGCTGGCTTCATGCTCGCCATGGGATCGACCGCCGGACCCGTCGCGGCCGTCGGCTTCGCCATCCCCGCCTTGCTGTGGCCGGCCTTCACCTGGCTCGGCTGGCGCGCCGCCGCCGAGCGCCGCTTCGAGGAGCATCGCGAATGGATGTTGCGCTCCTGGGCGATCACCGCGACGGCGATCACGCTGCGGCTGATGCTCCCGGCGAGCGCCCTTCTCGGCCTCGATTTCCTCCCCTCGTACCGGGCGATCTCGTGGCTCGCCTGGCTGACCAACCTCGCCCTCTTCGAATATCACATCCGCCGGACCCGCCGCCTGGTCCCGGGTCCCACAATGGCGCTCGCGAGGGCCTGACCAGACGCCGGGGCCTATCAAATCTCGACCGTTCGGGCTGAGCCTGACTTGGGGACACGTACTTTTCACGAGAAAAGTACGTGTCCCCTTTCTCAGGAGGCGCGTGGCACGCACCGCCGTCCTGGCGACGGCATGACGAATCAGAACGGCACCCGCGCTCCCCATCCTTCGGCGCGGGCGCGCTCGACGAGGTACCAGCCCGCGGCGAGATCCTGCACGATCGAGCCGAGGGACTTGTAGGCGGTGACGTCGTGGCGACCGGTGCGGCCTTCGAGCGAGCCGGCGAAGACGGCGCCGATCTCGCCGACCAGATGGTCCTCGCCGACCGCGCCCTCCTCGAGAGCCTTGAGGAACTCGGCGCCCTGGCGGCGGACGCCCTCCTCGTGGTCCGCGAAGAAGCGGGCGCGGCGGACGAGGTCGCTGTCCACCTCGACGGGGCCGGCGCGGCTCGATCCGACCAGGTTGAGGTGGGTGCCCGGGGCGACCCAGCGGCCGAGCAGCACCGGCTCGGCGGCGGCGGTGACGGTGCAGACGATGTCCGCCTCGGCCGCGGCGTCCTGGACGGTCGCGGCCACGCGCGCGCCGGTGCGCGCCGCCAACGCTTCCGCCTTGTCGCGCGCGCGGCCCCAGATCGTCACTTGCTCGATCGGCCGCACCGCGCGGATCGCGTCGATGTGGCGGAGCGCCTGTTCGCCGGTGCCGATCACCGCGAGACGCCGGGCGTCCTCGCGGGCGAGCGCGTCGGTGGCCGCGGCGGAGGCAGCGGCGGTGCGGATGGCGGTGAGTTCGGACGCGTCGACGATCGCCGCGGGCGCGCCCGTATCGGGGTCGAACAGCGCCACGACCCCCTGGTGCGACGGCGCGCCGCTGGCGGCCGCGGGGTAGACACTGATCAGCTTGGCGCCCAGCGTCTCCGCCATCGTGCCCGGCATCACGCCGAAGGCGCGGCCGCCGTCGAGGTCGATGATCTGGCGCAGCAGCTGCTTCGTCCTTCCCTGGGACAGCGCGACCATCGCCCGGCGCATCAGCGGGATGCACGCCTCGTAGGGGAGGTGCGCCGCGACGTCGGCACGCGAGAGGACGAGCAGGCTCACCCCCAGATCTCGCGCGCGAAGCCGAGGAAATTGAGGCCGAGGATCTTGTCGATGCGCCGCTCCGAATAGCCGCGGCGGGCGAGGAGCTGCGCGAGACGCTCGAACTGCGTCGGGCCGCTGAGGTCGAGGACGAGCGGCAGCGTGTCCGCATTCTCCCCGAGGGCGCCGATCCCCGCCGCCCGTCTTTGCTCGATCTGCCGCGCCACGCGGCCGCGATAGGCGGCGAGGTCGTCGATCCCGGTGGCGCCGCCGTCGGTGCCGATGCCGACATGCTCCTCGCCGCACACATTCACCGCATGGTCGATATGCGCTACCACATCGGCGGCGGTGGCGCGGCTCGATGCGGTCAAGAACGGCATGAAGTATATGCCGATGAAGCCTCCGCGCTCCGCGACGGCGCGAAGTTCCTCGTCGGTCTTGTTGCGCGGCACGTCGCACAGGGCGCGGCAGCCGGTGTGGTTGATCGAGATCGGCCGCGACGAGGCGTGGGCGGCCTCGAAGCAGGTGCGGAAGCCGCTGTGCGACAGGTCGACCATCAGCCGCCGCGCATTGCAGCGCGCGATCACCTCGCGGCCGAACGGCGTCAGCGGCGTGCGCGCCGGCGCCGTCGCTCCGCCGCCGAGCCGGTTGGCGGGATTGTAGGTGAGTTGGACGACGCGCAGGCCGAGGTCGGCGAACAGGTCGACCCGTTCCGCTTTGTCCCCGAGCATGGCGGCGTTCTGGACGCCGTAGACGATGCCGATCCGCCCCGCGCGCTTCGCCCGGAGGATGTCGTCGGCCGTCAGGATCCCCGCGAGGTCCGCCGCCTGCTCGCGGATGCGCCAATCCCAGACGCCGATCTCGCGCACCGTCCGCTCGAACGGATCGCCCTCCCCCGCGACGTAGCCGAGCGTGACGTTGACCGCATCGAGCCCGGCCGCCCGCGCGTCGCGCAGGATGCGCGGCGACACGAGCTTGCGCTCGGTCTCGCCGACGGCGTTGCTCTTGTCCGACTCGCTCCAGTCGTTGGGGTCGTCGAGCGCGCCGAGGGCGTTGACGACGAGCCGGCGGCGTCGCGGTGCCGGCGCCGCGCCGGCGACGACGCTCGCCCCGGCGGCGGCGAGCAGCGTGCGGCGGTCGATCATCGCTTCGTCTCCTCGAATTCGCCGCGCGGATAGTCGCGCCCGCGCTTCACCGTCAGCACGACGCTGCGCAGATTGGCGAGGTCGTCGAGCGGGTTCCTGGCCAGCACGACGAGGTTGGCGAGCTTGCCCGGCGCGATGCTCCCCATCTCGCGCTCCAGCCGCATCGTCCGCGCGCCGATCAGCGTCCCGGCGCGGATCACTTCGCCCCGCGGCAGGCCGGCGCGGCCGAGCAGCTCCATCTCCTCCATCACCGCCGGCCAGCGATCGCCGGCGTCCGTCTCACCGTCGGTGCCCGCCGAGATCGCGACTCCCGCCCGCCACGCCTGCGCGGTGAGGCGCGAGGCGAGGTCCGTGGCGCCGCGCGGCGCCGTGCCCGCCCGCACCGCCTGCTTCTCGCGCTCGGCATAGACGCGGATCGTCGCATCGAGGATGATGCCGCGCCGCCGCATCTCCCGGAACAGCGCCGTCATCGCCGCATTGTCGCCCTTGGCGAACAGGGCATAGTCGATCGGGAAGCGCGCCTGATAGGATTGCGGACGCTTCGCCATCGCCTGGTAGGCGAGATAATTGACGTGGGACACGACGTCGGGACCGGCGGCGATCACGTCCGCCGGGGTCGCCGGGAAGACCATGCCGTGCGCCCAGACCGCCAGCCCCTGGCGGTGGGCTTCCGCCGCCAGCCGCGCCACCAGCGGGCCCGACAGGTTGGCGTAGATCTTGAGCGCCGCCGCGCCCGTCCCCCGCGCCCGCGCGATCGCGGCGGGAATGTCGGTCGCCTCGTCGATCGCCTGCACCCAGGGCGCGGTGCCGGGCGCATAGCCCCTGGCGGCGGCGGCGGTCCGGGGATCGGCGAAGAAGCTCGGCCCGGCGACGAGCGCCGGATAGACGATGTCGGGCGCCGCGATCCCGCCGCGCCGCGCCAGCGCCTGCAGCTCGGCGACCTCGCGGACGTCGTCGGCCATGTCGCGGATCGCGGTGACGCCGCCATAAAGCTGGCGCCGCAACCAGGCGAGCGCCTGCGGCCGGTCGGGCGGCGTCGCGAGATGCTGGTGGCTGTCGATCAGCCCCGGCATCAGGAACCGGCCCGCAAGGTCGACGACCCGCGCCCCCGCCAGCCGCCGCCCCAGCCGCGCGTCGGGCCCGACCCAGGCGATCCGCTCCCCGGCGACGACGACCGCCATGTCGCGGCGCAGCGGCGCCCCGGTGCCGTCGATCAAGGCGGCGTGGCGGTAGACCGTCCGCTGCGGTGCCGTCGGCGGCGCGGCGGCGACCGCGAGCCAGGCGGCGAGAAGCAGGAGAACGAGGCGCGCCATGCCCCATCCTGCCCCGTCCGGCGGCGTCAGGGAAGCCGCGGCGGCCGTCGCCGCCGGCCCGGCCTCAGTGGCCGGAGGCGGATGCGAAGGAGAAAGCGGACGCCGAGCTGAAGGCGAAGGCGAAGCTGCTGCTCGCGCTCGCGCTGAAGCTGAAGCTCGACGACCCGCTGCTGCTCGAGCTCGAAGCGAAGCTGTAACTGACGCTGCTGCTGGAGCTGCTCGACTGGCTGGTGCCGGTCACGCACGACGGCATGCACGGCGGCGGCGCGCACACCGGCTGGCAGCCGCCATGATGGCCGCGCCCGCCGGCGACCAGCCCCAGTTCTTCCGCGATCAAGCTGCGCATGCGCATCTCCCTCCTGTCGGCGCGGCGCGCGACCGGCGCCGCCTCGTGCGCGGTTTACCACGTCGCCGCTCGCCCTGCGACGCCGGCCCGGTCCCAAATGGAGACACGTACTTTTTCGCGAAAAAGTACGTGCCCCCAAGTTGCAAAAGCATCGCCGCACGCCAAGATGCCGCAAGGGTTTCGCAGCGACGGGGCGAGGGAATGCGCGGGCAGGTTCTGGGGGTGGACACGCGGACGGGGCACGGCATGGTCGCGGGCGACGACGGCCTACGCTACCGCTTCACCCAGGCAGACTGGGCGCATCGCGGCGAGCCGGCGGTCGGCATGTACGTCGATTTCGAGGCGCACGACAGCCGCGCGCTCAGCATCTTTCCGGTGCCGGGGACGAGCCCCGCGCCGGCCGCCGCGGCGCCGCCGGTGCCGACCACCGACCGCAACAAATATGTCGCCGCTCTGATCGCCTTCCTGGTCGGCCCGCTCGGCATCCACCGTTTCTATCTCGGCCGCACCGGCACCGGCATCCTCATGCTGGTCCTCACCTGCACCGTCGCCGGCCTCATCCTCTCGGTGCCCTGGGCCTTCATCGACATGATCCGCTACCTCGTCATGTCCGACCGCGAGTTCGCCGCCCGTTATGCACGGGCATAAGGACATGCGGGCATAGGGACACGTACTTTTTGAAACAAAAAGTACGTGTCCTCTTCATCCCCATTGACGCCGCCGCCCGCCGTCGCCATAGGCGCCGCGCCATGACGAACGCGTCGCTCCGCCCCCGTCTCACCGGCCGAGGTCGCTGACCTCGGGGCGGCCGCGTGCGCCCCGATCGCGAGGGCGCCCGATGCGACAGACGAGCCGGTCCGGCTCCCCCTCCCGATCCCCGCACGCCCCGCGCCGAGGCGCAGCAGGACGGATGCGGGCGTAGCTCAGCGGTAGAGCGCCACGTTGCCATCGTGGAGGTCGAGGGTTCGACTCCCTTCGCCCGCTCCAGTCCTTGTCGACGCGACGATGGTCCGTTTCGGAGTCACCTCCACCCCGGAACATGAAAAAAACATTTTCCTACAGGGTACCATTTGTGTTCTAAGCTTGGAATGCAACAGGAACCTGATTCGCGGCCGGCGGCACGCCGGGTGATCGACGAGGCGGTCAAGTCCCGTTTCGTGGCTGAGCTCCGCAAGGGAAGGCGGCGTGAAGCGGCGGCGGCCTATGTCGGGTTCCCGCTCAACAGCCTCTACAATGCCCGCACACGCGACCCGCTGTTCCGCCACGCGTGGGAGTGGGCAATGGACCTGTACGCCTGGTACGAACGGGTCGGGGAACCCCTGCCGCCCGCGGACGACGGGGTTCCCGTCCGCATCGCGCCGCAAGGCGGCCGCCCGCTCCAGCGCCGCCGGATGAACTGGGTCAAGTTCAACGCGGCGCGGCAGCAGGTCTTCCTCAACCATTTCGCCGCCACGGCCGATGCCGGCGCGGCCGCGGCGAAGGCGGGCGTGTCCGTCCACACGGTGGACGCCCACCGCCGCCGCGATCCCGAGTTCACCGCCGCGTGGCACGAGGCGCTGGCGCAGGCGGTCGCTTTGCTCGAAGCCGAGTCGGTCCGCCAGCGCCTCGATGCCCAGCGGCGCCTCACCGAGAATCTCTGCCCGGAAGGCGAGATGGCGCAGGAGTTCGACAAGATCATGAAGCTGCTCCAGAGGTGGGACCGCAAGAACGGCACTCCCGGCCACCAGCACCGGCGGCCTGCCCCGAGCCGCGTCTGGACGTTCGACGAGGCGATCGCTGCGCTCGAGAAGCGGCTCACGGTGCTCGGCTTCATCAAGCCTGGCGACGGGCCGGACGCGACGGAACCGCCGCCATGATCTTCCGCCACCTGCGTCTGTGGTGGCGCCGCTCGCGCCCGATCGAGTACAAGTCGCTGGTTCCCCCCGACGGCAGGATCGACCGCGCCCGCGCGTTGTTCATCCTGAAGGTCCTCGGCGGACTGCCCCGCGAGCAGCGCCGCCACGCGCTGCGCACCTTCCCCCCGCCCGCGCTGCGCGCGATCTACGAGGAATGGTGGTGGGGCGTGCACGAAGGGCAGGCCGAGCCCGGCACCGACTGGCGCGTCTGGGCGATCGTGGCGGGCCGCGGCTTCGGCAAGACGCGCGCCGGGGCCGAGTGGGTCTGGGCGCGCGCCCGCGAGGGGCCGTGCCGCATCGCCCTGGTCGGCGCGACCATCGACGAGGTGGTGCGGGTGATGATCGACGGCGAGAGCGGTCTCCTCGCCATCGCCCGCGGTCACGAGACGGCGCGGTGGATCCCTTCGCTCGGCCTCGTCCGCTTCCCCTCGGGCGCCGAGGCCCATGTCTTCTCCGCCGAACGGCCGGAGAAGCTGCGCGGGCCCCAGCACCATTTCGCGTGGTGCGACGAGCTTGCGAAGTGGGCACGCGAGAGCGGCCGCGGCCGCAGCCGCGCCGACGCGGCCTGGGACAATCTGATGCTCGGCCTGCGGCTCGGCGAGCAGCCGCGCACCGTCGTCACGACGACGCCCAAGCCGGTGCCGCTGCTGCGCCGCATCCTCGCTCTCCCCCGCTGCGCGAAGACCGAAGGCCGCACCGAGGACAACCCCACCCTGCCCGCCGATTTCATCGCCGCGATGCGCGACATGTTCGCCGGCACCCGGCTCGCCCGCCAGGAGCTGGACGGCGAGCTCCTCGACGATTTCGAAGGCGCCCTCTGGACCCGCGCGCTGATCGAGAAGGCGCGAGGGCACATCGGGGACAGTCACTTTCACGCGCAAGGGGACAGTCACTTTCACGCGCCGCCGCGCGAGGCGATGTACGATGGTGCGAAAAGTGACTGTCCCCATTCGGACGCCGCAGGGGACAGTCACTTTCACGCGCCGGCGAGCGAGGCCACGCGCGACGGTGCGGAAAGTGACTGTCGCCAAACCCGCTTCGCCCGCATCGTCGTCGGCGTCGACCCGCCCGCCTCGACCGGCGGCGACGCCTGCGGCATCGTCGTATGCGGCCTCGACGACGAGGGCGTCGCCTGGGTGCTGGCCGACCTCAGCGCCCGCGGCCTCTCGCCCGAAGCCTGGGCCCGCCGCGTCGCCGACGCCGCCGGCACCTGGGGCCGCCTCTCGGGCCGCCTGCCGCCGAGAGTCGTCGCCGAGAAGAACCAGGGCGGCGACATGATCGCCAGCATCCTCCACGCCGTCGACGCGTACCTGCGCGTCCGCCTCGTCCCCGCCACCACCAGCAAGGCGATCCGCGCCGAGCCCATCGCGCTGCGCTTCGAGACCGGCCGCGCCCGCCTCGCCGGCCGCTTCCCGGAACTGGAAGACCAGCTCTGCGCCCTCACCTGGTCCGGCTACGAAGGCCCCGGCTCCCCCGACCGCCTCGACGCCATGGTCTGGGCGATGACCGAGCTGTTCGAGAAAAGGCCGGTGCCGCGAATCATACGCTTGTAGGGCCGACGCCCGCAGCGAATCCCGCCCATCGCCTCAACCTCGGTCATCCGCCGCTTCATTTCACGCAAAGACGCAAAGACGCAAAGAACCTAAGTCCTGCAAAATCTGCAGAGGGCGCTCACAAGGCTTTGCGAAGGAAAGGCCGAAACGGCCATTCGATCATCGGTCCGAGAAGACGCACTGCATCGGGGAATCGTGCGGCACCTTTGCGTCTTTGCGTCTTTGCGTGAGACAAATAGCAGCCCTAGCCGCGGCACCTCGCCCGAGGCTAAACAAGAGCCGGGGACAGATGGGGCGGCAATCGTGGACATAGAGGCGCTGGCGACGATCGCGGTCGATTGCGGGTCCAAAGTGCACGAAACCCTGGGGCCGGGGCTGCTGGAGTCGGTGTACGAAGCGGTGCTCGCTCAGGCGCTGATCCGGCGTGGCCTCACCGTTCAGCGGCAGATGCCGGTGCCGATCCGCTTCGACGGCCTCATCATCGACGAGGGCTTCCGCGCCGATCTCATGGTGGAGGCGCCCTTCTTATCGAGCTGAAATCGCTCGAGCGGCTCGCACCTGTGCACGGCAAGCAGGTCCTCACCTACCTGCGTCTGATGAACCTGCCCCCCGGCCTCCTGATGAACTTCGGCGGCGCCACCTTCCGCGAGGGCATCAAGCGCGTCGCGAACGGCCACCGCTCCGCGGAGGCGCCGGCGATCCACTGAGAGTCACCTCATCCGCGGCGCATGCTCGGAAACAGTCCTTTTTCACGCAAAGACGCAAAGGCGCAAAGAGTCCAAGCCCTCCAAAATCTGCAGAGGGTGTTCCCGGAGTGCGGAGAAGGAATGGCCGAATGGCCATTCGATCACCGGTTCGAGATCAGGCGGAGTATCTTTGATCGTGCGGCACCTTAGCGTCTTCGCGTCTTTGCGTGCCGTCAAATCAATCTACGAGCCTTCACGGCGGTCAGGCGCTACCTCGCCGGCATCTCTGCCACATCCGGCTCCACCCAGCCCCGCCGCGCCTCCACCGAGAACAGCCGCTCGGCCGAGTAGAAAAGCAGCGGCCAGTCCCGCCGTCCCTCCGGCGCCTGCAGGAGCGCATTGACCTTCTCGACCAGCGGCAGCGCCGGGTCGGTGCGGGCGAGGACGCCGCGGATGGCGCGGAGGTACACCTGGGTGATCGTTTCGTGATAGCCTTCGGTGTCGCTGTTCACGCCGCCGACGCTCTCATTGTAGCGGCGGATGAGGTGCGGCAGGTCGCGCTCCGGCACGATGTCCGGACGCTCGACGAGGAGCCACAAGGTGGTGGCGAGATGGGCCTCGTGGGTCCATTCGGCCTTGGGGAGCGTGCAAGCGAGCATGCGTTCGCCGACGCTGCGGATCGCGGCGTCGGTGGCGAACAGGCGGGGTTCATGGGCCATGGGTTTCGGGTCCTTGTTGACCCGTCACCCCGGACTGGATCCGGGGTCCACCTTTCTTCCTCCTGGTCTGAGCGGAAGAAGGCGGATGCCGGATCGAGTCCGGCATGACGGCTTCGGTGACGAGGGCAAACGAAAAGGAGCGCGCCGGCCTTCGCCGGTGCGCTCCTCGCATGGGGACACGTACTTTTTCGCGAAAAAGTACGTGTCCCCCCGGGGTCGGGCGGTCAGGCGGCCGGGACGGGGGCTTGCTCCGCTTGCCGTTGCGCCTCGCCGCTGCCCGCGGCGCGGGGCGCCGCGGCGCGGACGCCTTCCTCGACATGGGCTTCGAACTTGGCGAAATTGTCGGTGAAGAGCTTGACCAGCTTCGCCGCCGTCGCGTCATACTCGGCCTTGTCGGCCCAGGTGTCGCGCGGATTGAGGATGGCGGCATCGACGCCCGGCACCGACACCGGCACGTCGAAGCCGAAATTCTCGTCGTGACGGAATTCGACCCCGTTCAGCGAGCCGTCGAGCGCCGCGTTGAGGAGCGCGCGCGTCGCCTTGATCGGCATGCGCGTGCCGACGCCGTATTTGCCGCCGGTCCAGCCGGTATTGACCAGCCAGCAGGTGACGCCGCCCTTGGCGATGCGGTCCTTCAAAAGGTTGCCGTAGACGCTCGGGTGGCGCGGCATGAAGGGCGCGCCGAAGCAGGTCGAGAAGGTCGCTTCCGGCTCGGTGACGCCGATCTCGGTGCCGGCGACCTTGGCGGTGTAGCCGGACAGGAAATGGTACATCGCCTGGTCGGGCGTCAGGCGCGCGATCGGCGGGAGGACGCCGAACGCGTCGGCGGTGAGCATGACGATGTTCCTGGGCACCGGGCCCATATTCTCGCGGCTGCAGTTCGAGATGAACTCGATCGGGTAGGCGCCGCGGGTATTTTCGGCATGGGTCGCGTCGTCGAGGTCGAGCTCCCGCGTGTCGGGATCGATCACGACGTTCTCGAGCACGGTGCCGAAGCGCCTGGTGGTGGCGAAGATTTCGGGCTCGGCGTCGCTCGAGAGGCGGATCATCTTGGCGTAGCAGCCGCCCTCGAAGTTGAACACGGCCGTGTCCGACCAGCCATGCTCGTCGTCGCCGATGAGGGTGCGGCTGGCGTCGGCGGAGAGCGTCGTCTTGCCGGTGCCGGAGAGGCCGAAGAAGACGGCGGTGTCCCCCTCCGGGCCGATATTGGCCGAGCAGTGCATCGGCATCACCCCCTCGGCGGGGAGCAGGTAATTGAGGATGCCGAACACCGACTTCTTCATCTCGCCGGCATAAGCGGTGCCGCCGATCAGGATCAGTTTCTCGGTGAGGTTGACGGCGATGACCGTCTCCGAGCGGGTGCCGTGGCGGGCGGGAACGGCGCGGAAGCTGG
Organism: Alphaproteobacteria bacterium; assembly: GCA_019239415.1. Taxonomy (GTDB): domain Bacteria; phylum Pseudomonadota; class Alphaproteobacteria; order Sphingomonadales; family Sphingomonadaceae; genus Allosphingosinicella. The sequence continues at coordinate 16,863 of JAFAZW010000033.1, forward strand.
GCAGGTCGATGATGGTGAATTCGGGCGTGAAGCCGGGCAGGTCCGCCGCCTCCGGGCGCACCAGCAGGGTGCGGATGAAGAGGTTGTGCCAGGCGAGCTCGTTGATCACGCGGACACGGACGCGGTGCTCGGCCTGCGAGCCGCCGTAGAGGTCGGCGACGAACAGCCGCTCCTTCTCGCCGAGCGCCTTGAGGAAGTCGGCCTTCAGGGCGGCGAAATGGTCGGGCGAGAGGGCGGCGTTGTTGTCCCACCAGATCGTGTTCTCGGTCTCGGCGTCGCGGACGATGAACTTGTCCTTGGCGGAGCGGCCGGTATGCTGGCCGGTGCGCACCACCAGCGGGCCGTCCTTGGCGAGCAGGCCCTCGCCGCGGCGCAGCGCTTCCTCGACCAGCTGCGGCGTGCCGAAGTTCCAGCTGATCTCGGCCGGGGTCACGATCCCCTGCTCGGCAAGCCCGAAGGCGGGCACGCGGTCGGACACAATCATCTCCCTTTAAATATAAGACAAAAGGGCGGCAATTGGGCGCCCGGAACGTTGCGGCTCCCATAGTAGCGGGGCCGCTTTCCGTCAAAGGGTGGCGCGGCCATTTCGGCTCCGGTAAGAGCCGTTTCGACATGTCGGCAGTGATCGCCCTGGTCGACGACGACCGCAACATCCTGACCTCGGTGTCGATCGCGCTGCAGGCCGAAGGCTTCGCGACCCGCGTCTATTCGGACGGCGAGGCGGCGTTGAAGGCGCTCACCGACAATCCGCCGGACCTCGCCGTCCTCGACGTCAAGATGCCGCGGCTGGACGGGATGGAATTGCTCCGCCGGCTGAGGGAGAGGAGCGCCCTCCCGGTCATCTTCCTGACGTCCAAGGACGAGGAATTGGACGAAGCCCTCGGCCTCGCCCTCGGCGCGGACGATTACGTGACCAAACCCTTCAGCATCAGACTCCTAACCGCCAGAGTTAAAGCTATTTTGAGGAGATCGGAGCTCCGCGCGGCGGCGGAGGAGCAGCAGGCGGAGGCGCCGGCGGAGGAGCGGCTCGTCCGCGGCCGGCTGGCGATGGACCCGGCGCGGCACAGGGTTGCCTGGGACGGGCGCGAGGTGACGCTGACGGTCACGGAGTTCCTGATCCTGGAAGCGCTGGCGCAGCGCCCGGGGGTGGTGAAGTCGCGAAACCAGCTGATGGACGTCGCCTACCAGGACGACATCTATGTCGACGATCGCACGATCGACAGCCACATCAAGCGCATGCGCCGAAAGTTCCGCGCGGTTGACCCGGACTTCGGCGCCATCGAGACGCTCTACGGAGTGGGGTACCGGTTCGGTGAGGAATGAGCGCGAGGCCGCGCGGGTCCCGGCGCCGGAGGCGGAGGAGGGCCGGCTGCGCTGGTGGGGCCGCTGGCGGATCCTCCACCGGGTGCTGGCCGTCAACGTGCTGGTGCTGGCGCTGCTCGCGGGCAGCATCTTCTACCTCGACGGCTATCGGCGCCGCCTGACCGAGCAGGGGATCGTCGCGACCGCCACCCAGGCGCGGCTCGCGGCCGACTCGCTCGCGCTCGCCGAGCCCCAGGAGCGCGCCCCGCTGCTGGTGCGGCTGGGCGCCGACAGCCGCACCCGCATCCGCCTCTACGGCCCCGACGGGGCGCTCAGGATCGACAGCTGGCGGGGCGCACCACCGACGTACGACCTGCGCGATCCACGCGAGGAGGATTGGGAGAAACGCTTCTCGCGGCGGCTCGATCGCGTGCTCAACGCCCTCGCCGGCGGCCGCCAGCCGCCGGGGCTCGCCGCGCCTGAATCCTCGCGCCTCGCCGACTGGCCCGAGGCGGCGGCGGCGCTCGCGACCCGCCGGAGCCGCTCGACGGTCCGCATCGCGCCGGAAGGGACGCCGTTCATCTCCGCCGCAGTGCCGGTCGCGGAAACCGGCGAAGTGCTGCTGATGACGCGCAACGCGAGGCTGATCCGCCGCGGCGTCCGCGAGGAGCGCGGAACGCTCGGGCTGGTATTGCTCAGCGTCCTCGCGCTGTCGGTGTTCCTTTCGCTGTTCCTCAACCACACCATCGCCCTGCCCCTCCGCCGGCTGGCCCGCGCGGCCACCCAGGTGCGGCTCGGGCGGGCGCGTGAAGTCCACGTGCCGCGCCTCCCCGAGCGCAGCGACGAGATCGGCCTCCTCGCCCGCGCGCTCAGCGACATGAGCCAGGCGCTGCGCACCCGGATCGACGCGACCGAGGCCTTCGCCGCCGACGTGACCCACGAGCTCAAGAATCCCCTCGCCTCGCTTCGGTCCGCGGTCGACACGATCGAGCGGGTCGAGGATCCCGCGCTCCGGCGCCAGCTCCTCGACGTGCTGCGCGACGACGTGGCCAGGCTCGACCGGCTCGTCGTCGACATCGCCGAGGTCAGCCGGCTGGACGCGGAGCTGTCGCGGGCGCGATTCGAGCCGGTCGACCTCGGCGCGCTGATCGAAGCGATGCTCGACGTGTGGGAAGAGCGCGGCGGCGCCCGCGGCGTGCACATCGCCTTCGCCCGCCCGCGCGCCGGCAGCGCGATCGTCCAGGGCGACGAAGCGCGGCTGGCGCGGGCGATCGACAATGTCGTCGACAACGCCGTCTCCTTTTCCCCCGCCGGGGGCGTCGTCGAGGTCGGCGCGGCGCGGGTCGACGGCGAAGTGGCGGTCACCGTCGAAGACGAGGGGCCGGGCATCGCGCCCGCGCGGCGGCACGACATCTTCCGCCGCTTCCACTCCCTGCGGCCGGAGGAGGAGGCGTTCGGACGGCATTCTGGCCTTGGCCTCGCCATCGCCGCCGCGACCATGGCCGGCCATGACGGCCGGATCGAAGTCGAGGACCGGCGGGACGGCGGCAGCGGCGCGCGGTTCGTCCTGCACTTTCCGGCACCGACGCCGTGACCGCTCCCGTCCGCGGCACGACCGTCGCGATCGACGGGCGCGGCGTGCTGCTGCGCGGACGGTCCGGCAGCGGCAAGTCCGACCTTGCCCTGCGCCTCATCGACCGCGGCGCCGTGCTCGTGAGCGACGATTATACCGAGCTTCGCGGCGGGCACGGCCGCCTCCTCGCCAGCGCACCGGACAGGATCGCGGGCAAGATCGAGATGCGCGGCGTCGGCATCGTCGAGCGGCCGAGAGTTTCGGACATCCCCTTGTGCCTCGTCGTCGAGCTCGACGCGACGCCCGAACGGCTGCCGGACCGGCCGGGCACGGCCGATATCGAAGGCGTTGTGATTCCCGCGGTCGCGCTCGCCGCGCTTGAGGCCTCGGCACCGCTCAAGGTAGAAGCGGCGCTCCGACTCTACGGCCTGAGCTCTTGACCGCCGCTCCCGATCCCCAGCGCATCCTTCTCGTCACGGGCCTGTCGGGCGCCGGGAAGTCGACCGCCCTGCGGACACTCGAGGATTGCGGCTGGGAAGTGGTCGACAACCTGCCCTTGTCCCTCCTCGACCACCTGCTCGAGACGCCGCTCGGCAAGGACAGTGCGCGGCGACGGCGGCCGCTCGCGATCGGCATCGACAGCCGCACCCGCGACTTCGACGCGCGCCGCATCGTCGGCCAGATCAAGGCGTTGGCGGGCGGCCACGCTTTCCCGATCGAGACGCTCTACTTCGACTGCGCGGGCGCCGAGTTGCTGCGCCGCTATTCGGAGACGCGGCGGCGCCACCCGCTCGCGCCCGACCGGCCGGCAACGGACGGCATCGACGCCGAGCGCGAGCTGATGGAGCCGCTGCGGCGCTGGGCCGACCATGTCGTCGACACCACCGACACGACCCCCAACGCGCTGCAGCAACAGGTTCGCGAGCGGTTCGGCAGTCCGTCCTCGGCCCCGACGCTCACCATCCTCTCCTTCGGCTTCTCGCGCGGCTTGCCACGCAATGCGGACACCGTCTTCGACGTCCGCTTCCTGCGCAATCCCTATTGGGAGGACGAGCTTCGCGACCTGACCGGACAGGACGACGCCGTCGCGGACCATATTGCCGGCGACGAGGGCTATGGCGCGATCGCCGATATCGAAGCGCTTCTCCTCGCCCTGCTTCCGCGCTATCGGGCCGAGGGCAAGTCCTATGTGACGATCGCGTTCGGCTGCACCGGCGGGAGACACCGCTCGGTCCACGTCGCCGAGCGTGTCGCCAACCGGTTGCGCGAAGCGGGATTTTCGCCCACGGTCGAGCATCGAGACCTTGCGTCGCGGCCTCGCGACGGGGTCGAGCGCGGCCGCGGGGCGGGGCCGCAGGATGGGAAGTTCGAATGATTGGTCTGGTGCTGGTTACCCATGGGCGGCTGGCGGCTGAGTTCGTCACCGCCATGGAACATGTGGTGGGGCCGCAGAAGCAGGTCGAGGCGATCTGCATCGGCCCGGACGACGATATGGAGAGCCGCCGCAACGACATCGCCGCGGCGATCGCCCGCGCCGACGACGGCAGCGGCGTCATCATCCTCACCGATCTGTTCGGCGGCACGCCGTCGAACCTCGCCATCAGCCTGATGAAGTCGGAGCAGGTCGAGGTGATCGCCGGCGTCAACCTGCCCATGCTCATCCGCCTCGAGGGCGCGCGCAAGGCGATGGACGTCAGGGCGGCCGTCGCCGCCGCGCGCGAGGCCGGGCGCAAATATATTTCCGTGGCCAGCGAGATTCTCGGAGAGACGGTCTGAGCGTGGCCGAACGCACCGTCACGCTGGTCAACCGCCGCGGCCTTCACGCCCGCGCGAGCGCGCGCTTCGTCACCCTGGCGGCCGCCCAGACCGCATCGGTCGAGGTCGAGAAGGACGGCTCGAAGGTCACCGGCACCTCGATCATGGGGCTGATGATGCTCGGCGCCGCGATGGGCGACACGATCACCATCCGGGCCGAGGGCGACGGCGCGGACGAGGCGGTCGCCGCCTTGTCGCAGCTGGTCGAGGACGCCTTCGGGGAGGAATAATCCCCTCCCTGGAAGGGATGGAGGATTGTGCTAACGCGTGCCGATGCCCCGCGAAATCACGGCCTTCTCGAACCCGCTCGTCAAGGAGACGCGGGCGCTGCGCGACAAGAAGCACCGGCGCGAGACCGGCCTCTTCATGGCCGAGGGCCTTCGCATCCTCGCCGAGGCGCACGAGGCGGGTCATGTTCCGGTCACCCTGTTCTTCGGAACAGGCACCCGGCATCCCCTGCTCGACGCGCTCGTCGCCGAGACCGAGGCCGCGGGCGGCGAGGCGATCGAGACCAATGCCGACATCCTCCACAAACTGTCGGGCAAGGACAATCCGCAGACCGTCCTCGGCGTCTACCGCGCCTTCGACCTGTCGCTGGCGGGGATCGACCGGGCGGCCGCGCCGTTGTGGATCGTCGCGCAGGCGCTGCGGGACCCCGGCAATCTCGGCACGATCCTGCGCACCGGCGACGCGGTCGGCGCGGGCGGCGTGATCCTGGTCGACGACTGCGTCGACCCCTTCTCGGTGGAGGCGGTACGCGCGACGATGGGGGCGTTGTTCACCCAGCGCCTCGCCCACGCGCGCTGGAGCGAGTTCCTCACCTGGCTGCGCGCCGGCCCGGGCCAGCTCATCGGCACCAGCCTCCAGGCGGGCCTCGACTATCAGGACCCCGCTTATGCCCCGCCCGCCTTCATCCTGGTCGGCAACGAAGCGCAGGGGCTGCCGGCGGACTATGAGGCCGAATGCGACCTCCTCGTGAAGATGCCGATGCTCGGCAAGGCGGACAGCCTGAATGCCGCCGTCGCGACCGCGGTCATGGCCTACGAGGTGATCAACCAGTGGCGGCGCAAAGCTTAACATCGGCTCACCGCACTCGTTAACCATTCGGTGACCCGCAGGTGGGACCCTCCCGACTCGGCCGCATGTGCGCGGCCCGAGAGAGCGGGAGTCGACGTCATGCGTAAACCGATCCTGAAAGGCGCCGCCGGCCTCGCCGCCGCGGCCTTGCTGCTTGCCACCCCGGCGACCGCCGCCGGCTGCTGGAAGACCGAAGGCGCCGCCGCGGCGAAGGTGCGCGACCTTCAGTCGCGGCTGATGGTGGCGACGTTGCGCTGCCGGGCGATCGGCGCCGACATCGAGGCCTCCTACGGCGCCTTCGTGCGCAACAATCGCGAGACGATCCAGGCCGCCAACGCCCTGCTCAAGGCGCAGTTCGCGACCGGAGACAAGGTAGGCGAGCGGGCCTATGACAGCTTCGCCACCGCGCTCGCCAACCAATATGGCGCCGACGCGACGACGCCCGAGCTGTGCCGGGACGCGGCCGCCGCGGCCGAGGATGCCGCCGCAGCGGGCGGGGAGCTCGCCCGGCTGCTCGCCGTCGCGGATCGCCTCGGCCCGCCTCCCGCCCTGCCGGGGGGCCCGTGCCAGGCGGTGAGCTTCGCCAGCGCCATGCACGCGGCGGTGGATACGGCGCCTGAGCCCCCCGTCGACCGTTGACCGTCATCCCGGCGGAAGCCGGGATCTCCGTCCGGAAGGCGCTCAGCCCTGCTCCACGAGATCCTGGCCTTCGCCGGGATGACGGCTCAGGCCACATATAAAGATATCTTTATATTTGCATCCGGGGGTCGCGGCGGCTAGGGGAGCGGCGCGCGACCGCCGGCCTGCCCGACGGTCTTTCTTTCGTTTTGAGGAGACCCTTCGTGGCGACGCAGGCCAAGACCCAGTTCGACGATTATGTGATCCGCGACATCGGCCTCGCCGATTTCGGCCGCAAGGAGATCGAGATCGCCGAGACCGAAATGCCCGGCCTGATGGCGCTCAGGGAAGAGTTCGGCGCGTCGAAGCCGCTGAAGGGAGCGCGGATCACCGGCTCGCTCCACATGACGATCCAGACCGCGGTGCTGATCGAGACGCTGACCGCGCTCGGCGCGCAGGTCCGCTGGGCCTCGTGCAACATCTTCTCGACCCAGGACCATGCCGCCGCCGCCATCGCCGCGACCGGCGTCCCCGTCTTCGCCGTGAAGGGCGAGACCCTCGAGGAATATTGGGATTACGTCGAGAAGATCTTCGACTGGGGCAATGGCGAAACTTGCAACATGATCCTCGACGACGGCGGCGACGCCACCATGTTTGCCCTGTGGGGCGCGCGCATCGAGGCGGGCGAGGCGTTCCCCGCGCCGACCAACGAGGAGGAGGAGGTCTTCCAGGCCACCGTCCGCCGGGTCATCGCCAAGTCGCCCGGCTTCCTCACCAAGACCGTGAAGGCGATCCGCGGCGTCTCCGAGGAGACCACCACCGGGGTGCACCGGCTCTACGAGCTCAGCAAGCAGGGCAAGCTCCCCTTCCCCGCGATCAACGTCAACGACAGCGTCACCAAGTCGAAGTTCGACAATCTCTACGGCTGCAAGGAGAGCCTGGTCGACGCGATCCGCCGCGGCACCGACGTGATGCTCGCCGGCAAGGTCGCCTGCGTCGCCGGCTTCGGCGACGTCGGCAAGGGCTCGGCCGCGTCGCTCCGCAACGGCGGCGCCCGCGTCCTCGTCACCGAGATCGACCCGATCTGCGCGCTGCAGGCCGCGATGGAGGGCTATGAGGTCGTGACGATGGAGGAGGCCGCGTCGCGTGCCGACATCTTCGTCACCGCCACCGGCAATGCCGACGTCATCACCGTCGACCACATGCGCGCTATGAAGAACATGG
>JAFAZW010000094.1 GCA_019239415.1 Alphaproteobacteria bacterium
GGAATTCGTCGGGGCCGGCCTGCACGACGAGTGCGCCGCCGACCGGCTGGCCTTGGGTCGGGTGCGGGTCGGACTTGATCCAGGTCCAGTCCCGTTCCCCGAACGCCCATTGCTCGAACGAGACGGTGACGCGCCAGCGGCCGAGCACGATCGAGCGGTCGGCGGCATCGGCGCCCTTGGCGACGCCCCAGCTCGGATGGTCGGCGGCGAGGCGCGCCCACGCCGGTCCTGCCTGAGCGAACAGCGCGAACTTGGACGCGAATGCGCCGAGCGATGCCGGGTCCTTGGCGCCGAGCGGGTAATTGGAATAGCCGGTCGCGTCGGTGCCGAACGGCGCGACGCCGATCGCGCCGCGGCCGAGGATCGGCCAGACGTATCGCGCCTGGTCCGGCGCGTTACCGAGCTCGGGCACGAACAGGGCGTTGTCCGGCCGTTCGTAATAAGCGAGGATCTGCGCGACCTCCCGCGCGTCGTGATTGTAGATGTCGGGGGCGACGAAATCGATATGGGGCGCCGCCGCCTTCCACACGTCGATCATGTTCCACTGCGGACCGCCGCTCGGCGTCGTCGAGGCCGCCCTCGCGTCGAACGGGTTGCCGAGCGCCGAGTTGCAATACATCGGCAGCGCCATCACCGCCTTGCCGGCCGCGGCGATCTCGTCGGCATAGCGCGCCATGTGCCAGCTCGCGAACGCCTGGTCGGCAAAGTCTCCGAACACTTCGCTCCAGCTGCCGCCCCTGCCCTTCAGCCGCGCGAGCGCCGACGGCACCGGGCCACGGAACAGCCGCTCGGCCTCGGGGGAATGGTCGCGCGCCAGCCCGTAGCTGCCGATCTCGTTTTCGACCTGCACCATGATGACCTGATGGTCCGGATCGGAGTCGCGCAGATGGGTCATCAAGGCGACGAAGGCGCGCTTGTCGGCCTCGAGCGTCGAGTGGCCGTGCGGCGACAGGACGCCGTGCGGCTTGCCGTCGGGGCGGACCATGCGCGGAAAGCGGCGGTTGTCCGTCTTGACCCATTCGGGCGCGTAATTGGGCGACGTGTTCTTCCACGTGGCGAACCAGAGGAGAACGAGCCGCACCTTCTCCTCTCGCGCCTGGCGCAGCAGTTCGTCCAGGTAGGAGAAGTCGAATCGTCCTTCGACGGGCTCGACCTGCTCCCAGGCGACGGGAATTTCGAGGGTGTTGGCGTGGAGGGCGCGGATGACGGGCCACACCTTCGGCAACACGGCCGGGTAGTTGCTCGAATTGTTCGCCTGGCCGCCGAGGATCACGAACGGCGTTCCGTCGACGAGCAAGGCGTGTCGTCCGCCCGGCTCTGCGACGATGCGCGGCAGCGGCGCCGCGGCCGAGAGGATCGCGGCCGCGGCCAGCAGGCTCAGGCGCTTCACGGACGGGCCTCGATCACCCGCACCAGCGGCTGCGGGTCCTGCCCGGTCGGCAGGCGGCCAGAGGCTGTCAGGCGGCGGGCGCGATCGTCCCAGCGCAGCGTGGCGCTGGTCCCCTGCCCTTGGCGGTAGCGGTTGGTGGTGCCGTCGTCGTCATAGAGGGTGAACGCGCCGTCGCGGCCGGGATAGACGCGCAACTCGGCAAGCCGCTGCGGCGACGCGGTGCTCGCCACCTCGATGCCGAGCGGCACGATCGACCCCGCCCGGACGAAGACGGGGATGCGGTCGATCGGCGCCGCGGCGGCGATCGTCTGGCCGCCCGCATAGCGCCGCTCCGTCCAGTAATCGTACCAGTCGCTGCCGGCCGGGAGGTAGACGCTGCGGCTCGTCGCGCCCTGCTCGGTCACCGGCGCGACGAGGAAGGCGGGGCCGAGCATATATTGGTCGCCGAGGTTCGCGGCGGCGGGATCGTTGGGAAAGTCCATGAACAGCGCGCGCATGAACGGCGCACCGGTCTCGTAGGTGTGGCGGCCGAGCGCGTAGAGATAGGGGAGGAGCCGGTAGCGCAGCGTCAGCCACTTGGCGAGGATCGGTTCGGCGGCCGCCCCGTACTCCCAGATCGCCGTGGCCGGCCTGAGACCATGGATGCGCAAGGTCGGGGTCAGCGCATTATACTCGAACCAGCGGACGAACAGCTCCGGATAATCGGGATAGTTCGCGCCCATCGCCTTCGCGCCCGCGGGATCGACGAGCGGCGCATGCGGCGCCTTCGGCCCGTTCGGCCATTGCCAGCCGCCGGTGTCGCTGCTCCAGTAAGCGAGGCCCGAGGCGGTGAAGCCGAGCCCGGCGGGCACCTGCCGCCGCAGCGCCTCCCACGTGGCATGGACGTCGGACGACCAGAAGATCGCCCCGGTGCGCTGCGCGCCGAGATAGGCGGCGCGGGCGAGGATGAGATTGCGAAGCTGCGGCCGGTCGCGCGCCGACCCCTCCGCCACGCCTTCGGTGTGCACGAGCGGGAAGAGGTTGTGATAGCGGTCGCCCGAGCCGATCGCGTAAGAGCCGCCGTCGGGCACCAGGTCGGGCTCGGTCTCGTCGAGCCAGAACCAGTCGAAACCCTGGCTCGCGATATTGTCGCGGATCCTGCCCCAGAACCAGTCGCGCGCGTCGGGGTTGGTGCTGTCGATCAGCGCCCCGGCGCGATCGGAACGCATCGGCAGGCCGTCGATGACGTGGCCGTCCTTGTCGTGCAGGAACCAGCCCTTGGCGGCGAGCATGTCGTAATAGCGGCTCTCGCGCTCGAACCGCGGCCAGACGCTGACGATGCTCCGCATCCCCATCGCGTGGAGGGCGTCGTTCATTCCCTTCGGATCGGGGAAGAGGCTGCGATCGATGTCGAGCTGGCCCATCCGCGTCCAGTAGAACCAGTCCAGCACCATCACGTCGAGCGGATAGCCGCGCTTCCGATAGCCTTCGGCGATGCCGAGCAGCTCCTGCTGGCTCTCGTAGCGCGCCTTGGACTGGATGAGCCCGAACGCGGCCTTGGGCGGCAGCGGCGTCTCGCCGGTGAGGCGGGCATAGCCGGCATAAAGTGCGTCGGTCGTCGCGCCGGAGATGACGAAGAAGGAGACGCGCTCGCCCACCTCCGACTGCCAGCGCGTCGCATTGTGGAGGCCCGGGGAGACGGTGGTGGCGGACGGATTGTCCCAGACGATGCCGTAGCCTTTGTTCGTCACCATGAAGGGCACGCAGACCGTCTCCCCCGCCGGCGCGTCGTAATCGTGCCGGCAGTCGATGGTCCGGCCCTTGAGGTCGAGCACCCCCTCCTGGTTCTGGCCGAGCCCGTAATAATGCTCGTCGGCGGGCGCGGCGAAGGTCGCGCCGACCCGGAAGGTCTTCTCGCCGTTGACGACGTGCGGCGCCATCTCCCAGCCCGTCAGCTGAGCGAGCGGCGTGCCGTCGGCGCGGCCGATCGAGAGCGAGAGGGGCGGCAGCGAGGGCGCGAAATAGCGCTCCATCTGGCTCGGCGCCTTCGGCCACGGCTGCGCCGCCACCCGCACGACGAGGCCGGCCGAGGCGAAGACGTCGCTCCCGGCCTCGCTCCGGTGCGCCCAGCCGGTGGCGTCGGGCTTCCCGATGACGCCGTAGCCGGCGGGGGCCGCCGCGAGCGCGGGATCCGTGGCGAGGGTGATCCGCACGATGTTCGGGCCGTAGGGCTCCACCGCCACATAGGCGCCGTGGCGGTCGACGGTGGCGAGCGGCGCCGCGGCCGCCACGCCGGGCATCGCCGCGGCGAGCAGGATCAGCCAATCTCTCCAGCGGGTTCGCAACCGTCCCTCCTCGCCCGTCGCGGGCTCTTCCTATGGCCGCGGCGCCCGCCTTGTCGAGGCCGCCCGCGAGTGGCGCCGCCGCTCCCGGCGATCCTTCGCGGGCCCGATGGAAAAGCGCGTGATTTCCGCCGTTTCACGCGCTAGCGATACCGCTTCCAAGGCAAGCTTCCCGGGGACGGATCGTGCGGCATATCGGTTGGACCTGTTTTGCGGCCGCGGCCGCCTGCGCGGCGTCGCCGGCGCTCGCCAGCGAGACGCCGCTCTACCAGCCGGCGCCGGCCTGGGTGGTGCCGACGCCGGCGCCCGATCCGGCCCAGATCGCCAAGGATGCTCCGGCCGTCGTCATCTTCGATTCGCAGCAGCGCATCGAGAACGGCCGCCTCTCTTCCTATGTCGACACCGCGACGCGGGTCGCCTCGCCCGAAATGCTGTCGCAGCTCGCCACCCTCACCATCCCGTGGGCGCCGGACAAGGGCGACCTCATCGTCCACGAGCTCTCGATCCTGCGCGGCGACAAGCGCATCGACCTTCTCGCCCAGGGGCAGAGGTTCACCGTCCTGCGCCGCGAGCAGTCGCTCGAGCAGCGCGAGCTCACCGGCATCCTGACCGCGACGCTGCCGGTGGAGGGCCTCCAGGTCGGCGACATTCTCAGGCTCAGGCTCACGACGACGTCGAAGGACGGCGCGCTCGCCGGAAGGGTCCAGGGCGAGGAGGCGCTGGTCGCCGCCCCGGCGCGGGTCGGCTATGTCCACCTCGCCCTCTCCTGGCCGACCGCCGCCCCGCCGCGCTGGAAAGTCCATGCCGAGGGCGTCGCGCCGACGACGGCGGTGAAGGGCGACTATACCGAGCTCTCCTTCGCGCTGCCCGCGCCCAAGCAGCCCGACATGCCGGCGGACGCGCCGACCCGCTTCCGCCACCCGCCGCTGATCGAGCTGACCAGCTTCGCCGACTGGGCCGACGTCTCTAAGGTGATGGCGCCGCTCTACGCCACCGACGGCGCGATCGCCCTCGGCAGCCCGCTCGCCGCCGAGGTCGACGCGATCATGAAGGCGGAGGCGACGCCGCTCGGCCGCACCCAGCGGGCGCTCGAGCTGGTCCAGGACAAGGTCCGCTACCTCGCGGTCGGCATGAACGGCGGCAATTACGTGCCGCAGAAGCCGGCCCGGACCTGGGCGCTGCGCTACGGCGATTGCAAGGCGAAGACCCTGCTCCTGCTCGCCTTGCTCCACGCGATGAAGATCGAGGCGGAGCCGGTGCTCGCCCATATCCAGCTCGGCGACTTCGTGGCGGAGCGGTTGCCGAGCGTCGCCGCGTTCAACCACGTCCTCGTCAAGGCCGATGTCGGCGGCGAGACGCTGTGGCTCGACGGCACCGGCATGTGGTCGCGCCTGCCCGATATCCGCGACACCCCGCCCTTCCATACCGTCCTTCCCGTCCGCGCCGCGGGTGCCGAGTTGCTGCGCATCGTGCCGCGGGTGCCGGCCCGGCCGTTCATGGACGTGACGGTCGCGGCGGACGAGAGCAGCAGCGCCGACCTGCCCAGCGTGTTCGACGCCAAAGCGGTGGTGCGCGGCGGCGCGGCGGCGGCGATGAGCGCGAGCTTCTCCGAGCTGCCGGAGAAGCAGAAGCGGCAGGCGATCGGCCAGGTGCTGCGCGGCTTCGTCGGCGACGCCCGCATCGCCAGCGCGACCATGGCCACCGATCCCGTCGCCGGCACCCTGACCCTCACCGCGCGCGGCGTCACCGCGAGCCACTGGCGCACCGAGGACCGCCGGCTGAAGCGCCTTCTCGCCAGCGCCACCGCCGGCCTCGAATTCGCCCCCGACCGCACCCGCCCCGCCTGGAAGGCGATCCCGGTGGTGGCGGCGGGCCCGTTCGCCGCGCACATGCGGGTCGCGGTGCGGCTTCCCGACGGCGGCCGCGGCTTCACCCTCGAGGGCCAGCCGGAGACGGTCGCCCGCGTCGCCGGCGCCGCCATCGCCCGCTCCGCCCGCCTCGACGGCGGCACCGTCACCGTCGACGAGACGGTCGCGGCCGCCGGCGGCGAGATCGCCGCGGCCGACATCCCGTCGGAGCGCGACCGGGCCGCGGTGATCAAGGCCAACGCGCCGCGCCTCGTCGCCCCCGAGGCGACGCGGCGCTACTGGGAGCTGGCCGGCGCCGACCCGGCCGGCGCGACCCAGATCAAGGCGATCGACGACGTCTATACGGCCGTCATCGCCAACGACCCGGACGAGGTCGGCGGCTATGCGAGCCGCGCCGCCTTCCGCGAAGGCATCGGCGACCGCAAGGGCGCGCTCGCCGACCTCACCAGGGCGCTGGCGATCGAGCCGAGCGTCGCCCTCTACTTGCGCCGCGCCGCCGTCCGCGAAGTGCTCGGCGACGTCCCCGCCGCCGTCGCCGACGCCGAGGCCGCGCGCCAGCTCGACCCGTCCTCGGTCCAGGCCATCGCCAGCGTCGCCCGGCTCGACGCCGAGCATGGCGACCTCGCCGGCGGCGTCGCCCTGCTCGACGAGCGCATCGCGCTGGGCGGCGACACCCGCGCCGCGCTCCAGGAGGCGAAGGCCGGGCTGATCGGCGAATATGGCGACGCGGCGGAGGCGGTGAAGCTCTACGACACCCTGGTCGTCGAGAAGCCCGGCTCGCCCTCGCTCCTCAACGGCCGCTGCTGGGTCAAGGGCACCCGCGCGCTGATGCTCGACACCGCGCTCAAGGACTGCACCGAGTCGATCGAGCTCAGTTCCGCGACCGGCGCCGCGCTCGACAGCCGGGCGATGGTCTGGTTCCGCATGGGCCGCTACGCCGAGGCGCTGCGCGACCTCGACGCCGTGCTCGCCGCGACGCCCGGCAAGTCGGCGAGCCGCTACCTGCGCGGCATCGTCCTCGCCCGCCTCCACCGCGACGCCGAGGCGGGCCGCGACCTCGCCATCGCCCGCCGCCTCGACCCCACCGTCGACAAGACCTACGGCCGCTTCGGCATCAAGCCCGAAGCGGCCGCAGCGGCGGCGGCGGCGGTGCGGGCGAAGGGCTGAGGGGGGCCGAGGGGCCGCAGTCCCGGCGGGACTCGCCCGGGACCCGCGGCGAGCCGGAGGGACCGGCGGCGAAGCCGGACCGCCGTGGCCGCCGCCCGGCGCTTTCCGGTGCGCTTGTCCGGCCGGGACCGGCCATGGCCGCGCCGCGGCCGGGGTGGCTGCCGGGGAATGGTCCGGTCCGTGCCGGGCGCGAGGCCGGGAATGGCCGGCGAGGACCGGGCCGCGGGCCGGCCGGATCGGCTGTCCCCCCTTCTCCCGTCATCCGGGCGAACGCCGGCTTCTCCTCACTTCCGCCGGGATCGTCGCATATCCTCGATCCGCCACCCGCCGAACAGCGGCACGCCGGGGTGGTGCGGCGGCCCGCCCGACGCCTTGCTCCACCCGGTGACCCGGTCGAGCGCCGGCAGCGGCGGCAGCTCCGGCGGCGGCGCGTGCGCGTCCTTCTCGATCGCCGCGCGCACCGCCTCTTCCTCGCGCGCCCGGGTCAGCTCCGCCGCCGACACCGCCCGCAGCCGCGCCAGATAGGCCTCCTCGCTCTCGCCGCGCCGGCGCGGACGGTGCCCCGCCTCGCGCCCGCCGCGCACGCTGCCCCGGTGGAGGGCGAGCAGGTGCATCGCCTCGGTCGCGGTCATCGGCGGGATCGGCGCCGGCTCGGCGTCGAACCAGGCGTCGTCGGCATGGGCGTCCGGCGCTGCCGCCGCCCACGCCGCGCATTCGAGCCTGGTGTAGCCCATCTCCAGCGCCCGCCTCTTTTCTCGCGCAAAGGCCGGGTCGCGCTTCGCCCGGCGATAGAAGGCCGCCGCCGACGCTCCCGCCGCCGCGGCCGACAGCCGCACGTTGGCGGTCGCCGCCAGCGCCTGGAGGAACAGCTGCTCGGCCGCCTTGGTGAGCTTGCCCCGATGCGCCGGCCGCACCTGCAGCCGTCCGCTCTTCGTCCGCACCACCAGAGGCTCGCCACCCTGCGTCCTGAGAGCAGAGCCGCCGCGCCGCCGCGCGTCCTTGGCCCGCTCATCCCGAGCCCTTCGACGCCGCCTGTCGCCGTCGCTCAGGACAGGCTCCGGCCCTCGGCCCGAGTCGAGGGGCCGCGCATGGAACCGCGCATGCGCGTCGACCAGCGCGACGTCCCACTTGCTGGCGAAATCGGGATGTCCCGCGCGCCGATGCTGCATGGTCGAGTACTTCACCCCCACCTCCCGCGCCGACAGGCGGGCGTTGCCGGTGCGCGCGAGGGCGGCGAGGAACCGGGTGTTTTCTTGACGCTGTCGGGCTGTGAACGGACGGGCGATGGCGGCACCTGCGAGTCGATTGTTCGAAGTATGTTCTACCACACGCGAAAGGGATTGTCCACCGCAGCGCGCAAGTAGCCCTTGCGCTTTCCGCACACTATAGTCATCATATTCGGCGAAAAGCGAGGAGCATGCCGCCGGTGCCGGAAGCCGAAGCCGCCTCAGGGCACGAGGACGCGAATGCGCCGGAACAGCGGGCGGTGCGGGCGCTCCTCGCCGCCGAGCGCGCCCATGCGCACCGCGCCCTCCCGCCGAGCGACGCGTCGTGGCGCTTCCTCCTCGCCCTCTACGAAGCCGCGCTCTCCGGCCGCCGCCTGACCCCGGCAGAGGCCGCCGGCGCGGCCGCCGTCCCGCCCGACCAGGCCGAGCCGATCGCCGCGCATTTCGAGGCGGAGGCCTTCGCGGCGCGGCACGACGACGGCAGCCTCGGCCTCACCGACGAGGCCTCGGACTGCCTCGCTTTCTGGGTCCACGCCCTGACGGCGCTCGCGCCGGCCGGTCCCTGCGGCGTCACGCCTTCTCGAGCAACCGCAGCGGCTCCACCCCCAGCGCCCCCGCCAGAGCCTCCAGCGTAGCGATGGTGATGTTGCGCTCGCCGCGTTCGATCATCCCGACATAGGTGCGATGATAGCCGCACTGCTCGGCGAGCTTCTCCTGCGACAGCCCCTTGTGCGCCTTGCGGTGACGCCGGACGTTATCCGCGATCACCTGATGCAACCCACCCAGCTTCTTCGCCTTCCCCATGCGCGTGTTGGACGGGAATGCAGACTATGCGTCTACCGACTGTGGGTGGCGGTTGTGGTTACCCTATCGCCTTAATGCGCGGAGACAGGCGGAACAGCGTAGTCGCGCAGCGAGCCAGCGGCATGCGGTAGAGAGCTTCTGGATCTGGCGAGTTTCGATACTCTTGGTCAAACTCATCCCGGGCGATGGAGTTGAACTCGACCACGTAAACACCAAACTCGCGCTGGCCGACGGCCGCTGGTACCGGAACGACCTTCATCGCAAGCGCCTTCACATACGCGATAGCAGGGTCAACCAGCGATGCAGTGATGTCGAATGCCTTTGCGATCTGCTCCCTTATCTGATCTGGAAGTATCCGCTCATTCCTCTGCTTCACCTCACAGGTGATAAAAGTATAGTCAGGGAGGATCTGCTCATCGTCGCTGCTCGTGTAGCTCGCAATGAAGCTGGCATCGATTTCGGGCTGGGTCTTTATACCCGTCTGCAGGTGATAGATATCGCGAAGATGCTCCCGCTGATCGCCCTCTGAAAAGAGCGCCAATTGGGTCTCGACCAATCGAAGGTTCACAGCGATCTGAGTCAGCCATGTCTCCTCTGACCGGCCAAGATGACGCGCGACATAGGGCAGCGATGCCGTTTGCACTAAGTGAACGCGCGTCGCCTCGTCAGGCTCAAAAGGGTCTGGAAAAGGGACGTTTTGGTCTTCCCCGTAGGGTATGAACTGCATTACGCGCTTCTCGCCATATCGCTGCCGGGCTGTAACGCGTTCTTCTTTGAGCAACGTGGGCCAGTTTTGATTGGCTGATGTCTTGCGGATAACGTCCTTGAGGAAATTCGCTGGATTGCTCTTACTCAAACTAGCGCCGGTGACGCGGATCGCGTCCACCACGTCGTCGTTGCGAATTATTCCATCTGGGAAATCCCCTGCAAGGTAGCGCTTACCGAGGTATTCCAGGACCTGCGTCTTTTCAGAAGGCATGACGGTGGGTTACACCTTCACCAGTCGGAGGCGAACAGCCTCAATCTCATGCTGCTTCCGCTTCTTGGCACCGCTCTTCCGGTCGCGACGCGAATCCGGCTTCTCTACGCCGAAGTGTTCTGCAGCCTCGGACATCTCCATGTGAAGCAGATTGGGATCGCCAAGGGGAAGCGGCTGGGAAATACGAGCCGGAGCGATCCGCATTGATTGCATCACCCCAGTCGCGATTGCGCGAGCGAGGGGCGGCGGTACGGCGTTGCCGATCTGACGCGCGCCATGCCATTTTGTTGCATGCAACCGGAACCAGTCCGGAAAACCATGGAGACGCGCCATTTCCCGCACTGTGACACACCGCGGATATTTGTAGTGGATCGGTCTCGGGCTCGTGAACGCTCCCCGAGCTCCGTCTGTGCCAGCGCGCAAAGTGTTGGAGACGCCATGCTCCGGCAGGCGGAAAAACCGGCTTATCGGTTCCACATCCCCCTGTTCCGTCCGCGCGAACCGCTCGCGCGAGATATCGGTATGCGTGGTCCGCGCGCTTGAGGTCAGGTACTCCGGTCGCCATTCCCGAGGATGGCCGAAATGCCACGCATCGTTCGTCAGGCAGCGCAACTCCGCCGCGTAAGGCGAGGGCTTCCCGTATCTGGAGATCCGTTGATGATCGCTTTCAAGGAGCGACGTGAAACGATCGGCATCCGGCAAATCTCCTAAGGCTTCCCCACAAGTCGGTCCTATGGGCAGGTTGGGAAGGAGCTTTCGACTTCCGGCGCGGTTCGTTTGGGGAGCAGGATATTCCGGCACGCGGCAACCCTTCCGAGCTCCGAGGAGGATCAGGCGCTCACGGCTTTGCGGTACTCCGTAATTTGCGGAGTTCAACACCTGCCAGGGCAACCGCACCTCGTAACCGATCTGCTCGAACGCGCCGACCAACTCGCTCAGGAATTGTCTCTGGCTGCCTACGGTGAGCCCCTTCACGTTCTCGAAGACGAAGAACCGCGCCTTCAACTCTCCTACGAGACGAACGAATTCGAGAACAAGACTATTCCTGGGGTCGTCCAAGACCCGATGGCCGATAAGCGAAAAGCCTTGGCACGGCGGCCCACCGAAGACGCAGGCAACTTCCGCATCGGCCAGCCGGGCTTCCCGCCTAATCCGTTCGGCGGTTAGGCCGACGACAGAGCTGCATATGACGGCCGTCCGCGGGAAATTATACTCGTGAACCGCGCAGTGAATGGGATCGACCTCTACGGCTGCCGCCACATCGAAGCCCGCCTGCTCGAACCCGAGCGACATCCCGCCCGCACCAGCAAAAAGATCGATGGCAATCGGACGCGCCACGGCCTTCCCTCCCTATCTGCAGAACCGATTACCCCAGCGCGGATGCCTTGTCGATCGATTTCTCCGATCCATCCACAAAAGATTTCAGCCGTTGCAGCAGCTCCTCCTGATTCCGAGTCTCGCACTGCCAAACCGTCAGACATTGCCAGCCGAGGGCGGCCAGTTGCTCCTGATTGCGAGCATCCCTCGCGCGGTTTGCTGCGAGCTTCGAGTCCCAGTAGTCGAGGCGCGATTTTGGGGCGAGGCCCTTTGAGCAACCATGACAATGCCAAAAGCAGCCATGCACGAATATGGCCTTTCTGCGGCTGGGAAACACAATGTCTGGGCGGCCAGGCAAGCCCTTCCGGTGAAGTCGGTATCTATACCCGGCGGCGTGAAGGAGGCGCCGGACGATCCACTCCGGACCTGTGTTCGCCGTTCGCACCGCTCTCATAATCCGGGTGCGTTGCTCCGGCGTACGCGTGTCCATTCAAGGTTGGTCCATCTGCAGCTACCGGTGAACCCGCATGGCAGTTTAGCCCCGTCAGGGTAGGACATCTAGGTTGAGCATATTGCATGAGCAAGCGCCTTCCTGGACAGTAAGTTAGCTCCGACGAATAGCGCTTGCGCTTTTTGAATGTAGCGGGATACCAACGCCGGAGGGGGTGGGCATGGTCGACGATCCGAATGGCTTGGCAAGCGACGAGTTGGGCGATGACGAGATTGACGTCACGCCGACGCGAGCACTCTTTGTAGAGATGTTGACGCGCGACCTGCTGCTGAATCGCGCAGTCATAGATCTGGTTGACAACTCCGTGGACGGCGCGAAACGGCTGCGGCCGGAGCGCGATCAACGCTTTGACGGTCTAGAGATCAGTGTAACCCTAAGCAGTGACGCATTCCGGATCACCGATAACTGCGGCGGCATCGGCATAGATCTGGCCCGCCGCTATGCGTTTCGATTTGGCCGTGCCAGAGGAATGCCCGCGACTCCCGGATCTGTCGGTCAATTCGGGGTCGGAATGAAGCGTGCCTTGTTCAAGTTCGGACACGGCTTTGAGGTGATTTCTACAACCGCAACGGACCACTTTGAGCTTCGTGTAGATGTTGATGAGTGGGAGTTGGAGCCTGGGCCTTGGCGATTCGTTTTTGACACTGCTGAAACCGGCCTCGAAAATCCCGCGGCTAAGACGGGTACCCGCATATCGGTGTCGCCTCTCCGCGCCGACGCCCGTGCCCAGTTCGGGAATCCGGCATTTGTGACAGCGCTGACGAGGGAAATCCAGTCTGCTCAGCAGCAGTACATAGACAGAGGGCTGCTCATTACGGTGAACGGTCGGTCCTTGATCGCGACACCTTGGAAACTGATTCAGGGGGGCGGCATTGAACCTCACATAGTCGAGGACGTGCTACAGCTTCCGAATGGCGTCGTGCAGAGACGTATCTACGCTGGCCTCGGCGATTCCATGCCTCAGGCCGCGGGCTGGTACGTCTTCTGCAACGGCAGAATGATCCTCGAAGCCGATCAGTCACGCGCCACCGGATGGGAGAGAGGCGACGACCCAGAGGGCGTCATCATTCCTAAATTTCACGGGCAGTTTGCCAGATTCCGGGGTTACGTGTTTTTGGATTCCGACAATCCAGCTTTGTTGCCGTGGAACACCACAAAGACAGGCGTTGACGCGGATACCGATGTTTGGCGCAACACCTACGCGAAGATGCGAAGCATCATGCGTCCGGTGATAGACGCACTTAACAGGCTTGATGCAGAGAAAGAAGCTCCCGCTAATGCTCGAGCTATAGAGATAGCTCTTCGGAACTCATCACCTAAGTCCCTGCGTTCCCTGACGAGGCTCGGCGACTTTGTGGTCCCCAGCAAGGCTCCCGGACCGAAGCCGCCACCATGGACTTCAATTCAGTTCAGCCGACCAAAGTCGAAAGTCGATCAGCTGAAGACCGCGTTCGGAGCCAGCTCGAACGCGCACCTCGGTGAGCTTCTGTTTGACTCCGCCTACGATGAACACGTTGGTGAGTGAAGATGGCGGGCAGTTACACAAAGATAGATTATCGTGTTCGGCCCGCGAAATACGCCGAGCGCCTCATGATGGTCGACGCTTTCCGCAGGCTGCGATTCGGCAGCATTGAAAGCTATCAATATGTAGGGCTAGGGTCCGTGTATTTTACGGATTTCTCGCTGATTCATAAGTCCCTTGGAATAGACAAGCTAGTTAGCATCGAGAAGAATGAAGAAGACAGGGAGCGATTTGAGGCAAATGTGCCCTTTGCATCCATAGA
The DNA here is from genome assembly GCA_019239415.1 of Alphaproteobacteria bacterium. Lineage (GTDB taxonomy): Bacteria > Pseudomonadota > Alphaproteobacteria > Sphingomonadales > Sphingomonadaceae > Allosphingosinicella. The sequence goes on from JAFAZW010000094.1 coordinate 13,368, forward strand.
GATGCTTTGGGGAAATACCTCCTCCGAGCTACAGAAAGTGCGGCTTGATCTTCGCTCAATTATATGGATGGACTATGATGGCCGCCTTGATAGGTCGGTCTTAGCGGATATCGCGCACATTGCATCTGAGGCCACTGGCGGTAGCGTGTTGGCCATCACTGTTCAATGCCGCTTTGATCGTGTCACCCGGGAAGATGGAACCGATGCCTCCATCGAGGCGCTAAGCTCTTCGATAGGAGCCGAGAGATTACCAAACGATCTCAGCACAAATGATCTTCTTGGGAAGGGCACAGGCGCGGTATTTCGCAAGGTCATGCTCAGCGAGATCGAGAATGCCCTCGATGCGAGGAACGCTATTTTACCTCCGGGACAGAGGATTAAGTACAAACAGATTTTTAATTTTCGCTACGAGGACGGCGTACAAATGATGACCATCGGTGTCGTCTTCTACGATGTAGGGCAGCAGGTGTTGCTCGACCTGTGCGGTTTCTCCGATCTTCCGTTCATACGCGCTGATGAAGAGACATTCGAGATCGGAATACCGAGACTCACTCCTCTTGAGATCAAGAAGCTCGAACGGCAGCTTCCTCTCCAGGGATCTACGCCTCTTGACCGGGGCGCCATACCCGAGCGCGACGTCATCCGCTATGCGCGTCTCTACCGATATTTTCCTAGCATCGCTTTTGTAGACTCGTAATCTGAGAACCCCGAGGCTCCAAATCTCAGACGCGTGCCGGATACCGCATTGCGCTAAGGCGCCGCTTCAGCTACAGGCGCCTCCTTCCAAGGCAGAAGCAATGGAAAGTGCGGGAGGCAGGCCCTTCGGGGAAGGCCGTCTGGACCGCTAAACTTGAACCCGGGGCGAAGTACCACTTCGGCCCGACCTACAGAGTGAGACACATGGCGAAGAAGATCACGGGCTATATCAAGCTCCAGGTGCCCGCGGGCGCCGCCAATCCGTCGCCGCCGATCGGCCCGGCGCTGGGCCAGCGCGGCGTCAACATCATGGAATTCTGCAAGGCGTTCAACGCCGCGACGACGGAGCTGGAGAAGGGGATGCCGATCCCCACCATCATCACCGTCTATGCGGACCGTTCGTTCTCGTTCGAGACGAAGACGCCGCCGGCGTCGTTCCTCCTGAAGAAGGCGGCGAAGATCGCGTCGGGCTCGAAGGAGCCGGGCAAGGCGACGGCCGGGCGCGTCAAGCGCTCGCAGCTCCGCGAGATCGCCGAGACGAAGATGAAGGATCTGAACGCCAACGATCTCGACGCGGCGACGAAGATCATCGAAGGCTCCGCCCGCGCGATGGGCCTCGACGTGGTGGAGGGCTGATCGATGGCGAAGCTGACCAAGAAGCAGCAGGCGCTCGCCGCCGCGGTCGACCGTGACAAGCTCTACGGCGTCGACGAGGCGATCGAGACGCTGAAGGCGAACGCCAAGGCGAAGTTCGACGAGACGATCGAGGTGGCGCTGAATTTGGGCGTCGACCCGCGCCACGCCGACCAGATGGTCCGCGGCGTCGTCACCCTCCCCGCCGGCACCGGCAAGGACGTCCGCGTCGCCGTGTTCGCGCGCGGCGGCAAGGCGGACGAGGCGAAGGCCGCGGGCGCCGACGTGGTCGGGGCCGAGGATTTGATGGAGACCATCCAGGGCGGCACGATCGACTTCGACCGCGTCATCGCGACGCCGGACATGATGGGCATCGTCGGCCGGCTCGGCAAGGTGCTCGGCCCCAAGGGGCTGATGCCGAACCCGAAGCTCGGCACCGTCACCCCCAACGTCACCGAGGCGGTCAAGGCGGCCAAGGGCGGCCAGGTCGAGTTCCGCGTCGAGAAGGCGGGGATCATCCATTCCGGGATCGGCAAGGCGAGCTTCCCGGCCGAGGACCTGCGCCGCAACTTCGACGCCTTCGTCGAGGCGATCGTCCGCGCCAAGCCGACCGGCGCCAAGGGCAAGTACGTCAAGAAGGTCGCGCTGAGCTCGACCATGGGGCCGGGCCTCAAGGTCGACGTCGCCGAGGTGGCGAGCGCCTGAGCGATCGGATCGAAGCGGTCGTTCGATCCGGAAGAAGGGGCCGGGGGCGCGAGCTTCCGGCCCTTTCTTTGGTGGCTAGGTGAAAACGTATTGACACGTGCTAACTGGTTAGCATAGCTCCTCCCCCCGGGGCATCCACCCTTCGTTGCGACAGGGGCATCCAGGGAGAATGGCTTTGCGCATCTTCACATCCTCGATCCCCGCGGCCGCCGCCGCCGCAGCGGTTTCGCTCCAGCCGGCGCACGCCCAGACGGCGCCGCCGGCGCCCTTCACCGGCCCCCGCGTCGAAGCCGTCGTCGGGACCGACGCGCGGGTCTTCTTCGGCGGCGGGCTGGGCTACGACCTGCAGCGGGGCAAGGCGGTGTTCGGGCTGGAGGCGGAGGCGGATTTCTCCAGCCGCGCCCGCTGCCAGACGCTCGACGTGACGATCGGCGACCGGCTGTGCGAGCGCGGGCGGCGCGACCTCTCCTTCGGCGGCCGGGCAGGCCTCGTCCTGGCGCCGGGCACCCTGCTCTACGCCAAGCTCGGCTATACGAGCCTGCGGCCGCGCGTGACCTACGACGGCGGCAGCGCCGGCGGCCGCTTCCGCTGGGTCGACCGGAGCGAGGGCGTCCGCGTCGGCGCCGGGCTCGAGCAGCGCGTCGGCCGGCACGTCTACGTCAAGGGCGAGTACCGCTATTCCGATTATGAGGGCGGCGGCTGGAAGCATGACGGGGTGGTGGGGATCGGCGTCCGCTTCTAGCGCGGCGGGCCGGTCGGGCGGCGGCATGCAAATGGGTTGACACCTGCCAACCGGCTTGCATAAGCTTCCGCGAAGGAGGTTCTCCCGGGATGCGCGACGTCACCAACGCGCTGGGCAAGCGCGAGCGCCAGATCGTCGAGAGCGTCTATCGCCGCGGCCGCGCGACCGCCGCCGAAGTGCTCGCCGACCTCCCCGACGCGCCGAGCTATTCGAGCGTCCGCGGCATGCTGCGGCATCTCGAGGGCAAGGGCTATCTCCGCCACGAGCGCGACGGGCTGCGCTACGTCTACGTGCCGACGTCGCCGAAGGGGGAAGTGCGTGCCTCGGCCCTGTCGCACGTGGTGCGGACCTTCTTCGACGGCTCGGTGAGCACGGCGGTGGCGGCCTTGCTCGAGTCGAGGCCGTTGACCCAGGCGGAATATGAGCGGCTGTCGGCGCTGCTCGACGCGGCGCCGCGCGAGGACGACAGGTGACCCCCGACCCGCACCTCGCCGAGGCCGCGAACATGGCGGGGCTGCTGGCGCGCGCGACCCTCCTGATCCTGTCCGCCTGGGCCGGCGCGGCCGCCCTGCGCCAGGCGGGGGCGTCGGCCGCGGCCCGCCATACGGCGTGGCTGCTCGGGATCGTCGCCCTGCTGGCCTTGCCGCTGCTGCGCTGGATCGCCCCGGCCTTGCCGATCCCGATTCCGGTCGCGCCGGCCGGCGGATCCGAGGCGGCGGCACCGCTCGCCGCCGGTCCGGCGGCGGCCCCGCCGGCCCCTGGTCCGCAGCCGCCGGGCTGGGACTGGGCGACGATCCTCCTTGCCGCCTACGCCGCCGGTGCGATGGCGCTGCTGCTGCGCGTCGCCGCCGGCCGCTGGCGGCTGGCCCGGCTCTGGCGGGCGGCCGCCGCGCCCGCGGCCGGCGACGCGTGGGGCATCCTCCTCACCCATCTCGCCGGCGAGATGGGGCTCGCGCGCCCGGTCGCGCTCCGCTTCTCGCCCGAGCGGATCGTCCCGATGACCTGGGGAACGCTCGCGCCCCGGCTGCTGCTGCCGGCCGAGGCGGCGCTCTGGCCCGCCGAGCAGCGACGGCTGGTGCTCCTCCACGAGCTCGCCCACGTCGCCCGCCGCGACAGCCTCAGCCGGTCGGCAGCCTCGCTCGTCTGCGCGCTCTACTGGTTTCATCCGGGCGCCTGGTTCGCCGCGCGCCAGCTGCGCATCGAGCAGGAGCATGCCGCCGACGATCGCGTGCTCACGACCGGCGGCTGCCCGCAGGCTTATGCGCGCAGCCTGCTCTGCCTCGCCAGGGAGATGAGCGGAAGCGCCGAGCCGGTGCTGGCGGCGACGATGGCGGGGACGTGCCAGCTGGAGCGCCGGCTGGTCTGCATCACCCGTCCGCTGCGACGCGATCTTCCCACGAGCGCCTTCGTCGCCTGGTCCGCCATGGTCGGCACGATCGCCACGATCCTCGCCGCCACGGCGGTCCCCGTCCGGGCGACGCCCGGTGCGATCGCGCGCATCGGTGGGACGCCGCCGCCGGCGCGCACCGGGGCGGAGTCCAGCGAGACCCGGCCCGCGGCCGCCGCCGACGGGAGCGAAGAGACAGCCGAACCGGAAGCCCTGCCCGCGGCGGTCTTCGCGGCCGATCGGCGGGGTCCGGCCGGGCGCCCCGCCTCCGCCGACGGTCCGAGCCGCGAGACCGTTCCCGCGTCGCGAGAGCGGGACGCGGGCGGGGACGGAGCGTCTCCGGCGGGCGAAGCGGCGGCGAGCCCTTCGCCGACCGCGCGCGGCAGCGCCGACCAGCTTCGCGACTATGGCTGGACCCTGCGTCGCGCCGAGCCGAAGGTGCCGCTCGGGGCGGTTACGATCGCTGCCCGGCCGCCGCGGCTGGGCGGCGCGGCGGCGTCGCCGGGGGGGTCCGGAGAGAGAGCGCACGCTCCCGGCTGGGCGCGTTTCGTCCCGCACCTGACGAGGCACGGCACCCTGCCGCAGTCGCTTCCGCTGTCGTCGAACGGGACCTTGATGCTGTCGCTCTCGACCAATCCCGTCGAACCATGAACGTCACCAGGTTGATCCTGGCCGCCGGCCTCGTCTCGGCCGCCGCGGCGCCGGCCGACGCGCTCAACTGCGCTCTGAAACCGGGCGTCACGCCGGAAGCGGCGCGCGCGGGGCTGTGCGGCTACGACGTCGCGGCGCGGGCCTTTCGCGGTGCCCCCGCGGAGCAGGCGGCCTGCCTCACCCGGCACGTCGCCAAGGGCGGCGTCGTCGGCCGGCCGACGATCGGGCGCTTCCTGCGCGGTCGCGTCGGCACGCCGACCGGCGTGGCGCCGCCGCGCCTTGCCGCCTATCTCGCCGCGGCGGGCGTCGACCCGCTGCGGGCACTGGGCGGCGATCCCGCCGTGCCGGTGCGCGCGGACTATTTCATCATCCACGACACGAGCGAGCCGAACTGTGCGCGCCTCGGCTGGAGCGCGACCCTCTGTCCCGTGCCCGGCAAGCTGCCCAAGGCCCGCGACACCGCCGCGTTCGCCGCGGCGCTCGGCTATCTCGGGCACCCCAAGCCGGCGCCGGACCGGCTCGCCCATGCCTGGACCGACCGCGTCGGCGGCTCGATCACGGAGGTGCCGTTCAATGAGCCGCTCCGCTCGACCAAGTTCGAAAGCTGCCTCGACACGCAAGCCAAGGCCGGGCTGTTCCTCGCCGTGGAAAACACCCAGCCGCGGGTGCCCGACCCCAAGGGGCCGCCCGGCAACGACTTCGTCGCGCCGCGTCCGGGCTTCACCCGCCTGCAATACGACCGGTTGGCGCTGCTCTATCTGGCCGCGAGCGTCAGGCGCGGCCGGTGGCTGATCCCCGCCTTCCATGCGGTGCTCGACGCCCGTTTCCTCGAGGGCCATGACGACCCGCAGCATTTCGACATGGGCGCCTTCTCGCGGGCGGTCGAACGGCATTTCGCGCGCATCGCCCACGGCTGACCAGGGTAGTCCCGAACCACCGCAAGGTCTGCCGCGTCACCATCCGCCACCACGTGCGCCACCGCGTCTGCACCCGGCGCCGATGCGCGAAGCCCCTCCTCCGGCCCGCGGAGGAGGGGCTCGTCAGCGGCGGCAGGAAGGACGCGCTCAGCCGCAATAATGCGGCAGCGGCACCGGCGTCGAGTCGCGCTTGCGCCAGACGCCGTCGGCGAGGCGGTAATATTGGCCGGGCTCGACCTTGGTGCGGAACAGCTCGCAGGCGGTGGTCGCCGCGACCTCCTCGATCTTGGCGCCACGCTTCGAGGCGAGGTCGGTATAATAAGCGCGGCGGCGAATGTTCACCGCCTCGACCTTCGCGCGGATGTCGCCGGAGGCGCTGCCGACCACGCCCATATAGCCGTCGGCCTGCTCGCCGGCGGCGGCGGAAGCGCGCAGCTCGGCGGCTTCTCCCCCGGGCTGCAGCATGGCGGAGGCGGCAGTGGCGCCGGCGAGAGCGACGGCGAGGCCGAGGCCGGCGACGAGGATGATCCTGGTACGGCGGTGCATGTCAGAACACTCCCGGGTCCTTCTTGATCAGCTCCTTCGCATCCTGCTGGAGGCGGACCACGACCTCCTGACGGATGTTGATGTTGAGGTTGATCTCGATCGGCTTGTCGGGCGCGCTGACCTGCACGCACGCCGCCGGGCCCAAGAGCAATGGCACGAAAAGGAGACCCCGCCTCATCGCGCCCTGCGTCGCACCGCGCCGCAGTCCCGTCAACATCATGCTTGTCATCGCACAGGCTCGCTTTCCTTGGGCTGAACGACGCTCGTCGTCGTGGGCTGGTCCTTGAGCCTTTGCGGCAAGACCGACTGGATGAGGTTGGTAGGATCGTCGAGCGAGCGGGCGGTGCCGATCACCGCCCGGAACGGCCCGCGGACCTGGATGTTGAACTTGAAGGGAATCTTGGCGAGCTGCGAGAGGGCACGGTTGGCGAGCATGCCCTTGAGCCCACCGCCCTTGATCGTCGCCACGGCGGGATCGCGCGCGATGCCGTCCAGATGGATGCCGGCGACGAACTCGCCGTCGAGCGCGCCGTTCAGGTCGACCACCAGCCGGCTGTAGGTCAAGGCCTTCAGCGCGTCGAAGGCGAGCTTGCCGTAGGCGCCGAGCTGCTTGTCGGTCAGCTCGCCGACATAGGACAGGCTGCCGCCCGGCGGCCGCGCCTCGAGATGGCCGCCGACGATGCGGCCGCCGCGCTCGTCGAAGATCATCGGCACCCGTCCGTCGAACGTGCCCGTGGCCGAGATGTTCGAGAACTCCATCTGCTGGATGAACCGGGCCGCGTCCATGCCGGCGACGTGGAAGGTGAGGCGCTTCTCCGACGGTTGGGAGAAATCGAGCACCGTCTCGTCGAGGCTGAGCTCGCCGCCGGCGAACGGCCAGCGCGCCGCCTCCACCTTCACCCTGAGGTTCGGCAGGATCTGATAGCGGATGCGGCCATCGAAGACGTCGACGCCGGTGCGGATCGCCCCCACCGTTCCTTCCTGCCCCGGCGCGCTGACGAGGTTCAACAGGTCGGTGAAATGGATCGTCGTGGTCAGCTTCTCGACCGGGCCGAACGAGGCGGCGAGGTTCATGTCGTGGGTCGAGAAGGTGCCGGTGCTGGTCGTGCCGTTCGGCCCCCAGGCGATGGCGGCGTTCCCGGTGAGCGTGCCGTCGACGAGGGCGACGACGCCGACCGTGAGCCGGGTCAGCTTCTCCGGCTGGAACCCGGGCGTGAAGCGCACGCCGGGCACGTCGATGTCGGCCCGCCCGACCCCGGAACCGAGGCGGTGGGCGATGCCGACATTGGCGACGAAGGTGCCCGTCGTCGGCTCGACGATCCGTCCCGCCAGGCGAATGTCGTCGCCGGCGAGGGTGAAGCGGAAATCCGGGCTGGCGAGCGGATAGAAACGCGACGGCACCTTCGCGTCGGCGACGATCATCCGGCCGGTCGCCTCGAAGGCGCCGTGGGACAGCCGCCACGGCCCTGCCCCCTCGGAGAGAATGAGGGGCACGTTGGCGAGGGTCCCGCCGAGACCGCCATAGGTCCCCTCCGCCCCGCCGCGCACGAAACGGCCGGCGAAGGCGGCGCTCGCGACATGGTTCGGCGAGTCGGCGGGGCCGAAGCGGACGTCTAGGCCGGTCGCGGCGAAGCTCGGGCCGGCGAGGCCCACGCGCAGTCCGGAGGCGGCAATGGCGATCGGGGAGCGGCCGAGCAGCCCGTGAAGGCGCAGACCGGCGATCGCGGCGCCGCCGTCGATCTTGCCGCCCCGCCCCTTCCAGACGAGCGCCGGCCCGGTCGGACAGAGCGGGAGCCGCGCCGCGTCGAGCCGGAGCGACCCGATCTGCAGCGCGCGAAACCCGATCGTCGTGCAATGTTCGCCGACGACGAGGCCGCCGCCAGGCCGCAGCCGGCCGCGGATCGGCAGCGTCAGGCCGGTGACGCGGCCGTTGTCGAAGGGTCCGTCGATGGTCGCGACGGTGTCGAAGGCGGTGCTCCCGCCGGGCGCGGCCGAGAAGACGATGTCGGACAGGGCGAGGCGCGAGGAGCCGGCGACATAGGGGCGGATGTGGGCGAGACCGGTGATGGAGCCGCCCGCCCGCGCCTGCCGCAAGGTGATCAGGGCGTCGGGGAGGCCGCCGCCGGACAGCGCCGCCTGCCCGTCGATCCGCGTCCCGCCGCCGGGCCAGCCATAGGACAGGCCGTCGCCGCCCCGGAAGGCAAGCGTCGCCCCGCTCGCGGAGACCGCGCGCAGCTCCCCCACCCGTATCGCGCCCCGCGCGCGGTCGACCGCCACGCGGACCATGCCGTGCGCGTCGAAGCGCTGAGTCGCACGGGTCAGCGCCTGTGCCCAGGCCGCGCCGATCGGCGCGATCGGGGTTCCGCGCATGCCGGCGAGCGCGGAGACGAGCCCGGCGGCGACCCGCGGCGGCGGGGTCACGGCGCGCGCGTCGGCTTCGCCGGTGAAACCGAAGCGGCCGTCGCGCGGCTGGGCGGTGTAGGCGCCGACGAGCCGGGTCACGCCCGCCGCCACGCCGTCGCCGCGATAGCCGGCGACGCCGACGTCGGCGCGGCCATGCGTATCGCGCGCGTTGCCGGCGAAGGAGACGCGGCCGATCGGCGCGGCGAGGATCCGCGCGCCGATCCGGGCCTCGGCGGCGCGCAGGCCGGTCGCGCCGCGCCAGCCGTCGAGCCCGGGAGTCAGCGTCGCCTCGAGGTCGAACCGGGCGTCCCGCGCGGCGCCGGCGGCGCCGCAGTCCAGGCTGGCGAAGCGCAGCGGCCCGACGATATGCGGCCGCAGCACGTCGGTGCTCACCGCCCAGTGCGCCACCGGCCGCGCGAGCCGGCAATCGCCGAGGGTCAGCGACCGCGACGCGATGCTGGCGCGGCCGGCGAAGCCGCTGGCGAGGTTCCCCTTCCCTTCGAGCGCGATCCCCGCCCGCCCCCACGGCGTCTCGAGCCGCAGGATCGCGTCGGCGATGTCGACGCGCTGGTCGGGCAGGCGGAACGGTCCGCCCTTGCCGCTCGGCGGGAACAGGCGGTCGACCTGCCCGAAGCGCAGCGCCCCGTCGGCGAACCGCCCCTTCAGCCGCACGCCGCGCCCGACGATGAGGGCGAGGCGGGGGCGCCGAAAGCCCCAGCTCAGGCGGACCTCGACCGTGCGCGCCGTAAGGTCCGGGTCCCTGGGATCGCCCAGGATCAGGTCGTCGAACCGTTCGCTGAGGAAACCGATATGCTTGACGCGATAGGTGGCCTGGACGCCCCGCCGCGCCAGCTCGCGGTCGATATATTCGGCGGCGATCTGCTTTCTCAGCAGCCACAGCAGGAGCAGGACGACGAGGATGAGGCCGACAAGGACGAGCGCGATCCGGCGCCACCTGAGGCGGCGCCATACCGGCACGACCGCTTCCCGCTCCTCGTCCACCGCCTCAACAACCTCCCGCACGACCCATCCGTTCCGCCGCCGTTATCCTCCATTTCGGACCCCGATTTGCTTTGGAGCCGCTGGTCAGCTTAACTCGTGGCGATGGCGGACGACTACCCCGATGCGAGCGGCCACCGCGCGCGCCTCCGCAAGCGGCTGTTCGAAGGCGGCGGCGAGGCCCTGCTCGACCATGAGCTGGTCGAATATCTGCTCGCCCTGACGCTGCCGCGGCGCGACACCAAGCCGCTCGCCCGCAAGCTGCTTCACGATTTCGGCGGACTCGGCCCCCTCCTCTCGGCCGACGGCGAGACCATCGTCCGCGTCGGCGGGGTCAGCGAGACGGTCGCCGCCGCCTTGAAGATCGCCCAAGCCTCGGCGCTGCGCCTCCTCGAATCGGGCTTCGCCGGCAATCCGGTGCTCGGCAGCTGGCAGGCGGTGATCGACTATCTGCGCGCCGACATGGCCTATCTCCCGATCGAGCGGGTGCGCGTGCTCTACCTGAACGCCAAGAACATGCTGATCCGCAACGAGCCGCTGTCGGAAGGATCGGTCGACGAGGCGGCCGTCTACGTCCGCGAGGTGATCCGCCGCGCACTCGATCACGGCGCCACCGCGATCATCCTCGTCCACAACCATCCGAGCGGCGATCCGCAGCCGAGCGCGCAGGACATCAAGCTGACCCGCGAGATCATCGACGCGGCGCGGCCGCTGCGCATCGCCGTCCACGACCATGTCATCATCGGCGCGCGGGGCGAATGCTCGCTGCGCGCGATGGGCCTGCTGTAGGCGCGAGCCGCACGAGGAAGCGGACGGCGAGGCCGGCGGCGAGCAGCGCCACGCACCAGCCGTTGGCCTCGGCGCCGGACCCGTAGGCGGCGAACAGGATGAAGAGCAGGGCGACGACGACGATCGCCCGTCCGCGGGCGGATCCGTCCAGGCGCCACGCGGCCAGCGCGCCGGCGGTGTAGACGACCAGCACGGCCGCGGTGGAGAGGAGGATGATGAAGCTGAACAGGCTGTTGGTCGCGCGGCTGCTGTTGGCGAGGATGAGGAGGATGCTGAGCGCCGCCCCCGCGAGCTGCGCGCCGACCGGCGTTCCGGCGCCGCGCGTCCACGCCAGCACGGCCGGCAGGTCGCGCCGCAGCCCCATCGCATAGCCGAGCTCGCCGGTCGCGAGGATGAGGCCGTTGAGGCAGCCGAAGGCGGCGACGGCGATCGCCAGGGCGGCGAGCGCCGCGACCCGCGGCCCCCACCGGCCGGCGATGACGTCGGCGAAGGGCGCCGCGGACGCCGCGGCGGTCTTCGCCGGGAGCAGCAGCTGCACCGCGGTGCTGGACAGCAGGTAGAGCAAGGCGACGAGGAGGGTGCCGCCGAGGATCGCGCGCGGGATCGTGCGCGCGGGGTCGCGCACCTTATCGACGGGAGTTGTCGCATTCTCGAAGCCGGTGAGGGCGAAGAAGGTCAGCGCCACGCCGGCGGCGAGGTTCTGGACCGAGAAGGGCGCCGGCGCCAGCGGTTCGTACGATGCCGGACCGGCCGCGCGAAGCCCGAGGATGAGCACCACGGCCAGCAGCGGCAACAGCTTCACGGCGACGGTCAGGATCGACATGCCGCCCGAGGCCCGCGCGCCCGCCGCGTTCACCGCCGTCAGCGACGCCACCGCGGCAACGGCCACCGGGATCACGAAGCCGGGCCCCGAGAGAGCGGGATCGAGCCACGACAGGGCCGAGGCCCCCGCGATCGCAGTCGCGGCCTGCGCCACCCAGTTGGACACCCAGAACGCCCAGGCGGTGAGGAAGCCCGGCAACGCCCCGAGCTCGCGTTCGACATTCGCCTGGATGCCGTCGCCGCCGAGCCGCGACAGCCGCGCCAGCGTCGCCGCGATGCAGAGCGCCCCGGCGCTGCTGACGAACCAGGCGGCGACGGCGTTGCGTCCGAGCGGGGCAAGCGAGACGGGCAGCATGAAGATGCCGGCGCCGATCATCGTGCCGACGACCAGCGCGCCGGTCATCCACAGGCCCATCCGGCCGTCGCCGTCCCTCGCCATGCGCCAAGGCGTGTCACGAATGCCGCTCCTTGGCAACCGCGGCGCCGGCCGCCGGGCCGCTTCAGGCTTGCCCGCCGCCTGTCCCGCCGCGGGACTCGCGAAACAGGGCGGTTGCGCGCGCCGCCGCGGAGAGCAAGAGCGATGTCGTCGAGCCGCCGCGCCCGCTGTGGGCGCCCGCATTGGGACAGGAGAGATGGGCCGCAAGCCGTTCTTCTACGCCGCGTTGTTCGCGATGCTGCTCCAGACCGCCCCGGCGCCCGTGCCCGCGGAGGCGCCGCGCCCGCGCCCTGCGCCGGCCGCCGCTCCGGCCGCGCCGGAGCCGCTGATCCGCGCTCCCGCAGCCGCCGCGCCGACGGGGCCGACGACCGTCGCCGAAGTGAAGGTGGTGCGGGAGCTGCCGATCGCCGGCTGGCTCGAGCCCGGCCGCTACGTCTGGGACGATGCCGGCGTCCCGGCGGGACCGACCGTGATCGTCGTCAACATCCGCGGCCGCACCCTCTCCGCCTATCGCGGCGGCATCGAGGTGGGCCGCTCGAGCCTCATCTACGGCGCCGACAACAAGCCGACGCCGACCGGCGCCTTCGCCATCCTCCAGAAGGACGCGCACCACGTGTCGCGCACCTACGGCAACGCCCCGATGCCCTTCACCCTGCGCCTGACCGGCGACGGCGTGTCGATCCACGGCTCCGAGATGGCCGACGACCTCGCTACCCACGGCTGCGTCGGCCTGCCCAAGCCGTTCGCGGCGAAGCTCTTCGCCTCCGCCCACGTCGGCGACCGCGTGATCATCTGGCAGGGCTGAGCCTGGGGACCGTCACGGCGACTGTCCCTCCTTCACCGTCAGCGGCCGTGGCGGCGCGCCATGGCGCGGCCGCGGCCGCCGCGCTGCATGCAATTGTCGCGCAGGGTGCGCGAACACATCGGATAGGCCTTGCCGGTGTCGGGGCCGCCCCGGCCGGTATAGGCCGTGCTGCCACTGTTCCAGCTGCCGGCCGTCGCGCCGCCGGTGCTCATGGTGGTAGCGCCGGTGCCACCGGTCGTGCCCCAGCCGCTGTCGGTCGTCGCGCCGGTCGTCTGGCCCGGCGCGGTCTGGCCCATCGTCGCGCTGCTTGTCGCCGAGGTGGCGGGCTTGCTCATGTCCGGAATGGTCGAGCCGCTGGTCTGGGCGAGCGCCGGCATTGCCACCAGCATCGCGGCGGCGGCGACGAACGGGAATTTCCGCATCTTGCCTTCTCCTGTCGAGGGATGCGGCAAGAACGTGGTGCGCGCGGCGGCCGTTCCGGTGCTTCGTCGCGCCGGCGGGGCGGCGCGGCTTTGCGGCAGGCCGGGCGGTCGTGATAGGCTGCGCGCCGTGACCCGTCTCGACCGCAGGACCCTGCTCACCGGCGCCGGCGCCAGCCTCGCCCTCGCCTGCTGCGGGCGGAGCCGCGCCGGCGGCGCCCCGCCGCCGCCGGCCGCCCACGGACGGGCCGGCAGGCTGATCGCCGCTGCCCGTGCCCAGATCGGCGTCACCGTCCGCTACGATGCCGCCTACACGGTCCTGCGCTATCCCGGGGGCGACGTGCCGCGCGAGCGGGGGACCTGCACCGACGTCGTGATCCGCGCCTATCGCGACGCCTTCGGCCTCGACCTTCAGGCGCTGGTCCATGCCGACATGGCGAAGGCCTTCGCCGCGTATCCGCACGCCTGGGGCCTCGCCCATGCCGACGCAAACATCGACCACCGCCGGGTGCCGAACCTCAGGACCTGGTTCGCCCGCCACCAGGCCGCCCTCCCCGTCCCCGTCGGCGCCGGCGCCGGAGGATGGCAGCCCGGCGACATCTTCACCTCCCTGATCGGCGGCCACGGCACCCATATCGGCCTCGTCTCAGACCGGATCGGACGGCGCGGCCCGCTCATCATCCACAATATCGGCGCCGGGACGCGCGAGGAGGACGCGCTGTTCGACTGGCCGCTGACCGGGCGCTACCGCTGGGCCCTGACCTGATTGTCGCGCCGGCTGCCGGTTGCTATCGCGCCGCCATGGTTCCCCGCTACGCCCGGCCCGAGATGAGCGCGATCTGGGCGCCCGAGACCCGCTTCCGGATCTGGTTCGAGATCGAAGCGCACGCGCTCGACGCCATGGCCGCGCTCGGCATCGTGCCGAAGGAGGCGGCGGAGGCGGTATGGGACGCGGACCGTGGCGCCCCACCCTTCGACATCGACCGGATCGACGCGATCGAGGCCGAGACGCGCCACGACGTCATCGCCTTCCTCACCCACGTCGCCGAACGGACGGGGCCGGCGGCGCGCTTCCTCCACCAGGGCATGACCAGCTCCGACGTGCTCGACACCGCGCTGGCGGTGCAGCTCGCGCGCGCCGCCGACCTGCTCATCGCCGACGTCGACGCCCTGCTCGCGGTGCTGAGACGCCGCGCCTTCGAGCACAAACTGACCCCGACCATCGGCCGCAGCCACGGCATCCACGCGGAGCCCGTGACGTTCGGCTTCAAGCTCGCCGGCTATTACGCTGAGTTCTCCCGCAATCGCGCCCGGCTCGTCACGGCGCGGGCGGAGATCGCGACGTGCGCCATCTCCGGCGCCGTCGGCACCTTCGCCAATATCGACCCCCGGGTCGAGGCACATGTCGCGGCGAAAATGGGGCTCGCCGTCGAGCCGGTCTCGACCCAGGTCATCCCGCGCGACCGCCACGCCGCGTTCTTCGCCACCCTCGCCGTCGTCGCCGCGTCGATCGAGCGGCTGGCCACCGAGATCCGCCATTTGCAGCGCACCGAGGTGCTCGAGGCGGAGGAATATTTCGCGCCCGGCCAGAAGGGCTCGTCGGCGATGCCGCACAAGCGCAACCCGGTGCTGAGCGAGAACCTGACCGGCCTCGCGCGGATGGTGCGCGCCTATGCGACGCCGGCGCTCGAGAATGTGGCGCTGTGGCACGAGCGCGACATCAGCCATTCGTCGGTCGAGCGCTTCATCGGCCCCGACGCGACGATCACTTTGGACTTCGCCCTTGCCCGTCTGACCGGGCTGATGGACCGCCTCGTCGTCTATCCGGAGCGGATGCGCTCCAACCTCGAGCGGATGGGCGGCCTCGTCCATTCGCAGCGGGTGCTGCTGGCGCTGACCCAGGCCGGCGCGAGCCGCGAGGACGCCTATCGGCTGGTGCAGCAGAGCGCGATGAAGGTCTGGGACTCGGACGGCCGCCTGTCGCTGCTCGACCTGCTCAGGGCCGATCCGGAAGTCGCGGCCTGGCTGCGTCCCGAGCAGCTCGAGGCGAGCTTCGACCTCGACTATCATCTGCAGCACGTCGACACGATCTTCGCACGGGTGTTCGGCCCGGACGCGTGAGGCGCGACCGGAGCCGCTCAGCTCGCTTCGGGCTTCCTGAGCGGGCAGAGCCTCCTCGTATAGTGCCAGCGGATCTTGACCAGGCGCGTGCCTTCCATACAAGTGGTCGGGCCCGCGAAGGTCCAGCCCGAGCCGGCGATCGCCCGGCCGACGTTCGGACGCGGTTTCGCGGTCGAGATGTCGTAGACGCGGGTTCCGCTCCGCACCATCAGGCAGCCGCCCTCGGTGCCGCGATAGACGCAGCCGGCAAACTGCACCTGTCGCGGCTCCGCCGCCGCCGTGCCCACCATCGAAACCGCCGCCGCCGCGGCCAAGGTCCAGCTCGTCCTGCGCATCGCTCGCTCCTCCCCCGCGCCGCGCCGGAGGGCGGGCGCAGAGGGAGTATAAGGGAAGCGGCGGCGGGGCGCTCGCTAGCGTCGGTCCGAATCGAAGCCCGAAATGGCGTGGATGAGACGCCCCAGGGACGACGGGCCGATTGACGTCTGTCGCCGGTGCCGAACCACAGTTCCCCGGGAGCGTTGTGTCGCAGCAACTTCGAGGAGTGCGGCAATGACGAAATTGACCGAGGCGGAGCGCGACAAGCTGAACAAGGGCGCCTTCGCCTTTCCGAAGGCGCGCAAGGAGCCGCTCGAAAATGCCTCCCACGTCCGCAACGCCATTGCGCGGTTCAATCAGGTCAAGGGGGTGAGCGACGACGAGCGCGACGCGGCGTGGAAGCGGATCGAGGCGGCGGCGAAGAAGTTCGGGGTCGAAGTCAGCGAGACGAGCTGGCGGGAGATCGGGAAGGACTGAGCGCGCAGCCCCTCACCCTGCGACGCGCCCGAATTCCCGGGCCTCCTCGGCGCCGAAGAAGCGGTCGCGCTCGACGACAAGCCCGCGCAGGAGGCACGGCCACCGCGTCAGCGGTCGTTCGCGGCGGGGCGGCAGTCCGGTACGTCCGTGCCTTTTCCCTTGGGCAGGACGAAGGACGGCCGATGCTCCGTCACCGCCGGAGGCAGGGTCGGGAACGGATTAACTCCGGTCTCGCGGGTAAACTCGGCGATGGACATGACGGTGCACACCGTCGTCACCTCATTGGTCGCGAGGAAGCCGAGCGCGATGTTGCGCGACGGCACGTAGATCGCCTTGAAGGTCGCGTCCGGCACGGCAATCCGGCCGGGCTGGCCCGCCTTGTGCATCAGCGGCGGATTCGCGGGATAGCGGGCGCCGGTCACGATATAGACCTCGCCCTCGTCCTCGGCGAGCTGGTGCACCGAGGCCTCGAGGAAACGCCAGAGGCCCCGGTTCAGTTCGCTGACCTGCGGGACGACGTTCGTGATCATGAACGTGTCGCGTTGCGTGGTCATGTCCACCGCATCGTTCGCCGGCGTGAGATGGCCGCGGTCGTAGGGCGGGCTGACATAGTCCCGGTGGGCGCCCTCCTCGTCCTTCGCGAGCCCCGGCTCGGGACGGAACTGGCCCTGATAACGGCCGATAGCGTCGCCGCCCTTCGCCATCGTCCCGGTCAGGCGGTACGAGGTCCACAGCGGATCGCGCAGCGTCGTCGAATAGGAGATGACGTAGAAGCTGTGGCACAGCGTCCGCCCGTCCGAACGGGCGGGAGGACCGACCGTCACCGGTGCCTGGCCGCCGACGTAGAATTGCGGACAAGCCGTGTTCGGAGCCGGGGCGGCGGCGCGCGGCTTTGCGCCCGCCGGAACGGCCGCTCCGACGACTCCCAGGATCAACGGAAGTAAAAAGATGCGTCTCATCGCGCGCCCTCCCCGTAGGGAAAGCTGCGCTCACGCTGACTCCAGGTCGAACGAAGCTATGTCCTAAATGGAGTGAAGCAGCCTCTGCGAGCCGGAATTAGCTTCATTATGGCGCAATCGGCCGCATTGCGCCCGACATCAGGAAGCCGGTCCCGACAGTCAGGAGGGTGCCGGATAATGAAGACCCTCGTGGGTGCGCACCGCCGCCGGCGCCAGCTTCGCCGGCGCGACCCGCGCCTCGCCCATGAGGTGGAAGACCTCCCGTCCTTCCGCCAGCAGGTAATCGGCGACGATGCGACGGTGGCAGCGCCACCAGACCGCCTCGGCGCACATGATCGCGCAGCGGCGGTGCCGCGCGAGGGCTTCGAGCTCGGCGAGGCCGGCGCGGAATGGCGCGGTCAGGGCGTAGTCGGCGTAATTGTGGAAGCTCTTGTTGGTCCACCAGGCGTTGGTCTCGGGCGCGACGTCGGCCGAAGCTTTGCGCAGACCGCCGAGCTCGGCGATGCGGGTGTGGGCGATCTGGTACGGCGCCAGCGCTTGGGCGAGAGGCTCCGGGTTGAACTGCGGGTTGGTGCGCGAGCGGGGAACGGTGCGGATATCGACCACCTGGTCCACGCCGCCGGCGCGGAGCAGCGCGACGAACTGCTCGATGCTGCGCGTGGAGTGGCCGATCGTGTGGATGGGGTGCATCGCCGGGGACAGTCAATCTGACCGTCCCCGCATCAGCGCTCGAGACGGGGACAGTCAATAGACTGTCCCCCTCCCTTCCGTTCCTGTGAGGCTCAGAGCCGCCTCCACCGCGCTTCGCGCGGTCCCCTCCCCGATCCGGGGAGGAGGGAGGTCAGGCCGCCTGCGCCTGATGCGTGCTGTCTTCGTCCCCCGGTACGGGGCGCTTGTCGAAGACCGCGTCGACGAGGCCGAACTCCTTCGCCTCTTCCGCGCCGAAGAATTTGTCGCGCTCGACGGCGGTCTCGATCGCCTCGACCGGCTGGCCGGTATATTTGGCCATCAGCTCGTTCATCCGCTGGCGGATCCTGAGGATCTCCTTGGCCTGGATCTCGATGTCGCTCGCCATGCCCTGCGCGCCCCCCGAGGGCTGGTGGATCATGATCCGGGCGTTGGTCAGCGCCACGCGCATGCCGGCCTCGCCGGCGCAGAGCAGGAAGGCGCCCATGCTGGCGGCCTGGCCGATGCAGACCGTGCCCACGCGCGGGCGGATGTACTGCATCGTGTCGTGGATCGCCATGCCCGCCGTGACGACTCCGCCCGGCGAGTTGATGTACATGAAGATGTCCTTCTTCGGATTCTCGCTCTCGAGGTAGAGGAGCTGCGCCGTGATCAGCGTCGCCATATGGTCCTCGACCCCGCCGGTCACGAAGACGATCCGCTCCCTCAGCAGCCGCGAATAGATGTCGAAGCTGCGCTCGCCCCGGTTCGACTGCTCGATGACGATGGGGACGAGGCCGGCGAGAATGTCTGCGTGATCGGGCATGGGAGAGGTCCTGTTCGTGTTGCCCTCCCCACATGGGACGGGCGGGGGCGGCGGGCAAGGGGGTTGGGGGGACACGTACCTGCCTCGCAGGCCGGTGCGGATCCACCACGGCCTTCGCGGCAGGTACGTGTCCCCAACGTTGTTGATGCAGGTGAGGCGGCCGCCGCTTGAACGGCGGCGCGGGTTGCGGCAACGTCGCGCCACCAAAGCGGGAGGCGGGGTCGTGAAGCATTATCGGGTCAACAAGGTCGCCCGCCCAGGGGGCGAGGTGCTCAAGCGCAAGGACATCCTCGCCAACCATGACGGCGAGGCGATGCAGCGCGCCGAGGACGATCCCGATTGCCCGATCTGCGACGTCTACCATGCCGGCGAGAAGATCGGCTCCGTCACCTGAGCGGGCACACGTACCGGGCCGGGGGGCACGTACCTGCCGCCAAAGCGTCATCGAATCCGCGCCGGCCTGCGCGGCAGGTACGTGTCCCCTACGGCGCCGCTACGGCCCCTCGTGGAGCGGATCCGTGCCGGGCGGGGGGATTTCGTCGAGCTTCTCGCGGCTCTCCTCGGCCTGGCGTTCGATCTCGTCGTCGGTCTCGTGTTCGCGGTCGCGGCCCATGTCGGTCTCCTCGTGGCGGGTGAACGCGCAGGCGCGGAACCCGCTCCGGCGGGGAGCGGTTGAGGAAGCGATGGCTCCATCGGCGAAAGCGGCACATGACAGCGCGGGCACCGGCGAGAGCACGATCGGCTGGACGCTCGACGGCGGGCAGCGCGGGGAGCTGCTCCAGCAATTCCCGCCGCGCTACGAGAAGGTCGTCGCCGATCATGTGACGCTGCGCAGCCGCGCGGCCGAAAGCGCGGCGCTGCCGGACGAGACGCTGGGCGAGATCGTCGGGCGGGCGGACGACGGCGAAGGCGTCGAGGCCCTGGTGGTCAGCATCGGCGGGACGAGCCACCGGCCGGACGGCAGCACCTATCATGTCACCTGGTCGCTCTCGGAGGGACGCGAGGCGAAGGAGTCGAACGCTGTGATCCGCGAGCGCGGCTTCGAGCGTTTCGACCTTTCCATGCCGGTGAAGCTGCGGCCGGCGCGGCTGCGGTGAGCGGGCGCCAGCTCTATCTCGACTGCGACGGCGTGCTTGCCGATTTCGACGCAGGCGCGATGGCGATCCTCGGCGCGGCGCCCAAGGCCTACGAAGCGCGGCACGGGCGGGGGCGGTTCTGGGCGAAGCTGGCGCGGGCGCCGGATTTCTATTTCGGCCTGCCGCTGCTGCCGGACGCGCAGCGGCTGTTCGACGCGGTGAAGCATCTCGACCCAATCATCCTCACCGGCCTGCCGTCGGGAAACTGGGCGGCGGACCAGAAGGTGCGGTGGGCGGCGCGCTATTTTCCCGGCACCCGGATCATCACGACGATGGCGCGCGACAAGCGCGACCACGGCAAGGCCGGCGACGTGCTGGTCGACGACATGCTGCGCCACGCCCATCTGTGGGAGGAAATGGGCGGCATCTTCGTCCACCACAGGAGCGTCGACGAGACGCTGACGCGGCTCCAGGAGTGGTTCGCGATCGAGGCCTGAACGGGCGGCGGAATTGCATCGCCGAACGCGCAGCGCTATGCCCGCCGCGCGCGCGTTCCCGAGTCTGAGAAACCGCGCGCTTTCAAGGATTTGGAGAGAGAGCCTCGTGAACAAGAAGAGCCTCGCATTCGCGGTCTCTGCCGCCGCCCTCGTTGCCGCCGCGCCCGCTTCCGCCCATGAGCCGCACGCCTGTATCGACGAGGCCTGCACGATGCAGTCGCTGATCGCCCCCGCCTCCTCCGGCGGCGCGCATCATCGCCGCCATCACCGCGCCGTCGCGAAGCACGGGCACGCCGTGAACCACGGCGGCACGGCGACCGAGGCGAGCATCGATCCGTCGAAGCCGCTCCACTACGGTACCTGGGGTTTCGACGTCGCCGGCATGGACCGGAGCGTCAAGCCGGGCGACGACTGGTTCAACTTCGTCAACGGCACCTGGGCCGCCCACACCTCGATCCCCGCCGACCGTACCTCGTGGGGCGGCTTCGCGATCCTGCGCGACCTGTCGGAAGCGCGGATCCGCCGCCTCGTCGAAGGCTACAGCCCCACCGACAAGGCGCATCCCGACCGCGCCAAGGCGGCGATCGTCTACCGCAGCTTCATGGACGAGGCGGCGGCCGAGCGCGCCGACGCGGCGCCGCTTCTCCAGCGGCTGCAGGCGGTGAAAGCCGTCCGCACCAAGGACGACATGGCGCGGCTGATGGGCCAGTCGGTCGGCGGCTTCGGCGGCTCGATCTTCGGCCCCGGCGTTTCCGACGACGCCAAGCAGCCCGACATCTATTCGCTGTACCTGCGCCAGGGCGGCCTCGGCCTCGGCGACCGCGAGCAATATCTCGATCCCAAGTTCCGTCCGCAGCTCGAGCGTTACCGCGCCTATGTCGCGCAGATGCTGGGGATGGCGGGCTGGCCGAACGCGGACAAGGCCGCGGCCGACGTCGTCGCGTTCGAGACCCGGCTTGCCGAGGCGCACTGGACGCGGGCGCAGAACCGCGACCGCGACAAGACCTACAATCTCATGACCCTCGCCGAGCTGCAGGCGAAGGCGCCGGGCTTCCCCTGGGCGACCTGGTGGCAGGCCGCCGGCATCGGCCGGGCCGAGCGGGCGATCG
Organism: Alphaproteobacteria bacterium; assembly: GCA_019239415.1. Taxonomy (GTDB): domain Bacteria; phylum Pseudomonadota; class Alphaproteobacteria; order Sphingomonadales; family Sphingomonadaceae; genus Allosphingosinicella. Next base: position 34,364 of record JAFAZW010000094.1, read on the forward strand.
TCGCCCAGAACACCGCCTTCCCCAAGATCGCCGCGGTGTTCGCGGACGCCGACCTTGACGCGATGAAGGCGTGGGAAGCGTTCCGGATGACCGACGAGATGTCGCCCCTGCTCTCGAAGCGGTTCGTCGACGCGCGCTTCGCCTTCCGCAACGCCTTCCTGACCGGCCAGAAGGAGCAGCAGCCGCGCTGGAAGCGCGGCGTCGCCTTCGCCGAGAATGCAGTCGGCGAGGGGATCGGCCGCGATTATGTCGCGCTCTACTTTCCGCCGGAATCCAAGGCGAAGATGGACCAGCTGGTCGGCAACCTCAGGACCGCGCTCGCGGGCCGCATCCGCAACCTCGCCTGGATGGGCCCGGAGACGAAGCAGGAGGCGCTGGCGAAGCTCAGCCACTTCAACGTCAAGATCGGCTATCCGGACAAGTGGCGCGACTATTCGGCGCTGACCGTCGTCCCCGGCGATCTCGTCGGCAATGCCGAGCGGATCCAGCGCTTCGAGTGGAACTACCGCCGCAACCGGATGGGCAACCCCGTCGACAAGGCCGAGTGGGGCATGACCCCGCAGACGGTCAACGCTTACTATAACAGCGTCAAGAACGAGATCGTCTTCCCCGCCGCCATCCTTCAGCCGCCCTTCTTCGACCCGAAGGCGGATCCGGCGGTCAATTACGGCGGCATCGGCGGCGTCATCGGCCACGAGATCAGCCACGGCTTCGACGATCAGGGCAGGAAGTCGGACGGCGAGGGGCGGCTGCGCGACTGGTGGACGAAGCAGGACGCCGCGGCCTTCGAGGCGCAGGCGACGAAGCTCGGCGCGCAGTACGAAGCCTATCAGTTCGCCGAGCTGCCCGGCATGCACATCAACGGTCGCGCGTCGATGGGCGAGAATATCGGCGATCTCGGCGGCATCCACATCGCCATGGACGCCTATCACGCGTCGCTGGGCGGCAAGCCGGCGCCGGTGCTCGGCGGCTTCACCGGCGACCAGCGCGTCTTCCTCGGCTGGGGCCAGGTGTGGCGGACGCTGCAGCGGCCCGAGGCGCTCAGGCAGCAGCTGATCAGCGATCCCCACTCGCCGGGCCAGGTGCGCTCGGTCGCGCCGCTGAGGAACATGGACCTCTGGTACGAAGCCTGGGGCATCAAGCCGGGCGACCGGCAATATATCGCGCCCGAAGACCGAGTCCGGATCTGGTAAGCGCGGGGGGGCGCCGGTCTTAGGATCGGCGCCCTCCCGGTTCGGCCATGCATCCCACCATCGCCTACAAGATCCTCACCGCCGATCAGATGCGGGCGCTCGAGGATGACCGGTTCGAGGGGGCGCCGATCGACGTCGCCGACGGCTACATCCACCTCTCGACGGCGGAGCAGCTGGCGGGGACGCTCGACGCCCATTTCGCCGGCCGCGAGGACCTTTTTCTGGCGGCCGTCGATCTCTCCCGGGCGGGCACCGCCGTGCGGTGGGAGGCTTCGCGCGGCGGCGCGCTGTTCCCACATCTCTACGGGCGGCTGGCCAGGGCGCTCGTTCTCACGACGGGGCCGCTCCGCCGGACGAGCGGCGGCGCGGTGGCGCTGCCCGGCGACAGCGGGGGTGCCGCTCAGCGATAATGCAGGGCCGGACCCTGGCCGAGCCCGCAGGCGACCAGGTCGCGGAGCGCGAAATCCGCACCGGTTACCGGCGTCCACAGCGGATCGAGGGAGATGTAGGAGCGGCCGTCGCCGGCGAGGAGGCCGAGAAACACCTCGGCGACGATGCGGCCGCCCACCGGCCCCAGCTGCGGCGTTCTCGTCGTGCCGCCGCCCGACACGGGAATCTTCATCTTGACGCGGTGGTGCGCCGCTTCCGCGAGGATGTAGGTCCACAACGGGCAATTGTCGGCAAAGGCGGCGCCATTGCCGCCGCGGTCGTCGACCGCCTTGACGATATTGCCGACGGTATCGCCCGGCCCGGGGCTGTCGACGGCCTTTCCGATCACGATCTCGGCGTCGGTCAGCGGGACCACCGCCATGGCGCGCGCCACGGCCTGTCCCGACGGCAGCCCGAGCCGCCACCCGCGCACGAGGTTGCGCTCGGCCAGCGACAAGGGCGGTTCGCTGGCGACCTCGGGGGGGAGCTTGTGGAGGGGGTTCACGAGCGACGTGTCGATCCGATAGGCGAATTGCAGGCGCCGCAGCGTCGCCGCGTCGCCGGGCGCGGCAGGATCGTCGGCATCGAGGCCGCGCGGGCGCTTGTCGACGTCGATGAAGCGGCCCCAGTCGAGCGCCCGGCCCGCTCCCATCGGCTGGAACCCGGTCAGGGCCTCGGCGGAGGGGTTGGTCGCGGGCGGAAAGATCGGCAGCAGCTTGGCATCGTTGAGCCGGTAGCCCGGCCTGATCATCGAATGGCCGAGCCGGTAAGCAGCGACCGAGAATTCGACCGGCATGAACGGCTCATGCCGCCAATGATAGAAGCGGATCTTGCCGGGATCGTAGCGGCCGCCGGTCTTGAGCCCATCGAGGACCGGCGCGGACACGATCTTGGGAAGGAAGTCATTGAGAACGACATATTGGTAGTGGAACCGCACCAGCTGCTGCACCTGGTCGAAAGCGAGGCCGGGATTGTCGGCCAGCGTCCGGTTGTGCACGGCGAGCATCAGGCCCTGCAGCTGCGACACGAGGCTGTTCTCGTCGTTCCGGGGATCGCCGATAATCGCGCGGCCATGAGCCCGGGGCAGATCGAACCCCGGATGGCCCCCGGTGCCGGCCAGCGGGTCCCCGAGGTGAAACCGCCCCGAGGAATCGTACATGTACGGCTGATCGGACGGGCCTCGGCCATAGACGTTATCGAGGTTGAAGGTCGGCGTCCTGAAGTCGGTCAGCCCGTCCGGGTCCAGCGACTTCGTCAGACTGCTCACAGGATCGAACGTGATATCGTGATCCACGAACTGGCCGAAATAGGTGTAAAGAGCGGGGATACCGCTTTCTTCGCTGTCGATCCCGTCTTTCGAATCGTCGGGCGTAGCGGACATTGCATCGCCCAGGGCTCGCAGATTGCTCAGGTTTTCGTCTTCCTTGTCGCCAAATTGGGCCGGTGGAATGTTCCTGAACATTCGTCCGAAGCGGCCTTCGAACAGGGGCGATCTTGTTGCGTCAAGACCGCGCGGCGGCGTACCGTGATTGGCCGACATGGCGTCCCTCCCCACATTTGGCTTTCTGCTGGCCGACAACTCCTGAACCGACTCGACTAAACGGGCTATTCTATACCTTTTCCTTCTTCATGCCTACGTTCCCGGCAGGATTTCACGGCGAAGTCTCGCCTGGCTCCGCGACGGGCCAAGTCGATGCCGCGCTGCGAGGAACGGCATGCGGAGCGAAAGGCGGACCGGCCGCGCCGGGCGGGAAGCCGCGCCGCTCGCGCGGCACGACGAGACTCCCGGGCCGCGACGACATCGGAGCCGGTGGGGCGGAGACGGCCGCCTGGGACGGCCATCGGGCGGTGCTCAAGGAGGGGAAAATGGTGGGCGTGGCAAGGATTGAACTTGCGACCCCTGCGATGTCAACACAGTGCTCTACCACTGAGCTACACGCCCACTCCGCGGCCATGTAGCGAGGGCTTTCCCGAGACGCAATGGGGGTTTGGAGGCAATCCCCGGGGACAATCTCTCTGCCTGTCCCGGCCCAGGCGCCGGAACGGCGACAGTCAAATAGGCTGTCCCTTAGCCGTCCCGGCGGGACCTCTGAAACGGGGACAGTCAGACAGACTGTCCCTGCGCCTCGGCGCCTACAGCCGCCCGTGCTGATCCTCGGTCTGGAAGATGCGGTCGACCTCGAGGACGAGGTCGCGCAGGTGGAAGGGCTTGGAGAGCACCTTGGCCGACGGCGCCGACCGGCCGGCCTTCAAGGCGACGGCGGCGAAGCCGGTGATGAACATGACCCGCATGTCCGGGGCCAGGCCGGCGGCTTTCTGGGCGAGCTCGATCCCGTCCATCTCGGGCATGACGATGTCGGTCAGCAGGAGGTCGAAATGCTCGGCCTCCAGCAACGGCAGCGCCGCCGTGCCGCGGTCGACGGCGGTGACGCGGTAGCCCGACCGCTCGAGCGAGCGGGCCAGATAGACCCGCATCGACTCGTCGTCTTCCGCCAGCAGGATCCTCGTCATGGCCGCTCCCGGAACCGCCGCGCCCGATGCGCGTAGACGGCTGTTGCGAGCCGATATGCCGGAACCGCCGCGGCTTTTCCAGCATCGGCCCGCGCTTATCCCCAGCCAATCCGGTTGCGTGCCAAAAACGGACTGCTTACCCTCCAAACACGAATGGCCGATCCGACGCCCCTCGCGCCCCCCTTCCGCCGCCTCGGCCCCGCCCATCCGGCGACGCCGGTGGTGCTCTCCGTACCGCATGCCGGGCGCGATTATTCCGACGCGCTGCTGCGCGCCGCGCGGCTGCCGCGGCCCAGGCTCGAGGTGCTCGAGGACCGGCTCGTCGACCGGCTCGTGTGGCGCGCGGTGGCCGACGGCGCCACCGCCTTCGTTGCCGACGTGCCGCGCGCCGAGATCGACCTGAACCGCGACGAGCGAGAGGTCGACCCGGCCATGGTGGTGCCGCGTCCCCGCCCTTCCCCCCTCGCCGACTCCCCGCGCACCCGCGGCGGCCTCGGCCTCGTGCCCGCGCGGATCGCCGGGGCGGGGCCGATCTGGCGCCAGCGGCTCGGCGCCGACGAGCTCGCCCGCCGGGTCGAACGGGTGCACCGCCCGTACCACGCCGCGCTGGAAGAGGCGCTGACGGCGACACGAGCCCGCTTCGGCGTGGCGGTGCTGCTCGACTGCCACTCGATGCCGCCGCGGCAGGGCGGCGGCGGAGAGCCGACGATCGTGCTCGGCGACCGCTACGGCGCCAGCATCGCGCCGGAGCTCGCGGCGGCCGCCGAGGCCGCGGTGCGCCGCGCCGGCTATCCGGCCGGGCGCAACAGCCCCTATGCCGGCGGCCACATCACCGCCTGCCACGGCCGCCCGCACGACAATGTCCACGCCCTCCAGATCGAGATCGACCGCTCCCTCTACCTCGGCCCCGACCTCAGGGATCCAGGCCCCGGCTTCGACCGCGTGGCGCGGTTGATCGCACAGGTCGCCGCGGCGCTCGCGGACGCCGCGCTGGCGTGGATCCGCCCCGCCGAAGCCGCCGAATAAGAAAAAGACCGCCTCGCAAGCGAATGCGAGGCGGCCCAGGTTCAGGGAGGAAGCGTCCCGAGGGACGCGACACGCCGCCGAAAAGGGGGAGAAACGACGGCGCGTCTCTTAAAATGTAGGAAAGGCCCTTTTGGTTTCAAGGGTTTGGCATTTGCCGCTTCGTTTCGAGGATTCTCAAATTTCAAGCTGACGACGGGATGGCTGCACGGGGCGGGCGATGCGATTTCGGCCAAGGCCGTTGAGTATCGGGCGTTCCTCGGCGATAATATCTTTTTTCACGTACATCCGAACGTGAACGACGGGTATCATCTTCCATATTTCAGCCACGGCGTGACCGATTACACCGGCGGCGGCGATATCGGCATCGGCTGGCATAACCAGATGTTCCTGGTTATGTACGCATTTGAAACAAAGAAGCTGTATTTCTATGATGGCCGGCACTAAGACGATAACGAGCTTGGGACTGTGTTGCTCACTCGCGCTCGCCGTGAGTTGCTCCGCCAAGGATAACGTCTGCGACTTTGCGATAATGTTTCGTAAGGCCAATGAACGAATTCAGCAGACCAAGCGGGACCCCGCAGAATACGATGTGGACTTGGTGAAGAGATCGAACAACGTTCTATACATTAGCATGTACCAAAAGTTCTCGCCGCCCTATCATCGTCACTTCTTCTTCGATACGAAGACCTGCGCATTGCTAAAGGACCAGGCCGATCAGTGAAGAGGACATGCGGCTCGGGCAACCGATGCTGCCGCCGTCGCACGACCCGCCCCTAACGCAGCATCCACGGCGCCATGCGCCCCAGCACCTGCCTGTGCCCCTGGAGCTGGTGGGTGAGCGCGCCGGCGATGTGGAGGAGGAGCAGGACCAGCATCCCCCAGCCCAGATATTCATGATATTCCGCGAATTCCTTGCCGGTCGCCTTGCTGACGTCGAGCGCGGGGATCTTGAACAGCCAGAACCAGTTGGTGGCGCGGCCGTTGCCCGAGGAAAGGATCCATCCCGTCACCGGCAGCCCGATCATCAGGGCGTAGAAGACCCACTGCGTCAGCGCGGCGAGCGTGGCCTCCCAGCGCTTCAGCACCGCGTCGGCGCGCGGCGGCCGGTGGGTAAGGCGCCAGGCGAGGCGGACGAGGCTCAGCGCCAGCACGGTGAAGCCGAACGACTTGTGGAGCGTGATCAGCGGCAAGTTGGCCGCCTTGCCGAAGCTTTCGTGGAAGAAGCCGAGGAAGATGTTGGCGACGATCAGCGCCGCGATGATCCAGTGGAGGGACACGGCGGTCCGCGTGTAGCGGTCCGTCTCCATGCCCGTCATCGCCGGCGCGCTCGCCATGTCAGCCGTTCCCCACCCGGTGGCCCGCTTCCGTGCCCGCCTCCGGCACCTGCGGTCCCTTGCCCTGCAGCATCTGCTTGGCGAAAACATCGCGGATCAGCTGGACCGAGAAGAGGTGGGCGTAGATCAAGGCGAGCATCCCGTTCTTGTGGAGCTTCGATGCCTCCTCGTCGGAAAGGTTCCTGAGCTTCTCCTCGTCGACCATCTGGAAGCCGCGGTAGAGGAAGGGCTGCGGGGCGCCCGGCGGCTGGATCGACACCTCGCCGTCCATCAGCAGGCCGGTCGCCTTGAGGTCGGTCATGAAGTTCGCGGTGCGCTGGGCGGAGAGCTCGAACTCCTCGCAGAACTTGAGGATGTTGTTGGTCGTCTCGCTCGGCTTGCCGTCCTCGAACAAGGTATCGCCCTCGTCGAACTCGCCGACCAGGCCGCTGGTCGGGTCGAAGCAGAGCGACAGCTCCTCCGCGTCCGGCGCGAGGCGGGCGAGCATGTAGGGGTAGCGGCGGACATAGGCCGGAATGTAGACCTCGTCCTGCACCTTGCCGTCGGCATCGACGAAGACGTTGACGCCCTCGTTGAGACCCATCAGCGCCAGCGGCACGTTGCCCTCGCCGCTCGAGAAGACGATCGGATAGTAACGCTGGGCCGAGACGAACTCGTCGATGGTGATCGGGACGGCGTGGCTGTTGGCGAGAAACGGCGCGCGGTCGGCGGGGCGGTTGCGGTGGTTGGGGTGGACGTTGCTCGAGAGCGGCTCGAGGCCGCCGTAGAAGATCGGCAAGGCGCTGGGCGCCGGCTGACTCGCCATGACTGAAGATTCTCCGTGTTCGCGTGTCCGTTGCGGCCGCCCCCGCGGCCGCTCGCGTCGGCGCACCGTCTATGGCGCTTGGCGCGCGGGTGCAAGCGTCGCCGCGCGAGGCCGGTCCATGCATTTGCGATTCCGCGGCTTTCGGGTAGATTCCCGCGCCCGGGGGTGAGATTAATCGCATGTTCAAGCGCTCCACCCGAAGTGGCGGACCAATGGACGGGACGTTCTGGGCGAAGGCGGCGGGCGCCGCCCTGCTGCTCCTCGCCGCGGGCGGGGCGGCGCCGCCGCGTCCGGCGCAGGCGCCTCCGCCCGGCTACGGGCAGGTCATCGTGCGGGAGCAGATCATCGTCAGGATCACCCGCGGTCCGGCCTCGCCCGCTCTCGCCGCCTCGAGCGGCTGGAGGGAGCGCAAGGGGCCCAAATGCATCCCGGCACGGGCGCTGGCCGGCGCCCTGGTGTCGAGCGCGAGCAGCGTCGACTTCCTGATGCGCGACGGCAGCCGGGTGCGCGCGCGCCTCGAGAACGACTGCCCGGCGCTGGGTTATTATTACGGCTTCTACATCAGCCCGAACCCCGATGGACAGGTGTGCGCCGATCGCGACGCGATTCGCTCGCGCATCGGCGGCCAGTGCGACATCCACCGGTTCCGAAGCCTTCAGCCGCATTGACCGCGGCGCGGCACGGCGCCTTTCCTTGACATTGGCGCGGCGCTTGCCCAAGCGGCGGGCGGTTGCGGCACCCCGGCGGGCGCTCCTCACTTTTTCCGGACTTCCTGATGAGCTTTGCCGATCTCGGCCTTTCCGACGAATTGCTCCGCGCGGTGGCGGAAGCGGGCTATGACGAGCCGACGCCGATCCAGCGGCAGGCGATCCCCTCGGTGCTGATGATGCGCGACTTGATCGGCATCGCCCAGACCGGCACCGGCAAGACGGCGAGCTTCGTGCTGCCGATGATCGACATCCTCGCCCAGGGCCGCAGCCGGGCGCGCATGCCGCGCAGCCTGATTCTCGAGCCGACCCGCGAGCTCGCCGCGCAGGTCGCCGAGAATTTCGAGAAGTACGGCAAGCACCACAAGCTCTCCATGGCCCTGCTCATCGGCGGCGTGTCGATGGGCGACCAGCAGAAGGCGCTCGAGAAGGGAGTCGACGTGCTGATCGCGACGCCGGGCCGGCTGATGGACCTGTTCGGCCGCGGCAAGATCATGCTCAACGACTGCAACCTCCTCGTCATCGACGAGGCGGACCGGATGCTCGACATGGGCTTCATCCCCGACATCGAGGAAATCTGCTCGAAGCTGCCGGCCCAGCGCCAGACCCTGCTCTTCTCCGCGACCATGCCGGCGCCGATCAAGAAGCTCGCCGACAAGTTCCTCACCAGCCCGAAGACGATCGAGGTGGCGCGGCCGGCGACGGCCAACGCGTCGATCGACCAGCGCCTCCTCAAGGTCGACGCCCGCAAGAAGAAGCAGGTGCTGATCGACCGCCTGTCCGGCCACGACGTGCGCACCGCCATCGTCTTCTCGAACCGCAAGACGACGGTGCGGGACCTCGCCAAGGACCTGAAGCGCGCCGGCCTTCGCGCCGGCGAGATCCACGGCGACATGGAGCAGCCCGAGCGGATCCGCGAGCTCGACCGGTTCAAGGAGGGTGAGATCAACATCCTCGTCGCCTCCGACGTCGCCGCGCGCGGCCTCGACATCAAGGACGTCAGCCACGTCTTCAACTATGACGTGCCGTGGCACCCGGACGATTATATCCACCGCATCGGCCGCACCGGTCGCGCGGGGAAGACGGGCATCGCCATCACCCTTGCCACCCCGGCCGACGCCGAGGCGGTGGAGGCGATCGAGAAGCTGACCGGCGCGAAGATCAGGCCCGTCGAGGGCCCCGCGGCCCCGGCCGAGCCGGACGCGGCGCCCGCTCCCGACGACGCGGAAGCGCCCCGCCGCGGACGCGCCCGCGGCGGACGCCAGGCCCAGGATCGTCCGGCGCGCGAGGAGCGCCCGCGCCGCGAGCCGCGCCCGCCGCGGGCGGAGCGGAGCGAGCGCGGCTCCGCGCGCCGCGAGCCGGAGGAGGAGCGTCCGCGCCACGACGAACGTCCCGCGCGCCCGCGCCGGCCGGAGCCGGAGCCGGACGAAGAGGGCTGGAACGGCCCGATCCCGAGCTTCCTCGGCCAGACGCTCGGCAGCTGACCCGCCTTATCGGTTTCCTGCGCTCATCTCCGTTCGGGCTGGGCCTGTCGAAGCCCTGTCCTTCCGTCTGGCGGAGAGAAAGGGAGGGCTTCGACAAGCTCAGCCCGAACGATGTCCCCTGGTTTCCCCATCGAGGCCAGCGTCACGGACAGGGGAAGCCCGCCCCGCTTACCGCCCCGGACCCGGCGGCGCGGGCGGTGCCTGGGGGTTGCCGCGCAGGCCCATGGTTTCGAGCAGCAGGCGGCGGTCGGGCTCGGACAGGCCCTGGAGGTTGCGGACCGTCGCGTCGGTCGCCAGGCGGGCGATCTGGGCGCTGATGTCGTCGATGCGGCGCAGCAGCGCCGCGACCCTGGCGACGTCGACCGGGGTGGCGGAAGCGGCGGCGCGCAGCTCGTCGACCGCCGCCTGACCCTGGGCCTGCAGCGCCTGGCCCTGCGTCGCGCCCTGCGGCGCGCCGGAGACGATCAGCTTCACGCCCGCCTCGGAGAAGCCGCGCTGGCGCAGCGACTGCTCGAACTGGGCGAGCTGCTCCGCCGGCGACGGCGGCGGACCGGGCGCGGCGGCGACGGGTGCGGCCTGCATCGCGGCTGCGGCGAGGAAAAGGGAGATCATATCGCGTGGGGCTCCTTGGCGACCATCCAGCTCTGGCCCTTCGAGACCAACGCCTGGAGGTCGGGGGTCTTGCCGGCGCTCGCTTCGGCATTTTGGCGAACGACGGCGGTTTCGAAGGTCGGCGCGGGATCCTCGTAGAGAACCCCGAGAGCGGTGGGCCAGCCGCCGCCGAGCGGCATCTCGACCAGCATGTGGGCGATCGAGCGGTTGGGCGGCTCGTGGACGAGCACGCCGGCCGCTTGCCAATCGCCGCCCTCGACTTCGACGATGCGGAGCGACAGATGCTCGGCGTTGAGCGCCAGCCCCTTGGTGCCGCCGGCGAACAGCATCGGCTCGCCGGCCTTCAGCCACAGCTGGTTGCCGGCATTTTCCTTGGCGGTGAAGGGGGCGAAGACGTCGTCATTGTAGACGATGCAATTCTGGTAGATTTCGACGAACGCGGCCCCCTTGTGGGCGTGGGCGGCCTTGAGGACGTCCGGCAGGTTCTTGTGGACGTCGATGCCGCGGGCGACGAAGCGGGCGCCGGAGCCGAGCGCGAAGGCGCTGGGGCTGGCCGGACGGTCGACCGAGCCGAACGGGGTCGAGGGGCTGCGCGTCCCGACCCGGCTGGTCGGCGAGTACTGGCCCTTGGTGAGGCCGTAAATCTCGTTGTTGAACAACAGGATTTGGCAGTCGAGGTTGCGCCTCAGCACGTGCATCGTGTGGTTGCCGCCGATCGACAAAGCATCGCCGTCGCCGGTGATGATCCACACGTCGAGGTCCGGGTTGGCAAGCTTGATGCCGGTCGCGAAGGTCGGCGCGCGGCCATGGATGGTGTGGAAGCCGTAGGTCTCCATATAATAGGGAAAGCGGCTCGAGCAGCCGATGCCGGAGACGAACACGACATTCTCCGGCCGGACGCCGAGCTCCGGCATGGTGCGCTGGACCGCCTTCAGCACGGCATAGTCGCCGCACCCCGGGCACCAGCGCACCTCCTGGTCGGTGGCGAAATCCTTCGCGGTGAGCTTGGTGAGTTCGTTCATGCCGATTTCCCGGTGATGAGTCCGTCACCCCGGACTTGATCCGGGGTCCACCTTTCCTTCTCAACCTCTCTGAAGAAGGTGGATGCCGGATCAAGTCCGGCATGACGGTTCAATGTGCTGCCCGACCGACTCATCCCAGCGCCTCCTCGATCGCCGCCTCGATCTCGGCGATCTTGAACGGCTGACCGCTGGTCTTCGTCACTGGCCGGGCGTCGACCAGATACTGGTCGCGCAGCAGGGTCTTGAGCTGGCCCGTGTTCATCTCGGGTACGATGATCCGCTCGTAAGACCTTAGCAAAGAACCGAGATTCTTCGGCAGCGGCCAGATGTGGCGCAGGTGGATGTGGGCGACGTCCTCGCCGCGCGACCGCGCCCGGCGAACGGCCTGGTGGATCGGGCCGAAGGTCGAGCCCCAGCCGACCACGGCGAGCTTGCCGCCCTCCCCGCCCAGGCAGACGTCCTGCTCGGGGAGCGAGTCCGCCACGCCGAGCACCTTGGCGGCACGGGTGTCGCTCATCTTCTGGTGGTTGGCCGGCGCATAGTCGATATGGCCGGTCGCGAAATTCTTCTCGATGCCGCCGATCCGGTGAGTGAGGCCGGGCGTCCCGGGCTTTACCCAGACGCGGGCGAGCTTGCCGTCGCGGCGATAGGGGCTGAACGTCGCCTCCTCGCTTGGCTGCTCGTCGTAGAATTCGACCGGAAACGGCTGATATTGCGCCATGTCCGGCACCTTCCAAGGCTCGGCCGCATTGGCGATATAGCCGTCCGTGAGGAGCATCACGGGCGTCATGTACTGAACCGCGATGCGGCACGCCTCGATGGCGCAATCGAAGGCATCGGCGGGCGAGCGGGCGGCGATCACTGGCATCGGCGCGTCGCCGTTGCGGCCGTAGACCGCCTGGTAGAGGTCCGACTGCTCGGTCTTGGTGGGAAGGCCCGTCGACGGCCCGCCGCGCTGCGAGTTGACGATGACGAGCGGCAGCTCGGCCATGATCGCAAGGCCCATCGCCTCCATCTTGAGCGCGATGCCCGGGCCGGAGGAGGAGGTGACGCCGAGGCTGCCCGCATAGGAGGCGCCGATCGCCGAGCCGATCGCGGCGATCTCGTCCTCCGCCTGGAACGTCGTGACGCCGTACTCCTTCAAGCGCGAGAGGTGGTGGAGGATCGCCGAAGCCGGCGTGATCGGATAGCCGCCGAAGAACATCGGCAGGCCGGCGAGCTGCGCCCCGGCGACGAGGCCGAGCGAGATCGCCTCCGCGCCGGTCACGGTCCGGTAGAGACCCGGCGCGGCCGGCGCCGGTTCCAGATGATGCTGGTGGAGCTGGCCGCCGATCTCCGCCGTCTCGCCATAAGCATGGCCCGCGTTGAGCGCGGCGATGTTCGCCTCGGCGAGCTCGGGCGCCTTGGCGAACTTGGTCCGGAGCCACTCGACGAGCGGCGCGCGGTCGCGGTCGAACATCCACAGCGCGAGGCCCAGCGTCCACATGTTCTTGCAGCGCAGCGCTTCCTTGTTGCCGAGGCCGAAGGGCTTCACCGTGTCGAGCGTAAGCTGGGAGATGTTGAGCGCGATGAGGCGCCATCTGGCGAGGCTGCCGTCCTCGAGCGGATTGCCCTCGTAGCCCGCCTTGGCGAGGTTGCGGGCACCGAACTCGCCCTCGTCCGCGATGATGAGGCCGCCCGGCTTGAGGTCGCCGACATTCACCTTGAGCGCCGCCGGGTTCATCGCGACGAGCACGTCGGGGGCGTCGCCGGCGGTGTCGATCGCCGTCGAGCCGAAATTGATCTGGAAGGCGGAGACGCCGAAGGTGGTGCCCTGCGGGGCACGGATCTCGGCCGGGAAATCCGGGAAGGTGGCGAGGTCGTTCCCCGCCAGCGCGGTCGACAGGGTGAACTGGCCGCCGGTCAGCTGCATGCCGTCGCCGCTGTCCCCGGCGAAGCGCACGACGACGGCTTCGGGCCGGACGTCCGCCTCGGCTTCTTCGGGGGTGAGGAGGTGGGTGGCCGTCGCCAATTTCGCTTCCTTGCTAGCGCGCTGCCGCCCTCCCTAGCGGCCGGCGTCCGAAGCGACAACCGTGAGGCGCCCGCGGAAGGGGCCGACGTCGCGGCCCGCCCCGCGCCGGCGTCAGTCCGGGCGGGCCTGGACCGGCTGGAGCGTCTGGTTGTAGGTGTTCTGCTTCGCGTCGTCGGCGTCTTCCTCGCGCTGGCGCTGGAGCATCGACCATTCCTGCTTGGTCCGGCAGACCTTGCGGCGCGCGATCCGGCTCTCGGAGAGCGACTCGCTGCGGCAGATCATCTTGTCTTCGGGAGCGACCTGCTCGCCCCCCTTCTTGGCGGCGACGGCCTCACCGCTGCCGAGCAAGGCCATGGCGGCGGTGGCGAGCAGGATCGAGTAGCGCATATTACCTCCCCAAATTTGCCGGACTGTGCCGCGCCGGCCGGAAAAGAGTCAAGCCGCAAAGCAACTTAGCAAGGCTGTGCGAAGGACGTAATCGTGCCGGCGGCCCTTCAGGCCCTCGGCAGCACGCCGCCCTCGCCGACGACGTTGCGGAAGGTGTCTAGCTGCTGGCGCTGATGGTTGGTGCTCTCCAGGCCCTGCTCGGTGTCGCGCAGGCGCTGCTGGTCGATCTGCGCCCATTCCTCCTTGGAGTGGCAGGTGCGGGTGCGGCCGATGCGGCTCGTCGTGTCGGCCTGGGCGCGGCAGACGGTGCGGGTCTTGGCCGGTTTCGGGTCGGAGCCGCCGGCGCAAGCGGGCCCGCCGGCGAGCAGGGCCGCCGCGGCGGCCGCGGGCAGGAAAGAAGCGCGCATGAAAGCCTCCTGTGATTTCCGCAGCTTGAGCCCTCGGCGGCGGCGAAGTCAAGTTGACCGGGCTTGCCCGTTTGCGGGCGGCGGCGGCCCGCTCGGCGCCATCGGGGCCATTGCCGGTTGCCGGCCGGAACCCTATCGAGGCGGCGCCTAGAACCGGAGCCGACCTTGTCCGACCCCTTCGTCCGTCCCGACGTCCGCCTCTTCCTCGACTATCTGAACGGCCTGCCCGGGCCCAAGAGCCACGAGGCGGGGCCGGAGGAGGCGCGGCGCATGATCGTCGCCTCGCGCCACGTCGCCGACGCGCCGGTCGGGACGCTGGCGGTGATCCGCGACCTCGCCTGCCCCGGCCCGGCCGGCTACATCCCGCTTCGCCTCTACGACGCGCGCGAGACTCGGGAGGCGGGGCCGCTCGTCCTCTTCTTCCACGGCGGCGGCTTCGTGCTCGGCGACCTCGACACACACGCGCCGTTCTGCGCCGAGATGGCGCGGGCGCTCGACCTCCCCGTTCTCGCCGTCGACTACCGGCTGGCGCCCGAGCATCCCTTCCCCGCCGGGCCCGAGGACGGCATCGCCGCCGCGCGCTGGGCCGCGGAGAGCCCGGAGACGCTGGGGCGCGCGGTGACCGGCCTCGTCCCCTGCGGCGACAGCGCGGGGGGCAATTTCGCCATCGTCGTAAGCCTCGCCCTGCGCGACGACCCGGCGGCGGCGCCGGTGGTCGCGCAATGGCCGATCTACCCCGCCGCCGATCCCGCCAAGGGCTATCCCTCCTACCAGGATTTCGGCCAGGGCTACCTCCTCACCCATGAGGGGATGGACTGGTTCGACGCCTGCTACCGGCCCGCCAAGGCCGACTGGCGCTATTCGCCGCTGCTCAAGAGCCAGGAGGGGATGCCGCCGACCTTGGTCGTCACCGCCAGCCTCGACCCGATCCGCGACCAGGGCCGCGCCTACGCCGCCGCCTGCGCCCAGGCGGGCGTGCCGGTCGTCTTCCGCGAGGCGCAGGGGACGATCCACGGCTTCATCAACCTCAGGAAGGCGATCCCCTCCAGCCAGGCCGACGTCGAGGCGGGGTTCGCGGCGCTGAGGCTGATCCTCGCCGAGGCGGGGCGGCCGGCATGACCGACCCCGCCGCCCTTCCCTACCGCCCCGGCGCCGGGGTCATGCTGATCAACCGCGAGGGCAAGGTGTTCGTCGCGCAGCGGATCGATTCCACCCTCGAGGCCTGGCAGATGCCGCAGGGCGGCCTGGACGAAGGGGAGGATGCGGAGGACGGCGCGCTGCGCGAGCTCGAAGAGGAGACGGGCATTCCCCGGGAGAGGGTGGAGATCCTCGCCCGCTGCGCCGAGCCGCTCACCTACGACCTGCCGCACGACCTGGTCGGCAAGCTTTGGAAGGGCAAGTGGCGCGGCCAGAAGCAGCATTGGTTCCTCGCCCGCTTCCTCGGCGAGGATTCGGAGGTGAACATCGCCACCGCCAATCCCGAGTTCCGCGCGTGGCGCTGGGCCGAGCCCGGCGCGCTGCCCGCGATGATCGTGCCCTTCAAGAAGAAGCTCTACGAGGATGTGCTCGCCGCCTTCCGGGAGTGGCTTTGAGCCTGAGGGGGTCGGAAGGCGGGCCTCACGACTCCTTCGACAGCCACTGGAAGAGGCGCAGCGCGAAGGCCTGATTGTCGTTGCCGGGGGCGTTCATGCCGAACCTACGGCCCTTGTCGTCAATCTGCGCGCTGATCATCGCGGCTTCCCCGAGCACGACCACTCGCCCGCGCCCGGACCCGAGCGCCACCGCCTGCCGGTGACCCGCTGCGCTCGTCGGCCGCAACACCGGCCCCGGCGGGACGAATTCGACAGCGCCGGGGGGAAGAAGCAGCAGCGGCTCTCCGGCGCCGGTGAGGCTCTGGCCGGTGAAGGTCATCACCCTCCCCAGCCCCGAGGTGATGACATGCGGGCGGAGCAGGCCCGCTTCCCGCGTGAAGACCGCCGTTCCCCTGCCGGCATAAGCCGGGCCGGTCGTCGGAACCTCGACGAAGCCGCCGCCCATGCCGACGCCGAAGGCGCGCGCCAGACCCTGCGAGGCCTGGCCGAACGGGGCATGGTCGGCGACGAGCAGCAAGCCGCCCCCGCCTTCGACCCAGCGCCGGACGACGGCGATCTCGGCCCGCGCGAAAGCCGCCGCCCCGCGTTCGCCGCCCCGCCTGATCGGCAGGTTGATCGGCCCGATCCGCACGCGGTCCCCGCCGGCCGCGTTGGCGACGACAAGCACCTCGCAAGCCGCCAGCGATTGGGCGGTGAACGCGCCGCGATGGCGGGAGACGCGGTAGCCCGCCGCCTCGGCCAGCCGAGCCAGCGGCCGGTAGCGGCCGGTTGCCGTGTGCGCGTTGTAATGGCCTTCATCGACGCAGACCCGCTCGGCGCGGCGGGCCCGCAGGGCGAGGGGCGGTGTCGGCCGGTAGGCGGAATCAACCCGCTGGCCGAACGGTATCAGCGCGACCCCCGCGATCAGCAGCGCGGCGGAAAGGGCGGTCGCGGCCAGCACCCGCGCGGCGATCCGGCGGCCGCGGCGGCCGCGGCGGCCTTCAGCGGGTGAATTCGGAGAGGGCGTTGAGGCCGACGAACAAGGCGGCGAAGATGATCGCCGCGCCGGCGACGATGGCGACGATCCAGGCGACTTTGCGGATTCCCTCATGATCTCCCTCCGGACGCGATTGCAGCGGCGGGAGTGAGGGGGGACGGTCGGCGCGGGCAATGGGCGACGATTGATATGTCAAAGGCTGATACGGCGGCGCCTCGCCTTCCGCAGCGGCGAGGCGGCGCGCAGCCTCGATCCGGTTGGAAGCGCCGACGATCGTCATCGCAAGCCGCAGCCGCTGGTCGACCGTGTGCGGGGAAATATCGAGCGCGCGCGCGATCTCCTTCGACGACATGTGGCGCAGGACCATGCGCAGGCACTGGCGCTGCCCGTCCGACAGCCTGGCTGTGGGGTCCGCTTCCATGGCGCTCATCCTACCGGCTGCGGCGACGGCCGGAAACGCCCTTCTCCAGCACCGGGAGCTTTCCTGCACCCTGGCGTCGTTACGGCGGACCGCGGATTTTCCGACGGGTTCCGGGCGCGGTGTGGCCTCGGCGCAAATCGTCGGCTAGAGGCTCGATCATGCGGGGCCTTTCGACAGCGGAGACGACGGCGGTGGAAGCCGCCGCGGCGGAGCCGATGCTTGAGCGGGTCGAGGCGTGGGCGCGGGTCAATAGCGGCTCGTCCAACCTCCAGGGCCTGGCGACGATGGCGGAGCTCCTCGCCGACGCCTTCTCCCCCCTCCCCGGCGACATCCGCCTCGAGGCGCCCGAGCGGGTCGAGGCGGTGGAGGCGGACGGCCGGATCCGGCCGGTGCCGCATGGCCGGAACCTCCACCTCAAGGTGCGGCCCGAGGCGCCGGTGCAGGTGCTGCTCACCGGGCACATGGACACGGTCTACGGCGCCGACCACCCGTTCCAGCGGCTCGAGTGGCTGGGCGCCAGGGTGCTGCGCGGCCCCGGCGTCGCGGACATGAAGGGCGGCCTGGCGGTGATGCTCGCCGCGCTGAAGGGGCTGGAAGCCGGCGGAGCCGCCCCGCGCCTCGGCTACGAGGTGGTCATCAACGCCGACGAGGAGGTCGGCTCGCCGGGCTCCGCCGCGTTGATCGCCCGGGCCGCGCGGGGGAAGCGGGCGGCGCTCACCTACGAGCCGGCGGCGCTCCCCGACGGGACCCTTGCAGGCGCCCGCCCGGGCAGCGGCAATTTCTCGCTCGTCGTCACCGGCCGCAGCGCCCATGCCGGCCGCAACCCGGAAGAGGGACGCAACGCCCTCGTCGCCGCCGCCGACCTGGCGCTCCGGCTCGACTCGGCGAAGCGGGCGGGACTGAGCGTCAACCCGGCCCGGATCGAAGGCGGCGGCCCCAACAACGTCGTGCCGGATCATGCCGTGCTTCGCGTCAACATGCGCCCCGCCGCGCCGGCGGACCAGGAGGCGGCGCAGCGCCTGCTCGCCGACGCGGTCGCGGCCGTCGCCGCGGCGCGGGACGTTCGGATCGTTGCGCATGGCGGCTTCGGCCGTCCCCCCAAGCCCCTCGATCCGGGCGCGACGGCGCTCTTCGACCTCGTCCGCCGCTGCGGCGCGGAGCTCGGCCAAGCCATTGCGTGGCACGACACGGGCGGGGTGTGCGACGGCAACAACATCGCCGCCTGCGGCGTGCCCGTGGTCGACACGATGGGCGTGCGGGGCGGCGCGATCCATTCGCCGGACGAATATCTGCTCGTCGACAGCCTCGCCGAACGGGCCCGGCTGTCGGCCCTGGTCCTGCTCCGGCTCGCCGCGGGAGAGCGGTTGTGAGCTTCCGCGTCCGCCCCGTCGGCAGCGACGATTTCCCCGCCATCTACGAGATGGCGAAGCTCACCGGCGGCGGCTTCACCAACCTTCCCCCCGACCGCGGCGCGCTCGTCGAGAAGATCATAAGGTCGGAGCGGTGCTTCGCCGAGCAGGTCGCCGAGCCGGGCGACGAGCTGTTCATGTTCGTGCTCGAGAATGTCGAGACCGGGCAGATACGCGGCACCTGCCAGGTGTTCGGCATGGTCGGCACCGAGCACCCCTTCTACTCCTACCGGATCGGCACGCTCACCCAGACCTCGAAGGCGCTCGGCAAGACCTTCCGGGCCGAGATGCTGAACCTCAGCACCGACCTGGAGGGATCGTCGGAGGTGGGCGGGCTGTTCCTCCACCCGGGGGAGCGCGCCGGCGGCCTCGGCATGCTGCTCGCCCGCAGCCGCTACCTGTTCATCAAGCTCCACCGCGAGCGGTTCGGCAAGCGCGTCATCGCCGAGCTGCGCGGGGTGATAGACGAAGGCGGCGGCTCGCCCTTCTGGGACGCGATCGCCGGCCGGTTCTTCGGAATGAACTTCCAGGAAGCCGACGAATTCAATGCCGCCCACGGCACCCAGTTCATCGCCGACCTGATGCCCAAGACGCCGATCTACACGGCGATGCTGCCCGAGAGCGCCACCCACGTGCTCGGCATCCCCCACCCCTCCGGCCGCGCCGCGATGCGGATGCTCGAGCGCGAAGGCTTCCGCCACGATTGCTACATCGACATCTTCGACGGCGGCCCGACCATGACCTGCGCGACCGAGGAGGTCCGCAGCATCCGCGAGTCGCAGGCGCTGGTGCTCGGCGCGGTCGAGGAGCGGGTGGAGGGGCCGAACATGATGGTCGCCGCCGGCGCGCGCGCCGGCTTCGCCGCCGCCTGCGGCAACGTCCGCCACGACCCGGACGGCACCGGCGCGCTCGACCGGCGCACCGCCGGCCTCCTCGGCATCGCTCCGGGCGACACGTTCCTGTCGATGAGCCGCTGATGCGGGAGATCAATTTCGACGGGATCATCGGGCCGAGCCACAATTATTCCGGCCTCAGCCTCGGCAACGTCGCCTCGGCGACCAACAGGGGCCTCGTCTCGCACCCGCGGGCGGCGGCGCTGCAGGGCCTCGCGAAGATGCGGCACAACCTTCGCCTCGGCCTCGCCCAGGGCATCCTCCTCCCCCACCGCCGGCCGGACCGCGCCTGGCTGGCGGCGCTCGGCACCGACGTCGAGGCGGTGCCGGCGTCGCTGCGCCCGGCCGCCTTCTCCGCCTCGGCGATGTGGGCGGCGAACGCGGCGACCGTCTCCCCCGCCCCCGACACGGCCGACGGCCGCTGCCATCTCACCGTCGCCAACCTCAGGACCATGGCGCACCGCAGCCATGAAGCCCCCGAGACGCTCGCCCAGCTCCGCCTCGCCTTCGCCGACGCGCGCGCCTTTGCCGTCCACCCGCCGGTGCCGGCCACGTTCGGCGACGAGGGCGCGGCGAACCACATGCGGCTCTGCCCGCGGCACGACGCACCGGGGGTCGAGATCTTCGTCTACGGCCGGCGCGGCGGCGCCTATCCGGTCCGCCAGCACGAGGAAGCGAGCCGCGCGGTGGCCCGGCTGCACGGCCTCGACCCGGAGCGGACGCTGTTCGTCTGCCAGTCGGAGGCGGCGATCGCCGCCGGCGCCTTCCACAACGACGTGGTCGCGGTGGCGAACGAGACGGTCCTGTTCTGCCACGAGCAGGCATTCGAGGACCGGCCCGGCTTCTACGCCGCGCTGAAGCGGCTGCTGCCGGCGGTGGAGATCGTCGAGGTGCCGGCGGTGGCGGTGAGCCTGGAGGACGCGATCCGCTCCTATCTGTTCAACGCGCAGCTGGTGACGCTGCCCGATGGGGGCCCCTCGGCCGGGCTCGGGACAGGCATGGGCCTGATCCTCCCGGAGGAGGCGCGCGACACCCCGTCGGTCTGGCGCTGGCTCGAAGCGCTGGTTGCCACCAACGGGCCGATCCGCCACCTGTTCGTCGTCGACGTCCGCCAGTCGATGGCGAACGGCGGCGGCCCCGCCTGCCTGCGCCTGCGGGTGGTCGCCGATCCGGCCACGGTGGACGCGCGCTTCCTGGTCGACGAGGCGAAGCTCGACCGGCTGGCGGCGGTGATCGAGGCATTTTGGCCCGAGGCGATCGCGCCCGACGACCTCATCGAGCCCGGGCTTTGGGGGCAGCTCGACGGCGCCCGCGCCACTCTGCTCGAGGCACTCGACCTCGCGGAGCTCGTCTAGAGACGGCGAGGCCGTGCGGTCGCGCGACGGCCCACAAATAGGAGGTGCGATCTTCGACTCCGAGGAGGGAGCCCGTGGGAAAACCGGTGAGGCAAAAGCCGGTGGAGAAGCCGGAGGCTTGGAGCGCCTAAGCGAACCTGACCCTGTCCGAATAGGTCCACGTCTCGGCCCGGCTTTCGGGCTAGTTGTTCGAAGCAAACATGTCCAAGTCCTTGTCAGCTATGCAAGGGCCGGCAAGCTCCGCCGAATGCCACCTGGGAAAGACGC
Source organism: Alphaproteobacteria bacterium (assembly GCA_019239415.1). Lineage (GTDB taxonomy): Bacteria > Pseudomonadota > Alphaproteobacteria > Sphingomonadales > Sphingomonadaceae > Allosphingosinicella. The sequence continues at coordinate 55,205 of JAFAZW010000094.1, forward strand.
GCAATCTTCTCTTTCCGTAATAATTCAGATCTATAGAAATGAATACGCGAGATGCGCGATGCATGAAGATTGCCTGTCCTCCACCGAGGCTGAATTCCGTGTGACAAGAGGTCCATCCCCGGTCGCGCAAGGAAAACAACACCTTGTATAATGCGGACTGGTCACCGATGTTCCAGACCGTCAGGTGGTCGAATCCCGACTGACCCTTGCTGCCACGCAAGTCGACGGCGGCTTCATACGGGCCATTGCCATAAATCGTCACGCCGTGTCGTCGACAGCGGATATTTACGGCATCCATTTGGGGGCAGTCGTCAAATCCTGCGCGCAGTGCGTTCGATAAATTGCCGCTGACGGGAAGCCCGGCGAACCACTGAGTCGGCGGTGGCGGTTGGTTATGCTCGCGGCCAATCCAGGCAATTGAGCCCAGAATCAAGATTACACCAAGTACCCTTGACGCCAACGGCATCCATGAGGGGCGATCACTATCGCTGCCCGGGTCCTGCTGCAGCATCTGCTCGATTCCCCGCGGCATGCGATTCTCCCGAAAGATGCTTCAAAGAATTCCGCCGTCGTGGGCTTCCGCGCTACCCGGTGGCCCGCACCACGAAGGACCTTCCATCCATAAGCTCCTCCCACCGGGCCAGAGCGAGCAGCCCAAGCGTTTCGGTGGCGAAGGCAGCGACCGGAACCAGGATGCTGGCGTCGACGATGGCGAGCAGGCTCGTGACGATGAGCAGAGTCATCAGGGTCGCCGCGATGAGCTGACCGGCGGCCGCGACGCGTGTCCAATCCCGGTCGAGCAGGAACCAGGCAAGCAAAAGCTGGGCCGCCGATTCAAGGAGAAGGAGCAACGTAAGAGCGGGAGCCATTGCCCATTGGCCGACCATGAGGAGCGGTATCTGGTCGCTGCGCCCGGC
>JAFAZW010000096.1 GCA_019239415.1 Alphaproteobacteria bacterium
CGGTGAGCGCCGCCCAGGCGACGTAGGCGCGGGCGACCTCGCTCTCGACGGCGAGTTCGGTCGCATCGCGGTCGAACTGCGAGGCGACGAGGCGGGCGAGCGCGGCGCGCTTGCCGGCGCGGTTGGCCCCGAACAGGTCGAGGTCCCACGCGACGTCGAGGCCGGCGCTATGGCCGTTGCTGAGCGCGACGCCCGTGGAGCTGCTGGTGCGCAGCGCATCGGCGCTGGCCGAGACGCCGAAGGAGGGAATGGTGGCCGAGCGGGCGACGCCGAGCTGGCCGCGCGCCTGGATTACCCGGGCACGGGCGACGGCGATGTCGGTGTTGGCGGCGCGGGCGCGGACGATCAGGCCGTCGAGCTCGGCCGACCGGAAGGCCGACCAACCGGTCTCGAGCGGCACCGTTTCCGCGGAGGCTCCGGGGCTGCCCGGCCCCCATTCGGACGACAATACCGAGGGCGCGACCGCGAGCTCCGGCGGCGGCGGCGCACCGCAAGCGCCGAGGGACAGAGCGGCCGCAAGGGCGGCGCCGGGGCGGTGGCTCGACATGCCCCTCCCCTAGCGCGCGACCCGTTAACGAAGCGTGGTTCCCGCCGCCTTAACCCCGCTTTGAGGATTGGCGGGCTAGGGCGGCCGGGACATGGCGACGAAGCTTTTCCGCGACGAGGCGATCGAGGCGGGCCGCGACCGGCTGACCGGCACGGTCGTCGCCGCCACGCCCCCGGGCTCGCGCCTGTACACGAGCATCGTCGCCGGCGTCGTCGTGGTGCTCGTCGCCCTTCTCTGCCTCGGCCAATATGCCACCCGCGTCACCGTGCGCGGCGTCATCGCCAATGGCGGCGGCATCGCCCGCGTCCATTCGCCCGCACCGGGCGAAGTGGTGGAAGTGCACGTCGCCGAGGGCGCCCGCGTGGCGCGCGGCCAGCCGCTCGTCACCGTCTCGCTGACCCAGGGGCGCGACGCGCACGGCGAGGGCGTGGCCAGCCGCCTCGCCGAGATCGACCGGCAGGACCAGGAATTGCAGCGCCAGCAGGGCCTTGCCTCCAGCCTCGGCTCCGCCGACACGGCCGCGCTGGACCGGCAGAAGGCCGGGCTCGTCGATTCGATCGCTTCGATGGCGCGGCAGAAGAGCTTCATCGGCGGCCAGATCGCGCTGGCGCAGCGCGACACCGAGCGCAACATCCGCCTCGCCAAGGAAGGCGCCGGCACCCAGCGCCAGGTCGAGGAGAGCCGCCACGCCCTCCTCAACCTCCGCCTGGACCTCGAGAAGCTGGACGAAAGGCTGATGACGCAGCGCGAGAGCCTGCGCCAGCTCGACGCGCAGATTGCGGCGCGGCGCATCGGCTCCGAGCAGTCCCAGTCCCAAGTTGCCGCGCAGCGCGCCGCCCTCGCCGAGCAGCGTGCCCAGTTGCTCCGCCAGGACCGTCTCACCCTCACCGCCCCGGTCGGCGGCATGGTCGCCGACATCGGCGCCCGCCCCGGCCAGCGTGCCGAGCCCGACAGTTCGCTGGTCAGCGTCGTCCCGGCGAGCCGCCGCGTCGAGATCGAGCTATACGCCCCGTCGCGGGCGATCGGCTTCGTCAAGCCCGGCAGCGAGGTGCGGTTGCTGTTCGACGCCTTCCCCTACCAGAAATACGGCGCCGGCAAGGGGCACGTGACCTGGGTGTCGGACGTGCCGACGGACCCGGCCTCGCTTTCCAAAGACCTCGGCATCACCGAGCCTGTCTTCCGCGTGCGCGTCGCCCTCGACGCGCCGCCGCAGCATGGCGAGGCCGCGGGACAGGCGATCCGCCCTGGCATGACCCTCTCCGCCAACCTGCTGCTCGAGCGGCGGCGCCTCTGGGAGGTGTTCCTCGACCCCGTGCTGAGGGCGCTCAGGGGATGAGCGCGATCGAATGGCCCTGGCAGACGCGGGCGCGGCCGATGCTCCAGTCGGAGGCGGCCGAGTGCGGCCTCGCCTGCGTGGCGATGGTCGCGGCGCATTACGGTCATCGGGTCAACATCGGCGGACTCAGGCGCCGGTTCCCGATCTCGATGAAGGGCGCGACGCTCGCCGAGCTGATCAACGTCGCGTCCGAGCTCGAGCTTTCCGCCCGAGCCCTCAGGTGCGAGCTGGACGAGATCGGCCAGCTGCAGACGCCGGCCATCCTCCACTGGGACATGAACCACTTCGTCGTCCTGGAGAAGGTCGCGGGCTCCAAGGCGACCCTCCTCGATCCGGCCAGCGGCCGCAAGACGGTAGGCCGGGAAGAGCTCAACCGCCACTTCACCGGCGTCGCGCTCGAGCTGACGCCGACGGCCGCCTTCAAGCCGATCGACCAGCGCGTCCGCACCCGCATGGGCGACCTGTGGTCGAAGCTGGTCAATTATCGCGGCGCCTTCGTCCAGGTGGTGGCGCTGTCGCTGCTGCTCGAGGTGACCGCCCTCGCCCTGCCCTTCTTCATGCAGCTGACCGTGGACGAAGCGATCGGCCAATCGGACGCCAACCTCCTCGGCCTGCTCGTGCTCGGCTTCGGCGTCGTCTATGCCTTGAACTCGATCATCTCGGCGCTGCGCTCCTGGGTGGTGCTGACGCTGGGCCAGTCCATCTCCTTCCAGCTCGCCGGCAACGTCTTCCGCCACCTGATGCGGCTGCCGATGAGCTATTTCGAGAGCCGGCACGTCGGCGACCTCATGTCCCGCCTCGGCTCGACCGGTCCGATCCAGTCGATCCTTGCCGAAGGCGTCGTCAGCGCGATGGTGGACGCGGTGCTGGCGGTGCTCACCCTCACCGTGATGGCGCTGATCAGCGTCAAGCTGATGCTGATCGTCCTCGCCGCGACCCTGCTCTACATCGGCTTCCGGCTCGCCGTGTACCCGATGATCCGCCGCCGCACGGAAGAGGAGCTCGTCGCCCGCGCGAACGAGGAAACCTACCTCATCGAGAGCATCCGCGCGATCCGCGCGATCAAGCTCCACGTCTTCGAGCCGATGCGCGAGAATGGCTGGCGCAACAAATATGCCGAGGTCGTCTCCGCGGGCTATCGCAACCGCATCTACAAGATCGTCACCAAGCTGACCGAGAGCCTGCTGCTCTCGGCGCAATACCTGCTCACCGTCTATCTCGGCGCGCTGGCGGTCATGTCCGACCAGATGACGGTCGGCCTGCTCCTCGCCTTCCTCGCCTACCGCTCGTCCTTCATGTCGAGCGGCACCGCGCTCATCGACCATTGGGAGCGCTGGCGGCTGATCTCCGTCCATCTCGAGCGCCTGTCCGATATCGTCGCGCAACCGCGCGAGGACATCCTCCCCGCCCCCGCCCGCAACGCGGTGCTGCCGCCGCCGGCGCTGCGCGCGGAGAAGCTCACCTTCGGCTACGACCGCGACGGCGCGCCGGTGCTCAAGGAGATGGATTTCGAGATCCCCGCCGGCAGCTACGTCGCCATCGTCGGCACGTCCGGCGCCGGCAAGACGACGCTGATGCGGATCATGCTCGGCCTGCTCACGCCGACCTCCGGCAAGCTCCTCGTCGACGGCAAGCCGCTCACGGCGGCGACCACCTCCGAGTGGCGCGCCCGCATCGCCGCGGTGCTGCAGGACGACCAGCTGCTGACCGGCACGCTCGCCGACAACATCGCCTTCTTCGACGACCGTCCCGACGACCAGCGCATCGAGGCGGCGGCGCGGCTCGCCCGCATCCACGATACGATCATGGACATGCCGATGGGCTATCAGAGCCTCATCGGCGACATGGGCGCCGCCCTCTCCTCGGGCCAGCGCCAGCGGGTGATGCTCGCCCGGGCCCTCTACCGCGACCCCGACGCCCTGTTCCTCGACGAAGGCACCGCCAATCTCGACGAGGAGAACGAGCTGGCCATCGCCGACACGATCGCCAACCTCCCGATCACGCGCATCGTCGTCTCTCACCGTCCGATCCTGGTCGAGCGGGCCGAGATCGTGCTGCGGCTCGACGAGGGCAAGCTCGTGCGCGCCCCGCATCCGGCGGCCGGCGGCTCCGCCTGGGATCGCCTTCGGGAAATGGCGCCGGCGTTAAAGAGACCCGGCTACTGACCGGCGGCCGCAGGTCGATCGTCATGCCGGACTTGATCCGGCATCCATCTTCCTCCTCCTCGGCAGAAACAGGTTGAGCCCGGATCAAGTCCGGGGTGACAGGGCACTTCTCCTGCTGGCGGGATTTCCCAACCCTTGGTGCCCGGCACCTCGGATCGCCCCGTACGGCCCAAGGGCTGCATTGCTAAGTCCTTGGCAAATCACCACATCCTGAACTTGGCACGGCCTGTGCTTAGCAGTTCGCGAGACCGGCGAGCGCCGGATCCGCCATGCCAAGGAGTTCGATCATGCGCTTTCCGAAGCCCACCCTTCTCACCCGCGACGACACCGTCCTCGGCGTCTGCCAGGCGCTCGGCCAGGATTTCGGGTTCAACCCGCTGTTCCTGCGCGTACCGCTCGCCGTGGGCCTGCTGTGGAACCCGGTGGCGGTCATCGCCATCTACGTCGCGGCGGCGCTGTTCGTCGGCGTGATCCGCATCGCCATGCCCGACCCGGTGCAGGCAGAGGCCGCCGCCGCCGCTCCGACGCCCGCGGAGGCTGCGGTGGCCGAGTACGAGCCGCAGCCGCTGGCGGCCTGAAGCGCGCACCGGGAGCCCCGGCTCCCGGCGTCTTCAGAAGGCGATCGTCCCCTCGATCCCGAACGTGCGCGGCGGGTTGAAATTGGCATAATCGCCGATCACGTTCGCGTTGGCGTTCGAGCGCCGGTAGATGTGGGACTCATTGAGCAGGTTGCGCGACCACAGCCGGATCGTGCCCTTGACGCCGCCATTCGCGTTCAGCGCGATGTCGGCGAGCGCGATACTGCCGTTCACGATGAAGCTCGAGTCCGTCAGCACGTTCTCCGCCTGGAAGCTGTAGGTTGGATCGGCATAGTTGGCGTCGAGGTGGAAGCGCAGGTTGGCCTCGCGGATGCCGGGGACCGGCGTCTCGAAATCGATGAAGCCGGACACGGCGTTCTTCGGGGTGAAGACTGTGAATACGTTGGTGATGGCGCCGAACAGCGGGCCGGCGATCGGGTTCGCCACTGGCGGTACCTTTACGTCCGTGTAGGCGTAAGAGGCGCCCAGGGTCAGGCCTTTTGCCGGCCGTACCGTCAGGTCGACCTCGACGCCCTTGATCTTGGACGTCCCCGGAGCGTTTACCGTCTCCTCGGTGTGCAGGTTGAAGGTCGGGCTCGGCGCGCCGTTCGGCAGGAACTGCACGGGGTCGACGAAGTCGAAGTCGATCTGGGTGTTCTTGCGGTTCATCTGATAGGCCGCGACGTTCAGGCGGACATGATGGTCGAGGAAATCGGTCTTGGCGCCGATTTCGAAAGCCTGGACGGTTTCCGGATTGAACCTGCGGAACGTGCCTGACCGCGCGTTGGCGCCGCCGGCGCGGAAGCCGGTGGAATATTTTGCGTAAAGGTTGATCCCCGGTGCGGCCTCGAATGCGAGCGTGGCCATCGGATCGAAGCGGCTGTTGGAATAATCGAGGGTGTAAGGGGTCGAGACGCCGTTGATTGTGGTCAACGCGCCCTTGCGCGTCTCATGGGTGAAGCGACCGCCCGCCGTCAGATGGAACTGCTCCAGGCCCGCCGGCGTGTAGGTGAACTGGCCGAAGCCGGCATAGCTCTTGCCCACGGCATAGCTGTCGCGCTGCAGGAACCAGTAGCGGCGGTCCCAGCCCTGATTGCCCGACGTGACGGCACCCGTCGGGTTCGGCGGCACCTGGTTGACGAATGTGTAGGCGGTGCCGTCGACATTCCACTGCATCGGGTTCGGTGTCGCCGCGCGCTCCGCCGCATGCTCGTTGAAATAGTAGGCGCCGAGGACGAAATCGAGCTGCGGCAGGGTGCCGACGATCTGAAACTCCTGGCTGAACTGGTGCTGGAACAGTTCGGACAGGCTGTAGCGACCGAAGAAGCCGAACGGCGCGAAGGCGCTGCGGTGCGCGCCGGCGGACGCGTCCCACTGATGGGTCTCGACGCCGCGCCAGGCGGTGATCGAGCGCAGCTCCAGCTCCTTGCCGAGCTTGTACTTGATCGCCGCCGTGGTGCCGTGCGTCTCATCGACGCTCGGCTGCTGGACGACGCCCATGTCCACGGTCGACATGCGCCGATCGCCGCTCACCCGGACGAGCGGCGCCAGCGGCGCGATGCAGGTGGAGCATTTGGTCGTGGTGCCCGGCGCAACCAGGATGTACGAGCTTGCCGAGTTCAGGTTCGGGTTCACGAGCTTCGGATCGACGATGTAGGTGCCGACCACCTTGCCATTGGGGTTGTAGTCGATCAGCTGGCTGTAGTTCGGCGTGTTCTCATCCTTGGCCTGGTCGTAGGACACGTCGACCGTGAGCCCCTCGATCGGCGTCCAGCGGGCCGACGCCCTTCCGCCGACACGATTGTAGTAATTGAACCCGTACTGGCCGCTGGCCGTGTTGCGCGTCGTCGCGCCCTGGTGCTGCAGCACGCCGTCGAACTTGAACGCGAGGTTTGCAAAGGCCGGAAGGTCGACATGCGCTTCGGCGTTATATTCGCTGTAATTGCCGACTCCCGCCGTCAGACGGCCGCCGAACTCGCCGCTGGGCGCCTTGGTGACGATGCTGAGCGCGCCGCCTTCGGTGTTGCGGCCGAACAAAGTCCCCTGCGGGCCGCGCAGCACCTCGATCCGCTGCACGTCGAACAGGGCGTTGTTGAGGCCCTGCGAGCGGCCGAGATAGACGCCGTCGACATAGACGCCGACGCCCGGCTCGCGGGCGGTCTGGTTCTGGTCGAACGGGACGATGCCGCGGATGCCGATGGTGAGCGCCGACTGACGCGCCTCGAAGGTGGTGACGCGAAGGCTGGGGACGCCGCCGTCGGCGAGGTCGAGCAGGCTCTCGATGTGCCGGTCGCGGATCACCACCGGATCGACCACCGACAGGGCGATGGGCGTGCGCTGCAGGTTGGTCTCGCGCCGCGTGGCGGTGACGACGATCTCGTCCAGCCCGCCATTCTCCTGCGTCGTGATGGGAGCGCCGGGTGCGGCATTCTGCGCCGTGGCCGTGGTGGTAGTCGCCGGGTGATCCGGCTGGGTGGTCTGCTCCGTCTGCGGCGCGGTTGTGCTTCCCGCCTGGGCCAGCTGGACGGCGGGCGGATTCGCCGCCGCCGCAGCGGTGGTTGCGTCGGCCTGGGCATGCGCCATGGCAGGCAGAACCGACCCGCTGAGCGCGAGCATGGCGAACGTCTTCTTCATGATGTGCAAGTCCCCATTCCGAATCAGGATGGGATCGGACTAGGTCCGGGCCGGGACTCTCCGGTGACGGCTATGCGACAGATTCATGTCAGCCGCCCGGGCGGCGGAACCCCAGCAGCACATTCCCTTCCGTCGACAGATAGTTGCGGCGGTAATCGAAGCGGAGCGTGTCGGCGAACAGCAGATAATAATATTTCATCTGCTCCGACCACCAATAGCCGGGGCAATGATCGGCCTGCCGCTTGGGCTGCGACGTGACGTCGGCGAGGTCGGCATAGCCGAACGGTGCCTTGTTCCACCGGCGCATGGTGAGGAAGTGGTCGCGCGCGATCTCGCGCCAGCGCGGGCGGCGGTCGAGCAGCCAGAGGTTGAAGCAGGCATCGGCGAGCTCCGGTCGCAGCGCATTGCCGACCTGCGTCGCCTTGCCCGTCGCATAATCATAGCCCTCGGGGAGCACGCCGTAGCGCGCCTGCACCTTCGCCCAGCTTTCGGTATAGGCGGCCCCTTCGCGCGGCGCGCCGCCCTGGGCCAAGAGGCCGCCGAAGAAGGCGGCGAGCTCGTCCTGCTCGCTGGAGACCAGCGCACCCGTTTCGAAATCGACGTCGGCGAACCACAGGCTCCCGTCCTGCCATCGTTGTTGGTGCTTCAGGATGGCGCGAACGCAGATCTGGTACATGCGCCGGCAGTCGGGGTCGCCGAGCAGCTGCCAGCCGTCCCAGAGATATTCGAAGAAGCTGTCGCAATAGGAGCCGACCGTCGCCCGGCGCGAGCGCCATTCGCCACTCAGCACGTCGATCTGCGTCGCCACGAGATCGAGCCCTGAGCGTCGCGCGAACACCGCCTGCGCTGCACGCTTGGCGGAGCGGGCGTAACGCGGATCGCCGGTCCTGAGGCTGAGCATGCCCCATTCGGGGAGATAGGTGGCGATGTCGGCGGGGCTGGTCACGCTCTCGCGCGGCTTGCCGGTCGCGAGGTTGACGAACCGCCAAGGCATGCCGGTGGGCGTGTCGAACGCCGGCAACAGCCGGTCCGCCAGGTCACGGGCCTTGGCGAGCAGGGCGGGATCGCCGCAGGCATGGTGCGCGGAGAGCAGCCCGCCGACGAGCCGGATCGACGTCTCGAATACGGAGACTTCGCCGTCCACGTCGAAGCGGAGATGCTCGAGCACCCAGTGGAGCCCCTCTTCGAACCGGTCGTCGAGACCCATCACCCACAAGGTGTCGAGCGCTTCGACGAGGCTGAGGCCGAGATGGTGGTTCTTGAGCGGGAAGCTCGACGAACCGCCGCTGATCGGTTTGATCTCGTCCTTGCCCCAGGCGAGGCGCCGGTAATGGTCCCACGCCCAGGCGAGCTCGTCTCTCACCTCCCGGGCGAGGGCCTTCCACGCGCCGCGGCGTCCGGGCGCGGCGAGCGGCACGCCGGCGCCGGCCGCCGCCCCCAGCAGCAAGGCCGTGCCGGCGACCGCTTCGCGTCGTGCCATGCGCATCAGGCGGAGCTCTACCGCCGATGGCCGCGAAAGCCACCCATTTCGGCACCGGGTTCTTCGGCTCGTTGCGGCCACAGCGTCATTGCTTCGGAGGAAGCGACATGCTTGTGCCTGGCCGTGGCGGCGACAAGGACAGCGCGTGGCGGCAAGCGTTGCCGGTCGGAAGCCGTCCGGAGCGGCACACAGGCGAGGAGAGAGAGAGCGAAACGTGGCGCGTAACTATCACAGCCGCAAGAGAATCCTCGTGACCGGGGGCGCCGGCTTCCTCGGTTCGCACCTGATCGATCGCCTCCTCGGCCAGGGCCATGAAGTGTTGTGCGTCGACAACCTGTTCACCGGCACGAAGCGCAACCTGGACCATCTCCACGCCGACCCGCGGTTCGAATTCCTGCGGCACGACATCTCGCTGCCGCTTCATGTCGAAGTCGACGAAATCTACAATCTGGCGTGCCCCGCCTCGCCCGTGCACTATCAGCACGATCCGGTTCAGACGACGAAGACGTCGGTGCTCGGAGCGATCAACATGCTGGGCCTGGCCAAGCGGCTTCGCTGCCGGATCCTCCAGGCCTCGACGAGCGAAGTCTATGGAGACCCGTCGGTCCATCCCCAGGTCGAAAGCTATTGGGGGAACGTCAATCCGATCGGCGTCCGTTCCTGCTACGATGAGGGCAAGCGCTGCGCCGAGACCTTGTTCTTCGACTATCAGCGCCAGCACGGCGTCGACATCAAGGTCGCCCGGATTTTCAACACCTACGGCCCGCGCATGCATCCCGCCGACGGCAGGGTCATTTCCAATTTCATCATGCAGGCGCTTCGCGGGGCGCCGATCACGCTGTTCGGCGACGGCACGCAGACGCGATCCTTCTGCTTCGTCTCGGATCTCGTCGACGGCCTGGTTCGGCTGATGGACAGCCCTGAAGGCTTTTTCGGTCCCGTGAATATCGGCACGCCGTACGAATTTACGATTGGCGCCCTCGCGGAACTGATCGTGAAGCTGACGGGATCGTCGTCGACCATCCGCCGCCAGCCCCTGCCGAGCGACGATCCGATGCAGCGGCAGCCGGATATCGCACTTGCCAGGACCCGTCTCGGCTGGGAACCGACGGTCGGGCTGGAGGAAGGGCTGACCCGCACGATCGAATATTTCCGGCAGGAGGTGCTCGACTCGCCGCCATCCTGACCGCCGGGCCCCAGCGGCTCCGCGGCGGCCTGCAGGGCATTGCTGCAGACGGCCCCCGGCGAAACCGCCCGGGCATCGCTGCCCATGCGCCCTCGCTTCGCCCGGAGACGGCACGAAGCCGTTCCCGAACAGCCGCCGCGGAGTTGCAGTCCCGTGGACCCCGGTAAGCAGGCGCTTCCGCTCCTGCGCCCGGCGGCTCCGGAAAAGCCTCTCCGCGGCGGCAGGTCCGACAATAGACGCGCATCGAGCGGCGCCCATACGCAATTGTCCTTATTCCGACCCGAGGACTCCCGCCAGATCGCGGCGTGCGCCCTCCGATCTCACCACGCGGCGACCATGCCGATCGTGGCCACAGCCATGACGGCCGTCGCGGCCCAGCCGAAGACGAGGAGCGGCCCGTTGCCGGTGAAGCGGCCCATCGTGTCGTGGCGCGATACGACGACCATCATTGCCGCCATGATCGGCACCGCGACGACGCCGTTGATGACGGCGCTCCAGAACAGCGCCTTGATGGGATCGATGTTCGCCCATTGGAAGGCGAGGCCCAGCAGGACGGCGAGGCCGATCACCGCGTAGAAGCCGACCGCCTCCCAGGGTTTGTATTCGAGGCCGCATTTCCAGCCGCGCGACTCGCCGATCGCGAAGGCGGCGGAGCCGGGGCGTTTCCACGACTCACAAGGAAACACTCGCGGCGGTCCCGGCGGTCCTAGCGACGGATTGGTCCGTGACCGGCCACGGGGAGACTGTCTGGTTTCCGAGACTGACGACTTCAAGCGAACGCTCGGCCAAAACCGAAGGCCGTCGGGTGCGCAAAACGCCCGGCGCAAATTGCGCCGGGCGTCCCAGGAGACCCGGAGGCTCGTCCGGTCGGCTCCCGTATAACCGCTCTCTGCACGAACGAAAGCGAAGCTGAAGTCGCGGCGTCCAGAAATGGGGCAGCGGTTAAGCGTTGCCACACTTTTTGGCGATAAGCGGGCCGTCCCCAGAACGATGGCTCGACATGTTCAGCAGAAAAACGAACCCCACGCCACACGTCCTGAAACTGACCACGGCAGAGGGGCATCAGTTCAGCTCGCTCGGAGCCGTTGCCGTGGAAGAGGGCGGCGAGCGGGTGTCCTACGCCACCTTCCATCAGAGAGCCGGCGCCGTTGCAGCCGCACTCCATGCTGCCGGCGCTGGGCGCGGAGCCGTCGTAGCGATCTGCCTGCCGCGGTCTACGGACCAAATCGTTGCCATGGCCGCGGCGTGGCGGATCGGCGCCGCCTACTTGCCGCTCGACCCGTCTTGGCCGGAGGCGCGGCTCTCCGACTTCGTCGCCGAGGCAGGGTGCGCCGCGGTCGTCGCCGAAGCCGAGCGGGGCCTGGGGATCGCCGGAACCGCCCCCCTCGTCACGCCGCAAGCGGATCGCGACGGCGCCACGCCTCCCGAATCCGCGTGCCAGCCGGACGATCTTGCCTACGTCATCTACACGTCCGGCTCGACGGGTATCCCGAAAGCGGTCGAAGTGACTCACGGCAATCTCGCTGCGCTCGTCGCGTGGCACCTTGACGCCTTCGACGTGCGTGAAGGGACCCGCACGAGCCATCTCGCGGGCCTCGGCTTCGACGCAGCCGCCTGGGAGGTCTGGCCGACGATGGCCGCGGGCGGCACTCTGGTGCTCGTCGACGATGCCACCCGCACCGACCCCGCGGCGCTGCGCGACTGGCTGGTAGCCGAGCGGATCGAAATCGCCTTCGCGCCGACCGCACTGGCGGAATCCCTCGTCGCCATGGACTGGCCCCACGAGACGCGGTTGCGGGTGCTGCTGACCGGCGCGGACAAGCTCACCGTCCGACCGAAGCCCGGCCTCCCCTTCCGCTTCGTCAACAATTACGGCCCGACCGAATCGACCGTCGTCGCCACGTCCGGGGATGTGGCCCCATACGGGGAGGGCCTTCCCTCGATCGGCCGGCCGATCGCCGGCACGCACATCCACCTCCTGGGACCGCATGGCGACGAGCTGGCCGCCGGCGAGGAAGGCGAGATCCATATCGGCGGCGCACAGGTGGCACGCGGCTATCGCGGCGATCCCGGGCTTACCGCAGCGCGCTTCGTCGAGCACCCCCGGCACGGGCGCCTCTATCGCACCGGCGACCTCGCCGCCTGGCTGCCGGACGGCGAGGTCGCCTTCCGCGGGCGCGTCGACGCGCAGGTCAAAGTGCGGGGGCACCGGATCGAACCGGCCGAGATTGCCGCCGCCCTCGGGCGCCACCGGGACGTCGCCGCGAGCCATGTCGTCGCCCGGGGGGCGGGGCTCGTCGCCTATGTCGTCGCGGCGGCCGGTGCGGAGCCCAGGGAAGCGACGCTTCGCGCAGGGTTGGCCAAAACCTTGCCCGATTACATGATCCCCGCCCGCATCGTGACCATCGCGGCGCTGCCGCTCACCAGCAACGGCAAGGTCGATGTCGCGGCTCTTCCGGATCCGGATGAGGTTGAGCCCGCGAAGCCGACCGGACGCGAACCCGCGACTCCCAGCGAGGAGCGCCTGCTGGAGATCGTCCGCGGCGTCGTCGGCCGCTGCGACATCGGCGTCGACGACGATTTTTTCCTCGTCGGCGGCCACTCGCTGCTGGCGACGCAGGTCGTCGTCCGTGCCCGCGAGGCCTTTGGGGTCGAGCTCACCCTCTTCCATCTGTTCGAGGGCCGCACCGTCGGCCGCCTCGCCGCGATCATCGAGGAGCTCGCCATCGCCATCCTCGACGGGATGAGCGACGAGGACGTCGCGCGAATGGTCGGCTGATGGCGACGCAGGCCGCATCCGACCCTTCGCTCAGCCTCTACCGCCTCCTCGACCCGGCGGTGCTGGCGGACCCGTACCCGCTCTACAAACGCCTGCGCGAGGAAGATCCGGTTCACTGGGACCCCTATCTCCATTGCTGGGTGTTCACCCGCTACGCCGACGTGCACCAGGTGCTGCACAGCTTCTCGGCTGACCGCACCCCCTCACCGGACCAGCTGCGCGCGCTCGGCATCGTCGGCATCGAGCCGATCGCCGAGGTGATGGTACGGCAGATGCTGTTTCTCGACGCTCCCAAGCACACGCACTTGCGCAAGCTCTGCTCCACCGCCTTCACGCCGCGCCGGGTCGAGCTGCTCGAGGAGAGGATCGAGGAGATTGCCAACCGCCTGATCGACGCGGTCTTCGCGTCGGGCCGGATGGACGTCATCGGCGATTTCGCCGCGCCCTTTCCCTCGATCGTCTTCGCGGCCCTGCTCGGCGTGCCGGAGGAGGACCATAAGCAGCTCAAGGCCTGGTCGGCCGACTTCGCCGAGATGCTGGGCAACTTCCAGCACAATATCGACCGCGTCTCGCGCGTGCTGCGGTCCACCGCGGAGATGGTCGCCTATTTCCGCCGCGCCATCCACGAGGAGGAACGGCCGCTAGCCGACGGGCTCCTGAAGAGCCTGGTCGAGGCGGAAGTGGACGGCGAGCGCCTGTCCGAGGACGAGGTGATCGCCAACGCCATCGTCACGATGGTCGGCGGGCAGGAAACGACCACCAATCTGATCGGCTCCGGCCTCCTGACCTTGCTGCGCCAGCCCGCCAAGCTCGCCGAGCTGCGCGACCGCCCGGAGGTCACGGCCGGCGCCATCGAGGAGCTGCTGCGCTACGAAAGCCCGAGCCAGCATACGGGCCGCATCTGCCGCGAGGACGTCGTCATCGGCGGCAAGCCGATCCGCAAGGGCGAGGCGGCGATGGCGGTGATGGCGGCGGGCAACCGCGACCCCGAACGCTTCCCCGATCCCGACGCCCTCGATTTCGAGCGCAAGGACAATCGCCACCTCGCCTTCGGCTGGGCGGCCCATTTCTGCTTCGGCGCCCCGCTCGCCCGGATGGAGGGGAGGATCGCCTTCCGCGCGCTGCTCGACCGGCTGCCGGGCCTCGCGCTCGCCGCCGACAAGCTCGAATGGCGTGAAAACCTGGGCCTGCGCGGGCTCAAGGCGCTGCCGGTGAGGTTCGGATGAACGCACAGACCAAATTTGCCGGCGCCGACGCGCGCCGGGCGCTCCTCGAGCGGATGCTGAGCGGCAAGGCTGGCGCGGCGGCGGCCGCGGCCGTCGCGGAGCCGATCCGGCCGCGCGACCCCGCCCGTCCCGTGCCGCTGACCGCCGAGCAGAGCCAGCTCTGGCTCCACGCCCAGATGGCACCGGACATGCCGCTCTACAACGAGTCGATCACGATCCACCGGCTGGGCCACTACGACCATCGCGCGATGGAGCGGGCGCTGAGCGAGATCGTCCGGCGCCACACGATCTGGCGCACCGCCTTTCACGACGTCGAGGGCGAGCTCGTCCAGGAGGTCGCGCCGCCGTTCGAGATCGCCCTGCCGATCATCGACATCAGCCATATTCCCGAAGAGCAGCGCGACGCGGAAGCCGTCCGCCTCGCCACCGAGGACGCGCGCGAACCGATCGCGCTCGACAAGGCGCCTTTGTTCCGCGCCCGGGTCGTCAGGCTCGGCCAGGAGAACCACCGCCTCTATCTGACCCTCCACCACATCATCTTCGACGGCGTCTCGATCTACCGGACGCTCGTCCCGGAGCTGGCGGCCCTGGTCGACGCGTTCGAGAAGGACGCGCCCTCCCCGCTTGCCGAGCCGCGGCTCCAATATGCCGATTATGCGGTCTGGCAGCGGGACCGCGCGAACGGCCCGGAGGTCGCCCGGCAGGTCGAGACCTGGCGCACCATCCTGGCCGAGCCCCTGCCCCGCCTCGAAGTCGCCGGCGACCGGCCGCGGCCGGCCATGCCGACTCACGCCGGCTCGATGGAGGTGTTCGAGCTCGACGGGCCGCTGGTCGAGCGTCTGAAGGCGATCGCCCGCGACGAGGGCGCGACGCTCTACATGGTGCTGCTCGCCGCCTACAAGGCGATGCTGTTCCGCTATACCGGCGACACTGACATCATCGTCGGCGGAGTCACCGACACAAGGCGGCGCCCCGAGCTGCAGCCGCTGATGGGCTATTTCCTCAACACGATGGCGCTGCGCAGCCGCCCCGAAGGCGAGCGCCCCTTCCGCGCCTACCTCGCCGAGGTCAAGGCGAGCGTGATCGCCGCTTTGGGCGCCGCTGACGTGCCGTTCGACCGTCTGGTCCGTGAGCTCGGCATCAAGCGCGGCACCGGCACCCACCCCTTGTTCAACACCCTTTTCTCGATCGAGCCGCCGGTCGAGCCGTTTCCGCCGGGTTGGGACCTGACGCAGATGGACGTCGTCGTCGGCGCCGCCAAATACGACCTCTATCTCGAGCTCGACGAACGCCCCGACGGCATGGCCGGCCGCTTCCTCTATTCGAGCGAAATGTTCGACCCCTCGACCATCCGGCGGATGATCGGACACTGGACGCGCCTGCTCGAGGGCGTCGCCGCCGATCCGGCTACGCCGCTCGCAGCGCTGCCCATGCTCGACGAGGCCGAGCGGAACCTCCTCGCTCGCACCTGGAACGAGACCGCGGCGGAGCTGCCGCACCGGGACGTCGTCTCCTGGTTCGCCGAGCAGGCCGCGCGGCGGCCCGACGCCACGGCGCTGGTCCATGAGGGCGAGAACTGGAGCTATGCCGACCTCGCCCGCCGCTCCGACGCCATCGCGGCGCGGGTGGCGGCGGAGGGCGTCGGCGGGGGCGACCTCGTCGGCCTGATGCTCGGCCGCTCTCCCTGGATGGTCGCGGCGATGCTCGCGGTCGCCAAGACCGGCGCCGCTTACCTGCCCCTCGACCCCGCCTTCCCGCCGAGCCGCCTCGCGCTCATCGCCGAGGACGCGCGGCCGGCGCTGGTCCTGGTCGAGCCCGACACGCGCGACGCCCTGCCGGAAGGCGCGGCGCGCCTGCTGACGCTGGAGCGGGACTGGTTTGAGATCTCTTTCGCACCGGTGCCGATCGATCCGGAAGCGCTCGTTTACGTGCTCTACACTTCCGGCTCGACCGGCAGGCCCAAGGGCGTCGAGATTCCGCACGCTGCGCTCGCCAATCTGCTCGCCGCAATGCAGCGCGAGCCCGGCTTCGGCGAGCGCGAGACGCTGCTCGCGGTCACGACCTTGTCCTTCGACATCGCCGAACTCGAGCTGTGGCTGCCGCTCGTCTCGGGCGGCACGGCGGTGATTGCCTCGCGGGAGGCGGCGAGCGACATGGCGGCGCTCATCGAGCTCATCGAGGAATGGCGCCCCAACGTGCTGCAGGCGACGCCTGCGACGTGGCGCGGCCTCATCGAGAGCGGCTGGCGCGGCTCCCCCGGCCTGCGCATCCTCTGCGGCGGCGAGCGGCTGCCGCGCGCCCTCGCCGACCAGCTCCTTCCTCGCGCCGCGTCCGTCTGGAACATGTACGGCCCGACCGAGACGACCATCTGGTCCTCCGTCGCGCGCGTCGAGGCGGAAGGGCCGGTCACGATCGGCCGCCCGATCGCCAATACCAGTTTCCGGGTGCTCGATCCTGCCGGCAACGAGCTGCCGATCGGCGGCCTCGGCGAGCTGATGATCGGCGGCCGCGGGCTGGCGCGCGGCTATCGCGGCCGCCCCGACCTCACCGCCGAGCGCTTCGTCGACCATGACGGCGAGCGCCTGTACCGCACCGGCGACCTCGGCCGTCGCCGCGCCGACGGCGTGCTCGAATGCTTCGGGCGCACCGACAATGAGGAGAAGATCCGCGGCTTCCGCGTGGCGATCGAGGAAGTCGAGGCGGCGCTCGCCCGTCTCCCCGGCGTCGCCGCCGCCGCGGTCCGCGCCTGGCCGGACTCGAGCGGCGAGCGCGCGCTCACCGGCTACATCGTCGGCCCCGGCGATGCCACGGAATGGCGCGAGGCGCTCGCCGCCTTGCTGCCCGATTATATGATCCCCTCGCGCTTCGTGGCGCTCGACGCGCTGCCCCTGACGCCCAACGGCAAGGTCGACCGCGCCGCGCTTCCCGAGCCGGGAGCCGCCGAGCGCCGCCGGGCCGAGCCGCTCGCCACTGCCGACGAAGTGCGCCTCGCGGCGATCTGGTCGGCAGTGCTCCAGGTCGAGGAGATCGACCGCAATGACGATTTCTTCGAGCTCGGCGGCCATTCGCTGCTGATCGCGCGCCTCATCCGCCGGCTGCAGGCCGAGTACGGAATCAAGCTGCCGATGGCGGCGCTGTTCCGCGCGCCGCGGCTGCGCGACATGGCCGAGCTCATCGCATCGGGCCGCGCCGGGGAGAAGGCGACGGTGGTGCCGATCCAGCCGCACGGCAGCCAGACGCCCCTGCTCTGGCTCGGCGGCGGCTCGACTTTCCTGCCCCTCTCGCAATGCCTCGGCAACGACCAGCCCTTCCTCGGCATCTCGATCGAGGGCGTGATGGAGCCGGCCGGCGGCTGCCCCAAGAAGCTCGAAGTGGCGGCGCGGCTCATCGTCGCAGCGATCCGCGAGGCGCAGCCGCACGGCCCTTACCGGATTGGCGGATGGTGTACGTCCGGCATCCTCGCATATGCCAGCGCCTTGCAACTCATCGACGAAGGCGAGGAGGTCGAGCTTTTGATGCTCGTCCACGCCTTCCATCCCGTCCGGGCGCGGCAGATCGGCGAAATCCGCGTCTTCATCAGCAAGTTCCGCTTCCACCTCCAGCAGTCGCTCGCCCAACCCGGCGGCAAGCGCTGGCGCTATTTCTGCGAGCGGCTGCGCGGCCTGTCCGACGCGGCGGCGCTGCGCGGCGGCAGGGAAGCGGTGCTGATCCCGAAGCTCAGCGCGCAGCTCGACCGGGCGGCGCTCCGCTACGATCCGCCTCCCTATCCGGCGCCGATGGTGCTGTTCCAGCCGTCGGAGCATCCCGACGTTCTGGATTTCAACGAGGATTGGCGGGCGCTCGCCCAAGGGCCCTTCTCCTCCCATGTCGTCAGCGGCGGGCATCGCACCATGCTCGAGCCGCCCAACGTCGAGCGCTTCGCCGAACTGCTCAGGGCCGAGCTCGCGCGCACCGGGCAGGCACCGCCGCTGCGCGCCGCCGGCTGACGCCGTGGCGAGCGTCGCCGTCTCCTTCGCGCCGCTCGACGTGGACGCCCGATCCCTCGAAGCGGCCCTGACGGTCATCGACCGCTGGGAGCGCGCGCAGGCGGAGAGGTTCCGGTTCGAGCGAGATCGCCGGCGGTTTATCGTGCGCCGTGCGCAGCTGCGCCGGCTGCTCGCGTCGCACGTCGGCGCCGACGCAGCGGCGTTGCGCTTCGAGACTAACCCGTTCGGCAAGCCGCGGCTCGCGGGAGGGCCGCATTTCAGCCTCTCGCATTCGGGTGAGCGGATGATGGTGGCGATCGCCGACGTAGAGGTCGGCTGCGACATCGAGTGGATCGACCCCGCCCTCGCCTGGCGTCCGCTCGCCGAGACCCTGTTCGCGGCCGCGGAAAGGGTCGCCCTCGCCGCCTTGCCCGAGCCGGAAGCCCGGGCCGCCTTCTTCCGCTGCTGGGCCCGCAAGGAGGCCTTCGTGAAGGCCCTCGGGCTCGGCCTGTCCTACCCGCTCGACGCCTTCGCCGTCTCAGTGTCTCCCGAGGCGGCCCTGCTCGCCGGCGGCGAAGGGTGGGCGATGGCGCGCGTCGAGGGCGACGCGGATCATGCCGCCGCGGTCGCCGCACGCGACGACGGCCGTCGGCTCGTCATCCGCATCAGCGAGACGATATCCCCGATCGCGTCGCGCGCGAGCACGGTCGCCAGTCCTGCATAGACGAGAGCGCCGGCGGCCGTCAGCATCCCAAGCCGCAAGCCGGGGGATGTCGGCACGACCAGCGCATCGATAGCGGCGACGGCGATCGCCATGACCGCGCTGCACAGCAAGGCCGGCCGTAGGGCCGCCACGACCGCGGCGGCGGAAATGCCCAGGACGGGCATGGCAGCGCGTGCGGTGATCGCCGTCAGCGGCGGCATGCCGAGGATCCACGCCCAACCCAGGCCCGTCACGCCCCAGTGTATCGCGAGCAGGAAGGCCGCCGGCATGATCAGAGCGCCGGCCGCGGTCGCCACCACCCTTACCCGCGGATGACCGAGCGCCGTCGCTGCCGGCGCGAAGAGGACCTGCACGGTCAGGAAGGGCATGGCGAGGGCGAGCAGCCGGACGACCGGGACCATCTCCCCCCATTTCGGCCCGAGCACCGTCTCGACGAACGGCCGCGCGGTGAGGGCGAGACCGATATGCATCGGGAGCGCCGCCAGCATGATCAGCCGCAGCGACTTGGCGAAGGCGTGCGCCACGGCGGCCTTGTCGCCGCGCAGCTTGGCATAAGCGGTAAAGGCGACCTCGTTGAGCGGCGGAATGAACTTGCTCGCGACGATCTGCGCCAGGAACAGCGCAGTGGTGTAGACGCCCAGCCGGTGGGCATCGAGCGCGCGGCCGCCGATGAAGATGTCCGCCTGCGACTGGACCAGCCACAGAAGATCGCTGACCAGCATCGCCCCGCCGAACCTGATCGTGGCCCTCGCGCCGTCGAAGCGAAAGCTCGGCCAGACCAGCAGGCGCGCCGCGACGGTCATGCCGAGCGCGCGCGTCCAGGCGTTGACGAGCGGGGCGAACACCAACGTCCAGACGCCGAGCCCGGCGAGAGCGCCGCCCAGCGCGGCAAGCGCGGCGGCGAGCGCGGCCAGCAGATTGACGCTCCCTTGGCGGCGAAAGTCCATGGCGCGCGCCAGCAGCGCGCCCGGGACGACGATCAGCGGGTTGGCGAGGTAGACGAGGGCCTGGACGCGCAGCATCGTCCCGACGATAGGCTGGTGGAAATAGGCACTCACCAGCGGCGCCACCGCGACCTGGGCGAGCGCGACGCCGCCGCTCATCAGGATGAGCAGCGCGAAGGTCTGGCGGATGTCCCGTAGCGTCACGGTTTCGGCGCTGATCAGCGCGCCGGCGAAGCCGGAACCGTTCAGCATGCTGAGCAGCACCATGACGCCGGACGTCATGGCGTAGAGGCCGTAATCCACCGGATCGAGCAGGCGCAGCACCCAGAAGGTCGACGCCCACATGACGAGTTGCGCCGCCACCTGGCTGCCGGACCGCCAGACGACCGCGCGGACCACGCGACGCGCGATACCCTCGGCCTCGGGCCGCGGCGTCACGAGTGTTTCGTCGTTCATACCCAATCGCCCGCGGAGATGTGCCGCTGTCGAAAGCCCTAGCCTTTGATGATGGAAGAAGCGTGAAGACCCACGGGTTCCTCGCCACGTCGACACCCGTAGGCGCCCTTTGCTCGGGGGAGCGACAGCTGTCCTGCATGAAATCGGCTTCAGGACACTTTGTGAGGCGCAGAGAAAATGCGGACGTTTCGGACGCACTCCGCCTGGACAAAGCGTCTCTTGGCCACGGCACGGAAAATGCGCGGCCGTAACCTTCGGAATTCTGGGGCGATTTCGCCCCCAGCAAGTGTCCCACCAGAGACTGCCGGGTCACTGGAACGACTGGCGCACCACGCAGTCCGCTGCGAACCCGTCTCTACCGATTTCACCGGTTTTTTGCGAGGTATCCGCGTCTCCGGGTCCTCGGATTTGCCCTACATAGCGGGCAAGCCGCTGCATCGAGAGACTTTTTTGACCCGAATTCCACACCTACCTGATGCGGTGAAAACCGGTCCATAATCGGGCGATAATCGGTGGCCGACGGCGAACAGAACAGGGAGGAGGGTCTGCGATAGTGGCGACCAAAACCGTTTCTGGCAGCGTGCCCGTGACGGCCGCATTCGCCGAATTCCTGCCGGAGCTCTGGGAGCCTTACCGCTCCTGCTTTGAGACGGATGATCAGGCGATCGGATCCCTTTGGGATGGGAACCCCTGGTGGATCGAGGTAACAGCCAAGCAGCTGGGTGTTCCTGATACTGACGTGCGCCTTGTGAACGCGCGGCGCGCGAGACACATCGTGGAAGAGCTTAGAACGAGGCTCAGCGACGGAACACTCGTCGCCACCGGAGTCGTGCCGCCATCGCCCCAGCGGGTCGAAATCCCGAAGGAGCGCTGGGCAAAGCTGGGGCTCACTCTCACACTCCAGGTGGCTTATGATGAGAATTTTCGCTTCATCGAGGTGGAGATCGGTCAGGGCGCAGTGGACCAGAACGCGGCGGTGGAGGCGGCGGCCAAATGGCTAGCTAGCCAACCCCGTACTCCTCGGAAGATTCTCCAGCACGACGCGAGGAAGCACTTTCCGTCCATCACCACGCGCCAGTTTTCTGAAGCGTGCCGGCGAGCTTTCGGTCCTCGCGGCCCTGGCCGCCCTCCCAACCCTCCCAAAGAGGAAGCGGAATAAATCTGCAGCGGACGCGCGGAATTGTTTATTTTCGCGCTGGAGGCGATGCTCTCTAGATGACCTCTCCGTCCGGCATTTCAGGATGCCAGTTCGGAGTACGTTCCCATGTCAAAGCACCTCATCCACGGCAGGTCCGCCAGCTTGTCTCAGCTCGCCCCCTCGGCGCTGAGACCGGACCCTAGTAATCCGCGTGCGCGCAAGCCGCAGCAGGTAGCGGCGATCGCCAAATCGATCCGTACTTTCGGTTTCAATGTGCCGGTTCTGGTAGACCAGGACTGCTCGATCATCGCGGGCCACGGTCGGGTGGCCGCGGCCTTGAAACTGGGCCTCGAAACTGTGCCCGTGATCAGAATCGAGCATCTCAGCCCCAATCAGCGGCGGGCGTATATGATCGCCGACAACCGGCTCACAGACATCAGTCGCTGGGACGAGCGGCTGCTGGGCGAGGTGCTTCGCGACCTTACAGTGGCTGACCTCGATTTCGAGCTCGACGCGATCGGGTTCTCCGTTGCCGAGATCGATCTGAAGATCGACGCTCTCGAGGAAGCTGAAGCGGAAGACGCCGTACCGGATACTGGGAGCGGCACGGCCATTACCGCCGCCGGCGATACAGCCCGCTTGCGACTCATTACGGACATCCGCTGCCTATTGCTGCCGACCGCAACCGAGAGGCTTACGCACATTTGACACCACCGATGGCGCGGCTTCCGGCCGCCTTCGATGGGAGCGTCCGCGTTGCGTCCAAATCCTCCGCGAGCCGGGCCTCCCCGGCGGGCGGAGGAAACCATAGACGGCGCTCTGCACCGGTACCGTCGCCGTCCTGATGCGGTGAATTCGTCACTAGCCGGCGCTTAACCCCGAATCCGGCTAGGCATCGCGCCCGGCCCAGACTAGCCTGCCCGGGATGCAGGGCGGCAGGCCGTCCGGGGGGTCACGATGCTCCAGCCGAAGGCAAGCGCGGTCGCGCCGCCCCCGCCGGCATGCGAGGACGGTACGCACGCAGCCGCCGCTCCCGCCCATCCTCAATGCGGCACCGGCTCCGCCCGGTTCCGCCTCGGCGTCGCTCTGGCCGCGAGTTCGGCGCTCAGCGCCTGCGGCGGCGACGGCTCCAGCGTGGGGGTCGGCAGCTCGAGCCCCCCGCCGACCGCCGCCCCCCCAGCTCCGACGATTACGTCCGCGCAGGCAAGCCGGTTCCTCGCCCAAGCAACCATGGGTACGACGCGCTCCGCGATCACGGATGTGATCACGAGCGGCTATGCCGCCTGGCTCAACAGCCAGTTCAGCATGCCGCGGGCCATATCGCATTGGGATTGGCTGACGGCGAACGGCTATCGGGACGCCGCCAACATCAACAATCAGGCCGGCTTCGACGCGACGTTGTGGCGGCAGATGATCGTCGAGCCGGACCAGCTGCGCCAACGGATCGGCTTTGCGCTGCTCGACTTCCTCGTTGTCGGTATCGACGGGGTGAACCTCAACTGGAAGCAATTCGCCGTCGCC
>JAFAZW010000005.1 GCA_019239415.1 Alphaproteobacteria bacterium
GCCTTCATAGCCGCGCGATAGGGGAAGGGACCATAGCTGATCCGCGCCACGCCCGTCGCCGCGACCGCCCGATTATCGGGCGCGCCGGGGAAGGCCATGAAGTTCACCGGCAGCGGGGAGCCAGCGCAGAGCCGCTCGAGCAGGGCGAGGTCGGCGAGGCCGGGAACGAAGAAGCCGCTCGCGCCGGCGCCCGCATAAGCGCGGCCGCGCTCCAGCGCGGCATCGACCATCGCCCCGTCGTGGGTATCGCGAGACGCCTTCAGGAAGACGTCCGTCCGGGCGTTGACGAAGAAGTCGGCTCCAACGGCGTCGCGGATCGCGCGGATGCGCGCCGCCTGCGCGGGAGTGGGGTGAAGGCCTTCCCCGCCGATCACCTGATCCTCGAGATTGCAACCGATCGCGCCGGTCGCCTGCAGCCGCGCGACGTTCGCCGCCGCCCGGGCCGGGTCGGCCGAATATGCGCCTTCGAAATCGACGGTGACGGGGATGTCGACCGCGCCAACCACCCGCTCAGCATTGGCGAGAGCGAGCTCGAGCGGCAGCGATTCGGCATCGGCGAATCCGTGCGCGGCGGCTACCGAGGCGCTGCCGGTGGCCAGCGCCGGCGCGCCCGCCCCGGCGACGGCCTTGGCGCTGCCGGCGTCCCAGACATTGTAGAGGATGAGTGGGTCGCCTGGGCGGTGCAGCGCTGCGAAGGTCTGAAACTTGCCGGCCATTATTCCCTCCCCCTTGAGGGGGAGAGTCGGGAGGGGGTGGCTTATGAGGCTCGCCGCACCCTTTCCGGAGGCTCCATCCCTCCCCTGCCCCTCCCCCTCAGGGGGAGGGGCGTATCAGTGCACGAACCGCGCCACCACGTCCCTGTAGCTCCGGCTCACCTTCACCTGGCTGCCGCTCTCCAGCACCAGGAAGCATTCGCCGTTGGTGTGCGGCTTCACCTGGCGGACCTGGTCGAGGTTGACGATGCAGGAGCGGTGAACGCGCTGGAAGCGGCGCGGGTCGAGCCGCTTCTCCAGGTCCTTCATCGTCTCCCGCAGGATCAGCGTGTTGTCGCCGGTGTAGATGCACATGTAATCGCCCGCCGCGTCGATCTTCTCGATCGAATCGACGTCGACGCGGAAGATCTGGCCGCGGTCCTTGATGTTGATCAGCTTCTCGTAGCGGTTCGAGGTGGGCGCCTCGTCGGTTGCGGCGACATTGTCCATCGCCTCGGGCGCGACCTCGGCGAGCACCTCCTTCAATTTGCCCGCCTCCTCGGCGCTCCTCTTCTCCGCCAGCCGCTGGCGAACCCGCTCGAGGGTGTCGGCGAGACGATCCTCGTCGACGGGCTTCATCAGGTAGTCGACGGCGTCCGCCTCGAAGGCGCGCAGCGCGTGGTCGGAATAGGCGGTGACGAAGACGAAAAGCGGCGGCTCCACCTCCATCAATCCCTGGATCACCGAGAAGCCGTCGAACCCGGGCATCTGGATGTCGAGGAAGACGAGGTCGGGCTTGTGGGTCTTGATCGCCCGGATCGCCTCGCGGCCGTTCGAGCAGGTCTCGACGATCTCGACGTCCTCATGCTTCTCCAGGCGCAGGCGCAGGCCCTGGATGGCAAGCGGCTCGTCATCCACGAGAATCGTGCGGATGGTCATTTCGGCTCCTCGGCAGGTTCGGACTGGTAGGGAATTTCGATGGTAACGCGAAAGCCCCCCTGCTTGTTCGATTCCGTCTCGAAACGATGGTCGGCGCCATAGGCTTGCGACAGACGGTCCCGAATGTTCGCCAGGCCGACGCCGGTCGACTCCTGCGCCTTCACCCAGATGTCCTCCGAGCCCGGCCCCGTGTCGGAGACGGTGATGACCACCCGGTCGGAGGCGCGCCGCGCGTCGACGACGATGTCGGCGCCCTCCTCCTGCGGCGTCACCGCATATTTGATCGCATTCTCGACCAAAGGCTGGAGCAGGAGCGAAGGCAGCCGCGCCCCCGCGGCGGCGGCCTCGATGCGGAATTTCGGCCGCAGCCGCTCCTCGAAGCGCATCTTCTCGATCTCGAGATAGAGCTTCAGCGTCTCCACCTCCTGCGCCACCGTGACCTGCGCGGTCGGCTCGTTGGCGAGCGTATAGCGCAGGAAGGAGGAGAGGCGCGAGAGCATCGCATTGGCCTGCTCGGTCTGCTTCAGGAGGACGAGGGTCGAGATCGAGTTCAGCGTGTTGAACAGGAAGTGCGGGTTGAGCTGGTAGCGCAGCATGGCGAGCTGGGCGTGGCTCGCCTGGCTCTCGAGCCGCAGCAGCCGGTCGCTCTGCTCTTCCAGCAGCAGATAATAGTTGATCGAATAATAGAGCGCGGACCAGGCGACGAGCAGCGAGAAGGTGAGCAGGATCGAGCTGAAGAACTGCACGCCCTCGGGGTGGAAGCCGGGGCGCAGGAAGGTCGCGAAGCTCCACGTTTCGATCGCCGAGAAGATCGCCGAGGCGAGGAGGACGATGAGGATCGACACGGCCCAGGTGAAGATCGGCCGGAGGCGGATGAGGCGGCGGTAGATCGCTCCCATCAGCAGGGTTACGGAATAGCCGGTGGCGGTGAGCAGGGCGGCGTGGAGGATGAAGCTCCAGCCCATCGAGTTGGCGATGCCCGACAGCGTGCGCAGCAGGAAATAGCCGGTCCAGCCGGCCGACTGGAGGATCCAGAAGGCGCGGTTCTTGTCGGCGAAGAAGGGCTGCTGGCCGAGCCGGAAGGGCTGCCAGGGCCGCTTCGGCCGGGCCTGGGGCGGCCGCGCGGTTGCGCCGGCCTGGATCGCGTTCGTTGACACCGGGATTCGCTTTAGCGGCTCGGACCGGGAACGACCAGATGGGGTTGGGTTTTGGGTTTTGGGTTTTGGGGGTTGGGGGTTGGGGGTTGGGGGTTGGGGTGGGATAGCCGGCGCCGCCCGCACCTTCGATCAGAACCCAACCCCCCAAAACCCAATTCCCAAACCCCAACCGTCTTGACTCTTGGGCGCGACAGCTGGAACATAAATCGAACGCAAGAGTCCGAGTCGCGATGACAACCCCTTATCTCCGCACCGAGAGCCTGGCGTCGCTGCGCGCGGCGGTGCGGGCGCTCGAATCGCCGGCGGGACGCGGCGCGGGCGCGATCATGCCGTTCGGCATCGACGCCGTCGACCGACGGCTGGCCGATGGCGGGCTCGCCGTCGCCGCGCTGCACGAGGCGGCGCCGGCGCGCGGCGGCCTTCCCGACGAAGCGGCGGCGACCCTGTTCCTCGCGGCGCTGGCGGCGCGGCGGGCGGGGCCGGTGCTGTGGGCGCTCGCCCGGCGCGACCTGTTCGCGCCGGGCCTCGCCGCCGCCGGGCTCGCGCCGGACCGCATCCTCTACGCCGAATGCGGCCGCGACGAGGAGGTGCTGGCGGCGATGGAAGAAGGGTTGCGCCATGGCGGCCTCGCCGCGGTGGTGGGCGAGGCGCGGCGGGCGCCGATGGCCGCGACCCGACGCCTCCAGCTCGCCGCCGAGGAAGGCGCCACGCCGGCTCTGCTGCTGCGGCGCCGACGCAAGCCGGCCGAGGACCCGCTCGCCACGCCGTCCGCGGCCGTCACCCGCTGGCGGATCGGCGCGGCGCCCTCGGCGCCGCTCCCCGCCGCCGGCATCGGCCGTGCCCGCTGGCACGTCTTTCTCGCCCGCCAGCGCGGCGGCGAACCTTGTGACTGGATATTGGAGGCTCCCGATGCCGAGGCTCGCCTCGCTCTTCCTGCCGGAACTCAGCATCGAGCGGGTGAGACGCGAGCGGCGGCGTAACTCCTCCCTGGAACGGGGAGGGGGACCGCCGCCGAAGGCGGGGGTGGAGGGGGCCCAGCGCCAGCCCGGCACAGACGCGGGCCCCCTCCACCAGCCTGCGGCTGGTCCCCCTCCCCGTTCCGGGGAGGAGCTAGAAGGCGCCCGCCTCGCCTGCTCCTGCCCGCGCGAGGGGCATTGGCGGCCCGGCGCGCGCTGGGCGCGGGAGGAGGCGGCGCCGCCGCCCCACCGGCGGCCGACGATGCGGGAGCTCGGACGAAGGACGGAAGCCGCGGAGGTGGTGTTTCGAACAAATCCCTCTCCCATTTCGGGAGAGGGGGGGACCCACCGCGCCAGCGGTGGGGGGGTGAGGGCAAGCTCGTACCCCATTCCCTCACCCTCCCACGCGGCTTCGCCGCGCGGGCCCCTCCCTCTCCCGCTACGGGGAGAGGGATTTCCCCCGCCCCTCCCCCTTCTCCTCTCCCACCGCGTCGGCAATCGCGTGCTCGTCGCCGCCGCATCGCCGGAAGCGCGGGCGCTCGGCATCGCCGCGGGCATGGCCGTCACCCACGCCCGGGCGATCGTGCCGGAGCTCGACGTCGCCGACCACGATCCGGCCGCCGACGCGGCTTTGCTCGAGCGGCTCGCGCTCCTCGCCGCCCGCCGCTGGACGCCGCGGGCCTGCGTCGCGGGCGCGGACGGGCTGTTCCTCGACCTCAGCGGCGTCGCCCACCTGTTCGGCGGCGAAGAGCGGATGTGCCGCCGCCTCCTCGCCTTCTGCGCGCGCGCCGGCTTCACCGCCCGCATCGCCGTCGCCGAGACGCTCGGCGCCGCCCACGCCCTCGCCCGCTGCGGGCGCCGCGCCCTCACCCGCTGCCCCGCCGGCGGCGAGGCCGAGGCGCTGGCGCCGCTTCCCCTCGCCGCGCTGCGGCTCGACGAAGACGCGCTCGCCGCCGCCCGCCGCGTCGGCATCGAGACGGTGGGGGAGCTGATCGCGCTGCCGCGGGGGCCGCTCGGCCGGCGCTTCGGCCGGCATCTCCTCACCCGGCTCGACCAGGCGCTCGGCCGCGCCGGCGAGGCGATCGACCCGGTCGTGCCGGAAGCGCCGCCGGCGGCGATGCTGCGCGTCTTCGAGCCGCTGATGACCGCCGAAGCGATCGACGCGGCGCTGGCGACCCTGCTCGCCGACCTCCTCGCCAAGCTCGCCGAGGCCGGCCTCGCCGCCCGCGCCCTCACCTTGCTCTGCGACCGCGTCGACGGCCGCACCGAGCGGATCGCCATCGGCACGGCGCGCGGCACCCGCGACGCGAAGCACCTCCACCGCCTCCTCGCGATGAAGATCGAGACGATCGATCCCGGCTTCGGCATCGAGACCTTGCGCCTCGTCGCCGGCCGCTGCGAGCCGCTGCGCGCGCAGGCGATCGAAGGCGCCCTCGCCGGCGAGCCGCCGGTGCCGGACCTCGCCCCGCTCGTCGACCGCCTCGTCGGCCGGCTCGGCGGCGGCCGGCTCTACCGCTGGAGCGGGCGCGAGAGCGACGTGCCCGAGCGCAGCGTCGAGCGCAGCGCCCCGCTCGCCCCGGCCGCCGGCTGGCCGGCCTATCCCCGCCCCGTCTGCCTGCTGGCGCCGCCCGAGCGGGTCGAGAATGTCGTCGCCCTGCTCCCGGACCAGCCGCCGCGGCGCTTCACCTGGCGCGGCCGCGCCTATCGCGTCGTCCGCGCCGACGGGCCGGAACGCATCTACGGCGAATGGTGGCGCCGCGCCGCCGAGGCCGAGGCGGTGCGCGACTATTTCCAGGTCGAGGCCGAGGACGGCGCCCGCTTCTGGCTCTACCGCCGCGGCGACGGCGTCGATCCCTCGACCGGCGACCTCAGCTGGTACCTGCACGGGGTGTTCGGGTGAGGACTATCCGCTTCGACAGCTGAAGTCGTTGTGATAGATACGCGCGCTCTGGAGAAGCCGATGATCTTTGCTCCGCTCGCTGTGCTGCTCGCCCAGGCGATCAACCCTGAGCCGACAGGATTATTAAGAAGCGACGACACGAACTACTGGCTGCCGGGCGCGAAGCTCGTAGCCATGGTCGAAAGACGGCTCGGCGTTCCCGACCGCATGGGCGGCCCCCTTTCCAACTTCAATCGCTACTACACCGGCCTATATCGAAACGGGCACCGCGTGCTGTTTCTCGAACTGAGCAAATTCGGCGCCCTTCCCGCCGGTAGCGGAAAGGTCCAAGTCGTCCCCCCGGCACAGGTCCCTCACATCATTCATGGCGGGTGCGATATCATCCGCTTTAGCTACGACGTCGATGCGAGGCAGGAGTCGTCGCTCGATTGCAATTTCGACCCACCGCCGCCGCCTCCTCAGCCGCACCAATAAGCCCCCGCCTCGCTTGCGCGCCGCCGCCGAAAGGCTAAGAGCGCAGCGCATGGACCGCATCGTCATCCGGGGGGGCAAGCCCCTCCACGGCCGCATCCCCATTTCCGGCGCCAAGAATGCGGCGCTGACCTTGCTGCCGTGCGCGCTCCTCACCGACGAGCCGCTGACGCTCCGCAACCTGCCGCGCCTCGCCGACGTCGACAGCTTCGGCCACCTCCTGAACCAGCTCGGCGTCTCGACGACCATCGAGGGCGCCCGGCCCGACGAGTTCGGCCGGGTGATGACGCTGCGGGCGGCCAACCTCACCTCGACCGTCGCCCCCTACGACATCGTCCGCAAGATGCGCGCGTCGGTGCTGGTGCTCGGCCCGCTCGTCGCCCGCGCCGGCGAGGCGACGGTGTCGCTTCCCGGCGGCTGCGCCATCGGCATGCGACCGGTCGACCTGCACCTGAAGGCATTGGAGGCATTGGGCGCGGAGCTCGAGATCGCCTCCGGCTACGTCAAGGCCAGGGCGCCGTCCGGCGGCCTCGTCGGCGGCACCATCCGCTTCCCGTTCGTCTCGGTCGGCGCGACCGAGAATGCGCTGATGGCCGCCGTCCTCGCCAAGGGCACGACGGTGATCGAGAATGCCGCGCGCGAGCCGGAGATCACCGACCTCGCCAAATGCCTGATCGCGATGGGCGCGAAGATCGAGGGGCTCAGAACCGACACGCTGACCATCCAGGGCGTCGGCCGGCTGCACGGCGCGACCTATGCGGTGATGGCCGAC
Source organism: Alphaproteobacteria bacterium (assembly GCA_019239415.1). GTDB lineage: Bacteria > Pseudomonadota > Alphaproteobacteria > Sphingomonadales > Sphingomonadaceae > Allosphingosinicella. Next base: position 6,888 of record JAFAZW010000005.1, read on the forward strand.
CGCATCGAGGCGGGCAGCTATGCCTGCGCGGCGGCGATCACCGGCGGCTCGCTCGAGCTGGTCGGGGCGCGGCGCGACACGATGCCCTCGATCCTCTCCAGCCTCGAGGAAGCGGGGCTCGGCATCGAGGACGGCGCCGAAGGGATCAAAGTTGCCGCGCTCGGCGGTTTGAAGCCTTTGTCCCTGTCGACGGCCCCTTATCCTGCCTTCCCGACCGACATGCAGGCGCAGTTCATGGCGATGTTGACGCTGGCGGAGGGGACCAGCCTGCTGACCGAGACGATCTTCGAGAACCGCTACATGCACGTGCCGGAATTGAACCGCATGGGCGCGGACATCGAAGTGCGGGGCCGCTCGGCGGTGGTGCGCGGCGTCGACAAGCTGCTCGGCGCTCCGGTGATGGCGACCGACCTTCGCGCCTCGATGAGCCTGGTCCTCGCCGGTCTCGCCGCGGAAGGGGAGACGGAAGTGCACCGCGTCTACCATCTCGACCGCGGCTACGAGCGGCTCGAGGAGAAATTGCAGGCGGTCGGCGCCGACATCGAGCGCGTCGGCGGCTGAGCGCGCGCCGAGGGACGCGAAACGGCGCATCTTCCGCGACTTGGCCGGTCCGTGCTATAGCCGGGGGCGAAGAAGGGAGCCTCGTCCCATGGTCCTGACCCTCGCCCTCCTCCTCGCCGGTTCGGCGCCTCAGCCGGCCTTCCAGACGGCGGCCGCGACCGCACAGGGGACGCCCTCCGGCCCCACCATCCACGTCGAGGGCTCACGCCGCAAATGGGACCCGCAGCGGATCGTCTGCAAGGATCTCGACCAGCCGGGCTCGCGCCTCAGCGTCAAGCGCGTCTGCCGCTCGATGCTCGAATGGGCCTCGGACCGGCGCGAGGACCAGCAGCTGCTCATCCAGAAGCAGTATAACGGCGCGCCTTAGCGCGGATCGGACGCCGGCTCTTTCCTGCCTCCCCATCGAACAGATGGGGAGGGGGACCACCGAAGGTGGTGGAGGGGTAGCTGCTTTGGGATCGACGGTTCCCGCGCGACGCTGCGGCGGCAGCGTGAGGTCACCCCTCCACCAGCTTCGCTGGTCCCCCTCCCCACCGCTCCGCGGCAGGGAGGCAGAGAAGGCGCCGACTTCGCAACTGGCCGAACGTCAATCCCTACTTCACCCCAGCACGTCGGCGGCGTGGAGCGCGAGGCCGACCAGGCCGCCCACCAGCGTGCCGTTGATCCGGATATATTGGAGATCGCGCCCGACCGCGCCTTCGAGCCTCAGCGTCACCGTCTCCGCGTCCCAGCCGCGCACCGTCTCCGAGACCAGCTTGACGATGGAGCTGCCGTAGGTGGCGGCGGCGCCGGCGGCGGCGCGGCGGGCGAACTGGTTGATCGCGCGCTTGAGCCGCGCATCGCTCTGCAGCGTCTCGCCCAATTGCCTGAGCGCCTCGCCGAAGCGGCCGGCGAGCGCGGCCTGCGGGTCGCGCGCCGCCTTCAAAAGGCCGGCGCGGCTATTCTCCCACAGGCCGCCCACCCATTCGCCGACGGCGGGGTTGGCGAGGATCTCGTTCTTCCACCCGTCGACCTTCGCGCGCATCGCCGGATCGTGCTGCATGTCCCAGGCGAGGATCGCGAGCGCCTCCTCGGCCTTGGTGCGCAATGGGTGCTTCTCGTCGATCGCCATGTCGATGGTGAGCTTCCTGAGGCCGTCGATGATCGCCTCGGCGAGCTTCTCGTCGAGCCCGGCGAGGCGGAGGATCCAGCCGGCGCGGGTGTGGACCATGTCGCGGATCAGCTCCTCGTTGGCGTCGAGGGTGCGGCCGGCCCAGGTGACGATCGCGTCGAGGATGGGGACGTGGCGCTCGTCGGTCATCGCCGCCTCGAGCGTCTTGCCGAGCAGTGGCGAGACTTCGAGCGACTTGAGGCGCGCCGAGATGGCGCTCTTGACCATGCCGCCGAGGCGCTCCTGGTCGAGCGATTCGAGGAGGTCGGCGAGGAGGCGCGAGGCGCCTTCGCGCAACCGTCCCTCCGGCGCCGGGTTGGCGAGGAAGCGGCCGGCGGCCCCGGCCACGTCGACGCTGCGCATCCGCCGCGCGACGACCGAGGGGATCAGGAAATTGTCGCGCAGGAAGGAAGCGAGCGTCTCGCCGATACGGTCCTTGTTGCGCGGGATGATCGCGGTGTGCGGGATGGGGAGGCCGAGCGGGTGGCGGAACAGCGCCGTCACCGCGAACCAATCGGCGAGGCCGCCGACCATCGCCGCCTCGGCGAAGGCGCGAACGAAGCCGAAGGCCGGGTGGTGCGGCTGGAGGTGCGTCGCCAGCACGAACAGCACCGCCATCGCGACGAGCAGCCCGGTGGCGGCGACGCGCATGCGGCGCATCCCGCTCTGGACGGGAACGAAGCGGGCGCCGGACCTCATGTCCGGCTGAAAGCCTCCGCCGCGCTTTTGGTTCACTCGGCCGGCTGCGGGAGGGCCTCGCCGTGGCCGCTCTCGTCACCCGGCTTGTAGGTGAGCACGCGGCCGAACAAAGGCGCGATCCACTTCTCGAAGCTGTCGGCGAGGCTGAAGCCGGCCGGCACGATGACGAGGGTCAAGAGGGTCGAGAGGATGAGGCCGCCGATCACGGTGACCGCCATCGGCTGGTTCCACGAGCCGTCGCCGCCGATCGACAGCGCCGTCGGCGTCATGCCGGCGACCATCGCGACGGTGGTCATCACGATCGGCTGGGCGCGCTTGTGGCCCGCATCCATGATCGCCTCGTACTTGGGAACGCCCTTGCCCATTTCCTCGATCGCGAAATCGATGAGGAGGATCGAGTTCTTGGCGACGATGCCGAGCAGCATGAGAATGCCGATCAGCACGGGCAGCGACGTCGCCATGCCGGCGATGTGGAGAGCCACGGCGCCGCCGAGCGGAGCGAGGAGCAGCGAGGAGAGGTTGACCAGCGGCGGCATCGCCCGGCGGTAGAGCAGGACCAGCACGCCGAAGACGAGCAGGACGCCCGCGCCCAGCGCGATGAAGAAGTTGATCAGCATCTCCTTCTGCCACTTGGCTTGGCCGGCGGCGGCGAAATGGACGCCCTCCGGCAGGTTCTTCATCGCCGGCAGGTCCATGATCTTGCCGAGCTGCTCGCCGCTGACCTGGCCCGGCGCGAGATCGGCGGAGAGGACGGTGCGGCGCTCTTGGTTGTAGCGCTGGATCTGCGAGGGGCCCACGCCGAAGCTGACGTCGGCGACCACGCCGAGCGGCACCGTCGTGCCGCGCGAGGTCGGCACCGGCAGGTTCTTGATCGTGTTGATGTCGCGCCGGCTGTTCTCGTCGAGCGCCACCCGGATCGGGATCTGGCGGTCCGACAGCGAGAATTTCGCGGCATTCTGGTCGATGTCGCCCAAGGTCGCGATGCGGATCGTCTGGCTGAGCGCCGCCGTCGTGACGCCGAGGTCGGCGGCGAGGTTCATGTGCGGCTTGATGGTGATCTCCGGCCGCGGCAGGTCGCCCTCGATGCGGGGATCGCGGATGCCGGGCAGGCCGCGCATCTGCTCGACGACCTTGCGGGCGGCGACCTGCAGCTGCGCCGGGTCGGAGCCGGCGAGCATGACGGAGACGTCGCGCGAGCTGCCGCCGCCGCCATTCTGCGACTGGAAGCTGACGCGGGCGTCGGCGATCGACCGGAGCTTGGGGGCGGTGGCGCGCTCGAACTCGACGCTGCTGCGCGTGCGCTCCGGCTTCAGCGTCATGACGACGGTGGCACTGCCGACGTCGATATATTCGAGCGCCGTCGCCACCTCCGGCTCCTTCTTGAGGATCGCGGTGACCTGGTCGGCGACGCGCTCGGTCTGCTCGAGCGTCGTGCCCGGCACCATCTGGATCGAAACGCGGCTGGTGTCGACGTTGAGCGGCGGCTGGAAGGTGAACGGCAGGGTCATGTACAGGCCGATGGTGATGATGAACGCCACGACGCCGATCACCACCGTCCACCAGCGGTGGCTCAGCGTCCAGTTCAGGACCTTCATGTAGACGTCCATCAGCCAGCCCTCGCCGTGGCTGGCATGGCCCTTCGCCTTGAGGAAATAGGCCGCGATCATCGGCGTGATGAGGCGCGCGACAGCAAGGCTCATCAGCACCGCGACGACGACCGTGAAGCCGAAATTCTTGAAGAACTGGCCGGCGATGCCCGGCATCAGGCCGACCGGGAGGAACACGGCGACGATCGAGAAGGTGGTCGCGACGACGGCGAGGCCGATCTCGTCCGCGGCGTCGATCGAGGCCTGGTAGGCCGATTTGCCCATCCGCATGTGACGCACGATGTTCTCGATCTCGACGATCGCGTCGTCGACGAGCACGCCGGCCACCAGGCTGAGCGCGAGCAGGGTCATGAAGTTGAGGGTGAAGCCCATCAGATCCATGATCCAGAAGGTCGGGATGGCGGACAACGGGATGGCGAGCGCCGAGATGAGCGTCGCGCGGAGGTCGCGCAGGAACAGGAACACGACGACGACGGCGAGCAGAGCGCCCTCGATCATCGACCGCATCGCGGCCTTGTAATTCTCCTTGGTGTATTTGACCGAGTTGGACCGCTTGACGAAGTGGACCCCCTGGTTCTCCTTCTCGAGCTTGGTGAGCTCCTTCTCGACGCCGTCGAACACCGCGACGTCCGAGGCGCCGCGCGAACGGACGATGCCGAAGCTGACCACCGGCTTGCCGCCCATCTTGGCGATGTCGCGCCGCTCGCCGAAACTGTCCTTCACCGTGGCGATGTCGGCGAGCTTGACGGTGCGGCCGTTGCCGACCGTGATCTGGGTCTGCCCGAGCGTGTAGGCATCGGTCGCGTTGCCGAGGATGCGCACCGCCTGCTCGGCGCCCGCGATCTCGGCGCGGCCGCCGGCGGCGTTGACGTTGACGGCCCTCAGCTGGAGATTGACCTGCGCAGCCGTAACGCCCTGCGCCTGCATCTTGGCGGGATCGAGGATGACGCGGATCTCGCGGTCGACGGCGCCGTGCACCTCGACCTTCTGCATGCCGTCGACGGCGAGCAGGCGGCGGCTGACCGTGTTCTGCACGAACCAGCTCAATTGCTCCATCGTCATGTCGGTCGCCTCGACCGAGTAATTGGCGATGGAGCCGCCGTTGATCTGGGCCCGGATCACCTGCGGCTCGATGATGCCCTCGGGCAGGCTGCCGCGGATCTGGGAGATGGCGTCGCGCACGTCGGTGGTGGCGCGGTCGACCGGCGTCTCGATCGAGAATTGGACGAAGGTGCCGGAATTGCCTTCGCTGACCGTCGAGTTGATCTCGTCGACGCCTTCGAGGTTGCGGACCGCCGCCTCGACCTTCTGCGTCACCTGGGTCTCGAGCTCGGTCGGCGCGGCGCCCGGCTGGGAGATGGACACGAACACGGCCGGGAAGGTGATTTCCGGATTCTGGTTCACGTTCATCCGCATGAACGACACGAAGCCGGCCAGGGTCAGCGCCGCGAACAGGACGAGCGACGGCACCGGATTGCGGATCGACCAGGCGGAGATATTGCGGAAGTTCATGGCCGGTCTTTCGTCAGCAGGAGGTCAGCGCGCCGCTTCGCGGACGGGGATCACCTTGTCGTTCGGATTGAGGAAGGCGCCGGCCGAGACCACCACCCGCTCGTCGCCGGCGAGGCCGGCGCTGATGCTGACGCCGCGATCGTCGACCTGGCCGACGGTGACGGCACGCTTCTGGACCGTGTTGTCCGGCGCGACGATGTAGACGAAGCTGCCCTTGTCGTCGCTCAGCACCGCCGATTGCGGCAGCAGCGGCAGGGTGGCCGCACCGGCGGTCAGCGTCACGCTGGCGAAGGCGCCGGGGCGCAGCACGGCCTGATAGGGGATGGCGACGCGGGCGATGCCCTGGCGGCTCGACGGATCGACGAGCGGCGAGACCTGCCAGACCTGGCCGGTGATGTTGATCGACGTGCCGGTCGGGTTGACCGTCGCCGGCAGGCCGGCGTGGACGTTGACGAGATCCTGGTCGCTGAGCCGCGCCTGGACTTCCATCTGCCCGCCCTCGGCGATGTGGAACAGCGCGCCCGAGCCCGGGCCGACCACCTGGCCCGCCTCGACGTTGCGCGAGAGGACGAGGCCGGCGGCGGGGGCGCGGACGCTGAGGCGGCCGATGCGGGCCTGCGTCTCGCCCAGGGTGGCGCGGGCGACGCGGACGCGGGCGGCGGCGGCGTCGCGGGTGGCGCGCTTGGTGTCGAGATCGGCCTTCGAGATGAAGCCGCGCGAGACGAGCGACTCGGCCCGGGCGAGGTTGGACTGGGCGAGGCGGGCGTCGGCCTCGGCGACCTGGATCTGCGCGGCCTGCTGCGCCGCCTGCTGCGACTGGACCGAGCGCTCGATGACCGCCAGCGTCTGGCCGGCGCCGACCCACTGGCCCGGCTCCACCATGACCTTGACGACCATGCCGCCTTCGCCGGGCACGCCGACAGGCATGTCGCGGCGGGCGGCGATGGTGCCGGTGGCGGTGATCGTCTTGGCGATCGCCTGGCGGCCCGGGACGGTGACGGTGACGCGCGGCGCGGGGCCGCCGCGGCTCTTCTGCCCCGCCGCCGCGGCCGCCTGGGCCTGCTTGGACGGCTTCTTGCCGACGCCGAGGATCGCGAGCGCGGCGATGATCAGGACGAGCGCCAGCGCGACGCCGATGATCAGGTTGCGGCGCCGGCGGCGCACCGCCGAGCCGTCGTCGATCACTTCGACGTCGAGGGCCCCCCGACCCCATTTGGGCGATTCGTAGTTCATTGCCGTCATCTTCCCCAACCCGCATAGGCGACAAGCCGCTTCGGCCAAGCTGTATTAGCCGAATAAATCACTGCCCTCAAGCCTGTTTTCGCCGCGCCCCAACCCCATTATGCAGCGGAACCGGTCTGTACCTGCGTTGTTGGCGAAACGCCACATCCGTTCGACGAACGACACGTCAATGCGACCGAAAAGGAGGGAGATATGAACCTGCTGGCAGATCATGGCTGGATCGCCTGGATCATCATCGGCGGCCTCGCCGGCGTCATCGCCAAGGCGATCATGCCGGGCCGCGACCCGCAGGGGTGCATCGTCACCATCCTGCTCGGCATCGCCGGCGCGGTGCTCGCCGGCTGGCTCGGCCACCAGCTCGGCTGGTACCGCAACAGCCAGGGCGCCGGCTTCCTCGCCGCCATCGTCGGCGCGATCATCATCCTGGCCATCTACCGCCTGGTTGCCGGCCGCGGACGCTACTAGGGCCGCGTCGCGTCCTTCATCCCGGCGGCGAAGCGGCGGACGGCCTCCGCTTCCCGCCCGGGATGGCCGGCGGCGAGCGCGACGATCGCGGATCCCGTGATGATTCCCGCGGCGCCCGCCCGGCGGGCCGCCCGGACGTGCTCCGGTCGCGAGATGCCGAAGCCGAGCACCGGCGGCGGTGCCCCGAGCTCTCCCAGCCGGGCCAGCAGCCCCGCGTCGAAGGCAACCTCGGCGTCGGCGCCGGTCACTCCGGCCCGGGCGACGCAGTAGGTATAGCCCCGCGCGCTGTCCGCGATACCCGCGAGGGTCCCTGCGGGCGTGTTGGGCGCCGCGATCAGCACCGGATCGACCCCCGCCGCCCCGGCGGACGCGACGAACGGCGCCGCCTCCTTGAGCGGCACGTCGGCGACGAGCACGCTGTCCACTCCGGCCTCCGCCGCGGCGCGGTAGAAGGCGTCCCGCCCCCGCGCCACCACCAGGTTCGCATAAGTGAGGATGCCGACCGGCACGTCCGGATGGCGGGCGCGGAACGCCTTGAGCAGCGCGAAGCAATCGGCCGGCGTGGCGCCCCGCGCCAGCGCGCGCACCGCCGCGGCCTGGATCACCGGACCGTCGGCGACCGGGTCGGAGAAGGGGATGCCGACCTCGAGCATGTCGGCCCCGCCCTCGACCAGCGCATCGAGCATCGCCGCGCTGGTGGCGAGATCCGGATCGCCGAGCATGACGAAGGCCCCGAACGCCGCCTCGTCGCGCTCCGCGAGGCGCTCGAACATGCGGTCGTAGCGGGAGCTGTTCCTCATGCGCTGGGTGCCAGCAGGCCCTGCGCCTGCACCATGTCCTTGTCGCCGCGCCCCGAGAGGTTGACGACGAGCAATGTCTCCTGTGTCGCCGCCTCGGCGAGCTTCAGCGCGTGGGCGAGGGCGTGCGCCGATTCGAACGCGCAGATGATCCCCTCGCTCCGCGCGAGAAGGGCGAAGGCGTCGAGCGCCTCCCGGTCGGTGACGCCGACATAGTCGGCGCGGCCGCTGTCCTTGAGATAAGCGTGCTCCGGGCCGACCGCGGGATAATCGAGCCCGGCGGAGACCGACCAGCTCTCGCTGATCTGCCCGTCCGCGTCCTGCAGCACATAGGTCTCCGCACCGTGGAGGATGCCGGGGCGGCCGCGCAGCAGGGTCGCGCCATGCTCGGCGCCGTCGAGCCCCCGCCCCGCCGCCTCGACGCCGATCAGCCGCACCGTCTCGTCGTCGACGAAATCGGCAAAGGCGCCCATCGCGTTCGAGCCGCCGCCGACGCAGGCAATGACGGCGTCGGGCAGCCGCCCCTCCTCAGCGAGGATCTGCGCGCGCGCTTCCTTGCCGATCACCCGCTGGAACTCGCGCACGATGGTCGGGAAGGGGTGCGGACCGGCGACGGTGCCGAGCAGGTAATGGGTGTCGGCGAAGCTCGCCGCCCAGTCGCGCAGCGCCTCGTTGATCGCGTCCTTGAGCGTGCGCGAGCCGCTCTCGACCGGGATCACCTCGGCGCCCATCAGCTCCATGCGGAAGACGTTCAACCGCTGCCGCTCGACATCGTGGGCGCCCATGTAGATGCGGGTCTCGAGGCCGAACAGGGCGCCGGCGAGGGCGGTGGCGACGCCGTGCTGGCCGGCGCCGGTTTCGGCGATGATCCGCCTCTTGCCCATGCGCAGGGCGAGCAGCGCCTGGCCGAGCACCTGGTTGGTCTTGTGCGCGCCGCCGTGGAGCAGGTCCTCGCGCTTCAGGTAGATTTGGGCCTTGTCCGTGCCGAGGTTGCGGCAGCGGGTGAGCGGGGTCGGCCGGCCGGCATATTTCGCAAGCAGCTCGTCGAGCTCTGCGTTGAATGCCGGGTCGGCCTGCGCATCCAGGAACGCCGCCTCGAGCTGATCGAGCGCCGGCATCAGGATCTCGGGCACGTAGGCGCCGCCATAGCGGCCGAAGCGGCCGTCCCTCTTCATCGTCCAGTCTCCCCCCGCGCCGGCAGGCGCAGCGCGTCGAAAAAGGCGGCGAGCTTCGCGGGGTCCTTGCGCCCGGGCGAAGCCTCGACGCCGGAGCTCACATCCAGAGCCCAGGCGCCGACCGCCGCGGCGGCGCGGGCGTTCGCCGGGTCGAGGCCGCCGGCGAGGATCGCCTCGTCCAGGTCCGGACGGCCGGCGAGCCTCGCCCAGTCGAAGGTCCGGCCGGTGCCGCCGGCGCCGCTGTCGTAGACGGTGCGGTCGGCGCCGGTGCGGGGGGCCGGCGCAGACTCGCCGACCGTCGCAGCGGCCCAGATCGCAGTCCCCTCCGGCAGCAGCGCGCGCAGGCCGCGCATGTAGAGCGCGTCCTCGTCGCCATGGAGCTGGACGGCGGCGAGACCGAGCGCCTCGGCCGCCTGCGCCACGGCGAGCGGCTTTTCGTTGCGGAACACGCCGACGCGCGCGACGCCCGAGCCCTCCACAGCGGCCCGCGCCTGGTCGAGCGCGACGGCGCGCGGCGTCCCCGGCACCAGGATCAGTCCGGCGAAGGCGGCGCCCGCCGCCTCGGCGGCGGCGACGTCCCCGGCATTGGTGAGGCCGCAGACCTTCACCCGCCCGAAGGCGAGCGCCCGCGCGGCCTGCGCCGGATCGGCGGCGCGCATGAGCGACGAGCCGACCAGGAACGCGTCGGCGAACGGCGCCAGCCGGGCGGCGTCGTCGCGGTTCTCGATGCCCGATTCCGAGACGAGGACTATCCCTTCCGGGACCAGGGAGGCGAGGCGCTCGGTCACCGCGAGGTCGACCGTCAGCGTCTTGAGGTCGCGATTGTTGATGCCGACGATCGGCGCGCCGAGCGCCACCGCGCGGCGCACTTCGCCTTCGTCGTGCGCCTCGACCAGCACGTCCATGCCGAGCCGCCGCGCCTCGTCGATCACGGCGGCGGCCTCGCCGTCGCCGAGGACGGCGAGGATGACGAGCACCGCGTCGGCGCCGGCGATCCGCGCCTCCGGCACCTGACGGGGGTCGACGATGAAATCCTTGGCGAGGATCGGCCCGTCGAACGCGGCGCGGACGGCGGCAAGATCGTCGAGCGAGCCGCCGAAATAGGGCGTATCGGTGAGGACGCTGATCGCATCGGCGGCGCCGCGATAGGCGCGGGCGACGGCGAAGGGGTCGACCTCCGCCCGCAGCGGCCCTTGCGAGGGCGAGACGCGCTTCACCTCCATGATGAAGCGCGCGCCCGGCCGCGCCAGCGCGGTGCGGAGGCTGCGCGCCGTCGGCTCGGCCGCGGCGCGCAGGTCGTCGAGGCTGCGGCCGGCCAGCCGCTGCGCGACGTCGATGCGCTTGCGCGCGACGATCTCGCCGAGCACGCCCTCAGCCATGCGTGGCCTCCGCGAACAGCTTGAGGCGACGGTACGCCTCGCCCGTCCCCATCGCCTCCGCCGCCATGGCGGTACCCTCGCGCAGGTCGGCCGCGAGGCCGGCGGTCATCAGCAGCGCCCCGGCGTTCAAGGCGACGATGTCCGCCTCGGCGGGCAGACCGTAGCCCTGCAGCAGCATGGCGAGCCGCTCGGCATTCTCTTCCGGACCGCCGCCCTTGAGGGTGTCGAGGGCGATGCGCCGGAGCCCCGCCTGCTCGGGGGTCAGCGTCAACCGCTCGATCCGCCCTTCGTGCAGGCGCGCCGCCTGCGTCTCGGCGTGGATGGCGACTTCGTCGAGCCCGGCGCCGTGCACCACGAGCGCGTCGCGCACGCCGAGGCCGGCGAGGGTATGCGCGACCGGCTCGACGAGCCGCGCTTCGGCGACACCGAGCAGCTGCACCTGCGGTTCGGCCGGATTGAGACACGGCCCGAGCACGTTCATGATCGTGCGCACCCGCAGGGTCCGCCGCACGGGTCCCGCGTGACGCAAGCCCGGGTGGTAGCGTGGTGCGAACAGGAAACAGATGCCCGTCTCGTCCAGCGCGCGGCGGGAGACCTCGGCCGGCACGTCGACCTGGGCGCCGAGGCGCTCGAGCACGTCGGCCGAACCGCAGCGCGAGGTGATCGAGCGGTTGCCGTGCTTGGCGACCGGCAGCCCGCAGGCGGCCGCGGCGAAGGCGGCGGCGGTCGAGACGTTGATCGAGCCGGAGCCGTCGCCGCCGGTGCCGCAGCTGTCGGCGAAGAGATAATCGGGGCGCGGAAAATCGGCGTCGGCGGCGCGCAAGGCGCGGGCGGCGCCGGTCAGCTCGTCGGCCGTCTCGCCCTTGAGGCGCAGCGCGATCAGCATCGCCGCCACCGAAGCGTCGTCGAGCTCGCCCTCGACGAGCGCGGCGAACAGGGTCTCGGCATCGCCGGCGTCGAGGTCGCGGGCGTCGTAGAGCCGCTGCAGGATCGGCGCGACGTCGCGCTCGGGCGGGTCTTCGGCCGGGAGGGAAAGGGCGGTCATCGTCGGATCCAGGAGATGGTGGAAAAAAGAAAGCCCGCCGGAAGCGGCGGGCTGGTCTTCGATCGGCTAGGAACCCCGGGTCCGCGTCACCATCGATGCGCCGCCGCCGCGCGTGCGTCGTGCCACAAGCGCCAGGCGGGGGAGCGGACGGCAAAGGCGGGGTGGCGGATCATCGCCGGTCCAAATCCCAGCTAAACGCTTCGTCGTCAACTGCTTGTTTGGCGCCGGGCCGCCGTTCAGCCAGGGTGCAGCGCGCGATCGGCTAAACCGGGCCATCGCAAACGGAGGAGCTTCGCCATGCGCCCATTCCTTGCCGCCGCCCTGCTCGCCTGGCCGGCCGTGGCCGCCGCCCAGGCCGAAGCGCCGCTGCATGGCACCCGCCTCGACATCGTCGCGACCGGCGAGGTGAGCGGCGTGCCGACGCTCGCAAGGATCGGCGCCGGCGTCGTGACCGCTGCGCCCACCGCCGCGGCCGCCGTCGCCGAGAATGCGACGCGCATGGCGGCCGTCCGCGCCGCTTTGAAGCGCGCCGGCATCGCCGATCGCGACATCCAGACGAGCAACCTCACCCTGTCGCCCGAATATCGTCAGGAGACGCCGCAGGCGCCGGCGACGGTTGCGGGCTACCGCGCCAGCAACGAGGTGACCGTCACCTTCCGCGACATCGCCGCGGCAGGGCGCATCCTCGACGCCCTGGTGGCGCAGGGCGCGAACCAGATCAACGGGCCGAACCTCGCGATCGAGCATCCCGAGGCGATGCTCGACGAAGCACGCGTCCGGGCACTCACCGCCGCGCGCGCCCGCGCCGACCTTTACGCCCGCGCCGCCGGCAAGAGGGTGGTGCGGATCGTTTCGATCAGCGAGAGCGGCACCGCGCTCCCGACGCCGCGGCCGATGTACCGGATGGCGGTCGCGGCGCAGGCGCCGACGATGCTCGATGCGGGCGAGCAGACCCTCTCGGTCAGCCTCAACGTCACCTTCGAGCTCGACTGAGCCCGCCTCGACATCCCCGGCTCCGGCCAGCATAGAGTCCGCATGCGCCTTTTCCTCCTCGCCTGCCTTGTCGCCGCCCCGGCCGCCGCGCAGACCCCGAACCTCGGCAAGCGGACCGCGCCCCCCGAGCAAAGCCTCGCCGGCATCGGCGGCGGCTCGTCGGACGCGGCGCTCGCCAGCGCCGAGGCGGCGGCGGCGCGCTTCCCGCTCGGCACGCTGCAGAACCCGGTGCGCGTCGGCGGCCCGGAGGGCGAGCGCGCCTATGTCGCGCGGCTGCGCTGCGCCGACGGCAAGGCGCCGCGCATGGGGATTCCGCGCCCCGGCGGCGCCGACGGCTATGGCAGCGTCGCCGATCTCGTGCCGCTCGACTGCGGCGCGGCGGCGCCGGGCCGGACCGAGATCGCCGTCGACCTCTATTTCGAGGAGCATCGCGAGGAGCGCGCGCCGGACGGCTTCGCCCTCGCCCCGCGCTGAGGCTTCCCGCGGGGGCCCGCCGCGGCTAAGCGAAAAGGGATGCGAACCTTCCTGCGCCGGCTGGGCACGGCGCTCCTCTTTCTCCTCGTCGGCCTGTGCTTCGCGCCGAGCGTCGTCCCGCCTTTCCTCGACCGCATCTATTATCGGGGGGCGCCGAGCGGCCATTTCGACGGCGCCCATTTCTTCAACCCGGAGGACCGGCTCCGCCCGCCGCGGGCGACGCCGCCGGCGCGCTTCTTCAACCGCTGGCTGACCGGCGACGGCCGCGCCAGATGGCCGGAGCGGGTCCCCGTCACGCCGACCGTGCCGCCGGCATGGGTCGAAGGGCGGACGATGCTCGTCACCTGGATCGGCCATTCCACCGTCCTGGTGCAGACGGGCGGCCTCAACATCCTCACCGACCCGATCTGGTCGGAGCGCGCCTCGCCCTTCGCCTTCGCCGGGCCGAAACGGGTGCGCGCCCCGGGAGTGCGCTTCGCGGACCTGCCGAGGATCGACCTCGTCCTCGTCAGCCACAACCATTACGACCATATGGATGTCGCCACCCTCAAGCGCCTGTGGGAGCGCGACCGGCCGCTGATCGTCACCAGCCTCGGCAACGACGCGATCCTGCGCGGCGCGGGCATCCCGGCGAGGACCGGGGATTGGGGGCACACCGTCGCCGGACCATGGCGGGGCTGCGCCCGGGAGATCGATCCTTGCCTGCCGGCGCGCGTCGAGGTGACGGTCGAGCGGGTCCACCATTGGGGCTCGCGCTGGGGAGTGGACCGCAACCGCGCGCTCTGGTCCGGCTTCACCGTCCGGCTGCCGGGCGGCAACCTGTTCTTCGCCGGCGACACCGGCTGGGGGGACGGAAGCTGGCCGGCCGAGGCCGCGAAGGACGGGCCCTATCGCCTCGCCATCCTGCCGATCGGCGCCTATCTGCCGCGCGAGGTCATGCAGCCGAGCCACATGAACCCATCGGAAGCGGTCGCCGCCTTCCGCCGCCTCGGCGCCCGCACCGCGCTCGGCGTCCACTGGGGCACCTTCCAGCTCACCTTCGAAGCGATCGACGACCCGCCCCGCCGGCTCGCCGCGGCACTCGCCGCGCAGGGCATTCCCGCCGACCGCTTCGTGGCCACCGAGGTCGGCCGGACGTTCGCTGTTCCGTAAGCACGGCCGTGGCGCGGTTCGCCCGGTAAAAGGGACGAACGGGAGGAAGGAGAGGAACGGGACGAAAGTCATACGGTTTCGCGGGGCGTCTCCCCCTCCTCGGTGGGCCCCGCCGCGGCCATGCCGTCTCCCCCGGCGACGTCTCGCGCCGCAACGGCCGGAGACGCGGGCGGCGCGGCCCGACCGGCGCGGTCTGCCGCCGGCCATCCCGCAATGGGTCCATAACCGGGCGGCACCCAGTCGCCTTCCGGCGTGCGGGTCCAGCCGGCGGCAAGCTTCTCGGCGTCGTCCCGCGCCGTCAATACGGCGAGGCGCGGCTCCAGCGCCGCGATCGCCTCGTCGAACGTCCAGCGGCTCGCTTCCTGCTCCGCCTCGATCTCGGCGCGGATCTCGCGCTCCATTGCCTTGCGCTCGTGGCGGAGCAGGCGCCGGCGCTTGAAGCCGGGATTGGGCCCGTATTTCTTCGGGTTCGAGCCCTGGAGGAGGAGGCGCAGCAGGCCGTCCGAATAGCGGCGGCGGACATGGACTTCGCCGCCGCAGGCGAATTGCTGGTCGACTCCTTCGACGGCGCGCTGCCAGGCGGCGATCTCGACCGGCACCGCCGCCATCTCGATCGCGGCGCGGCACTGGGCGGCGAAGCCGGCGTCCTCGTTCTGGTGACGGTAGACGGTGGCCGGCGCGACGCCGACCGCGCGGCACGCGTCGGCGAGGCACCCGGCCTTGACGAGGGCGCGGAGGAAATCGTGGCGGCGGCGGGCGGTGAACGCGTCGTGCCGGACGCGGCGGCCGTCGGGGCCGAATTCCTCCTCGGGCGGCGGGTCGGCGTCCCAGGGGTAGGCAGGGGTGGGGACGCGCGCGTCGTCGGGCGGGGGCTCGGCGGGCGTGCCGCCGGGAGCGCCGGGCGCGGGGCGGCCGTCCGCGGGCGGAGTGGACATGTCGGTCATGGCTCGTTCTCCGAATCGCTTCGAACAGAGCCGAAACATTTATACCGAGTCGGGGGGTGTAGGAAAATGGTTTTTGCACCGGGGTGGCACTTTTCTTTGTGCCGCCTGTTCGGTGGATCTTTCCCCTCTCCGCGCTAAGCTGCCGGGATGTTCGAGAAGCTTTGCGACGCCGGGTTTCAAGTCGAGTTTCATAGCCACGCCCGGGCTATCCTTGCCGTCGATTTTCCTGGTGTTGAGGCCGAGCTTCAAGACGTCCTCCTGAACGCCACCATCCCCATCGAGGAAATCATTGCCAGCGGCGGCGGCGAGGCCAAGGGCACCCAGCGGTTGCGGCGGGGGCTCCAAGCGCAGGGGTGGGCGACGATTACCTTCACGGTCGAGAAGCTGATCAACAAGCAGCCACGCGAAGCCATTTCTCACAAGATGGACCACGTGAAGACGTACGACCTTCCCGACGGTGGGCAGGGAACCGTCGCGATGGAGATCGAGTGGAACAACAAAGACCCGTTCTACGACCGAGACCTGGAGAATTTTAAGCGCCTGCACGCGGAGGGAGCGATCTCGGTAGGAGTGATCGTGACGCGCGGCCGCTCCCTTCACGATCGCATGCCTGAGTTGGTGCGGCGGTTCTTCGACGAGCGGCAGATACAGGGATTCGATGACCTGCTGCGGTGGGGTTACGAACCGACCCCGAAGCAGCGAGCCGCCATCATGACGCGGGTTAGCCGCGCGCGAGACCCGCTGACGTTTCGGGAGGCGTTTGTATCGAAGTTCGTCGGCGACAAGTTCGGCGAGGCGACGACGCATTGGCGCAAGCTGGAAGAGAGGGTGCATCGAGGCGTCGGCAACCCATGCCCGCTTGTGCTGATCGGATTGCCGGACAGCATCGTCACCTTCAGTGAGCCGGAAAAAGACCTGAACCCGATCATTGCCGAGGCTCAGGCCGAAGCTGAGACGGACGAGTAGCTATTCCGCGGCGATGTCGGTGGCGCTGTTGTGGCCGTAGGTGTCCCACGTCGGTTTGTAATCGTGGTCGGCCTGGTTACCCCACACGGTCCAGCCCCGGCGCTTGCCCCGGCTGAACATTTCGAGCCGCGGGCCCCAGCTGCAGTCCTCGATGATCTTGTATTGCTCGTCGGGCTTGCGGCTGTGCTCGCGCTTGCGGCTCTGGATCATGTTGACCTGACTGCGGCCGGGATCGAGCGTGCGGGCATTCTTTCCTCGGACACCGAACAGCAGCAGCTCGGTGACGTTGCGGAAGTAGAAGCCGACGCCGCGGCCGTCCGAGCCACCGTCCTTGCGAACCTTGTGCCAGACGATGTTCGAGATGTACCGATAGCCCCAGGCGTCCATGACGCGCAGGCCCTCCGGCAGCAGCGCGTTCGGCACCCAGAGGTAGAGATGGGACGGATCGGCAGCGATGTCAGCCACCGGCAGCGCGCAAATCTCATCGAGCGTCATTGTGCCGTAGCGCGAGAGCCTTTTGTGCTCGGGCGCAACCTTGCCCGTGCGATTCTGAAACTGCCACGGCGGGTCCGCGAGGATCGTACCGAACTTCTTCCCGCGCGCGCTGGCGAGGAGGTCGACGCCGGCGTCCGAGAGCGGTTCGAGCGGGAGGAACATATCAAGATCCTTAGCAATCCTGCTAAGCCGGAGCAACGCTTTTAAGCGGGGCGCTTAATTTTTTCCGTGGGTAAGTTCGGCGAGCCGCCGCGCGTCGGCGGCGAGGTTTCGAGGCAGGTTTCGGCGCCGGCGAGTTCCCAGGCGAGGTTGGCGACGGCGAGCTCGAGCTTGAGGGCGAGGGCCGCGAGGTCGGGCGCGGGGCTGCGGAGGAGGCGCTTCAGCACGGCGACGCGGCGCGAATCGAGGGCGCCGAATCTTTCTTCCAGATCCTCGCAGGCGGGATATTCCCGGCGGGCGGTCGGCAGAAGGGCCTCCTCCGCCTTGAACGCCGCCACCCGCGCCTCGGCGCGCCGGTAGGCGGCGAGGGTGCGGGTCCATCTCTCCGTCTCTCCCCTCACCCGTTCGGCCTGAGCTTGTCGAATGCCTCCCTTCCCTTCTGCCGCGGATGAAGAAGGACGGGGGTTCGACAAGCTCACCCCGAACGGAGAATGGGACGTGCGGGGGTCCGCAAGGGCGCCGCCGCCGAGCGGCGCCGCGCACGCGCCGACACCCGCGCCTAGCACCGCCCGGCGCGACAGGTTATGCCTCGACGGCATCATGCCTGAGGTTCCTTCTCTGTCGGTCAACAATATTGACCATCTCTGCGTGCGTCAAGGGGGATTTTTCTGACCTTGGAGACACTCACGCCTGCACAATGCCGAATGGCCCGAGCCGCGCTGCAATGGTCGCTGCATCAGGCGGCGGCGGCGAGCGGCGTCAGCTACCGGACGATCTTCCGGCTTGAGAACGAGGAGCGAGATATTCAGCCGAGGAAACTGGCTGCCATACGGGATGCATTCCAGAGCGCCGGAGTTCGCTTAATCAGCGAGGGTGTTGATGCCGGGGGAGTCGTGCCTCCGGCTGCCGATCCCACCGGACTCAATTCCTAGCTAGAGCTTCTCCAACTCCGCCACCAAGCTTTCGACGAAACCAATATTTTCTGCTGTCTCGGCTACCTCAATCGGCCATAGCTCACCGACCCTGTCCGGCCTCATGTCGCCCTCATGGACGATCGCGTTCCTACGATCGACGATGAGCTTGAGCTTTGTCTTGAGCTCCTCAGTCTCCGCTTCAAGCGCAGCTCCAAGCGCTTCCCACAGCTTGACGTCGCTGGTGAACCGCCAAGCTCCAGCGATTTTGTCCGGCATTTGAAACGACTGCCAACCGAACCTCTCTTGAATTGCGCTGTCGAGCACGGAGGACTGCATTCCAGTCGCCTGATAAGCCCTGAACCAAGACGCACCGAGTTGAAGTTGCTTGAAGCCCTTTGGCTCAGGGCCATCACCGGTAAATATGTCGATAATCCGCGCCTTAACCCGCTGATGAACATAGGCGTCGAGCGCAGACACTATTGCGACGAGCGCAGCCCGGAGCATATCATCGGAGTTCAGAACCGGCGCAAACAGTGCCTGATGGGCCTCATACAAGCCCACCAATGAGCGCGCTCTCTCCGCATTGGCTTTGAAATTATCAGAGGCGGTCGTCATTTTCGGTGAGGCAAATTACCTTGTTCGCCAGCTCGGTGAAAAGCTCCCTGAAGCGCGTCTGCGACTCCAGCTCGGCTTCAAGGACGTTGCCGCGCGTGCCCAGCTGATCAACAGTAAGCTCGAATATGGGAACCTGATTGGCCTGCGACTTAGCGATGAGAGAATTGAAATCACTCATTTGGACTAGCGGAGACGTCACATCGGCGCGGCATCCTTTGTAGACCTCGTTCGATAGCACCATTCCGGCCTTTTGTAGCGCAGGTATCAGCTTTTGGTCTACGGCTGCCTGCAATTCATCAATCCATTGCTGGAATGCGGAAGCGGGGCGGTTACCTGCTCGGGGGCGATACTTCTGAACTACCGACCCGAGATAAGCCGGCGCGGTATAGACGAACGGGTAAGCAGCCTCGGCAAGGACGGGGTGGGATGATGCCGAGTCGGCCCATCGCTTCCACCGGGGAAGGGTCGCCGCCAGCGAATCTATGCCCATCGTCGAGAAGTAATCCGGATGAAGCGGGACAATGAAATAGTCACTAATTGTAAGAACGTTCTGATTCAAGGCACCCAAACTTGGACTCATATCGATAAGTACATATTCCGCGTCGTAGGCGGCGGCAGTCAGGTCTATAAGATGGCGAATCGATCCCGGTATGTTGCGCAACGCTGACAAGGATCCGGATAGTTCCTGAGCTATCCCAAGCGTGACCTCGTATTCCGCAAGACGGATACTTCCCGGCATGAGGAAGAGCGTCTCTTCACGATTGACGGCCATGCACTCCACCGCCTCAATCGGCTTTGGCTGGGAGTCGAAGGCCGGACGCAGACCATCCTGGATGTTTTTTGCCACTCCGTCAGTAGATAGAGTAGACAGCTCGTCGAGCTGCTTCATGCCCAAGATGACACCGGTGAGATTGCACTGGGGGTCTGTGTCCACCAGAAGCACTCGCTTCCCCAAGTTCGCCATCATCCAGCCGAGATTGAAGACGGTGGTGGTCTTCGAGACACCCCCTTTATGGTTAAACAGAGCAATAATCTGAGCCATCTATTCCTCTTAGCGTGGGCGGAGGTGCCACACCCCGGCAGGCGGACCCTTCTTTATCTTATTCTGCCGAACTAGCGAGTCGCCAGCCCACCGAAGCTCGTACTGCCAGACAAAGAAGAAGTCTCCCGAAGCCTCCAGCTGAGTTCGGTACCGATCCCAAATGTGACGACCCACCTGAACGATGGTTGCCGAACCGCCGTTCGCCTCCAGAGCCTCTAGTACGAGAGACATAAGATCAGCTCGATTCACAGATATTATTCCGCCGCCACGCCGGCCCGCGTGAACATGTCCTCCCCATCCGCCTTCGCCGAGGCGTCGGCCGCCGCGCCGCCCGCCGCGTCGTTCGCCGCCTTCGCCGCCTTCCTGCGGTCGAAGTTATCCCACACCTCGCCCCAGTTCCCCCGGGTCGCGGCCTTCGAGTACTCGGTCGCCCGCGTCTCGAAGAAGTTGGCGTGCTCCACCCCGTTCAGCAAAGGCGCCAGCCACGGCAGCGGGTGTTCGTCGATCATGTAGATGGGCTGGAAGCCCAATTGCCCCAGGCGCCAGTCGGCGATGTAGCGGATGTACTTCTTGATCTCCTTGGGGGTCATGCCGGGGACCGGGCCCATCTCGAAGGCGAGGTCGATGAAGGCGTCCTCGAGGCGGACGGTCTTCTGGCAGACGTCGAGAATGTCCTCGCGCACCGCCTTGGTGAGGCAGTTGCGCTCCTTGACGAAGGCGTGGAACAGGCGGGTGATGCCCTCGCAATGGAGGCTCTCGTCGCGCACGCTCCAGCTGACGATCTGGCCCATGCCCTTCATCTTGTTGAAGCGCGGGAAGTTCATCAGCATCGCGAAGCTGGCGAAGAGCTGCAGCCCCTCGGTGAAGCCGCCGAACATGGCGAGGGTGCGGGCGATGTCGGCGTCGGTGTCGACGCCGAAGGTGGCGAGGTAATCGTGCTTGTCCTTCATCTCCTTGTACTGGAGGAAGGCGGAGTACTCGCTCTCGGGCATGCCGATCGTGTCGAGGAGATGCGAGTAGGCGGCGATGTGGACCGTCTCCATGTTGGAGAAGGCGGTCAGCATCATCTTGACCTCGGTCGGCTTGAACACGCGGCCGTATTTGTCGTGGTAGCAATCCTGCACCT
This sequence comes from Alphaproteobacteria bacterium, assembly GCA_019239415.1. GTDB lineage: Bacteria > Pseudomonadota > Alphaproteobacteria > Sphingomonadales > Sphingomonadaceae > Allosphingosinicella. Next base: position 27,400 of record JAFAZW010000005.1, read on the forward strand.
CGACGTCGGCCTGGGTGAAGAAGCGGAAGATCTGGGTGAGGAGCGAGCGCTCGTGCTCGGTGAGCTTCTGCGCCCAGTCGCGGCAATCCTCGCCGAGGGGCACTTCCTCGGGCATCCAGTGGATCTGCTGCTGGCGCTTCCAATAGTCGAACGCCCAGGGATATTCGAAGGGCTTGTACTGCTTGCGGGCTTCGAGGAGGGGCATAAGGGTTACTCCGTGAAGATCAGTGAGGAACGATCGCGAGGCCGACCGCATCGAACAGAATGAGCGGGAGCAGCACGGCGCCCGCCACGGCCGAAAAATTGCGCAGCCCCTGCGGGTCGCGGGACCTCAATCCCCAGGCGAACAGATAGGCGTCCGCCGCCAGCGCCGCGAGGATGACCGCGGGGATCAGGGGCGAGCCCGCCGGTTTCAGGGCAAATGCCAGCAGGAGGAGAGGCGGGATGGCGGCGAGGACGACGCCGGCGATGCGCCTGCGCCGGTCGTCCAGCGACATCTTCGATCGCACGCCGAGGAGGAGCGAGGCGAGGAGCACGAACATCGTCTCAACGGCCCCGAGGGCCGACGGAGAGGGGGCCCCGGCGGCGGCAGGGGGCGACAAGGTCGAGGACGGCGAGGACGATCATCCCGGCAGCACCAACGACAGGCCGAGCAGCAGGCCGCACAAGGCGACGAAGCCGCCGAACAGGAGGAGGAGAGCGGAGAAGATCTGCCAGCCGGTCGAGGCGCGCGACGGCGCGGAAGCCTCGGCACCGGCCTCGACGGGCGCGGGCGCCGGACGGCGGAGGCCCGACCAGCCGAAGCGCGCGAAGCCGAGGCCGCCGGCGAGCAGGAACAAGGCGTCCATCGCCGTGCCGATCGTGTCGCCGCTCATCGCGCGAATCCTCCGGCGAGCCAGTAGGCGAGAAGGAAGACGATCGGGCCGAAGGCGTAGAAAGGGGCGAGACGGCGGATGCGCACGCCGCGGGGCGAATCGTATTCGACCGCTTCGGGGCGGAAGCGCGCCGGCTCGTCGGCGCGCATGAACAGGCGGCGCGGCTCCGACATGACGTAGAAGCCGGTCGCGGCGACCGCGACGCAGTCGACGAGGACGATGATGTCGCGCTCGGTCATCGGCCGTGCCCCGAATCGTGGACGTACATCGCCACCGCCATACCGACCCAGATCGCCGCCACGACGAAGCTCCACGCGCTGTCGCGGCGGATTCTGCCGCGCTCCTCGTCGGTGGCATATGCGTCGGCGGCGAGCGGGTGGCGCCGGTCGCGCCACCCCCGCCAGCACCATAAGACCGCGACGCTGAGCCACATCGCCAGCCGCGCCGCGGGCGCGCCGACCTTGTCCCACAGCAGCGAGCAGGCGCCCCCGACGAGGGCCAGCCAGACGAGGGCACCGAGGACTTCGCGCCGGTTGAGGCCCGGTTGCCGGAAGCCGTCCGGCCGGTAGCCGGTGCCGCGTTCGTAGCCGGCGAGGCCGAGATCGTCGAAGCGCGTCATCAGCCGCCGTGCCTGCGGCTGAGGACGAAGAGGAGGATCCCGGCGACGATCACCACGCCGACGAGGGT
>JAFAZW010000078.1 GCA_019239415.1 Alphaproteobacteria bacterium
AATCTCTATGCATCTCCAAGACTTGAAACAAAAATCACCCGCCGAGCTGGTCGCCATGGCCGAAGAGCTCGGCATCGAAGGCGCCTCGACCCTGCGCACGCAGGAGCTGATGTTCTCCATCCTCAAGGTCCAGGCCGAGAACGGCCAGGAAATCATGGGCATGGGCACGATCGAGGTCCTGCCAGACGGCTTCGGCTTCCTCCGTTCGCCTGAGGCCAATTATCTCGCCGGCCCCGACGACATCTATGTTGCGCCGAACCAGGTCCGCAAGTTCGGCCTGCGTACCGGCGACACCGTGGAGGGCGAGGTTCGCGGTCCCAAGGACGGTGAGCGCTATTTTGCGCTGACCCGCCTCACTTCGGTCAATTTCGACAATCCCGAAGCGGTCCGCCATCGCGTCAATTTCGACAATCTGACGCCGCTCTATCCCGACGAGAAGCTCAGCCTCGATACGCTCGACCCGACGATCAAGGACAAGTCCGCGCGCGTGATCGACATCGTCTCGCCGCAGGGCAAGGGCCAACGCGCTCTGATCGTCGCGCCGCCGCGTACGGGCAAGACGGTGCTCCTGCAGAACATCGCCCGCGCCATCGCGGATAACCATCCTGAGGTGTTCCTGATCGTGCTGCTCATCGACGAGCGGCCGGAGGAAGTCACCGACATGCAGCGCTCGGTGAAGGGCGAAGTCATTTCCTCGACCTTCGACGAGCCGGCCAGCCGCCACGTCCAGGTTGCCGAGATGGTGATCGAGAAGGCCAAGCGCCTCGTCGAGCACAAGAAGGATGTCGTCATCCTCCTCGACTCGATCACGCGCCTCGGCCGCGCCTACAACACGGTGGTGCCGAGTTCGGGCAAGGTGCTGACCGGCGGCGTCGATGCCAACGCACTACAGCGGCCGAAGCGCTTCTTCGGTGCGGCGCGCAACATCGAGGAGGGCGGCTCGCTCTCCATCATCGCCACCGCCCTCATCGACACCGGTTCGAAGATGGACGAAGTGATCTTCGAGGAGTTCAAGGGCACTGGCAATTCGGAAATCGTGCTCGACCGCAAGGTGTCCGACAAGCGCATCTTCCCGTCGCTCGACGTCGGTAAGTCCGGCACCCGCAAGGAGGAATTGCTGGTCGATCAGGCGACGCTCAGCAAGATGTGGGTGCTGCGCCGCATCCTCATGCAGATGGGCACCGTCGACGCGATGCAGTTCCTGCTCGACAAGATGAAGGACGCCAAGTCCAACGAGGATTTCTTCGCGTCGATGAACCAGTAAGGCTCTCAAGCGGCGGCCGGCGCCGAGCTTCAGCCGACGTCTCGGCCGCCCCCGGCCTGCTCGGTTCGCCGGGGCGGCTGGCTGATGATCCTCTACGTCGCCGCCCGCACGATCCGGGACGGACTCCGCCAGCTCTGCCTCCCTGGGGCTGTGTTCGCCTGAGCGAAACACCCATCGCGCAACCGAATCCGGCGCCCGGGCGTATCACGGGGCGAGGAGGTTCGAATGCGGGATCACACGGCCTCCGGTTTCGTCCGCGTCCGCGGTGCCCGCGAGCACAATCTCAAGAATGTCGACGTCGACATACCGCGCGACGCGTTCGTCGCCTTCACCGGCGTGTCGGGATCGGGCAAATCGTCGCTCGCTTTCTCCACCCTCTATGCCGAAGCCCAACGCCGTTACCTGGAATCGGTGTCGCCTTATGCCCGCCGCCTGTTCCACCAGATGGAGGTGCCCGAGGTCGAGGAGATAGACGGCCTGCCGCCGGCGGTGGCGCTCCAGCAGCAGCGCGGATCGCCCACCACCCGCTCGTCGGTCGGCAGCGTCACCACGCTCTCCAACCTGCTGCGCATGCTCTACTCGCGCGCCGGCGACTATCCGCCGGGCCAGGCGCATCTCGACGCCGAATCCTTCACGCCCAACACCCCCGAGGGGGCCTGCCCGCGCTGCCACGGCCTCGGCCGGATCCACGAGGTCACCGAAGCCTCTATGGTCCCCGATCCCACGAAGACCATTCGCGAGCGCGCGATCGCCGCCTGGCCGACGGCGTGGGGGGGCCAGAACCAGCGCGACATCTTGATCAGCCTCGGAATCGACGTCGACACGCCGTGGAAGGATCTTCCCAAGAAGGTGCGCCACTGGATCCTGTTCAGCGATGAGCAGCCCCAGGTCCCGGTCTACCCCGGCTGGACCCACGACGAGATCAAGCGCGCGATCCGGCGCGGGACCGAGCCCGCCTACATGGGCACCTTCTCGAGCGCCAAGCGCCACGTCACCCACAGCTATGCGACCACCCAGAGCGCGATGATGAAAAAGCGCGCGGCGCGCTTCATGATCGCCCGGCTCTGCCCGCTGTGCGACGGCAAGAGGCTACGCCGGGAAGCCCTGTCGGTCCGCTTCGAAGGCCGCGATTTCGCCGAGATGGCCCGCCTCCCCATGGCCCGCTTCTCGAAGATCTTCGCGCCTTATGCGGAAGGCCGAAGCGGCAAGCTCAAGGCGCTGCGCAGAACGCACCCGGAGAAGGCGCTGGTGGTCGCGCGGATCGCCGGGGACCTCTGCAGGCGCCTCTCGGTGCTGCTCGACCTCGGCCTCGGCTACCTGACCCTGGAGCGCGGCACTCCGACCCTGTCGCCGGGCGAGCTCCAGCGGCTTCGCCTCGCCACCCAGGTCGTCTCCAACCTGTTCGGCGTCGTCTATGTGATGGACGAGCCCTCCTCCGGGCTCCATCCCGCCGATACCGAGGCGCTGCTGCGGGCGCTGGACGGCCTCAAGGCGGTCGGCAATTCCCTGTTCGTCGTCGAGCATGAGATGGACGTCGTCCGCCGCGCCGACTGGATCGTCGACGTCGGCCCCGCCGCCGGCGAGCTTGGCGGCGAGATCCTCTACAGCGGGCCGATCGAGGGGCTTCGCAAGGTCGCCGGCTCGGAGACGAGGCGCCATCTGTTCGGCGAAGGCGGCGCCATGACGAGCCGCAAGCGCCAGCCCGCCGGCTGGCTCCGACTCGAGGGGGTCTCGCGCAACAACCTGAACGACGTCGACTGCGCCATCCCGCTCGGCGTGATGACCGCCGTTACCGGAATCTCGGGGTCGGGGAAATCGAGCCTGGTCAGCCAGGCTTTGGTCGAGCTGGTCGCCGCGGCGCTCGGCTCGCCCGTCCCGGTCGAGGAGGAGCTGGACGCCGAAGCCGCGCTCGAGGACCGCCCCGTTGCGGCCACCGAGGGTCGGATCGCCGGCGGCCTCGAAGGGATCAGCCGGCTGATCGAGGTCGACCAGAAGCCGATCGGGCGCACCCCGCGCTCCAACCTCGCCACCTATACCGGCCTGTTCGACCATGTCCGCGCCCTGTTCGCGGCGACCCCCGAAGCCAGGAAGCGCCGCTACGATGCCGGCCGCTTCTCGTTCAACGTCGCCAAGGGCCGCTGCCCGCGCTGCGAAGGGGAAGGCTTCGTCATGGTCGAGCTGCTCTTCCTCCCGAGCGTCTACGCGCCCTGCCCTGCCTGCCAGGGCAGCCGCTACAACCCGAAGACGCTCGAAATCCGCTATCGCGGCAAGACCATCGCCGAGGTGCTCGCCCTCACCGCCGAGGGCGCCTGGGATTTCTTCGCGGACGCGCCGAACGTCTGCCGCTCCCTGAAGGTGCTCCGCGAGGTCGGCCTCAACTATCTGCGCCTCGGCCAGCCGGCGACCGAATTTTCCGGCGGCGAGGCGCAGCGGGTGAAGCTCGCCACCGAGCTCCAGCGCGCCCAGCGCGGCGGCGCGCTCTATGTGCTCGACGAGCCGACCACCGGCCTCCACCCGACCGACGTCGAGCGCCTCCTCGCCCAGCTCAACGCCCTCGTCGACGCCGGCAACAGCGTCATCCTGGTCGATCACGACATGGCGGTGGCGGCGGCGAGCGACTGGGTCATCGATATCGGCCCCGGGGCGGGCGATGAGGGCGGACGCATCGTCGTCAGCGGCCCCCCGGCGAAGGTCGCCGCCAGCCGGGCAAGCCGCACGGCACCCTATCTCGACCGCGCGCTCGGCGGGGCGGGGCCGCGGCGGCCAGCTGAGCCTCACTCGCTCACTTCATCCCCACGCCCGCATGAGAAATGTTCGGATGCGCACCCGCTCTAGGGGATCAGCACCGTCGATCCCGTCGTCGCGCGCGCTTCGATGGCGCGGTGGGCCGCGGCGGCGTCCCGCAGCGGGAAGCGGGCGCCGATGCGGATGGCGAGGACGCCCTTCTCGATGAGCTCGAAGAGGCGGGCGGCCGAAGCGCGGATCTCCTCGCTCGTGCGGCAGTAATCGGCGAGGGTGGGTCGGGTGACGAAGATCGAGCCGGCGCTGAGCAGGTCGAGCGCGGTGAAGGGCGGCACCGGTCCCGAGGCGTTGCCGTAGGTGACGATGAGGCCGCGGCGCGCGACCGAGCCGAGCGAGGCGGCCCAGCTCGCCTTGCCGACGCCGTCGAGGACGATCGGCACGCCTTTCCCTTCGGTCAGCGACCGAATTTCGGCGGCGAGCTGGTCCATCGGGCAGCAGAGCGCGTGGTCCGCGCCGAGTTCCTTCGCCAGCACCGCCTTGCGGCTGTCGCCGGCGTGCCCGATCACAAGGGCGCCGAGATGCTTCAGCCACGGCACCAGGATCGACCCGACTCCGCCCGCCGCGGCATGTACCAGAACGGTTTCACCGGGCTGCACGCGCGCGCAGCGCTCGATCAGATATTCGGCGGTACACCCCTTCAGCATGGCCGCCGCCGCCTGCTCGAAGGAAACCCCCTCCGGCAGCTTCACCAGCCGCTCCGCCTCGACCAGCCGGTGTGTCGCATAGGCGCCCAGCGGTCCGCTGAAATAGCCGACGCGGTTCCCTTCCCGGAACTCTTCGACGCCTTCGCCGACGGCGAGGACGGTACCGGCGCCTTCGTTCCCGAGCCCGCTGGGGAGAGGAACCTTGTACAATCCCGACCGGTGGTAGGTGTCGATGAAGTTCAGCCCGACTGCCTCGTTGCGGACCAGCACCTGCCCCGGTCCGGGCCGTGGAATATCGATCGGTTCGGGAGCGAGAACCTCCGGTCCCCCCGTCTTGCGCAAGATGAACGCGTACGCCTCGTTCATCCGATATGCTCGGCGAAGAAGGCCTCGGTCCGCTCGTCGGCCCGCCTCGCCGCATCCTCGCTCCGGCGCTTGCCCATCTCGGCGGCGAAGCCGTGATCCTCGCCCGGATAGTCGTAGAGCGTCACCCGGGGGTGATCGTCGAGGCCCTCGTGCATCGCCCGCTGCTGGTCCGGCGGCACGAAATGGTCGGCGCCGGCGATGTGGAGAAGGAGGGGCCTGGCGATGGCGTGCTTCTCGCCCAGGATGTTCGGCAGGCCGACGGCGTAATAGCCGACGCTGGCGTCGGCGTCCGTCCGGGCGGCGGTCATGTAGGCGAGGCGGCCGCCGAGGCAGTAGCCGACCACGCCGACCTTGCCTCCCTCCGGGAGCCGCGCCCGCGCCGCGCGGATCGTCGCCTCGATGTCCCTGACCCCCTCGTCCTGGTCGAACCGGCCCATCAGATCGAGTGCGTGCTTGAACTCCGGTGCTACGTCGGGATCGAGCTGGACTCCCGGCTCGAGCCGCCAGAACAGGTCCGGGGCAAGCGCCAGATAGCCCTTCGCGGCCCAGCCGTCGCATTTGCGGCGGATGCCTTCGTTGACCCCGAAGATCTCCTGGATGACGACGATCGCGCCGCGGGGCGCTCCCTGCGGCTCCGCCTCATAGGCGTCGAAGCCGCCGCTGCCGTCCAGGGTTTCGATCCGCACCATCGTCGCGCTCCTCCTTGTCTGGCGGCGCCTCTATACACATAGCAAGGCGGAGCAACAGGAGGCCGGCATGAAGATCAGCGTCGACGTCGACTGCACACCTGAGGAGGCGCGTCGTTTCCTGGGCCTGCCGGACCTGACGCCGGTCCACCAGGCCTATGTCGAGAGGATGACCAAGGCCGTCGGCGAAGGCGTATCGGCCGACGCCTTCGTCGAGCTCGCCCGCCAATGGGGTCCGATGAGCGAGGCCGGCATGCAGATGTGGAAGACGATGCTCGAGGGAATGCGCGGCGGGCGTGACGGCTGACACGATATACGCTTTGTCCTCGGGCAGCCCGCCCGCGGCGGTGGCGGTGGTGAGGATCAGCGGGCCGCGCGCGGACACGGCGCTGCGGGCGCTCGCCGGCAAGCTGCCTGAGCCCCGGATGGCGCGCCTGGCGACGCTGCGATCCGAGGGCGGTGAGCGGCTCGATAGCGCGCTGGTCCTGCGCTTCCCGGGCCCCGCGAGCGCCACCGGGGAGGATGTCGTCGAGCTCCACCTCCACGGCGGCCGGGCCGTGGTGGACGCGGTGCTGCGCACCCTGTCGTCGATGGCCGGGCTGCGCGAGGCCGAGCCGGGCGAGTTCACCCGCCGCGCCTTCGAGAGCGGCCGGATCGATCTGGCGGAAGCGGAAGGCTTGGCGGACCTGCTCGAGGCGGAGACGGAGTCGCAGCGGCGCAGCGCGCTGGCGCTCGCCGGCGGCGGCCTCAGCCGCCAGGTCGAGGCGTGGCAGGCGCGCCTGCTGGACCTTGCGGCGCAGCTCGAGGCGGCAATCGATTTTTCCGATGTGGGCGAAGTGGGCGAAAGTGTCCCGCAAAGCTGGTTCGCAGAGGCTCGGCAACTTCGGGCCGAATGGGCGGCGGCGCTGGCGCGGCCGCCCGCGGAGCGCCTGCGCGACGGACTGCGAGTGGTCATAGCGGGGCCGCCGAACGCCGGGAAGTCCAGCCTTCTCAATTGGTTGGCTGGTAGGCAGGCGGCTATCACCTCGGCCATCGCCGGGACCACGCGCGACCTCGTCGAGGCGCCCACCGCGATCGGCGGGACCCCGTTTCTGCTCGTGGACACGGCGGGGTTGCGGGACAGCGCCGATGAAGTCGAGCGGATCGGCGTCGCGCGGGCGGAGCAGAGCCTCGCCGCCGCCGATCTCATCCTGTGGCTCGGCAGCCCGGGTGAGGCACCCGCCGGCGGCCGCACCCTCGTCGTCCAGTCGAAGATCGACGTGGCACCCCGGGATCCGGCCGCCGACGCGCAGGTCTCGGCCGAAACGGGCGAGGGAATGGACCGGCTGGTCGCCTTGCTCATCGCGCGCGCGCGCGCGCTTCTGCCCAAGGCGGGTGAGGTCGCTCTCCACCGGCGGCATCGCGCCGCCCTTGCCGAAGCCGCCGCTGCCCTCGAGGACGCGCTCGCCACGGCCGATTTCGTTCTCGCAGCCGAAGCTTTCCGTACGGCGCGGTCGGCGATCGACAGGATCACGGGACGCAGCGGCGTCGAAGAGATGCTTGACGCACTGTTCAGTCGTTTATGCGTCGGCAAGTAACCCGCTTCATTGTTCCACGTGGAACAGGTAGAGCCACGCGCGTGACTCAATCCTTCGACATCGTCGTGGTCGGCGGCGGGCATGCCGGCTGCGAGGCGGCGGCGGCGGCAGCGCGGATGGGCGCCTCCGTGGCTCTGCTGAGCTTCACCCGTGCCCAGATCGGGGCGATGTCGTGCAACCCTGCGATCGGCGGGCTCGGCAAGGGCCATCTCGTCCGGGAGGTCGATGCTTGCGACGGCCTGATCGCCCGGGCAGCGGACGAAGCCGGCATCCACTATCGGATGCTCAACGGCAGCAAGGGGGCGGCGGTGCGTGGACCGCGCGTTCAGGCGGACCGGCGCCGATATCGCGAGGCCATCCACCGGCTCCTGGCCGAACAGACGGGGCTCAGCATCGTGGAGGGGGAGGCCACCGCCCTCATCCTCGAAGGCGGATCGGTCGCCGGAATCGAGCTGGCCGATCGGACCCGGCTCAGCGCCCGCGCGGTCGTGCTCGCGACCGGCACCTTCCTCGGCGGCAAGCTTCATTTCGGCATGAGCAGCCGCGCGGGCGGGCGGGTAGGCGAGCGTGCCGCCACCGCCCTCGCCCGCCAGTTGAAGGCACTCGGCCTTCCTCTCGCGCGCCTCAAGACGGGCACGCCGCCGCGGCTCGACGGCCGCACCATCGACTGGGCCGCCCTCGAACGGCAGGAGAGCGATGCCGAGCCGTGGACCCTCTCGCCGCTGACGCGCGCCCGCGCGGCGCCGCAGCTCTTCTGCGCCATCACCCGCACCAACGGGCAGACCCACGACATCATCCGCGCCAGCCTCGACCGGTCGCCGCTCTTCGCGGGCGAGATCAGCGGGATGGGCCCGCGCTATTGCCCGTCGATCGAGGACAAGGTGCACCGCTTCGGCGACCGCGAGGGCCACCAGGTCTTCCTGGAGCCCGAGGGGCTCGACGACGGCACCGTCTATCCGAACGGAATCTCGACGTCGCTGCCGGACGACGTGCAACATGCTTTCGTCCGCTCGATGGCGGGCCTCGAACGGGCCCGGATCCTGCAGCCGGGCTATGCGGTCGAATACGACCATGTCGACCCGCGCACCCTCGACGCGACCCTCGCCGCGCGCGGCGTCGCCGGGCTCTACCTGGCCGGCCAGATCAACGGCACCACCGGCTATGAGGAGGCGGCGGCGCAGGGTCTGGTCGCGGGCCTCAACGCGGCGGCCGCGGCGGCCGGCAGATCACCCGTCCTGTTCGATCGCGCCGACAGCTATATCGGTGTGATGGTCGACGACCTCGTTCTGCAAGGGGTGACCGAGCCCTATCGGATGCTGACGTCGCGCGCGGAGTTCCGCCTCCGCCTTCGCGCCGACAATGCGGAGGCACGGCTGACGCCCAAGGCGATCGCCGCCGGATGCGTCTCCCGGGAGCGTCTCGCCCATTGGCAGCGCCGGGAGGCGGCGCGCGCCGATATCGAAGCGGCGCTGGCAAACATCGCCCGCGCGGCGGATCTCCGCGAGGCCGGGGCGGAGGTCCGCGACGAGGGCATCGCGCGGACGCTGGCCGACTGGCTCCGCTTTCCCGGAGTCGGAACCGAAGCGCTCGAGCGCCTCGTGCCCTCCCTGGCTTCGACACCGAGGACGCTGCTCGCCGAAGCCGTGGAGGACCATCGCTACGCTCCCTATGTCGAGCGGCAGCAGGCGGAGGTGGCACGGCTCCGCAGCGACGAGGCGGTGCGCCTGCCCCGGGACCTCGACTATGCGGCGATACCCGGCCTCTCGACGGAAATGCTCGAGCGCCTGAGCGCCGCTCGCCCCGCTACTCTCGGGGCGGCGGGCCGGGTGCGCGGGGTCACGCCTGCGGCACTGGCTGCGATCCTGGTTCACGTACGCCGGAAGGCGGCCTGATGACCGAGGAGGAGGCGCACGCCGCACTCGATGTTCCACGTGAAACATCGCGGCGCCTGTCCGCCTTCGCAGCCCTGCTCCGGGAGGAGAATGATCGGCAGAACCTGGTGTCGCGAGGAAGTCTCGATCGGCTGTGGGTGCGGCACATTTACGATTCGGCGCAGCTGCTCCGCTTCGCCCCGTCGGATGCCGCAACCTGGCTCGACTTCGGCAGCGGCGCCGGATTTCCCGGGCTGATCGTCGCGGCGCTCCACCCGGCGCGGGTGACGATGATCGAATCGCGCAAGCTTCGCGTCGATTTCCTGCGCCGTGCCGCCGCCCTTCTGGGCGTGATCGACAAGGTCGAGGTCCTCTGTGTGAAGGCCGAGGCGGTGCCGGCGGCACCGTTCGACGTGATCAGCGCCCGCGCCTTCGCGCCGCTCGATCGCCTGCTCGCGCTCGCGGCTCGATTTTCCACGAGCGAGACGGTCTGGGTGCTGCCCAAGGGCCGAAGCGCGCAGACGGAACTGGCACAGGCGCGCGCTTCATGGCAGGGTGATTTCCGTCTCGAACCGAGCCTCACCGACGCCGATGCGCGGATCATCGTCGGCCGGGGCGTCAAGCGCCGTGCGAAGGAAAGAAGCCGCCGATGATCCGGATCGCCGTGGCCAATCAGAAAGGCGGAGTCGGCAAGACCACGACGGCGATCAATCTCGCCACCGCGCTCGCCGCGACCGGGTGGCGGGTGCTGCTGATCGACCTCGACCCGCAGGGCAACGCGTCGACCGGCCTCGGCATCACCCATGCCCAGCGCGGCCTCTCCAGCTACGACGTGCTCACCGGCGAAGCCGGCCTGGACGAGGCGGTGATACCGACGCGCGTCCCCCGTCTCGACCTGGTGCCGGCGACGGTCGACCTTTCCGGCGCCGAGATCGAGCTGGTGGCGCTCGAGGAACGCACCCACCGGCTCGACCGGGCGCTGGACGCGGTCGCCGCCCGCTGGGACGTCTGCCTGATCGATTGTCCGCCGAGCCTCGGCCTCCTGACGATCAACGCGCTCGTCGCCGCCGAATCGATCCTCGTGCCGCTGCAGACCGAGTTCTTCGCGCTCGAAGGCTTGAGCCAGCTGCTCCAGACGATCGAGCGGATCCGCGCCCGCTTCAATCCGGAGCTCTCCATCCTCGGCGTCGCGCTGACCATGTACGACCGCCGCAACAACCTCTCCGCCCAGGTCGCCGACGACGTCCGCGCCTGCCTCGGCAAGGTCGTGTTCGAGACGGTCATCCCGCGCAACGTCCGCCTGTCGGAGGCGCCGAGCCACGGCATACCGGCGCTGATCTACGACCATCGCTGCCCGGGCTCCGAAGCCTATATGCAGCTCGCCCGCGAGCTGATCGGGCGTTTGCCCAAACCAGCGGCGGCGGCATGAGCGACGACGCGGCGCCCCGTCCCGAGCGTGTCGAGGGGCGCAAACGGCCCTCCGGCCTCGGCCGCGGCCTGTCGTCCCTGCTTGGGGAAGTGGCGCAGGAGGCGCCGGTCGCGACGGGCGGCGCCGGCAGCGCGCCGCAGCGGGGCGGCATCCAGATGATGCCGGTCTCGTCGATCGAGCCCCATCTCGACCAGCCGCGCCGCCATTTCGACGAGGAGGCGCTCGAGGAGCTCGCCGAATCGATCCGCGCGCGCGGGCTCATCCAGCCGATCGTCGTCCGCCCCCACGGTCACCGCTACCAGATCGTCGCCGGCGAACGGCGCTGGCGCGCGGCGCAGCGGGCGCGGCTGCACGAAGTCCCCGTCATCGTCCGCGACTTCACCGATTCGGAGACGCTCGAGGTCGCGCTGCTCGAGAATATCCAGCGTCGCGACCTCAACCCGATCGAAGAGGCCGAGGCCTACCGACGGCTGATGAGCGAGTTCGGCCACACCCAGGAGGCGCTCGGCAAGCTCGTCCACAAGTCGCGCAGCCACGTTGCTAACCTATTGAGATTGCTCGACCTCCCCGACAGCGTCCGCGTCCTGGTGGTGACCGGCGAGCTCAGCATGGGCCACGCGCGGGCGCTGGTGACGGCGATCGACCCCGAGGCCGTCGCCAGGGACGTCGTGGCGCGCGGCCTGTCCGTCCGCGACACCGAGAAGCTCGCCAAGTTCGGCAAGCCCGGACGGGAGCGCCAGCCCAAGCTCGAATATAAGGGGGCGAGCGCCGACATCGGCGCGCTGGAGCGCCAGCTGGGCGACATGCTCGGCCTCAAGGTCCAGATCGCCCACCGCCCCGACGGCGGCACCGTCTCGCTCCATTATTCGAGCCTCGACCAGCTCGACATGATCTGCCAGCGCCTCAGCGGCGAGCGGATCTGAAGGATCCGGGTAGGATCCGGGTAGGATTTGGGTACCTCGTCATGCCGGACTTGATCCGGCATCCACCTTTTTCTCGAGCTTGGATGCGCCGGAAGAAGGTGGACCCCGGATCAAGCCCGGGGTGACGACGGAAAGTCGGACCGGCGCCCCAGGAACCTAACGCAGCCGCGCGGCCTGGCGGCAGATCGCGAACAGTTCCTCGTCGACCGCGACCGGGCCGAGGCCGCCGGAGGCCTTCAGCTCGCGCTCGGCCGCGACGAGGCGGCCGACGCATTTCGCGAGCAGGTCGCCGCGCCACCGCGCGAGTTGCCGGGCAACCTCCGGTTTATCCTTCCAGAACAAGGCTTTACCTTGTGACGCCATGACGGCGTCGGGGGTGGCGCCCTGCTCCACCGACGCCCGCAGCCGAGCCAGCAGGCTCATCCGCCGCAGCATCGCCCGGATCAGCGGCACGCCCTCGACGCCCTGGCTGGACAGGCGGTGAAGCTCGGCGGCCAGCGCAGCGGCATCGCCGCCGGCGACGCTGTCGACGACGCGGCTGAGATCGCCTTCCTCGGCGGCGGCGCCGACCGCGTCGATCGCGTCATGGTCGAGCTCGCGGGGCCGCTCGGGCGCCGCGTCGAGATACGCGGCGAGCTTGGCCAGTTCCTGCGCGAGCACCGCCCGGTTCCCGCCCGACGCTTCCGCCAGGCGCCGCGCCACGTCGGGCCGCACGATGAGGCCCTCCGCGCGGCCCATTTCCGCGGCGAGCCGCTCGGCATCCTGGCCTTCCGGGGCGTAGCTGGCGAAGGCCATGACGTCGGGCCGGGCGAGGGCCAGCTTGAGCAGCTTCGAGGCCGGCTTGAGGGCGCCGGCGATCAGCACCACCGGATTGCCGGGCCGCGGCGCCTCGGCCAGCGCCTCGACGGCGGCGAGGCACTCGTCGCCGGCCGGATCGACGAGGATGTAGCGGCTGTCGCCGAACAGCGAGATCGACGCCGCCTCGTCGGCGAGGCGCGCCGGATCTCCGCGCAGCTCGGCGCCGCTCAGCTCGACGCGCTCGGCTTCGGCCCCGAGCGCGCCGGCCAGGCGCTTCGCCAGAGCGCGCGAGCCGCTGTCGTCGGGGCCGTGGAGCAGGAAGAAGAGCTGGTCGCCGGGGCTGCCGAGGGCGCGTTCGACCTGCGCCCGGTTCGCCTTCACCGCGCCGGCCCGCCCTGGTTGCGCGCGTAGAGGGCGAGACGCGTGACGATCTGGTCGGCGACGAGCTTCGACAGCCGCTCCAGCGCCGTCTGCTCGGCAGCGACGGTCGCATATTCGGACGAAACCACGTCGATCCCGACGTCGGACCCCGCCGTCGCGTCCAGGACGACCGTCCCCCGGGCCTGCTCGATCAACCGGTAGCGGGCGCGCAAGGTCCGGCGTTCGCGGGTCGGCGCGTCGTCGGCGCGGATGCCGAAGGCGGTGATATTGTCGTCGAGCTGCACTTCCAGGCGATAGCGGGCGTCCCCGCCCGGGCGGCCGCCGAGCCGGTCCTCCAACGCCGTGCGCACGAGCCAGCCGGACTTGCCTTCGATCGGCGAGACCGACACCGAACGCAGCGCCTGGACGACCGGGCCGGAGCCGCCGCCCGCGTAGAGCGGGTGGAGGCCGCAGCCGGGCAAGGCGAGAGCCAGACAAAGGGCCGCGGCGCGCTTCATGCGACGATGTTCACGAGGCGGTCGGGCACGACGATCACCTTGCGCGGCGGCTTGCCGTCGAGCTGGCGCACGATCTTGTCGGAGCCGAGCGCCAGCGCCTCCAGCGCGTCGCGGCCGGCGCCCTTCCGCGCCGTCAGCGTGTCGCGCAGCTTGCCGTTCACCTGCACGGCGATCGTCACCTCGTCCTCGGTGAGCAGGGCCGGGTCCGCCTCAGGCCAGGGCGCGTCGGCGACGAGACCCTCGCCGCCCATCGCCGCCCAGGCCTGCTCGGCGAGATGGGGGACCATCGGCGCGGCGAGCCGCACCATCGCCTCGACCGCGGCGCTGCGGGCGGAGGAGAGCGGCGCCTTCTCGATCGCCGTCGCGAGCTCATAGAGATTTGCGACCGCCTTGTTGAACGACAGGCTCTCGATGTTCGCGCCGACGGCCGCGATCGCCTGGTGGAGCTTGCGGGTCAGCGCGCGATCCTCGCCTGCTTCGCCTTCGCCGCCGAGCCAGGAGGAGGGTCCGCGCTCCGCCTCCTCCACCGCCAGCCGCCACAGCCGCTGGACGAAACGCCAGGCACCCTGGATGCCCGCCTCGCTCCACTCGAGGTCGCGTTCCGGCGGGCTGTCGGAAAGCATGAACCAGCGCACCGCGTCCGCGCCGTACTGGTCGACGATCGGCTCCGGGTCGACGGTGTTGCGCTTCGACTTCGACATCTTCTCGACGCGCCCGCGGGTCACGGGACCGGCATGGCTCTCCGCTTCCTCGGGCGTCAGCCAGCGCCCCTCCGCATCCTGGAAGGTGACGTGAGTCACCATCCCCTGGGTGAACAGGCCCTGGAAGGGCTCGGCGATGTCGAGCCGGCCGATTCGCTGCAGCGCGCGGGTCCAGAAGCGCGCGTAGAGGAGGTGCAGGATCGCATGCTCGACGCCGCCGATATACTGGCCGACCGGGAGCCAGCGTTCGGCCTCGGCGCGGTCGAACGGCTTGTCGCCGGGCTGGCTGGCGAAGCGGATGAAATACCAGCTCGAATCGACGAAGGTGTCGAGCGTGTCGGTCTCGCGCCGCGCCGGGCCGCCGCACTTCGGGCAGGCGGTTTTCGACCAGCTCGGGTGGCGGTCGAGAGGGTTGCCGGGAAGGTCGAAGGCAACGTCCTCCGGCAGCGTTACGGGCAGCTGCTCGCGCGGCACGGGGACGGCACCGCAGCTCTGGCAGTGGATCATGGGGATCGGGGTTCCCCAGTAACGCTGGCGCGACACGCCCCAGTCCCTGAGGCGCCAGACGATCGTGCCTTCGCCCCAGCCCTCCTGCTCGGCGCGGGCGACGACGGCGCGTATGCCTTCCTCGGCGGTGAGGCCGTCCAGGAAATCGGAATTCACGAGGCGCCCGGGCCCCGTATAGGCTTCGTCGCCGATCGGCTCCGCCGCCTCCTCGATCGAGGGGGCGACGACGCGGGTGACTGGCAGGCCGTACTTGCGGGCGAAGTCGAGGTCGCGCTGGTCGTGCGCGGGGCAGCCGAAGATGGCGCCGGTGCCGTAATCCATCAGCACGAAATTGGCGACGTAGAGCGGCAGCTTCCACGCCGCGTCGAACGGGTGGAGGACCTTGAGGCCGGTGTCGAAGCCCTTCTTCTCGGCGGTCTCCAGCTCCGCGGCGGTCGTGCCGCCCTGCTTGCACGCCTCGATGAACGCGGCGAGCGCGGGGTCGTGCCGCGCCAGCTCCGCCGCGATCGGATGGTCCGGCGAAATCGCCGCGAAGCTGGCGCCGAAGATCGTGTCGGGCCGGGTGGTGAAGACGTCGAACCCGGTGATGCCCGGCAGGTGCGAGGCGAGCTCGAAGCGGAACTTCAGGCCCTGGCTCCTGCCGATCCAGTTCTCCTGCATCAGCCGGACCTTGTCGGGCCACTGGTCGAGCGTCGCCAGGCCGTCGAGCAGCTCCTCGGCGAAGTCGGTGATCCTGAGGAACCATTGGCTGAGCTTGCGGCGCTCGACGACGGCGCCCGAACGCCAGCCGCGGCCGTCGATGACCTGCTCGTTGGCGAGCACGGTCATGTCGACGGGGTCCCAATTGACCTCGCTTTCCTTTCTGTAGACGAGGCCGGCGTCGAACAGGTCGAGGAACAGCGCCTGCTCGTGGCCGTAATAGGCCGGATCGCAGGTCGCGAGCTCGCGGCTCCAGTCGAGCGCGAAGCCGAGGCGCTTCAGCTGCGCGCGCATCGTCGCGATGTTCGACCAGGTCCATTCGCCGGGATGGACCTTCTTCTCCATCGCCGCATTCTCGGCCGGCATGCCGAAGGCGTCCCAGCCCATCGGGTGGAGCACTTCGAAGCCCTTCATCCGCCGGTAGCGGGCGAGCACGTCGCCCATCGTATAGTTGCGGACATGGCCCATGTGGATGCGCCCCGACGGATAGGGGAACATCTCCAGGACGTAGGAGCGGGGCTTGGCGCTGGTGTCGGAGGCGTGGAAGGTACCCCGGTCCTCCCAGACCTGCTGCCAGTGCGCGTCGGCCTCGAGCGGGTTGAAGCGCGCTGCCATAAGGGGAAGCTCTCTCCTCAGCCGGCGGACGCGGCTCGCCTCAGGTCGCGGGCGCGGGTGAGGATGATGTCCTCGAGCCGCTGCACCGTGGCGGCGGCGACCGGCGCGTCGATCCAGATGCCGTTGGTCAGCACCTGGCGCGAGGCGGCGACGCGCAGCGCGTCGGCGCGCAGGTCGCGGTCCAGAATGGTGGCAGTCACCTTCACCCGCTCGTTGGGCGAGCGGGGATTGGCGTACCAGTCGGTGACGATGACGCCCCCGTTCGCATCCGCCTGCACCAGGGGCGCGAAGGAGAGGGTGTCGAGCGCCGCCCGCCAGAGATAGGCGTTGACGCCGATCGTCGTCACCTGGCTCGCGGCAAGGTCCGCCTGGCGGGTCCGGCTCTCGTGGTGGCGGCCGAGCGTCTTGTTGATGTCGTCGCGGATGAAGTTGCAGCCCGTCAGGGCGACAGCGCTGGCGAGGGCAAGGCCGAAGACGGCGGGGCGAAGCATAAACGAGGGTCCTTCGACAGGGGATCGGGGCCGTTATAGGCAAGCGCGCGCAGGCGGCAAGCGCTCTGTGGAGGCCGAGCGGCTCCAGGCGCGCCGCGGCGGGTTGTGGAAAAGATGCAACATGCCGGGAGGATTCACGCGCTTCGGTGCGGCGGTTCTGGAAGATGTGCGTTGGAGGGCCTAAATCAGCATCGTTTCGGGAGTCGAATGTGCTGAGGGTGGGATCCAGAACGGGCGCGAGCATGACGGCCTTGGCCGCCATGTCGCTCGTCCTGACGCCGGCCACCGCGGCCAATCCCAACCAGCGCCTTGCTCCGGCCCGGAGCCTCGCGCCGGGCGGCTCCAGCTTCACGCCGGCGATCGCCGACCCGCGCCTTGCCGCCGAACTCGCGCGCCGCGGCGTCCAGCCCAATCTCTTCCGTCTGACCCCCTCGGTCGCGCCGGGCAGCGGCAAGACGCTGCGCGTGGCTTTGCGCGGCCGCGCGGCGACTCCCGCGCCCGCCGGCCACCGCGTCGTCGAGGCGTCGGCGAGCCAGGTCACCGCGATCACGCCCACCGTCTACAGCCTCGGCGCCTCGGTCGGCTGGAAGCGCTTCGCCCTCACCGGCGACGTCGATCGCGTCGAGGGCGGCCCGGTCCGCGGCGGCCGGGAGCAGGCGGAAGTTGGCGTCAGCTACAATCTGAAGCGGTTCACGGCGCGCGCCGAAGCCGGCCTCGCGCGCAGCGCGACCGACACGCCGAGCGTCGTCGCGGATCCCGATACCTATGTGGTCGGCGTCGGCGGCTCGTACCGGATCGCCCGCAATTTCGACCTCACCGGCGGCGTCCGCTACAAGATCCAGCGCGACCGGCTCGAGCCGCTCGCGGACCAGCGGCGCGACAGCCAGTCCGTCTATATCGGCACCGCCTTCCGCTTCTAGGCGAAGGCGTCGATCCCGGCCCAGCCGTAAGCGCCGCGCAGCGCGTCGAAGCGCGCCGCATCCATGCCTCCGAGGGCGACCACCGGCAGGCGTGTCAGCCGGGCGAGGCGGGCGAAACGGCGCGGGCCGAGCAGGCCGGCGCCGGGGTGCGAGCGGGTCGCGAAGACCGGGGAGAGGAACAGGATTTCGGCGCCGCGCCGCTCGGCGCGCCGGATTTCGCGCAGATTGTGCGCCGAGGCGGTGCGCAGACCCGGACCGCGCCGGTTGTGGACGCCGTCGGCTCTCGGGAGCCCTCGCCCGGCCGTGACGAGGACGAGGCCTCGCCGCCGGGCTTCCGGGCGGAGCCGTTCGAACAGCGCCCGTCGCTGCCGTTCCTCCAGGCCATAGTGGCGGAACACGATTCCCGCCCCGCGTGGGAGCCGGTCGAGCGCCGCCCACAGCGCTTCGCCCTGGCGCTCGTCGGTCATCAGCCAGAGGCGCGGCAGAGGCTGGCGGCGTCGCATGGCGCTACCTATAGCAGCCGCGATGAGCGGCGCATCGGCAGAGGAACGGCTCGCGCAGGTGCGCGGCGGCATCGCCAAGGCGGCGCGGCTGGCCGGGCGGCCCCCGGAGGCGGTGACGCTGATCGCCGTGTCCAAGACCCACCCGGCCGAGTCGATCCGCCCGCTCCTCGCCGCCGGCCAGCGCGTCTTCGGCGAGAATCGCGTCCAGGAGGCGCAGGCGAAGTGGCCCGCGCTGAAGGCGGAATTTCCGCAGGCGGCGCTGCATATGATCGGGAGCCTGCAGTCGAACAAGGCGGCCGAGGCGGTCGCTTTGTTCGACGCCATCCATTCCGTCGACCGCCGCTCGCTCGTCGAGGCCCTCGCGCGGGAAATGGCGAAGCAGGGCCGGCGGCCCGACTGCTTCGTGCAGGTCAATGTCGGCGACGAGCCGCAGAAGGGCGGCTGCGCCGTCGCGGACCTGCCGGCCCTGCTGGACGAGGCGCGGAGCGCGGGATTGCCCGTCGCGGGCCTGATGTGCATTCCGCCGGGCGAGGTCGAGCCCGCCCCCTATTTCGCGCTGCTCGCCAAGCTTGCCCGCCGCCACGGCCTTGCCGGCCTCAGCATGGGCATGTCGGCCGACTATGAGACTGCGGTGACGATCGGCGCCAGCCACGTCCGCGTCGGCACCGCTTTGTTCGGAGAGCGGCGCTGAGGTTCGACGGCCTGATCCTGGATTTCGACGGCGTGCTGCTGGAGAGCGAGTGGGCCGGCAACGCGCAGATCGCCGCGTTCCTGACGCGCAGCGGCCACCCGACCAGCGTTGAGGAGGCGATGCACCGGCTCATGGGGCTCGCCGGCGAGGAATTCCGGGCGGCGATCGAGCGCTGGATCGGCCGACCCGTCCCGGAAGGGTTCGAGGCGGCCCGCGCCGAGGAGGATCGCCGCGTCCTCGCTGAGGGGTTGGAAGCGGTCGCCGGCGCGGTCGCTTTCGTGCGCAGCCTGCCGCCGGCGCTACCGCGCGCCGTCGCCTCGTCCAGCTCGTCGGAATGGGTGCGCACGCACCTGCGCCACCTCGGCCTCGACGGCGCGTTCGGGGACAAGATCTTCAGCGGCCGCGAACATGTCGCGCGCGGCAAGCCGGCGCCGGACCTCTACCTCCACGCGGCGGCCGCGATCGGCGTCCCCGTCGCGCGCTGCGCCATCGTCGAGGATTCGCCCGTGGGTGCCGAAGGCGCCGTGGCGTCGGGCGCGACGGTGATCGGCTTCGTCGGCGGTCGCCACTGCCTCGCCGGACACGCGGATCGGCTGCGTCAGCTCGGAGTGCGGCACATCGCCCGCGACTTCGAGGAGGTTGCGGCGCTGCTCGCCTGAGCGGTCAGCGCGGATAGTCGGCGAGAATGCGGCGGACGCGGACCAGATCCTCTTCCTCGACCATCAGCCGCACCGGCGCCGCGATGCCGCCCAACTCGACCAGGTTGATCCCGGCGTCGAACAGATAGGTCTCCACCCCCTCGGCGGCGAGCCGGCCCTGGACGATCTGGCCCTCGCTGGCGGTGTAGAAACGTTCGGCGAGGACCAGGGCCATCACCAGGGCACCGGGTTGCCCGCGGCCAGCTCGTCAGCGCGCGGGGCGCGGCCGAGGAGCGCGTTGCGGTGCGGGAAGCGGCCGAAGCGGGCGATGATGTCGCGATGCTTGCGGGCGAAGCCGAGCAGGTAATCGTCGCCGAGCGCGGTGAAGAGCAGCAGCGAGCGCTCCTGGTCGGCGAGATCCTCGCTATGCTCGAACGGCATGTAGAAAAATGGGCGCCGCCCGGGCGGCACCTGCGCGTCATAGCCGCGTTCGACCGCTCCCTTGGCTACGGCCAGCGCCAGCATATCGGTGGAGAATTGGTCGGCATGGTCCCGAAACATGTTCCTCGGGAATTGGTCGAAAAGGATGACGGCGGCGAGCGCGTCCCGGCAAGTGCCCAGGAACGCGGCGGGGACATTCTCCCGCTCAGCCGCCCACAGGGGCAGGAACCGCTCGCGCACCCGACGGTCGAGGTTGGCATCGCGCGTCCACCATTGCTCCGGCTCGAGCGCGAACCAGAAGCCAAGGACTTCGCCTTGCCAATCCATCACGCCGCGGTGCCGCCGACCGTCAACCCTTCGATCAGCAGGGTCGGCTGGCCGACGCCGGCGGGGATCGACTGGCCGCCCTTGCCGCATATGCCGACCCCCTCGTCCAGCGCCATGTCGTTGCCGATCGCGGCGACCTTCGTCAGCACGGTCGGCCCGTCGCCGATCAAGGTCGCACCCTTTACCGGTGCGCCGAGTCGGCCGTTCTCGATCCGATAGGCCTCGGTGCAGGAGAAGACGAACTTCCCCGACGTGATGTCGACCTGGCCGCCGCCGAAGCTCCTGGCGAAGATGCCGCTCTTGGCGCGCGACAGGATCTCGCCCGGATCGTCGCGGCCGCCGAGCATGAACGTGTTGGTCATGCGCGGCATCGGCGCGTGGGCGAAGCTCTCGCGGCGGCCGTTGCCGGTGGCGGAAACGCCCATCAGGCGGGCATTGAGCCGGTCCTGCAGATAGGCCTTGAGGATACCGTCCTCGATCAGGGTGGTGCGCTGCGTCGGCGTGCCTTCGTCATCGATGGTGAGCGAGCCGCGGCGCGCGTCGATGGCGCCGTCGTCGACCACCGTCACGCCCGGCGCCGCCACCCGCTCGCCGATCCGCCCGGAAAAGGCGGAGGTGCCCTTGCGGTTGAAATCGCCCTCGAGACCGTGGCCGATCGCTTCGTGGAGCAGCACGCCCGGCCAGCCGGGCCCCAGCACCACCGTCATCTCGCCCGCCGGCGCAGGGACCGACTCGAGGTTCACCAGCGCCTGGCCGAGGGCGATATCGATCGCCCGTTGCCACGCCGCCTCCTCGAACAGGCCGTCATAGAGGTAGCGGCCGCCAATGCCGTGGAAGCCGCTTTCGCGGCGCCCGTTCTGTTCGGCGATGATGCTGACGTTGAGCCGCACGAGCGGGCGGACGTCGTGGGCGACGAAGCCGTCGGCGCGGACGATCTCGACCACCGACCAGGAGCCGGACAGGCCGACGGTCACCTGTCCCACCCGCGGATCGCGCGCCCGGGCGGCGGCATCGATCTTCTGGCACAGCTCCACCTTCCTCGCGAAGGGGATGAGCGTGAGCGGGTCGGCGTCGGTGTAGAGCTTCGTGTTGGTCCGGCGCGGCGACCCGGCCGGACCGGCCTTCGCCGGATCGAGCACCGTCATCGTCTCCGCCGCCCGGCGGATCGCGGCCTCGCTGAGCTCGTTGGCGTGGGCAAAGGCGGTGGTTTCGCCAGAGACGCCGCGCAGCCCGAAGCCGGCATGCGTGTTGAAGTCGGCGCTCTTCAGCCGTCCGTCGTCGAAGGTGAAGCTCTCCGACGCCGTGTACTGGAGGTAGAGCTCGCCATCGTCGAGCCCCTTCAGCGCGTCGTGGGTGAGGCGCAGGGCGCCGTCGGGGTCGAGCAGCCCGTCGCGGTAGAGGAAGCGGCGCGGATCGGAAGCAAGGGTCATGGCGCCGATATAGGCGGCGCGGGAGCGAAGTCGAGGCGGCGGGAAGGCGGTTGCGGGCCGCCGGCGACTCGTTAGACCGGCGTCGGGATCGGCGGGATGCATCGCATCGCGCCGCACCGGACCTTGGGGGGCATGTGGCGAAGAAGCCGGACCGGCGATCGGCGTGGCTGCGCGGCGGCGACCGCGTCGCTTCGCTCGCGCTGACCCTCGGCGCCTTCGCCGCTTACGCGTCGGCCTTCGGTTCGCTCGGGAACGCGCAGGAAGCGTTGGCGCTCGCCTTCTTGTGCTGCCTTGCGGGCAGCTTCGTCTCGACCTTCGTTCACGAACTCGGCCACGCCGTCGTGGCGCTCGCCTGCGGGTGGCGCGTGGTGACGTTCGTCGTGCGGCCCATCGGCGTGCATCTCGTCAATCTCGACATTGCCTGGATCGGCGGCGCCCATCCGGGCCCGGAGCTCGGATGGGTGCTGTCCGTGCCGCGCCGCCGCCGGGTCGACACGCCGGCCCGATGGGCGGCGGTGATCGGGGCGGGGCCCGGCGCCAGCCTGCTGCTCGCGGCGATCGCGGCTGTGCCGTGGCTCCTCCTTCTCCGGCCCGATGCCCCTTACCCGTCGGTCGCCGGCCGCCTCTGCCTCGGCCTTGCCGTCCAGGCGCTCAATTGCGGCCTGCGCGCGCTGTTCGGCGACGAGCAGGGCTCCGACGGCCGCAAGCTGCGCACGCCGCGCGAGCGCGGGACGCCGTTCAGCGCGCTGGCGTGGATCGACTCGCTGCTCAATGCGAACGTTCGGCTGCGCGACCTGCCGCCATGGCTGATCGAGACGGCGCGTGAGGCGACGGAGGAACCTGAAAGAGTCGCGCGGCATCTCGCTGCCCTTGAGATCGGGATCGTCCTCGATTCGTTTCGCGTGGATGCGGCACGCGCCCGCAGCCTGATCGACGCGTTCCGGTTGCAGTTCGGGGGCGACCCGTGGCTCGACGCTTGCGATGCCTATCTGGCGGCGATTTGGGAAGGCGAGGCGGAGCCGCGCCACCGGCCGGTCGTCGCTCCGGACATGGATCCGCATCTCGTACGGCTCGGCCATGCCGCACTGGCGGCGGTCGCCGTCCGCCGCGGCGACGCCGTCGCCGCACGCCGCCACCTCAAGGCCATGAAGGCGGCGGTGCGCCGCGCCTCGCCCTTCCCCAATCGGACGTACCGCGACATCGCGCGGCAGGTCAGGAAGGCGATGCGGGAGGCAAAACGTGCGCAGCGCGCGAGTCAGGCCGCGACCGTGCCCTCGTCCGCGGGGCCGCCCTTCAGAACGAAGCGCTTGTCGCAATAGCCGCAGTCGACATAGCCCTTCTCGTCGATCTGGAGGTAGACGCGAGGGTGGCCCAGCGCCGGCCAGGTTTCGCTGGCGCCGTCGCAGGCGACGCGCGGCGTGGTCACGTAGGCGATTTCCGGCGTGAAGCGGTCGGTCTGCATGGGCGCGCCCTTAGCAACGGGCGCGCCCAGCGCCAAGCGTCACGCGCGGCCAGGCTTCACACACGGGGAGTCCGGCGGACCATCGGGCCCGTCGGCTTGACCTCCGCCGAAATCCGCTCGGCGTCGGCCGCGGAAAGGCCGCTGCGGACCAGCGCCTCCGTGAGCGCCTTTTCGGCGGGCACGGCGACGTCCGGCTCGATGCCGCTCCCCTCCCAGCCCTTGCCGGTGTCGGGATCGAAGGTGCGGCCGACCGGGATGAAGACGACGAACCTGTCGCCGCCGACGGTCTGCTGGCCGCCGTAATTGCCGGCGCCGGCCGTCGCCTCGCCGACGATCGTCGCGCGATGCGTGCGCTTCAGCGCCAGCGTCATATGCTCGGCCGCCGAGGCGGTGGCGCCGGAGGTGAGGACGAACACCTTCGCGCCGAACAGCCTCTTCTCGGCCGCATCCGGCTCGACAAAATGCTCGCGGCGGACGACGTCCTCCCTGGCCGGCACGAGGCGGAGCCGCGCATCGCGCATCGGGCTGCCGCGGGCGCGGTCGACCGAGGTGCGGGTGTCCATCGTGACGAGGGTGGTCGGCCTGGCGAAGAGGTAGGGGAACATCGCATCCATCTCGGCGAGGCCGCCGCCATGGTGGGTGCGGTTGTCGAAGATGATCGTCTTCGCATCGGCATGGTCGATCATGAACTTGCGCACCGCGGCGACCGTCTCGGCATCGCCCGGGAAGACGTTGAAGCGGATGTAGGCGATACCGGGCGCCAGCCAGCGCTGCTCCTCGATCGGCGTCAGCGGCACCATTCGCCGGATCGGGCCGACTTCGCCCGGGCCCGGCGCGCGCGCCTCGCGCGGCGGTGCGACCCGCACCCGCAGGTGGTTGTCGGGCGACACGGCGCGGAGGTCGGCGGTGAGCCGCTCGGCGAGCGCCTTGCCGGAGGCGAGGCCGTCATAGGCGCCGCTCGTCGCATTGGCCCGCAGCATCGCCCCGTAACGTCCCGCCACGTCCGGAAAGGCGTAATTGTCCTGCAGCGCCTGGGCGAGCTCGAGCGCCGTCTGGCGGGCGACCTCGGCGGTGACGGGGATGTCGGGGACCGCCATCGGCGCCGGCTGCGCACCCGGCGCGGGAGCGGGCTGGGCGGAGGCCGCAGCGGCGGCGCCCGCCAGCAGCAGAAGGGCGGCGGTACGAAGTCTCAACATGCTGGCTCTCCACGTGAATATCGGTTCGTCGATCCGGTTATGACGGCGTTCGGCCGCCTTTTGCGCGCTATTGGCGGCGAGGCCGTGCCAAAATCTGGCAAGTGCGGCATAACAACGCCATGGCGCGCAAGCTCGACCGCTTCGACATCGACCTCCTGAACCTGCTCCAGGCGGATAATCTGCTCACCGCGGACCGGCTGGCGGAGACGGTGCCGCTGTCGCCGTCGGCGATCGCGCGCCGGCTTCGGAGCCTGCGCGAGGAAGGGCTGATCGCCGCCGACATCGCCCTGCTGGCGCCGGCGCTCACCGGTGATCGGCTCCGCGCGGTCGTCCAGGTGCAGGTGCACGAGCATGCCGAGGCCAAGGGTATCGCGCAATTGCGGGCGAGGCTCGCCGCTGCGCCCGAGGTCCAGCTGCTGCTCAACATCGCCGGCCCCGTCGACCTTCTGGCGCTCGTCGTCACCCGCACGATGCGCGAGTTCAACGCCTTCGCCGATGCCTATTTCGCCGCCGATCCCGCCGTCCGGCGCTACGAGACCAGCTTCGTCAAGTCCGAGATCAAGAACCGACCGACGGTGCCGCTCGGCGACCACGACGTCGCGCGCTGAGCTTCAGCCCCGCTTCCTTGCCGCGATCCAGTCGTCGATCTTGCGCTCGAGCACGGCCATCGGCAGCGCGCCCGACATCAGCACCTGGGCGTGGAAGGCGCGAAGGTCGAACTTCGGCCCCAGCGCCTGCTCGGCGCGGGTGCGCAGGCGCCGGATGGTGAGCTGGCCGACCTTGTAGGCGAGCGCTTGGCCGGGGATGGCGATGTAGCGCTCAACCTCGGCGGTGGCGTCGGTTTTGCTCATCGCGCTGTTGTCGAGCATGTACTGGATCGCCTGATCGCGGCTCCATCCCTTGGTGTGGATGCCGGTGTCGACGACGAGGCGCATGGCGCGCAGGATCTCGTCGTTCAAATGGCCGTAATTCTGATACGGGTCGGTGAAGAAGCCGAGCTCGTAGCCGAGGCTCTCCGCATAGAGCGCCCAGCCCTCGACGAAGGCCGTGTTGCCGCCGAAGCGCTGGAAGGCCGGAAGCGCGGTGTTCTCCTGCGCCAGGCTGATCTGGAAATGGTGACCGGGCCGGCCCTCGTGGAGGAACAGGGTCTCGTAGCCCCAGGTGTAGCGCGAGGGCAGGTCGTAGGCGTTGTAGAAGAACACGCCGGGCCGCGAGCCGTCGGGCGTGCCCTGCTGATATTCGCCGCCCGCCGCCGTCTTTTCCTTGTAGGGCGGCTCGGGCCGGATCTCGAGCGGCGACTTGGGGATCACCGTAAAGTCGCGGCCGACGACCAGCCCGACGCGGCGGTCGATGTCGAAGAAGGCCTCGCGCATCGCCTGCGCCGAGGCCGGCTTGAAGCGCGGGTCGCTGCGCAGGAAGTCGGCGAAGCGGTGGAGGTCGCCCTTGAAGCCGACCGCGTTCTTCACCTTCTCCATCTCGCCATGGATGCGATCGACCTCGCTGAGGCCGAGCTGGTGGATGGCCTCCGGCGTCATGTCCGTGGTCGTGTTCGATTCGACCAGGTAGCGATAGAGCGCCGCGCCGCCCGGCATCTGGCTGAGGCCGACGCTGGCGCGGGCGTGGGGGAGATAGTCGTTGCGGATGAAATCGCGCAGCCGGACGTGGGCGGGGAGCAGGCGCTCGCGGACGAAGGCGGCGTATTCCGCCTTGAGCCGCGTCTGGTCCGCGGCGGCGATGCCGGCCGGGAACTTCGTCACCGGCTTGTAGAAGGTCGAGCCCTCGACGCCCTGGCCGATGATCGCGTCGAGCTGGTCGACGACGTTCGCCATCACCAGCCTGGGGTTGACGACGCCGTCGGCGAGACCCTGCTTCATGCGGCCGATCGCGCGGTCGAGATAGAGGATGTAGCCGTCGAGCCGCTTCAGGTTGTTCTCATAGTCGGCGACCGTCTTGAACGGCGCCGCGCCTTCGCCGGAGCTGAGATCCGGGACGAACACCTGGAAGCCGCTGAAATGGTCGATCGGCCGGTCGACCTGGGCCTTGAGGAGGTCCGGCCGGTATCCCTTGAGGGTGAGCTCGGTCTGCCACTTGAAGACGTCGTAGGAGATGCGATCGTCGGCCGAGAGCTTCGGCCGATCGATCCTGGCCAGGGCCGCGAGATCCGCCTCGGCCGCCGCCTTCTCGCCCGCGACGTAGCGGTCGGTGATATAGTCGCCGAACTCGGCGGCGTAGCGCAGGTCGCCGCGGAACAAGGCCTGGATCGGATTGCGGCGCAGCTGCGCCTCGTCGCTCGCCGCGAACAGCCGCCTGAGCTTCTCGGCTTCGCCGGCGCGGGCGGCTGCGGACGTCGCCCCCTTGGGCGCGGGCGCGGCGAGAGCGGGGGCCGCGAGCGCCGTCGCGGCGAGCAGGGTCAGGACCAACGTGCGCATCTCATTCCTCCCCAGGTGTGTTAGCCGGGCACTACGCTCCGCTCCCCGGATGCGCAAGGGCGGCGAATTCGGCGCTCAATAGGGCCCGGCGGGCGCGGCGGTGCCGGGCTGCACGCCCCAGGGCCGCTCCCGGTACCATTTGGTGATGATGTACTTGACCCCGGCGCCCACCGGCATGCCGGTGTGGAGCGAGTAAGGGTTGGGCTGGCCATGCTCGTCCAGGTTGTTCCAGGCGAGCAGGTTGCCCGTGCGCGGCGTCACCCGGACGTTCGCCTTGGTGAACCAGGTCTGGCCGCCTGCCTCCGGCTCGTTCAGGAAGATCATCGCCGTCCAGGTGCGCTGGCCGCCGACCTTCTCCTGCTCCGGCCAATAGGGCTCGGACGTGTAGAAGAAGTCGTGATGCTCCTTGAACTGCTGGCCGGCGGCGTAGCGCTGGCCCTGGATGGTTTCGCCGTGGCGCGGGTCGATGCCCATCAGCATGTCGATCTTCGCCTGGACGCTGAGGTTGACGCGGTCGCTCAGCCGCAGGTTGCAGCTCTCGCTGGTGCGGAAGTCGGGATCGGCGCTCGGCGCCAGCAGCCCCGAGGGCACCCGGTCCTTGTCGATCAGCGCGATCACCTGCTCGCACTCTTTGGCCGTCAGGAAGTCGCGCACGACGAACAGGTCGAGGCCCATCGCCGGGATCTTGAGCGCGTTCGGCGTGTGCGACAGCCGCTCGCGGACGTGGCGGCCGATGTCGACGCGGTAGGCGAGGGACGGGTCGTAGCCCTGGCTGCTCACGGGATCGGCCGGCCTTTCACCATCACATAGTCGATATGCTGGAGGACGCTGACGTCCTTCAGCGGATCGCCGGAAACGGCGATGAGGTCGCCCGAATAGCCGGGCGCGATCCGACCCACCTCGCGCTCCAAGCCGAGCAGCCTGGCGGCGCCGGTCGTTGCCGACGCGATCGCCTCGGCCGGACTCATGCCCACCAGCTCGACATAATGGACGAACTCGCCCGCATTCCTGCCATGCTCGTAGACGCCCGCGTCCGTCCCGAAGATGACCGGCACCCCGGCCGCGCGGGCAAGCCGTGCGGCCTTGCCGACCTCGTTCAGCGTCATCCGCACCTTCTCCTCGACGATCGGCGTGTAGACGCCCTTGCCGAGCCTTTCGCGGATGCCGGTAAACGCCATCAGGGTCGGCACCAGCACGGTGCCGCGCTGCTTCATCAGCTGGATCGTGGCCGGGCTGGCGAAGGTGCCGTGCTCGATCGAATCGACCCCGGCGCGCACCGCCGCCGCGATGCCCGCGTCGGCATGGGCGTGGGCGGCGACCTTGAGGCCGAGATTGTGCGCGGTCGCGACGATGGCGCGCATCTCCTCGTCGGTGAAGGCCTGGCCGAGGCCCTTGTCGCCCTGGCTCAGCACGCCGCCGGTGGCGTGGAACTTGATCACGTCGGCGCCGAGCTTCGCCGCCTCGCGCACCCGCGCCGCGCACTGGTCGGCGCCGGTGCAGGTATTATGGCCGTCGAGCGCCTCGGCGACTTCGGGACGGAAGCCGGAAACGTCGCCATGGCCGCCGATCGTCGACAGCGCCTGCCCCGCCGCCAGCATGCGCGGCCCCGGGACGAGTCCCTGGGCGATGGCGTCGCGGAGCGCGAAGCCGCCGAGCCTGGTCGAGCCGAGGTCGCGCACCGTGGTGAACCCGGCGCGGGCAGTGGTGAGCGCGTTGCGCGCGCCGACCAGCGCCATCCACTCGTCCGACAGCGTCGCCTCCTGCCAGAAGGGCGCGCCCGGCACCGACATGAAGTGGACGTGGGTGTCGATGAGGCCGGGAAGGACCATCTTGTCCTGCAGCTCGACCACCTTGGCCCCCGCCGGCGCCGGCGCGACCCCGGCCGCGACGGACTGGATGCGGCCGTCGACGATGACGATCGTCGAAGGCCCCTGCGCCGGCTGCGCGGCATCGACGATTAGGCGGCCGGCATGGACGACCACCGTGTCTGCCGCTGCCGGCGTCGCGACGAGGGCGGCGAGAAGGATGAAAAGGCGTTTCAGCATGCCGACGGCACCCCGGGAAGGAAGGCGCCGTTCATGCTGTGGCCGGGGCCGCTTTGACAAGGAAAAAGCCCGGCAGCGCGCTGGCGCTCCCGGGCTCCTTCCCATGCGGTTGCGACCCTTCCTACCAGAAGAAGTCGTAGATCACGTCGATCACCTCGCCGGTGTAGACGTCCACCAGGACCACGTCGTTATAATAGCGGACCCACTGGGTGCCGTACGGCGCCGGCGGCAGGCGGTACTGCCACGGATCCGAGATCCAGTAGTTTCGGCCCCAGAAGATCTCGTCGAGGACCAGCCCGATCGACAGCCGGTTGTAGCCATAGCCGTAGCCGTACGGCGCGTAATAAGGCGACCGGAACAGGCTGCGGTTCGAATAGCGGTAGCGCTGCCAGTCGTAGCGATTGTCGCTCCGCCAGCCGCGGTTCCAGTTGTTGCGCCAGTCGCGGCTGCCGCTCCGGTTGGCGCGATAGTCGCCGCCGTTGCGCGGCCAGTCGTTGCGGCTCCACGAGCCCGTATCTTGCCGGCGATACTGCTCGCGCACCTGCCGCTCGTAATTCGCCTCGTTCTCCGCCGCGCGGCGCTGGTAGCGCTCCGGCATGCCCTGCGAGACCTGGCGATTGGCCGCCCGGCTCGCCTCGATCTGCTGGCGGTAGGCGTCCTGCTGGGTGTTGCCGCCGCGATAGGCCTGCTGGCCCTGATAGCCCTGGCGGTAGCCGCGGGTCTGGACCTGCTGCTGCACCTGGACCTGTTGCTGCTGCTGCTGGACCTGCGCCTGCTGGCGACCCTGCCAGCCGCCGCCGCGATACTGCTCGGCGCGGGGCGCCTGCTGCTGCTGCGGCGCCTGCTGGCGCTCCTGCCGCGCCGGCCGCTGGCCGTCGCTGCGCTGATGATGCTCGCCGTCGCCGCGGCCGCGCCAACCGTTGTCCTGCGCCGCCAGCGGGCTCGCCGCCGTCGTCGCGATAAGCAATCCGATCAATGCCTTGCGCATCGATTTCACTCCTTCACCAGGCGGCGACGATTCGCTCACCCCATGAACTGCCGTTTACGTAAACCTTGCTGAGCCGTTGCTGAACTGTAACGTCAGCGATGCGAAAGGATTGGCGATGGCGGAGGAGCGGGTAGCGATCGAGCGGGACGGCGGCGTCGCCCATCTGGCGCTCGCGCGCGAGGACAAGCTGAACGCCATGGACGGAGAGATGTTCGCCGCGATCGGCGAGGCCTTCCGCACGCTCGGCGCCGATCCGTCCGTGCGCTGCATCCTCCTCTCCGCACGCGGGCGGCACTTCACCGCCGGGCTCGATCTCCATTACGCGGGGAGCCAGTTCGCGCCGGCGGCGGATCTCGGCCGCGCCGCCGAATCGCGCCTGCGACACATCCAGTGGCTGCAGGATTGCTTCACCGCCGCCGAGGCGGCGCGGGCGCCGGTGATCGCCGCGATCCACGGCGGCTGCATCGGCGCCGGAGTCGATCTCGCCTGCGCCTGCGACATCCGCATTGCCGCCGCCGACACCTTCTTCCAGGTCGCGGAAGTGGATGTCGCGATCACCGCCGACCTCGGCACCTTGCAGCGCATGACCCGGCTGCTGCCGGAAGGCATCGTGCGCGAGCTCGCCTACACCGCTCGTCGCCTCCCCGCCGACGAGGCGCTCCGCCTCGGCTTCGTCAATCGCGTCGAGCCGGATCGGGAGGCCGTCGTCGCTGCGGGATTCGCCCTCGCCCGCGCCATCGCGGCCAAGTCCCCCCTCGCGGTGGCGGGCGCGAAGGCCAGCCTCAACTACAGCCGCGGCCGCACCGTGGAGGAAGGGTTGCGCCAGGTCGCGCTGTGGAACGCCGCCACCCTCGTTAGCGCGGACCTGACTACTGCCGTGGAGGCGCGCCTCACCAGGGCAGACCCCACGTTCGACGATCTGGATTCGTAGGATCGGTGAACAGCCCACCCGGCGGAGGCGTTGTGCCGCTGGTGCTCACCCAAAGAATCGAGGAAAGCCTCTTTTGCCGAGCCAGGCCGATACGCCGACCGACGCCCGCCGGGACTTGGCGCTCCTCGAGCTGATTCGCGCGGTCGGCGAGACCGGATATCGCTTCGTCACGGTGACGCCCGAAACGCATCGCCGCGTCCTGGAACGCCGTGCCGCCGCTCGCGCTTGCGACCTGCGCGACGTGTTCGGATGGAACCTGCCCTTTGACGAGATCCTGCTACCCCAGCCTATCCGCAATGCTCTGCGCGACGGCGGAATGATGGTGCGGGAGGAGGGGGCCTGTAAGAGTCTGGTTCGGATATCGTCGATCGGCGACAGGCTCTTTCTTCACTCCGCCTATCCGACGGAAGACGCCGACGCCGTCTTCCTCGGTCCGGACAGCTACCGCTTCGCCGCCTTCCTGTCCGCCGAGATTCCGGCTCTGGGGCCGGTACGTCGTCTCGTCGACGTCGGCACCGGCGCCGGTGTCGGCGCCATCGCGGCGGCCCCGCTGCTGATGGACGCGCAGCTGACGCTCACCGATGTCAACCCTCTCGCGCTGAGGCTCGCGCGAATCAACGCGGCGTACGCCGGACTCGACGTCGAGACGGTCGAATGTGAAGGCCTCGCGGGCGTCCCCGACCCTCTTGATCTGGTCATCGCCAACCCTCCGTTCATCGTCGACCCGCTCCGCCGGACCTACCGCGACGGGGGAGACTTGCACGGTGCGCGGCTGTCGCTCGACTGGGCCACCGAAGCCGCTGGTCGGCTCGCTCCGGGCGGCGCGGTTCTCCTCTACACCGGGAGCGCGATCGTGGCGGGCCGGGACGGGTTCAAGGAGGCTCTCGGCCGCGCCATGGCGGCGCGGGGTTGCGCGACGCGTTATTACGAGATCGACCCCGATATCTTCGGCGAGCAGCTCGATCAGCCGGGTTACGAGGAGGTGGAAAGGATCGCGGCCGTCGGGGCGGTTATCCGGCGCCCGCCGACAAATCGGACAGCCGCAGCTTGAAACTCCGTGCGGCCGCTGCTATCGGCGCCGCGCGTCGTCGCGGGGAGTTGCTCGCGGCGAACCCTTTTTTGTGGTATCGGGGATTTTTCGGGGCGGCGCCTCGCGGCGGCCGCCTCGCTCCATTCGAAGCGGAGAGTGACGGGACTTTATGCAAATCATCGTTCGCGACAACAATGTCGACCAGGCGCTGCGCGCGCTCAAGAAGAAGCTGCAGCGCGAGGGCGTCTATCGCGAGATGAAGCTCCGCCGCCACTATGAGAAGCCGTCCGAGAAGCGCGCCCGCGAGCGCGCCGCGGCGATCCGCCGCGCCCGCAAGCTCGAGCGCAAGCGCGCCGAGCGCGACGGGGTGCGCTGAGGCTTTCTCGTCACGCCAGCGCAGGCTGGCATCCCGGCGGGTGAAAGCCGCGGCGTTTTCACCCCCCTCAGGCTCCAGCCTTCCCGGGGCGACGGACGGCATCCTCGACCCCCAGCTTGCTTCCAGGAGGGGCGGCGATTATCGCCGCCCTTCTGCTTTCGGGGAACCATCATGTCCGTGACCGCCGTCCCGCTCCGTCCGATCAAGAAGGGCTCGGTCGCGAAATTCTGGGCCGCCCTCGTCCTCCTCACCCTTCTCGCCGTGGCGCTCGCCTGGTGGACGACGGCCGGCTTCCAGGCGACGACGCTTCCCTCGGGGGTCCGGATCAAGCCGCTTCGCCAGGGTAAGGGCGCGCTCATCACCGCCAACGATGTCGTGGCCCTCAATTACCGGCTGCATGTCGGAACGAAGCAGGCGCCGGTGATCCAGGACAGCCGCGAGACTGGTCAGCCTTTCGTCACCACCACGCAGGGCCTGTTCCCGGGTTTCGCCGACGGCTTGCAGCACATGCGGCCGGGCGGGTCCTACGTGCTGACGCTGCCGGGCGGCACGCACGTGCCGACGCAGATGCCGGGCGCGCCATTCAAGCCGTCCGACACCCTGGTGTTCGAGATCGACGTCCTCCAGGTCGAGGCCGGTGCCGCGCAACGCTTCCTGCAGGCCCAGCAGATGCAGCGGATGCAACAGCTCCAGCAGTTGCAGCAGCTTCAGCAGGGACGTGGGCAGGGCGGATCCCCCGGCGCGGGCAATCAGGCCGAAGCGTCCGAGGCACGCTGAGCCGCGTCAGCGTCCCTCCGGGGGCCTCAGCGAGGTCCCGGCCCGGCCGCCGCGCAGCGCGGTGACCCAGCTCAGCGGGTTCAGCCAGGTCGAAGAGCCGTCATAGGAAAAGGTGATGAACTCGGCGCGGCCGCCGATATTCTCCCACGGCACCGGCCCGCCGAGGCCGTTTAGCGCCCTCGCGACCCGGCTGTCCGCGGAATTGTCGCGATTGTCGCCCATCAGGAAGACGTGGCCGGCCGGGACCGTGACCGGCCCGTAATTGTCCTCCATCGACGGGCCCTCGTCGAGCGTGTCGTAGGAGCGGCCGTTCGGCAGCGTCTCGCGGAAGACGGGGAGCCGGCAATAGGCCTTGCCGTCGCGAACCACGCGGTGCGAGCCGAACGGGTCGTGGTCGCGCAGGCCGTCGCACGGCACGTTCGGATCGACCGGGATCATCGTCTCGCCCCGCGCCTCGCGCTTCACCGGCTGGCCGTTGAGGTAGAGCCGCCCGTCGACCATCCGCACCGTGTCGC
Organism: Alphaproteobacteria bacterium; assembly: GCA_019239415.1. Taxonomy (GTDB): domain Bacteria; phylum Pseudomonadota; class Alphaproteobacteria; order Sphingomonadales; family Sphingomonadaceae; genus Allosphingosinicella. Next base: position 32,951 of record JAFAZW010000078.1, read on the forward strand.
CGGGGACGCCCACCACCCGCTTGATATAATCGGACGTCTCCCCCGGCGGCGTGACGATGACGACGTCACCGCGCTCCGGCATGCGCCCCAGCAGTCGCCCGGAGAAATGCGGGAAGACATGGAAGGACGGCGACACCCACGACCAGCCGTAGGGGAATTTGCTCACCACCAGCCGGTCCCCCTTCAGCAGGCCGGGCATCATCGATTCGGACGGAATGTAGAAGGGCTTCGCGACGAAGCTGTGGAAGAGCAGGACGGCGACGACCAGCCAGAAGATGCCGCGCAACTCCGCCCACCAGTCGGTGCCGGTCTTCGCGGGCGGCGCGGATTCGGCGGACGTTTGGGACGCGCCCGGCGCGGCGGCGGGGTCGCTGAGGCTCACCCTTTCAAGACTCCTGATTGAGGGATGGCGACGGCGCCGGCTTCGGCGGTGTCGGTTCGCGGCGCGAGGTGGCGCGTCGCCGCGGCCGCGTCAACCCTGGCGCTATTTCCCCGCGTCGGCGTGGGGACGCAGCGACGTGCCGGCGCGGCCGCCCCTCAGCGCCTGGAACCAGCTTACCGGATTGTACCAGCGCCACGAGCCGTCCGACGAATAGGTGATGAACTCGGCGCGCCCACCGATATTCTCCCAGGGGATGGGGCCGCCGAGGCCCCCCTCCGCGATGGAGACGCGGCTGTCGGCCGAATCGTCCCGATTGTCGCCCATCAGGAAGACATGGCCGGCAGGGACGGTGACCGGGCCGAAATTGTCGGCCGGCGAGGGTCCTTCGTCGATCGTGTCGTAGCTCTTGCCGTCCGGCAGCGTCTCCCGGAACACCGGCAGCCGGCAGTAGAGCCGGCCGTCCGGCCCGGCCTCGCGGAAGCGGCCGAACTGATCCGGGCAGGGCAGGTTCGGGTCGAGCGGAAAGGCCGTGGTTCCGCGCGCCTCGCGCCGGACCGGCTGGCCGTTCAGGTAGAGCTGGCCGCCGACCAGGCGGATCGTGTCGCCCGGCAGACCGATGACGCGCTTGATCCAGTCTTCGGAATGGCGCGTCTCGCCGGGCGGCGTGATGATGACGACGTCGCCGCGCTGCGGCATCCGCCCGAACAGGCGGCCGTGGAAGTCGGGCAGAATGTGGAAGGACGGCGAGACCCACGACCAGCCATAGGGATATTTGGTGACGATCAGCTGGTCGCCCTTGAGCAGCCCCGGCATCATCGATTCGGACGGGATGTAGAAGGGCTTGGCGACGAGGCTGTGCAGCGCGAGCACGCCGAGGGCGAGCCACAGGATGCCGCGTATCTCGGCCCACCAGTCGGTCGGCTTCTTCTCGGGCTTCGCCGGCGCTTCGGGCGCTTCGGCGGGGACGGCGGCTTGTTCGTCGGTCACTCAGCGGTCCTTTTCGAGCGGCACGGCGGTTATGATGACGAAGGCCTGGGCGAAAGGGTGGTCGTCCGTCATCGTCAGATGCACCTGCGCACGGTGCCCGGCCGGAATCAGCGCGTCCAGCCTTTCCTTGGCGCCGCCGGTCAGCGCCAGGGTCGGCGCCCCCGACGTCTGGTTGACGACACCTATATCGCGCATGAACACGCCGCGTTTGAATCCGGTGCCCACCGCTTTCGAGAACGCCTCCTTGGCGGCGAAGCGCTTGGCGTAGGTGCCGGCGCGGGTGAAGGGCCGGCTCTCCGCCTTGGCGCGCTCGACGTCGGTGAAGACGCGGGCGACGAAGCGGTCGCCGAAGCGCTCGAGCGAGGCCTTGATCCGCTCGATGTTGCACAGGTCCGAGCCGATGCCCACGATCATGTCTCCCTCTCCCATTTCAGGAGAGGGAAGGGGCCCAAATCGCAGATTTGCGACGGGTGAGGGAATGGGGCGAGAAGACAGGCCCTCACCCTCCCACCTGCTGCGCAGGCGGGCCCCTCCCTCTCCCGTAAAGGGAGAGGGGTTTTCATCGCGTCTCGTCCATGAGCCGGCGCATCCGGGCGACGCTCTCCTCAAGGCCGCAGAAAATCGCCTCGCCGACGAGGAAGTGGCCGATGTTGAGCTCGCGTATCTGCGGAATGGCGGCGATCGGCTGGACGTTGTCGAACGTCAGGCCATGGCCGGCGTGCGGCTCGATCCCGTTCTTCGCGGCGAGCGCGGCGGCGTCGGCGATGCGGCGCAGCTCGGCCGCCCGCGCCTCGCCCTCCAGATGGGCGTAGCGGCCGGTGTGGAACTCGACCACCGGCGCCTTCAGCCGGATCGCCGCATCGACCTGGCGCGGGTCGGGCTCGATGAACAGGCTGACACGGATGTTGGCGCCGGCAAGCCGCTCGATGAACGGCATCAGGTGATTGTCCTGGCCGGCGGCGTCCAGGCCGCCTTCGGTGGTCCGTTCCTCGCGCCGCTCGGGAACGATGCAGGCCGCGTGCGGGCGGTGGCGGAGGGCGATCTCCAGCATCTCCTCCGTGGCCGCCATTTCCAGGTTCAGCGGGATGGTGAGTTGGGCGGTCAGAGCGGCGATGTCGTCGTCGCGAATGTGGCGGCGGTCCTCCCGCAGATGCGCGGTGATGCCGTCCGCGCCGGCCTGCGCCGCGATCAGCGCCGCCTTGACCGGGTCCGGATGGTCGCCCCCACGCGCATTCCGAATCGTTGCGACATGGTCGATGTTGACCCCGAGGCGCAGCGCTCCCGTCACGCAGCCTTCCGGCTGCCGGGCTTCTCGGCGGGAGTTGCCGCCAGGCCCGCGGGCAGGGCATCCGCCGCGTAAGCCGGGACATCGAGGCGGAGCAGCGGGAAGAAGGGCACGCCGAGGTCGGCGCCGCCGGCGGAGCGGTCGACCAGCGCGGCGGCGGCGATCACCTCGCCCCCCGCCGCCTCGACGGCGGCGATCGCTTCGCGCGAGCTCAGGCCGGTCGTCACGACATCCTCGACGAGGAGGACCCTCTGTCCCGGCTCCAGCCGGAATCCGCGGCGCAGCTCGAACGTCCCGCCGGGCCGCTCCACGAACAGCGCCTCGACGCCGAGTGCGCGCCCCATTTCGTGGCCGATGACGACGCCCCCCATCGCCGGGGAGACGACGATCCCGATCGCGCCGCGAATCTCTCCCGGAATCTTCGCCGCGAGCGCCTCGGCCAGCCGTGCCGCCCGCTTCGGGTCCATCAGCACCCGCGCGCATTGCAGGTAGCGGGGGCTGTGCAGGCCGGAGGAGAGGATGAAATGACCCTCGAGAAGGGCTTCGGCGGCGCGGAACTCGGCGAGGATCTCGTCTTTCGTCATCGCGCCTTCTCGCCTCCTCTCCAATCCCCCGCTGCTGAATAGGAGCGGGGGAGGGCGTCTTCAAGGCGCGGCAAGATGCCGCCAAAGGGGCGCTTGAGGCGCGGGGGCACCCTGCCTATAAGGCGCCGCGATCCGCCGTCCCGGCGCCCACCAATCCCGCTCCGCCCGGAGGCCGCAAGGGGTATAGATGAAGAACTTGCTCAAGCTTTTCGCCGTCGCCGCCGCCCTGGGCCTGGCGCCGGCCGCGGTCGTGGCGCAGGCGCCCGCTTCCGCACCGGCCGCCGCGGCCAACGGCGCCGCCGCCCCGCAGGCGCCGCGCGACGCGATCAGCGCGAAGAGCCAGGCGCAGCCGGCCCAGCCGAAGGACGTCTCGAGCCCCGCCGTCGGCCCGTTCAACACCAGCGCGCCGAGCAACGCCTCGGTCGCCGCGAGCGCGCTCGCGGCGCGCACCAGCCCGGAAGTCGGCGTCGGGCAACCCACCGAAAAGCCCGCGCTCCAACCCCAGTTCACGCCGATCGGCGACGAGGCGCGCTGGTTCCACAACACCATCCTGATGCCGCTCATCACGATCATCTCGCTGTTCGTGCTCGCGCTGCTGCTGTTCGTGATCGTGCGCTTCCGCCGCGGTGCCAATCCGGTGCCGTCGCGCAACACCCACAACACCTTCCTCGAAGTGGTCTGGACGCTCGTCCCGGTCCTCATCCTGGTGGCGATCGCGGTCCCGTCGATCCGCCTCCTCGCCCACCAATATTCGCCGCCCAAGCCGGACGTGACGATCAAGGTCACCGGCAACCAATGGTATTGGACCTATTCCTACCCCGACAATGGCGGGTTCGAGATTGTCTCCAACATGCTGTCGGACGCCGACGCCAAGAAGCGCGGGGAGCCCCGCCTGCTCGCTGTCGACGAGCGCATGGTGGTGCCCGCGGGCGCGACGGTGAAGCTGATCGTCACGTCCGCCGACGTCATCCATTCGTTCGGCGTCCCCTCCTTCTGGGTGAAGATGGACGCGGTGCCGGGCCGGCTCAACGAGACCTGGTTCAAGGTCGACAAGCCCGGCGTCTATTACGGCGCCTGCTACGAGCTGTGCGGCGCGCGCCACCCGTTCATGCCGATTGCCGTCGATGTCGTCCCGCCGGCGCAATTCGCTGCCTGGGTCGCCTCGAAGGGCGGCACGATGCCCGGCCAGAAGAAGCCGACCTCGCCCGACGCGACGCAGAATTCGCCGATCAGCAACCCGGCCGCTGCCGCGGGCGCGACCACTGCCCCCGGCGGCGGCACTTCGGCCACGCCGACCCCCACCAACGTCTCTGCTGGAACCGCCGCTGCCACGGCCACCAACCAGAGCCAGGCCCATTCCAGCCGCGGACAATAAGATGACCGACACCACCGCCAATGCCGCCCATTTCCATGCGCATGACGCGCATGACGCGCACCACGATGCCGATCACAAGCCCGGCTTCTTCGCGCGCTGGTTCATGTCGACGAACCACAAGGATATCGGCACGCTCTACCTGATCTTCGCGATCATCGCCGGCATCATCGGCGGCACGATCTCGGGGCTGATGCGGCTCGAGCTGATGCACCCGGGCGTCCAGTATCTCCACACCTGGGCCGGGGCGCATGCGACCCAGGACGAGGCGACCCACCTGTGGAACGTGCTGGTGACGGCGCACGGCCTCATCATGGTCTTCTTCATGGTCATGCCGGCGATGATCGGCGGCTTCGGCAACTGGTTCGTGCCGCTGATGATCGGCGCGCCCGACATGGCCTTCCCGCGGATGAACAATATCAGCTTCTGGCTGCTGGTTCCCGCGTTTCTGCTGCTGCTCGGCTCGACCCAGGTGCCCGGCGGCACCGGCCTCGGCGCCGGCACCGGATGGACGGTCTACGCGCCGCTCTCGACCTCCGGCTCGTCGGGGCCCGCCGTCGACATGGCGATCTTCGCGCTCCACCTCGCCGGCGCCTCGTCGATCCTCGGCGCGATCAACTTCATCACCACCATCTTCAACATGCGCGCGCCGGGCATGACCCTGCACAAGATGCCTTTGTTCGTCTGGTCGGTGCTGGTCACCGCCTTCCTGCTGCTGCTCGCCCTCCCGGTCCTCGCCGGCGCGATCACCATGCTGCTGACCGACCGCAATTTTGGCACCCACTTCTTCGACGCGTCCGGCGGCGGCGATCCGATCCTCTACCAGCACCTGTTCTGGTTCTTCGGCCATCCGGAGGTGTACATCATGATCCTGCCGGGCTTCGGCATGGTCAGCCAGGTGGTCGCGACGTTCAGCCGCAAGCCGGTGTTCGGCTATCTCGGCATGGCCTACGCGATGGTCGCGATCGGCGTGATCGGCTTCGTCGTCTGGGCGCACCACATGTTCACCGTCGGGATGGACGTGAACACGAAGATGTACTTCACCGCGGCGACGATGGTGATCGCGGTGCCGACCGGCATCAAGATATTCTCCTGGATCGCGACCATGTGGGGCGGCTCGCTGACCTTCGAGACGCCGATGATGTGGGCCCTGGGCTTCATCTTCATGTTCACGGTCGGCGGCGTCACCGGCGTCGTGCTCGCCAACGGCGGCGTCGATAACTACATGCAGGACACCTATTACGTCGTCGC
>JAFAZW010000091.1 GCA_019239415.1 Alphaproteobacteria bacterium
ATTGACGAGCTGGCCCGCGCCGATGACGAGCTTGTTGGCGCCCGTATAATTGCCGCGGATGCCGACCGTGTCGCTCCCCGCGCCGCCGTCGACGCTGTCGCCCGCGCCGAACGCCGCCCCGAACGAGAAGGCGTCGTTGCCGCCGCCCCCCGAAGCCGTGTCCGCGCCGCCCTGCGACAGGTCGAAAAAGTCGTTGCCGCCCGAAGCCGCGACATTGTCGTTCCCCGCCCCGCCGGTGAAGGTCCAGTTGCCGGTGCCGACATAGGTCAGCTTCTCGACGTTCGCGGGAAGGGCGTAGTTGGCGATGGTGGTGCGCACCTCGTCCGTGCCCTCGCCGGCATTCTCGATGACGACGTCGTTCGCGTTGTCCACATAATAAACGTCGTCGCCTTCGCCGCCGACCATGCGGTCGGCGCCCGCGCCGCCGTCGATGACGTCGTTGCCGCCATAGCCGTAAATCTGGTTGTCGGCCGCATTGCCGGTCAGATGCTGGTCGATGTTGAAGCCTTGAATGTTCTCGACATTGTCCGGCAGCGTGTAGGTGGCGAGCGAGACCGAGACGGTGTCGCTTCCTTCGCCGGGCTTCTCGATCACGACGTCGCCGATATTATCGACGATGTAGGTGTCGCTGCCGGCGCCCCCCGACATCGTATCGGCGCCCGCGCCCCCCGAGATCCAGTCGTCGAGCAGGCCGCCGACGAGCACGTCGTTGCCGTCGCCGCCTTCGATCGCGAGGCGGGTGTAACCCACCGCGGAGCCGTCGATGGTGATCGTCTCGTTCGCCGCCAGCGCCGCGCCGACGTAGAGCGAGTTGGTCTCGGTGGTGATGCCGTTGATGACGACCTGGTAATTGTAGGGGTTCGCGCCCGGATTGCCCTCCTGATAGGCATGGCCGTAGAGGCGGACGGTCTCGACGCCGCTGAGGTTCGCGCCAAGCGTGATCGTCGCGTAGGCGCCTTGGATGTGGATGTCGTCATAGCCGGTGCCGCCCTCGACGACGTCGCCCGCGTCGAAGGCGCCTCCGAAGGTGAAGATGTCGTAGCCGCCGCCGCCGACCGCATGGTCGTGGCCGCCGTCCCACAATTGGAAAGTGTCGGCCGCCGGCCCGCCGGTGATGAAATTGTCGCCGCCATTGCCGCGCAGGGTGGCGGCGACGCTGCCGGTGTAGGTCAGCTTCTCGACATTGGCGGCGAGCGTGTAGGCGGCGAGCGCGGTGCGCACTTCGTCATAGCCTTCGTTCGCATTTTCGGTGACGACGTCGCCCGCGTCGTCGACGACGTAGAGGTCGTTGCCGGTGCCGCCCGCCATCGTGTCGGCGCCGGCCCCGCCATCGAGGATATCGTCGCCGCCGCCGCCGTTGAGCACATTGGCGCCCGCGCCGCCGGTTATCGTGTCGCCGAGATCGCTGCCGGTGACGTTCTCGATGCCGGTGACGGTGCCGTTATTGCCATAGCCGTCGTGGAGCGTCCCTGCGGTGAGGTCGATGGTCCAGCCGGTGGTCATGGCCGGGGCCAGATTGGGATGACCCGGTCCCCCCGCCCCGGGGACGTAGAAGTTCCCCACCGAGCTGACGGTCAGGGTGTCGATGCCGGTGCCGCCGTCGACGAACCCGGCGCCCCTCAGCAGGAAGAAGTCGTCGCCGCCGAAGCCGTACAGGCTGTCGCCCGTCTCGGCGGAAAGGCCGTTCGCGGAGTCGTTGCCGTAGAAGGTGTCGGCATAGGCCGTGCCGGCACCCAGGGTCTCGATGCCGGTCATCGTCTCGACATTGCCGAAGCCGTCGTTGGAGACGATCCCGGTGCGCAGATCGGCGACGGCGCCCTGGGTGGCGCCGCGCTCGTAGAAGCTGACCTGATCGCCGACCAGCGTGCCGGGATTGGCGCCGGTGTCGGAGCCTCCGTCATAGCTGTCGACCCCGGCGCCGCCGCGCAGATAGTCATCGCCGTCGCCGCCATAGAGCTGGTCGTTGCCGGCGTCGCCGTGGAGGATGTCGTCTGCCGCATCGCCGTAGAGCACGTCGTTGCCGTCCTCGCCGTACAGCACGTCGTAGCCGGTGCCGCCGTGGACGACGTCGGCACCCGCGCTCGCCTGGACGAAGTCGTCGCCGCCGAGACCGTTGATCGTGTCGTCGGCGACCGTGCCCTGAATGTCGTCGTCGCCTTCGGTCCCGTTGATCGGCGGCGCATCGGGATTGGCGACGAGCTGCAGCCCTGAGGGGGCCATGACCGTGAAGAAGTGACCGGTCGGGTCGAGCTGAAGCAGATCGTCCGTGGCATTATAGACTTGCGGATAGGACCCGGCGTCGAACCCGAGCGGGATCGTCGAAACGGTGTGCCAGTCGCCTGTCGATACCTTGTCGATCGTATCGGTGCCGGTGTTGAGAACGTAGAGGAAGCTGCCCGTCGGGTCGAAGGTCAGACCGAGGGCGTTTCCGCTGGCCCATTCGGGATGGGCGCTGTTGAGATTGACGAGCGGGTGGAGGGACCCGTCGTAAATCGTCAGGCCGTAACCGTAGACGTACTGCGCGATGAGATTCCCGTCGTTGCTGATCGCCTGAACGCCGGCATTGTAGCCGCTCCCAGCGTCATATCGCGTCGCCCCCACCCCCGGCACGTAGACGTCGAGCTGCGCGCTGGAGATATTTCCCTCGCCGACCAGAACTTTGGACCCGTCCGGCGTGGCCGCGATCCAGGCATGGTCGGTCGTCGTGCCGCTGGGGTAGAAGGTCGCCGGCGAAAACTGGCCCGTCGTCAGGTCCAGGAGCTTCGGCCCGGTAAACCCGGACCCGGTGGCGCCCTCGGTCACCAGGACTTTGTTGGACGTGATCACGCCCAAGTCAAAAAAAGTATACTCCGAATTCGTCTTAGTCGTATAGAGAAATGTCTGCGCCGTCTGGGCGGCCAAGCTGAACTTGTATACGGCAACGTCGTAATAGGTCGTGGCGGAGTTCTGATTGAAATTGGTCGAGACCGGATGATCCTCGACGACCATCAGGAAGCTGCCGTCCGGCGAGAGGTCCATGCGACCGAGATCCGTACCGACATGCCATGCATGGATAAGCGCGCCCGTCGCCGTCGAGTAGGCGCGGATGTAGCCGTCGTCCCAGGAGGCATAGACGGTCTTGCCGTCGTTGCTGATCTGGACGTCAGCCGGCTTGGCCGCTGTCAGCTGAAAGGTCGACATTGTGCTGGAAATCCCTTCCCCGGTACGATGTCGACGGTACACGATGGGCCCAAAACCGAAAAGAGATGAAATTCAAACCGTTATGGTTGGACGCCCCGGCGCCGCGTCCCTTCGCCGCCGTCTCCCGCGTCGGCCGCCAACTGGAAGGCAAGATCATGATCCTGACCCTGCTACGCGTTTGGGCCTTGGCCGCGCTCGGCCTCGCCGCCGCCGCCGGGGCGGTCGTGCCGGCGCAGCGCGAAACGGACGGCTACACGCGCTACGAGCTGCTCGCGCCGGGCTCGGGCACGTTCCGGATTCTCTACGAGATCAGCGCCGTCGCGCCGGGCGCCCGCGCCTATTGCAACCCGATCCGGCCGGGCAGCGTCGCCAGCGACGAGCGGGTAACGGACCGGGCGACCGGCAGGCCGCTCGCCTGGCGGGTGGTGGACGGCACCGCCGCCGCGACCGATTGCGGGGTCCGCGACGCCGCCGGGATGCGCTTCATCGAGGTGACGCTGGCGCGGCCGGTGGCCGCCGCAGGCGGCGAGGCGCGGCTGCTGATCGAGAAGACCTACGCGGATCCCAAGAGCTACTTCACGACAGGAGCGGGGGACATCGTCTTCGACCGCCCGCTTGGCGTCAAGCGCAACGCCGTGCTGCTGCCGGCCGGCTATGTGCTGGTCTCGTCCAACTACCCGGCGCAGATCCTGGAGGATGGCGGGCGGCTGCTGGTCAGCTTCTGGAACGTGACGCCGGCCGAGGCGCCGCTACGGATCGTCGCGCGCCGCGGCGAAACCGGCGTCGCGGCAGCCGCCAGGCCGCTCGGCGGCGAGATGGAGCGGGCGCACCAGAGCCGCAACATCGTCTATTATCTCGGTCCGCCGGAGACCCACAGCTTCGCGCTCACCCATGACTATACCGAGACGCGGGTCGGCACCGACCATTATGTCAACATCGTCCGCGCCGGGAGCGCGGTGGCGAACCCGTCGGCCGTGAACCTCGACACCAGCGAGACCATTCCGTTCACGATGATCGCCGGCGAGGCGGTGAAGCGGGCGGAGCCGGAGGCGGCGGACGTCGGTCCCGACACGCATGCCGTGCTGTTCCGCTTCCGGCCGGTCGGCGCCGGGGAGAGCCTGCGCCTGCGCATCGCGGAGACCTATACCGACGCGGGCCGCTACCGGCTGCAGGCGGACGGCACCTTGCTGTGGGAGCGCAGCCTCGGTCGCGCCGAAAATGCGGTCGTGCTGCCCGCCGGCTGGATCCCGGTTGAGAGCAACATGCCGTGTACGGTCGAGACCCAGCCGGACGGGCGGCTGCGCCTCACCTACATGAACCCGCGCCCCGACGAGCTCGCCGTGCGCCTGGTGGCGCGGCGCGTGCGCTGAACGGGTGACGGGCCGGACGTCGCCCCTTCGGCTGCCCCCTACTGCATCGTCACCTTAACGATGTTGCCGTGGTCGCTGCGGATCGTTTCGGTCCGGCCGCGGCGGAAGGGGGCGGTGTGCGGCCAGCATTCGCGGTAGGTCTCGGTCCAGGCATAGCAGAGGCTGCCGTTGCGAAAGTCCCACCGCCCCTCGCGCGTCTTGCCGTTGTAGCGGGCTTCGAAGCTGCCGTCGGGGTGGAGCAGCAGGGTGCTGACCTGGCCCGATGCGGCCTCGACGCTGAGCGGGCGCCCGACGAACTCGGGGAGCGGCTCGCCGCGCGGCGTGACGCAGCCGGCGAGGGCGGCAAGGGCGGCGAGGGCGGCGAGGGGGAGGGGGCGGTTCGCGATCATCATCGCCGCTCCCTACCCCCGTTCGCCGACCCTGACCAAGTGCCGATCGTAATGCGCGCGCAGCGCCACCCGCCGCGGGGCCGATGCATAGCCGGCCGGGGCGGGCGCGGCCGCGGGGGCCTGAATGCAGCGGTCGCCGATCTCCGCGCCGCAGGGAGGATAATCGTTGCGGGCGACGACCACCACCCGCCGTTGGCCGGGCTCGCCGTAGCGCGGCCCCATCGGCCCGCGTGGGCCGTAAGCGAAGCGGCGCGGCGTACGGCCGGGGCCGAGCCGTTCATTGGCGGCGAGGTTGCGCGGAGTGGCGACGCCGCGCTCGTAAAGCTGGATGCAGCCGTCGCGGATCGCGGCGGAGCAGGGGGGATAGCCGCCGGAGGCGCCGGGCGGGCCGTCCAGCCGGTCCATCGGCGGCGGCGGGGCGGCGCCGAGCAGAGCGGCGCCGGCGGCGGCAACGAACAGCGAAGGCATCTTCATCGGACCCTCTCCCATGCAAGAGCGCGACTCGAACGCGAGAGGCCATGTTGTCGTTCCGAAATGAGCCTTTGGAAAGGCCCCGTTCATCCACCGCCGCCGAAACAGGCGGCGCGACACGGGATGAGACGATGGCGAAGCTACTGATCGGCACGGCGACGGCGCTCCTCGCGGGCGGTCCAGTGCTGGGCCAGGCCCCCGCCGAAGGGCCGCCGCAGAAGGTGGTCAACGTCACCGTCTACGGCAACGATCCCTGTCCCAAGAGCAGCGATGGCGTCATCGTCGTCTGCGGCCGGCGCTCGGACAATGAACGCTACCGCATCCCGAAGGAATTGCGCCACCGCGGCGAGCAGCCGTCCGAGACGAGCTGGGCGTCGCGGACCCGCGCGCTCGAGGAGGCGAGCCGGCCGAGCATGCCCGGCAGCTGCTCGCCGGTGGGGAGCTGGGGCCAGACCGGCTGCTTCCAGCAGATGCTGCGCCAATGGGCCGCCGCCCGCGCCCAGGCCCGCAGCGACGCCGCTTCGCAGCCCTGACGGACTCACACCGAACGGCTTGAGCGCTGCACGCCAACCCGATCCGGCTAGCAGGCCTGGTCGGGCGAGACGGCGCAGACGGCGTGCTCGCCGGTCTCGATCTGGATCGTCGCGTGGGGGATGCCGTAGCGCTCGCGCAGCACGTCGGCGATCGCCGCGACGAAGGCGTCGCCGGGAAAGCCTCCGGGCATGACGAGGTGGACGGTGAGCGCCACTTCGGTGGTGCTGACCGGCCAGATGTGGAGGTCGTGCACCTTCGCCACGCCCTTCTGGCGCGACAGGAAGAAGCGCACGCCGGCCGGATCGACGCTTTCCGGGACGCCGGCGAGCGACATGTAGACCGCGTCGCGCAGCAGCCCCCACGTGCCGGCGACGATGATGCCGACGATGACGAGGCTGACGACGGGATCGAGCCACAGCCAGTGCGTCCACATCGTCACGACGGCCGCCGCCGCCACCCCGGCCGAGATCGCCGCGTCCGCGGCCATGTGCAGGAAGGCCCCCTTGACGTTGAGGTCGGAATGGCGGCCCGAGGCGAAGAGCAGGGCCGTCGCCGTGTTGACGACGATGCCGGCGAGCGCGACCGCGATCACCACCGGTTCCTCCACCGGCCGCGGCGCGGCGAGGCGCTGCGACGCCTCGACGCCGACGATCGCCACCGCGAAGAGCAGGAAGACGGCGTTGAACAGCGCCGCCATGATCGAACTGCCCTTGAGACCGTAGGTGAAGCGGTCGGTCGCCTTCAGCCGCGCCAGCAGGGTCGCGATCCAGGCGACGGCGAGGCCGAGCACGTCGGAGAGATTGTGCCCGGCGTCGGCGAGCAGGGCCATCGAGCCGGAGGCGATGCCGAACGCGGTCTCGCAGCCGACGAACAACAGGTTCAGCGCGATGCCGATCGCGAAGGCGCGGCCGAAATCGGCGGGGGCGTGATGGTGGTGACCGAGGCCGTGATGGTGACCGTGCGCGTGGGAATGGCCGTGCCCGCCGTGCGCCTGGTCGTGGAGGTGGGTCGCGGACATTCGGCGTCTCGTGCGGGTGGCAGGTGCGGCGCCGCGCCCCGTTCGCGGCGGCCGTTGCCCGCAATCTGGCGGCATCTTTCCGGCGAAACAAGCCCTTGGACCTGTCACCGCCTCGGCCCGGTCGCCGCCCGTCCGGTCGCCGCGGGCTGGACAGCGCCTTACAGATTGTTCACTGGCTCGCGGGTGAGCGCGTCAGTAGGCCGGGGAGCCGAAGCGGCGCCGCGGGGGCCCGGCAGAGCCGGGGAGGCGGGGACATTCCTGCCAGTATGATGGAACATGTCGCCGAGGCGCGACCGTCGCAGCGGCGCGCGCACGAGTGGCAGGACGAGGCATTCGATCGATCATGGCGGACCGGGCGAACAAGCTGTTGCTGTCGATCCACGACGTGACGCCGCGCTTCGACGCGACGGTGGAGCGGCTGTACGAGCGCCTCTGCCGCCTGACCGGCACCAACCGCATGGCGATGCTCGTCGTCCCGGACCATTGGGGCGAGGCGCCGCTCGCGAAGGACCCGCGCTTCGGCGCGAAGCTGCGCACCTGGGCGGACGAGGGCGTCGAGATGTTCCTCCACGGCTGGTTCCACCGGGACGACAGCCGCCATGCGGGCGCGGGCGCCTCGTTCAAGGCGAAGCATCTGACGGCGGGGGAGGGCGAGTTTCTCGGCCTCGGCCGCGACGAGGCGCAACGGCGGCTGGCCGAGGGCAGGGCCCTGGTCGAGGACGTGATCGGCCGGCCGATCGCCGGCTTCGTCGCGCCGGCCTGGCTGTACGGCGAGGGCGCCAAGGCGGCGCTGCGCGACGAAGGCTTCGCCCTCGCCGAGGACCATATGCGGGTCTGGCGGCCGTCGGACGGCGCGGTGCTCGCGCGCGGGCCGGTCATCAGCTGGGCGAGCCGCAGCCGGCCGCGGCGGTTGAGCTCGCTCGGCTTCGCCGCGTTGGCACGGACGGCGCTGAAGCCGCTCCCCGTGGTCCGCATCGCGCTCCACCCCGGCGATGCCCGCTACGACAGCCTGCTCGCCAGTATCGATCGCACGGTGAAATCCTTTGCCCGCAGCCACTTGCCGGCGCGCTACGGAGACCTCGCATGCGCGGCCTGAGCATCGCCGGGCTTGCGCCCGCCCCGCCTTTCCTTACTTGTGATAGCTCGCGGCGCCTCGGCGCGGCGGGTTGGCAGGCACGCGCGGGGGCTGGATCATCGCTGGCGAAGAAGAAGGCGGCGACATGAGCGCGCGGGCGATCGATCCGGCGGCCGCACATGCCTACGCCCCGATCCCGGGCGAGCCGATGCCGCTCATGGAGAATACCGGCAAATGGGGCCGCTGGCTCAGCCTCGGTTTCTCCGCCGCGATCCTGGTGGTGATCGTCGTCGAGCTGCAGCGGCTGAACTTCGCCAGGGTGCTCGACATCATTCCCGAGACGCCGGCTTTCTGGGGGACCTTCGCGGCTTATTATTTCTCGCCGGTGATCGGCGACTGGATCATCTATCGGCACCTGTGGAGGCTGCCGCGCATCGCGTTCGTGCCGTTGATGCGCAAGCTCGTCTCCAACGAGCTCCTGCTCGGCTATTCGGGCGAGGTCTATTTCTACACCTGGGCGCGCAAGAACGCGCGCTTCCACGCCGCGCCGTTCGGCGCCGTGCGCGACGTCTCGATCCTCTCGGCGGTGGCGGGGAACGGCCTCACCTTCGTCATGGTCGTCACCTTGTGGCCGATCATCCGGGCGCAGCACCTCAGCGGCCCCGCTTTCAACTGGTCGCTTCTCGCGCTCGCGGTGAGCTCGCTGCTGATCGTCTTCCTCCAGCGGCGCTTCCTGTCGCTGTCGCGGCGCGAGCTCGGATTCGTGCTCACCATCCACACGCTCAGGATCTGCGTCACCACCTTCCTCGGCATCCTCCTCTGGCACATCGCCCTGCCGGGCACGCCGCTGCTGCTGCTCGTCGTCCTCGGCGCGCTCCGCCTGCTCCTCTCGCGCCTCCCCTTCCTTCCCAACAAGGAAGCGGCCTTCGCGGCCGGCATCCTGCTGCTGCTCGGCAAGAACGACCAGGTGACGGTGGTGGTGACGATGGTCGCGACCGTCGTCGTCATTGCGCACATCGCCTTCGGACTGATACTCTCCGCCCTCGATTTCGCCGGAGTCAAGCATCGGGGGGTGCGCGCGTGAGGATCGTCGACGTCTGCGCCTTCTACGCCCCGCAGGGCGGCGGCGTGAAAACCTATGTCGAGCAGAAGCTCGCCTACGGTCCGACCCGCGGCCACGAGATCGTCATCGTCGCGCCGGGCGACGAGGACCGCACCGAGACCCGTCCCGGCGGCGGCCGCATCGAGTGGGTCAAGTCGCCGCACCTCCCGGTCGACCGCCGCTATCGCTATTTCGACGACGAGGCGCGCCTCCTCGCCCGGGTCGAGGCACAGAAGCCGGACCTCATCGAGGCGTCGTCGCCGTGGCGGAGCGCCAGCCAGGTCGGCCGCGCCTTTCCCGGGGTGCCGCGCGCGCTCTTCATGCACGCCGATCCGTTCGCCGCCTACGGCTATCGCTGGCTCGGCGAGTTCGCCAGCATCGAGACGATCGACCGCGGCCTCGAATTCGGTTGGCGCTACATGCGCGGCCTCGCCGCCGGCTACGACGTCGTCGTCTCCCCGAGCGAGGGGCTCGGCGACCGGCTCAAGGCGCAGGGCATCGGCAACGTCGTCACCGTGCCGCTGGGGGTCGAACCGGGCATCTTTTCGCCGAAGCTCCGCGACCGCGCCTTGCGGGGCCGCATGCTCGCCCATTGCGACCTGCCGGAGGATGCCACCCTGCTGCTCGGCGTCGGCCGCTTCTCGCCGGAGAAGCGCTGGCCGATGGTGGTCGACGCGGTGACCGCGGCCGGGCTGCAGCGGTCGATCGGCCTCGTCCTCGTCGGCGACGGACCCCAGCGCCGCCGGGTGCGGCGTCAGGCGCGCGGCAATCCCCACATCTTCCTCGCCGCGCCGATGCGCGACCGCTCGGCGCTCGCCAAGCTGATGGCAAGCGCCGACGCCCTCATCCACGGCTGCGACGCGGAGACCTTCTCCCTGGTCGCGGCGGAGGCGGTGGCGTCGGGCCTGCCGCTCATCGTACCCGACCGCGGCGGCACCGCCGACCATGCCGCCAAGAGCGGCGGCCTGGTGTACGAATCCGGCAGCGCCCAGGATGCGACGCGCGCGATCGTCTCGTTCGTCGATGGGCCGCGGCCGATGCCGTTCGGCTCGGCACGGACGATGCCCGAGCATTTCGACTCGCTGTTCGCCCTCTACGCCCGCACCGCCGCCGCCGCGCGCCGCGCGGCCTGAGGCTGGAACCTGTGACGGGGCCGGGGCATTGGCGCGAGCCATGCCCGTTCTCCTGCTCCTCACCGTCTCCAACCTGTTCATGACCGCCGCCTGGTACTGGCACCTCAAGGGCGGCATGCAGAAGCCGATCCTGCTCGTCATCCTGATCAGCTGGGGCCTGGCCCTCGTCGAATATTGCTTCGCGGTGCCTGCCAACCGGATCGGCTACGCCTCGGGGTGGAGTGCCGCGCAGCTCAAGATCGTGCAGGAAGCGATCGCCCTCTCCATATTCGGGGGCTTCATGGTCCTGGTGCTGGGAGAGCCGCTCCACTGGCGCCACTTCGCGGCCTTCGCCCTCATCCTCGCGGCGGTCGCCTTGCTGTTCAGCGGGCGGTGAGCGCCTCCATGCAGTGGAGTGCTCCGGCGTTGCCAGCCTGTCAGCTGCGCGCGTCGCGTCAGTGCGGGAACTCTGTACGAAGACATTTGTAAGGGATTACGGTAGCAAGGAGCCTAACTTGCCATTACCTCGGTACCGCCGTGGGGTGTACGGCGTCGCTGAGGAGTGCGCGAATTTGCTGGAGACAGGATCTTCGAGATGACCATTTTTGCCGTCATGGCGGAGAAACCCAATCCCGAACTGGCCCGCAAGATTGCGTCTCTGTTTCCGAACCAGTTCTGCACCCTGACCGACTCGCAGTGGCTGATAGTGGACGATGCCATCCCGAGGGAGGTCTCCGAGAAATTGGGTGTGCGGGAGGGCGAGTACGGCCGTGTCATGGTAATCCAGACAACGGGTGCCGGCGCCGGGTGGCACAACAAGACGGTTTGGGAGTGGCTTAACCAGAAGACGGCGAGCGCCTGATGGGTGTGCCGCCCAGAGATGTGGGCCCCGATGCCGATCCGCCTATTCCCGATCCGCCTTACATCGGGACTGAACTCGCTGCACAGCGGGCGATCGGTCGAAGCGGCGGTGACGGGGGAGGTGACCCCCCAGGACTCGAGCCCCGCGTCGCCAAACTTGAAGCGCATGTCGAGACGCTGCGCGCCGACGTGGCGGCAATTCGGAAGGATGTCGGCGATATTCGGGTGGCATTTGCGACCTTGACGGAGCGAGTAGCGCACTTGCCTGGAAAGGGCTTCGTCGTAACGACCACGACAACAGCAATCGCCATCATCAGCGGTCTCATCATCTTCGGGGAGAAGCTGAAGGCACTGCTCGGCTTGTGAACCCGGCGATGCGACGGTGGGACTCTCCGTCTGGCGCCCGTCGCTCGGCATAATCATGGCGCGCCGATCGCGCCGGCGAGAAAGCTCAGCAACGCCGAGCGGTAGGCCGGATCGGCGATATCGCCGACGCCGGCATGCGCCTTGCCCGCCATGAGGTGGAGCCGCTTCGGCCCTGGAAAGGCGGCGTAGAGCCCCCGCGTCTCGTCGGGAGGCGTGTACCGGTCGGCGCCGCCGCCGATCACGAATACGGGCCCCCCAAAACGCCGCGCGGCATCGATCGGCGAGAGCCGGGAGGGCCACGCGCCGAAGCGCGGGCGTGCCTGGAGGCTGAGCAGGGGCTCGAGCAGCGCCGCCGGCGCCGCGCCGGTGAAGGCGGCGATGCGGTTGCGGATGGCGTGGCGGATGTCGGGATAGACCGCTTCGACGGCGAGGGCGTCGGCGGCAAGCGGGCCGTGCTCGCCGACCAGCGCCGCGGCCCCGCCGAGCGAGAGGCCGACGACCGCCACCCGCGCGCCGTGCTGCCGCGCCTTCAGCCAGCGCAGCGCCGCCTCGGCGTCGCGGCTTTCGAACAGGCCGAAGCTGTGCGGCGCGGCGGCGGATTGGCCGTGGCCGCGGAAATCGATGGCGAGGCTCGCATAGCCGCGCCGCGCGAGTAACTCGCCGGTCGCCGCCATCGCCGCGCGCGAGGCGCCGTTGCCATGGAGGAGGAGCACCGCCGGGGAGGATGGCGTGCGGCCGGGGCGGAAGGTCGCGGCGATGACGAGTCCGTCCGTCGCGCGGAGATGGAGGTCGACCGCCGGGGGCGCTGCGGCCGGCACGTCGGCCGGCGTCGGCCGGACGAGGAACTCGCCGAGCCCCCAGCAGGCGGCGAGGCCGAGCAGGAGGAGGAGCAACGCGAGGCGCAGGAGGCGAGGGAGGCGGACCACGGACGGCATAAGCCTAGGAGCTGCGGCCGGGGTGCGCCAGTCGTTCGACTCGACTCCGTAACGAGCGCGCCGCATGATGGCGCCCGCGCCGGCCTGGCGGCCGCCGCGCGTCGTTCGCACCGCCCGCCCGGCATCGCCGGCTGCCCGCGGCGCCGGTTATCCCGGTCAGAAGGAGGCAGGTCATGCACAAGCTCGTTCCTTCCGCAGGCGTGGCCGCGGCGGCGGCCGCCGCCGCGCTCATCGTCCTCGCGCCCCCGCTCGGCGCCGCGTCCCCGGCCGCGAAGACGTCCGATGCCGCGCTCATCCGCAGCGCCATGGCTGCGGCGCCGATGTCGGTCGCGAAGGACGCGACGGTCGTCGCGATGGGCGCCAACGGATCGATGCGGACGCTCCGCCGCGGCACGAACGGCTGGACCTGCATCCCCGACAGCCCGACGACGCCCGGCCCGGACGCGATGTGCATGGACGGCAATGCGATGAAATGGGCCGAGGCCTGGATGGGGCACAAGCCGCCCCCCGCCGACACGGTCGGCCTCATGTACATGCTCGCCGGCGGGACCGATGCGAGCAATACCGATCCCTATGCCGAGAAGCCGACCGGCCGCGGCGACTGGATCCGCACCGGCCCGCACCTGATGGTGGTCGGCTCCCCCTCGCTGCTCGCCGGCTATCCGGCAGCGCCGACCCCGGACACGACCAAGCCCTACGTCATGTGGGGCGGAACCCCGTACGCCCATCTGATGATTCCGGTGCACTAGGCGCCTGCAGCCGAAGGAGATCGTATCCGTCGCCGCTCGCGCTATAGGGCGCCGATGCTGCTCGCCGACCTCGAAACGCCGGCGCTGGTGCTCGACCGCCCGCGCGTCCTCCACAACCTCGCGCGGATGCGCGACCGACTGGCCGCGCTCGGGGTGCCGCTCAGGCCGCACGTCAAGACGGCCAAGTCCGCCGACCTCGTGCGGCTGGCAGTGGACGGGCAGCCGGGCGGAATCACCGTCTCGACGCTGAAGGAAGCCGAGCATTTTCTCGCCCACGGCTTCGTCGACATCCTCTACGCGGTCGGCGTCGCGCCGGGGAAACTGGCTCACGTCGCCGACCTCCGCCGCCGCGGCGCCGACGTGGCGATCGTCCTCGACAGCCTCGCGGCCGCCGACGCGGTCGCGGGACGTGCGGAGGCGCTCGGCGCCCGGTTCCCGGTGCTGATCGAGGTCGACACCGACGGCGGCCGCGCCGGCGTGCGGCCGGACGATCGGTGCCTGGTCGAGATCGGGCGGCGGCTCGATGCGGCCGCCGGGACGGCGCTCCGCGGCGTGATGACCCACGCCGGCCGCTCCTACGAATGCCGCTCGCCGGAAGCGTTGCGGGCGATGGCCGAGCAGGAGCGCGCCGGCGCGGTCGCCGCCGCCGAGGCGCTGCGCGCCGCGGGGCTGCCCGCCCCCGTGGTCAGCGTCGGCTCGACCCCCACGGCGCTGTTTGCGGAGCGACTCAACGGCGTCACCGAAGTCCGCGCCGGCGTCTACATGTTCATGGACCTGGTGATGGAGGGCCTCGGCGTCTGCACCGAGGACGAGATCGCGCTGTCGGTGCTGGCGACCGTGATTGGCCACCGCCGCGATCTCGGCACGATCCTGCTCGACGCCGGCGGCCTCGCTTTGTCGAAGGATGCGGGGCGGGGCGGCGGTTACGGCCGGCTCGTCGACGCCGTCACCTCCGCGCCGCTGGGCCTCGTCGTCGCCTCGGTCAACCAGGAGCACGGCCTCGTCCCGGCCGCCGATGCGGATTTCGCCCGCCTGCCGATCGGCACCCAGGTGCGGATCCTCCCCAACCACGCCTGCATGACCGCCGCCGCGCACGAACGCTATCATGTGGTGGACGGCGGCGAGGCCGTGGCGGCGGTCTGGGAGCGCTGCAACTTCTGGTGAGCGACTGCTTTAGCCGAATTGTATGCCCACTCAAGATTGTATAGTAAGGTCGCTTGTAGGAGGAGTGCAACATGAACGCGGAGCGCGGACGGCTGGTCAGCGGCGGCAGGTTGCAGATTCCGGCGCGCGTGCGTCGGGAACTCGGCCTCAAGGATGGCGATGCGGTCGTGATGAGAACGGTCGAAGGCGAATTGCGGCTGCGCCCGCTGCGAGACGTGGTGGCGGAGGTTCAGGCGCGGTTGCGCAGATATGTTCCCGAGGGCGTCTCGCTCTCGGATGAACTCATCGCCGACCGCCGGGCCGAGGCGGAGCGTGAGTGAGCGGGTTCTCGATGCATCCGCGTTGCTGGCCGTGCTGCTCGGTGAGCGTGGAAGCGATTTCGTGCTCGACCTGCTCCCCGGGGCGGTGATCGGTGCGGTGAATCTCGCCGAGGTCGTGTCAAAACTTCAAGAGCGCGGCTTCCCCGACAAGGAAATCGACGAGGGCGTTGCCGATCTTGGCGTGCCGGTTGTCCCCTTCGATGAGACGCAGGGGGTAGCCGCGGGTAAGCTGCGGCTTCGCACTCGAAGCGCTGGTCTCTCCCTCGGCGACCGCGCCTGCCTCGCGCTTGCCTCGGCCCGTCGCGTGCCGGCGGTGACGATGGATCGCAGCTGGGGAACCGTCGACGCTGGTGCGGAAGTGATCGTGGCGCGCGACTAGACCAGCTCCACCGCCATCGCCGTCGCTTCGCCGCCGCCGATGCAGAGGGTGGCGACGCCGCGCTTGCCGCCGGTGGTTTCGAGGGCGGAAAGGAGGGTGCACAGCAGGCGGGCACCGCTGGCGCCGATCGGGTGGCCGAGGGCGGTGGCGCCGCCGTGGACGTTGAGCTTCTCGCGGGGGATGCCGAGGTCGCGCATCGCGATCATGGCGACGCAGGCGAAGGCTTCGTTCACTTCCCACAGGTCGACGTCGGCGACGCTCCAGCCGGCCTTGTCGAGGACCTTGCGGACGGCGGGGACGGGGGCGCTGGTGAAGAGGTTGGGCGCCTGGGCGTGGGCGGCGTGGGCGACGATGCGGGCGACCGGCGTGCGGCCGAGGCGCTCGGCGGCGGAGGCGCGGGCGACGACGAGGGCGGCGGCGCCGTCGGAGATGGACGAGGCGTTGGCGGCGGTGATGGTGCCGTCCTTGGCGAAGGCGGGCTTGAGGCCGGGGATCTTCTCGGGGTTCGCCTTGCCGGGCTGCTCGTCGACGTCGATGTTCAGCTCCCCCTTGCGGCTCACCACGGTCACGGGGACGACCTCGCGGTCGAAGGCGCCGGACGAGATGGCGGCGTTGGCGCGGCGGAGGGATTCGATGGCGTACTCGTCCTGGTCGGCGCGGGTGAACTGATATTCGCGGGCGGCGTCCTCGGCGAAGGTGCCCATGGCGCGGCCGGCATCGTAGGCGTCCTCGAGGCCCTCGAGCATCATGTGGTCGTAGACGGTGTCGTGGCCGATGCGGGCGCCGGCGCGGTGCTTCTTCATGAGGTAGGGGGAGTTGGACATCGACTCCATGCCGCCGGCGACGATGAGGTCGGCCGAGCCCGCGGCGATCATGTCGTGGGCGAACATCGCCGCCTGCATGCCCGAGCCGCAGACCTTGTTGACGGTGGTCGCCTCGACCGAGCGGGGCAGGCCGGCGCCGAGGGCGGCCTGGCGGGCCGGCGCCTGGCCGAGGCCGGCGGAGAGGACGCAGCCCATGAAGATCTTGTCGACCGCTTCGCCCGAGACGCCGGCGCGCTCGACCGCGGCGCGCACCGCGGTGGCGCCGAGCTCGGTGGCGCTCGCGCCGGCGAGGGCGCCCTGGAAGCTCCCCATAGGCGTGCGGGCATAGGAGAGGATGACGATCGGATCGTGCGCGGCGGCGGCCATGGATGCTCCTGTTTCCTTCGCTCCTCCCCGAGCTTGCCTCGGGGAGGTGGCAGCGCGAAGCGCTGACGGAGGGGGAAGGCCCCTCCACCACGCTTCGCATGGTTCCCCTCCCCGAGCCAGCTCGAGGGAGGAGCTTTGGCGCCGCACATAGGCGCGCGGCGGCGCTTGTTCAAACCTGCGGCCGGGCTTAGGAACGGGGCGATAACGAGAGGAGCGGGGTATGAGGCAGCTTCCGTCGATCCTGTTCGCCGCCGCCGCGGCCGTGGCGGGGGTCTCCGTCGCCTGGGCCCAGACGGCGCCGCCCGCGCCCGCGCCGGCCGCCGCGCCGCGCGGCGATCCCGATGCGCCGGCGAACATGAAGAACCGCAAGGTGCTGCCGGCGAACATCACCCACCGCGAGCTCGGCCAGACGATGCGTGCCTTCGCGCTCAGCCTCGGCGTGCGCTGCGCCTATTGCCATGTCGGGCCGCCCGACGGGCCGCTCTCCGCGTTCGACTTCGCTTCGGACGCGAACCCGCACAAGAACATCGCCCGCGGCATGATCCGCATGGCCGACCGGATCAACGCCGAGCTGCCCAAGATCGCGGACAAGGATTCGCGGGTAAGCTGCTACAGCTGCCACCGCGGCGCGACCAAGCCCGCGCTCGTCCCGCCCGAGCCGCCGCATCCGGCCGACGCGCCGAAGGCCCCGGCGTCCTGACCCGCCGCTTGTTCCCGCCGCGAAGCCTCTGCTAGGGCCCCGCCCAGCAGGAGAGACAGGCATGGAATTGGGGCTCGACTTCGCGCTCGGCGAGATGGCGGACGCGATCCGCGACACGACCGCCCGCTTCGCCGCCGACCGTATCGCCCCGCTCGCCGAACGGATCGACCGCGACGACTGGTTCCCGCGCGAGCTGTGGCCGGAAATGGGCGCCCTGGGCCTCCACGGGATTACCGTGGAGGAGCAATATGGCGGGCTTGGCCTGGGCTATCTCGAGCATGTCGTGGCGCAGGAGGAAGTGGCGCGGGCCTCGGCGTCGATCGGCCTCAGCTACGGCGCACACTCGAACCTGTGCGTCAACCAGATCCGCCGCTGGGCGAATGACGCGCAGAAGGCAAGGTACCTGCCCAGGCTGATCTCGGGCGAGCATGTCGGGGCGCTCGCCATGTCGGAATCGGGCGCCGGCTCCGACGTGGTCGGCATGAAGCTCAAGGCGGATCGGGTCGACGGCGGCTGGCGTTTGAACGGCACCAAGTTCTGGATCACCAACGCCCATTATGCCGACACGCTCGTCGTCTACGCCAAAACGGGGGAGGGGAGCCGCGGCATCACCACCTTCCTCATCGAAAAGGATTTCGACGGCTTCAGCTTGGGGCAGAAGCTCGACAAGATGGGCATGCGCGGCTCGCCGACCGGCGAGCTGGTGTTCAACGACTGCTTCGTGCCCGACGACAATGTCATGGGGCCGGTGAACGGCGGCGTCGGGGTGCTGATGTCGGGGCTCGATTATGAGCGGACGGTGCTGGCGGGGATCCAGCTCGGCATCATGCAGGCCTGCCTCGATACGGTGCTGCCCTACGTCCGCGAGCGCAAGCAGTTCGGCAAGCCGATCGGCGCCTTCCAGCTCATGCAGGCCAAGATCGCGGACATGTACGTCGCCCTCAATTCGGCGCGGGCCTATGTCTATGCGGTCGCGCGGGCGTGCGACGCGGGGAGGACGACGCGCTTCGATGCGGCAGGCGCCATCCTCTATGCGTCGGAGAATGCCGTTCGGGTCGGGCTCGAGGCGATCCAGGCGCTCGGCGGCGCCGGCTACACCAAGGACTGGCCGGTCGAGCGCTACGCCCGCGATGCCAAGTTGCTCGACATCGGCGCCGGCACCAACGAGATCCGCCGCATGCTGATCGGCCGGGAGCTGATCGGCGCGTGACGCTCCCGCCGGGCGACGTGGCGCGGCTCGACCTCATCGCGCCGCTCTACCGGGAGATGCAGGCAGGCGGCTGGATCGTCCGGCGCTGGCCGGACAACATTCCCCTGCGCGGCTATTGGAGCGGGGTGCGGCCGGTGTCGGGCGTCGCCTCCCTCGACCGCGGCAGCGACACCTGGATGTCGTTGATGCCGGTCGAGATCGAGAGCCAGGAGATCGGCATCTCCTGTGCCGCCGGCCATGTTGCGATCATGGGCCTCGGCATGGGCTGGGCGGCGGCCGCGACGGCACTGCGGCCCGAGGTGACGGCGGTGACGGTGGTCGAGCGCGACGTGGACCTGATCGCGCTCCACGCCGCACTCGACCTGTTCGGGCGCTTGCCGGATGGAGCGGGCGCGAAGGTGCGGATCGTCGCGTCGGACGCGTTCGACTGGTCGCCCGATGCACCCGTCGACCTGCTGATGCCGGACATCTGGCTGAACCTCGTCGGCGGCGACCGGATCGGCGACGTGCGACGGATGCAGCAGAAGATCGGCGCCCAAGGCGTCTATTTCTGGGGGCAGGAGCTGGAGCTGGCGCGGCACGCGGTCGCGGCGGGGCGGGAGCGGCTCGAGGATGCGGAGATCGTCGCCACCGCCGCCGAGCTCGGCCTGCCGCTGGCGGGGCTCGACACGCCCGACTACGCAGCCCGGTTGCGCGCGGCCGCGGGGCAGTGGATGAACGATGCGTGGCTCGACGAGCGGCGGCCCGCCTTCGCCTGATGGCCGGGGCGGCTTCCCAAGCGGCGCGGCGCGCACTAGGCAGCCGGGCATGAGCGACGGCCTCTTGAACGCCCTGCAATGGTACGGCGCCATCGCCGGCGCGATCGCCGCCTTCGTGGTCTCGCTGGACGTCGGCCGCAAACCGACCGGCTGGGCCTTCGTGCTGTTCGTCACCGGCTCGGTCGCCTACGTCCTGTGGGGGTTTTTGAACGACGAGGGGAAGGCGGTGGCGTGGCAGAACGTGGTGCTGTTCGCGATCAACCTGAACGGCGTCTATCGCTACCTCATCCGCAAGAAGCCGGTGTCGGCATGAGGGGGGACAATCTCGTCATCCCGGCGGACGCCGGGATCTCGGCGGGTGAGGGGCACCGGCGTTCTTCACCCGACGAGGCCCCGGCTTTCGCCGGGGTGACGGTGCGCCCGTGACCCAGATCGTCTCGAAGGTCGACGACGGCTCGGAGTCCTTCCGCCGCTTCGCCGCGCATAACCGCGCGCTCGCAGAAGAGCTGCGCGGCAAGGTCGCGGCGGCGGCGCGCGGCGGACCGGAGAAGCATCGCGAGCGGCACGTCGCGCGGGGCAAGCTCTTGCCGCGGGACCGGGTGACGCGGCTGCTCGATCCGGGGGCGCCGTTCCTCGAAGTGGGCCAGCTCGCCGCCAACGGGATGTACCACAACGAGGCGCCGGGGGCGGGGATGATCGCGGGCGTCGGCCGCGTCTCGGGGCGCGAGTGCATGGTCGTCGCCAACGATCCGACGGTGAAGGGCGGCGCCTACTTCCCGCTGACCGTCAAGAAGCATCTCCGCGCCCAGGAAATCGCGCGCGAGAACCGGCTGCCCTGCATCTATCTCGTCGATTCAGGCGGCGCGAACCTGCCGCACCAGGCGGAGGTGTTTCCGGACAAGGAGCATTTCGGCCGCATCTTCTACAACCAGGCGAACCTTTCCGCTGAGGGCATCGCCCAGATCGCCTGCGTGATGGGGAGTTGCACCGCGGGCGGCGCCTACGTGCCGGCCATGTCGGACGAGACGGTGATCGTGCGGGGCCAGGGCACGATCTTCCTCGGCGGACCGCCGCTGGTGAAGGCGGCGACGGGCGAGGTGATCAGCGCGGAGGATCTCGGCGGGGGCGACCTCCATGCGAGGAAGTCCGGCGTGGTCGACCATCTCGCCGAGAATGACGAGCATGCCCTCGCCATCGTGCGCAGCATCGTCGCGCGGCTGAACACGACCAAGGCGGTCGGCCTCGACCTCGCCGAGCCGGCCGAGCCCAAGCTCGACCCGGAGGACCTGTACGGCATCATCCCCGACGACGTCCGTACCCCCTATGACGTGCACGAGGTGATCGGCCGCATCGTCGACGCCTCCGACTTTCACGAGTTCAAGCCGCTCTACGGATCGACCCTCGTCTGCGGTTTCGCCCGCATCTGGGGGATGCCGGTGGCGATCCTCGCCAACAACGGCATCCTCTTCTCGGAGAGCGCCCTGAAGGGCGCGCACTTCATCGAGCTCGCCTGCCAGCGCCGTACGCCCCTGCTGTTCCTCCAGAACATCTCCGGCTTCATGGTCGGCGGCAAGTACGAGGCGGGCGGCATCGCCAAGGACGGCGCCAAGCTGGTGACGGCCGTCGCGACCGCGCAGGTGCCGAAGGTGACGGTCCTCATCGGCGGCAGCTTCGGCGCCGGCAATTACGGCATGAACGGGCGGGCGTACGGCCCCCGCTTCCTGTTCACCTGGCCGAACAGCCGGATCAGCGTGATGGGCGGCGAGCAGGCGGCGAGCGTGCTGGCGACCGTCCACAAGGACGCCGACAAGTGGACGGCGGAGGAAGCGGAAGCCTTCAAGGCGCCGATCCGCCAGCGCTACGAGGACGAGGGCAACCCTTATTATGCCACCGCCCGCCTCTGGGACGACGGCATCATCGACCCCGTCCAGACGCGGGATGTGCTGGGGCTGGCCTTTTCGGCCTGCTTGAACGCCCCGATCCCCGAGCGCGCCCAGTTCGGCCTGTTCAGGATGTAAGGAGGGAGACATGCTCGGGTTGATCCTCGCCATGGCTGCTGCCGCCGCTCCGGCTCCTTCCGCCGACGAAGCCGCCGCGCTCGCCGCGGCCAGCCGGTTGCTCGGGCGCCTCACCGGCAAGGATCCGGCGGCGATGCAGGCGTTGACGTTGCCCCAGGGCGGGGCGACGGCTGTGGCCACGGGCAAGGACGGCAAGCAGGTGGTGCGCCACTTCACCTGGGCCGAATTCTTCGCGCATTTGCCCAAGGACAAGCCGGTGGTCGAAGAGCATATGACGGCGCCCTTGGTGCGGGTCGACGGCGACGTGGCGCTGGTGTGGGGGCGGTACCAGGTGACGGTGGACGGCAAGTTCCTCCACTGCGGGACCGACCATTTCGACCTGGTGCGGGTCGAGGGGACGTGGCGCATCCTCAACGTGACGTGGAACCAGGTGACGACGGGGTGTGGGCGGTGAGGGGGGGCGGCGTTGGCTCGGGCGCGGGCCCCCTCCACCACCGGCCTGCGGCCGGCGGTCCCCCTCCCCGTTCCGGGGAGGAGCGTAGGGGCGGCGTTTCCCTTGCTCCTCCCCGGGACGGGGAGGGGGACCGCGACGCGAAGCGGCGTGGTGGAGGGGGCCCTGAGACCCGCTCGGACGCCGGGCCCCCTCCACCATGCTGCGCATGGTCCCCCTCCCCGTTCCGGGGAGGATCAGGTCAGCGCACATAGCTCGCACCGTTCACGTCGATTACCGCGCCTGTAGCCGACGG
>JAFAZW010000006.1 GCA_019239415.1 Alphaproteobacteria bacterium
AGCTTGGCGAGGCCTGTCCTGAGCGACGCCGCAGGCGGCGTCGAAGGGGACCGTATCGAAGGACCGTCCTTCGAGACGCCGCTTCGACTTCGCTCAGCGGCTCCTCAGGATGAGCGGAAGCAGTGCGTCAACCTAATTCCTCAATGCTCTGGACCGGCCGGAGTTCAGGGGCCTGCCCGCGGCCGATCAGGAGTTCATCGAGGCGAAGAAATCCTCGTTCGACTTGGCGTCCTTCATCTTGTCGAGGAGGAACTGCATCGCGTCGACGGTGCCCATCTGCATGAGGATGCGCCTGAGCACCCACATCTTGGCGAGCGTGCCCTGGTCGACGAGCAGCTCCTCCTTGCGGGTGCCGGACTTGCCGACGTCCAATGCGGGGAAGATGCGCTTGTCGGCAACCTTGCGGTCGAGCACGATCTCGGAATTGCCGGTGCCCTTGAACTCCTCGAAGATCACCTCGTCCATCTTCGAGCCGGTGTCGATGAGGGCGGTGGCGATGATCGAGAGCGAGCCGCCTTCCTCGATGTTGCGGGCCGCGCCGAAGAAGCGCTTCGGCCGCTGGAGGGCATTGGCGTCGACGCCGCCGGTCAGGACCTTGCCCGAGCTCGGCACCACCGTGTTGTAGGCACGGCCGAGGCGGGTGATCGAATCGAGGAGGATGACGACATCCTTCTTGTGCTCGACCAGACGCTTGGCCTTCTCGATCACCATCTCGGCGACCTGGACGTGGCGGCTCGCCGGCTCGTCGAAGGTCGAGGAGATGACCTCGCCCTTCACCGAGCGCTGCATGTCCGTCACTTCCTCCGGCCGCTCGTCGATGAGCAGCACGATGAGGAAGACCTCCGGATGGTTGTCGGTGATCGCCTTGGCGATGTTCTGGAGGAGCACGGTCTTGCCGACCCGCGGAGGGGCGACGATCAGCGCGCGCTGGCCCTTGCCCTGCGGCGAGACGATGTCGATGACTCGTGCCGACTTGTCCTTCTGGGTCGGATCGGCGCTGTCGAGCGTGAGTTTCTCGTCCGGATAGAGCGGCGTCAAATTGTCGAAATTGACGCGGTGCCGCACGGCATCGGGATCGTCGTAATTGACCTTGGCGAGCCGGGTGAGCGCGAAATAGCGCTCGCCGTCCTTGGGGCCGCGGATCTCGCCCTCGACCGTGTCGCCGGTCCTGAGCCCGAACTTCCGCACCTGGTTCGGCGCGACGTAGATATCGTCGGGGCCGGCGAGGTAATTGGCTTCGGGCGAGCGAAGGAAGCCGAAGCCGTCGGGCAGCACCTCAATCGTCCCCATGCCCATGATCTCCTGGCCGTTTTCGGCCTGGACCTTGAGGATGGAGAACATCAGCTCCTGCTTGCGGAGCGTCGAGGCGCCTTCGATGCCGAGCTCCTCGGCCATGGCGACGAGGTCGGCGGGGGATTTCTGCTTGAGGTCTTTGAGATGCATGGAGGAGATACTCGGAAATTGGATGGTCGTCCGGTCGCGCGGGGAGGAACGGAGGTGCGGCTGGATCGGCCCACGCGGACGGCGGGCGAACGACTAGACGCGAGTTAGGCTCCGGCGGGAATCAAGTCAACGGCCACTCTCGTCATCGCGGACCGGTGCCTCAGAACGGCTTCACGATCACCAGGATGACGATCAGCACCGCGGCGAGGCCCGGAATCTCGTTCATGATCCTGAGCGCCCGTCCGCTCACCGGCCGCTCGCCGCGCGCGAGCTTCCGGCCGTAGCCGATCATCCAGCCGTGATAGCCGGACAACGCGACGACCAGCAGGAACTTGAGCTGAAACCACGTCGCGACCCACCACTGGTTCGACCACATCATCAAGAGCCCAAACACCCACACCAGGATCATCGCCGGGGTGATGATGATGTGGCGGAGCTTGCGTTCGCGCTCGATCCACTTCTTCTCCTCGGCCGATCCTGGCACGCTCTCCTGGTGGTAGATGTAGTAGCGCGGCAGCAGGAACAGCCCCGCCATCCAGAAGATGACGAAGATGACATGGCCGGCCTTGATCCAGACGTAGGTCAAGCTGAGGGCCGTCTGCAGCGCATAGATCACCGGCGCACCAGGGTAAGCAGCTGCTCGACGTGCGCGATCGGCGTGTCCGGCAAGATTCCGTGCCCCAGGTTGAAGACGTGCGGGCGCTCCCGGAACACAGATAGGATGCGGGCCACCGCGGTTTCAAGCGCAGCTCCACCGGCAATCAGCGCCAGAGGGTCGAGATTGCCCTGGACCGGGAGCCCGACGGGGAGCGCGGCTTCAGCCCAGGCCGGGTCGACGGTCTCGTCGAGGCCGATCGCATCGACGGCGGTCTCCCGGGAATAAGCCGGCAGCTTGCCGCCGGCGCCCTTCGGAAAGCCGATGATCGGCGTGCCCGGATGCCGCGCCCTGAGCTTGCCGACGATCGTCGCCGTCGGTGCGATCACCCAGCGTTCGAACTGCGCCGGCGATAGGCTCCCCGCCCAGCTGTCGAACAATTGCACCGCTTCGACGCCGCGCGCGATTTGCGCGGAGAGGTACTCGACCGTCATCGCCGCGATCGCATCGATGATCGCTTGGAAGGCGGCCGGATCCCGGTACGCGTAACGCCGCGCCTCCGCCTGCTCGCGGCTGCCCTGGCCCGCGATCATGTAGGTGGCGACCGTCCACGGGCTTCCCGCAAAGCCCAGAAAAGCGGTTTGCGGAGGAAGCGCTGCGGCGACTTTCTCCACAGTGGCGAAAACCGGCTCGAGCCGAGTCGGCACGCGCGCCAGCGAGTCGAGCGCCGCGTCCACCAAAGGCGGCGACAGGCGCGGGCCCTCGCCGGCCTCGAACCGCAGCTCCTGGCCGAGCGCCCACGGTACGATGAGGATGTCCGAGAACAGGATCGCGCCGTCGAAGCCGAAGCGGCGGATCGGCTGGAGCGTCACCTCCGCCGCGGCTTCGGAATCGGTGGCGAGATCGAGAAACCCGCCCTTCTGCGCCCGCAACGCGCGGTACTCGGGAAGATAGCGCCCCGCCTGACGCATCAGCCAAACCGGTGTTTTTTCAGGTTTTTCGCCGGCGAGCGCGCGGAGCAGGAGCTTATCGGCAGAGGGCATGACCAGGAACGGGCTCCCCGCTCTTCTCTCTTTAAGAGTCTTATAGAAGAGGATTGAAGTAGGATGTTGGGCGGCGGATGCCGGGGTTTATTGGCTTCGCCCGATTTTGCAAACAGGTTGACGTGCCCGAAAGCCGCGGAACCGCGCGGAGTCGCGAAAGCCTTCCCCGCAATCCACAGGCGCGACGTAACGAAACGTCAACCTTTGCAACTCTGTGGATGGTTCGGCGGGTTGCGGGGACGGCGCTTCGCCTTGCAACCGCCCCGAGGGTTACGGTAGCGCTTCCCACATGCTTATCCACAGCGCGTTCTGATGCCGGAGCCGCTCCACCTCCACCTCCTCTCCGACTCGACCGGCGAGACGCTGGAGGTGATCGCCAAAGCCTGCCTCGCCCAGTTCGACCATGTCGAGGTGCTGCGGCATTTCTGGCCGATGGTGCGATCCGAGGGCCATCTCGACCGTGTGCTCGACGATATCGAGCGCCGGCCGGGCCTCGTTCTCTACACCTTGGTCAACAGCAACATCCGCCGCGAGCTCGAACAGAAGACGCGGCGGCGGGGCATCCATGCCGTGTCGGTGCTCGACCCGGTGACCCATGCTTTGTCGGCGGTGCTGGGGCAGGAAGCGAAGGGGCGGCCGGGACGCCAGCACGCGCTCGATGCCGCCTATTTCGCCCGCGTCGACGCGATCCAGTTCACCATCGCGCATGACGACGGCGTCGGGGTGGAGAATTGGGAGGAGGCGGACATCATCCTCGCCGGTGTCTCCCGCACCTCGAAGACGCCGACGTCGATCTACCTCGCCAATCGCGGCTACAAGGTCGCCAACATCCCGCTCGTTCCCGAATCGCCGCCGCCGCCGCAGCTCTTTTCGCTCCGCCATCCCCTGATCGTCGGCCTGACGACCAATCCGGAGCGCCTGATCCAGATCCGCCGCAACCGCCTGCTCGCGCTGAACCAGGCGCCGGAGACGGACTATGTCGACCTGGAGGCGGTGAACGCCGAGCTCGGCTTCGCCCGCCGCATCTTCGCCGACCAGGGCTGGCCGGTCATCGACGTCACCCGCCGTTCGATCGAGGAGACCGCCTTCGCCATCGTCCGGCTGTGCAACGAGCGCATCGACGCGGCGCGGGAGCAGGCCCCATGAGGCTGCTGCTCGCCTCGAAAAGCAGCGCGCGCCGCGCGATGCTCGAGGCTGCCGACATTCCCTTCGGCCTCGTCGAGGCGGAGCTGGAGGAGGAGCAGGCGAAGGCCGGGCTGTGGGGCGCCGGCTTCGATGCGCTCGGCGTCGCCGAGGAGCTGGCGCAACTCAAGGCGCTCTCCGCCAGCGGGAGCGAGGGCGACCTCATCCTCGGCGCCGACCAGACCCTCGAGCGCGGCGACGGCACGATGCTGTCGAAGCCCGCGTCGCGCGATGAGGCCCGGGGCCAGCTCCATTCGCTGCGCGGGACGACGCACCAGCTCCACACCGCGGCCGTCATCGCGGAGGACGGCCAGCCGGTTTGGTGGGGAAGCGAGCGCGTGCGCCTCACCATGCGTCATTTCAGCGACGCCTTCCTCGACGATTATCTGGCGCGCGAGTGGGAATCGATACGCTGGAGCGTCGGCGGCTATCGCATCGAGGGGCCGGGCGTGCAGCTGTTCGAGAAGATCGAGGGCAGCCACTTCGCGATCCTGGGCCTGCCGCTCCTGCCGCTTCTCGATTATCTGCGCCAGCGGGGGCTGGTGAGGGCGTGACGACGCCGTACGCGGAGGTGGTCGGCGATCCGGTCGCCCATTCGAAGTCGCCGCTGATCCACAAGTTCTGGCTCAAGCGGCTCGGCATCGAGGGGGATTACCGGTGCACCCGCGTCACGGCGAGCGAACTGCCGTCGTATTTAGCGGCGCGGCGGCGAGACCCTCATTGGCGGGGCTGCAACGTCACCATGCCCCTCAAGGAACTCGCTTTGGCCGCGGTGGACACGTGCAGCTCGGCCGCCGCCGGCGCCGGAGCGGCCAATTGCATCATCA
Organism: Alphaproteobacteria bacterium; assembly: GCA_019239415.1. Classification (GTDB taxonomy): domain Bacteria; phylum Pseudomonadota; class Alphaproteobacteria; order Sphingomonadales; family Sphingomonadaceae; genus Allosphingosinicella. Next base: position 5,091 of record JAFAZW010000006.1, read on the forward strand.
GGGGAGAAGCGGGACTCGTTGGCGCCAACACCGACGTTGCAGGGGTCATCGGCGCGCTTCCGCACCTGCTAAGCCGCGAGGTCGCCGCGATCATCGGTGGCGGCGGCGCAGCCCGGGCGGCGGTGTACGCGCTTGGCCGGCACAGCCTCCACGATGTCCGCATCATCGCGCGTGACCCGGACCGCGCGCGGCGAAAACTCGGCTCGATCTCAGGGGACCTTCGCTTCTTCGCCGTCGAGGATGCGAGGCGGGGCATGGACTGCGCCGAGCGCATCATCCAGGCTTCCGCCGCCGGCATGGCGGGAAATCCTCCGCTGCCGCAGGCGGTCCTCGACGCGCTTGCCGACGCGCACCCCGACGCATTCTGCCTGGAGATGGTCTACGATCCGCCGCTCACCCCCTTCGTCCGGCGCGCGCGGGAATTGGGTTACGGATGGAATGACGGCATCGCGATGTTGATAGCGCAAGCCGAGGAAGCCTTTCGCCTCCTGTTCGGCGCGCCGGCGCCCCGCCGTTGCGACGCGGAGCTGAGGGAGCTTCTGCGCGCATGATCAGGCTCGGGCTCACCGGCTCCATCGGCATGGGAAAGTCGACCGTGGCCCAGATGTTCGCCGACGAAGGGGTGCCCGTCTTCGACGCCGACGCCGAGGTGCATCGGCTGCAGGGGCCCGCCGGCGCGCTGGTCGAGATGATTGAGATGCATTTCCCGGGCACGACGGGGCCGGAAGGGGTGGATCGCGGCGCGCTTGCCGAGCGGGTGCTGGGGGAGCCGGAGAAACTGCGCAGCCTCGAGATGCTGGTCCATCCGGCGGTCGCGCGGGAGCGGGAGCGCTTTCTCGCCGAACATGGGCACGTACCCCTCGTCCTGCTCGACATCCCGTTGTTGTTCGAAGCGGGCGGCGCGGCTGCCGTCGACAAGATCGCCGTCGTCTCCGCGCCGGAGGCTGTGCAGAGGGAGCGGGTGCTGGCGCGGCCCGGGATGACGGCCGACAAGCTCGAGCGTATCCTCGAGCGCCAGCTGCCGGATGCGAAGAAGAGGGCACGGGCCGATTTCGTCATCCCGACCGGCGGCAGCGTAGAGGAAACGCGACAAGCGGTTCGCCGCATCGTCGCTTGCCTGACGGATGCGCTGGATTCATAGTCGCCGCCATGCGGGAAATCGTTTTCGACACCGAGACCACCGGCCTCAGTCCGCTCGCCGGCGATCGCATCGTCGAGATCGGCTGCGTCGAATTGTTCAACCGGGTCGAGACGGGCCGCACCTTCCATTCCTATTTCAACCCCGAGCGACCGATGCCGGCCGGCGCGCAGGAAGTGCATGGCCTGTCGGATGCCTTCCTGGCGGACAAGCCGCGGTTCCACGACGTGGTCGAGGACCTCATCGAATTCCTCGGCGATTGCCCGCTGGTCGCGCACAATGCCGGCTTCGACTTCGGCTTCCTCAACCACGAGCTGGGCAATTGCGGCCGGCCGCTGGTCTGCCTGACGCGGATGGTGGACACGCTCCAGCTCGCCCGCGCCCGGCATCCCGGCGCCAAGCACAGCCTCGACGCGCTCTGCACCCGCTACGGCGTCGACCGCAGCGTGCGCGTCAAGCACGGTGCGCTCATCGACGCGCAGCTGCTCGCCCAATGTTATGTCGAGCTGACCGGCGGGCGGCAGATCGGCTTCGGCCTCGATACGATCGTCGCGGAACCGATCGACCCGGAGTTCAGGGAGGCGGCGCCGGCGCCGATCCGGATCGAGGTGCGGCCGCCGCGTGCCCATGCGCCGAGCGCGGAGGAGCTTGCCGCGCACACCCACTTCCTGAGCGGGATCGTCGATCCCATATGGGCTCGACTGGACGGGCGCTGACCGGCGCCGACGCCGATCGGCGGTTCGCGGAGCTTTGCGGAGACTCTCATGGACATAAGGGTTTCTGGTCATCAGGTCGAAGTCGGGGAGGCTCTGCGCGGCCATGCGGCCGAGGCCATTCGCGCGGCGGACGACAAATATCATATGCGCGCGACCTCGGCGCAGGTGACCTTCGGAAAGGGGCCGCACGACCACGGCTTCACCTGCGAGATCGTCGCCTACGCCCCGCCGGGACTCGTGCTCAAGGCGCTCGAGCGCGCCGCCGATGCCCGCCCGGCCTTCGAGGCGGCGCTGGACAAGGTCGCCAAGCAGATGCGCCGCAACACCCGGCGCCAGAAGGACCGCAACGGTGCCGGCGGCCATGACGACGCGCCGGGCATGGGGCTCGAGCCGGCGGCGGAGCGACGAGGGGTCGGCTGATCGAAGGGTGCCGGGCCGCTTTCCGTCCCGGCTGAATCTTCCTGCCTGCGCCGCGTGCGCGTCCCCATCTGGTGAGCGATGACCGACCTTAACGACCTGCTGACGATCGACCGCGTGGACGCGGCGCTGAGCGTCGCCAACAAGAAGGCTCTCTTCCAGCAGCTCGGCGCCGTCGCCGGGCGCAAGCTCGGCCTCGCGCCCAAGCTCGTCGTGGGCGCGCTGTCGGAGCGTGAGAAGCTCGGCTCGACCGGGTTCGGCGGCGGTGCCGCCATTCCCCACGCCAAGCTCGAGGGGCTCGACCACGTCTTCGGCTATTTCGCGCGACTGGCCCATCCGGTCGAGTTCCACGCCGTCGACGGCCTTCCCGTCGACCTGGTCTTCCTCCTGCTGTCGCCGACGGACGCCGGCGCCGACCATCTGAAGGCACTCGCGAGCGTCAGCCGCGCCCTGCGCGACCGCGAGACGACGGCGAAGCTGCGCGGAGCACGATCGCGCGACGCGATCTTCGCCCTGCTCGCCGGCGTCGAAACCCTCAATGCCGCCTGAAGCGGGCGCCGCGGCCCATTTTCGGGCCCTCGAATCGCTCTATCGCCACGCGCCGGTCAACGGCCTGTTCGAATCGCGGCTGGAGATCGTCGAGGAAGGATATGCGCGCATCGCCTTCGAGGTCAGCGAAGCCCATTTCCACGCCGCCGGAGCCGCGCACGGCACGCTCTACTTCAAGATGATGGACGACGCCGCCTTCTACGCCTGCAACAGCCTGGCGACCGACCGCTTCCTGCTCACGACCGCGTTCAACCTGCTGTTCACGAAGCCGTTGCGGCCGGGGCCAGCCACGGCCGAAGGCCGCTGGGCGAGCGGGCGCCGCCGCGTATTTGTCGGCGAGGCGCGAATCATCGACGCGGCGGGGGAGGAAGCCGGGCGGGGCACCGGAACCTTCATGCGCAGCCACATCGCGCTGTCCGGCCTTCCGGGCTACCGGCCCTGAGCATGGCGCCGCGTCTCGCGAGCTCGGTGCTCGTCGGGGCCCTGCGGCGGCGGGCGGAACTGGAAGGCGGCTACGCGGCGGTCCTGGCGAAGGGCGATGCGACGGCGGGAGCGATCCTGGTGATCCTGGTCGAGCGAGTGGGGAGAACCGCGCTTTATGAGAGGACGCTGCAGCCGGACGGCTGCTATCGCTGGGCCCCTCACGACCCGCCGCCCGACGCACCCGACGCAGTTCCCGCGTTCGTCGCGCGCCGAAGGCGGTCCGACCCGGATCTGTGGGTGCTGGAACTGCACGTCCCGTCCATCGAACGGTTCGCCGCTGGAATGAACGCCTTCGATTGACTCTGCTGCGCCGCACAAACTAGCCCCCGCCCCGCACTTTCGCGAGCAGCGGGAGGCTGGCCGAACCGGGGTTTTGGGGAGGCGGCCTGCGCGAGACGGAAGGCTGTCACGGGCGCGATCCTCTTCATCGCAGCGCCCGCTTGCGACGGCCGGCCGCACTGATGAAATGTTGAATGAGTCGCATGTCCGGTACCGCGGGTTTCGCCGCGGCCCTTGTCCTCGCCGTTTTCGGCACCTTCCACGCCACCCCGTCCAGGGCGTGGCAGATCAACCTTCCCGCGGCGATTCCCGCCGTCGTCACCACCCTTCCCGCGACCCCGGCTCCGGCCGTTCCGGCCGAGCGCGAACCGGCGCTCGAACAGCCGGTCCTGCCCCAGGACGAGGCGTCGGCGACCCGGCCCACGCTGTCCCGGATGGTCGCGGAGCGCGGCACCGGTTCCGCCGCCGGCGCGGAGCAGGCGTGCCTCGCCACTGCCGTCTATTTCGAGGCGAAGGGCGAGCCGCTGAAGGGCCAGCTCGGCGTCGCCCATGTCATCCTCAACCGCACCCGCTCCGGCCGCTTCCCGCGCTCCGTGTGCGGCGTCGTGCGGCAGCCGGGGCAGTTCTCGTTCGTGCACGGCGGCCGCCTGCCGGCGGTGTCGCATGGCGCGCAGTGGAAGACGGCCTTGGCCATCGCCGCGATCGCGCTCGCCGGCGAGGCGCCGGCGCCGGCGCCCAAGGCGTTGTTCTTCCACGCCCGCTCGGTGTCGCCGGGCTGGCACCTGACGCGGGTGGCAGCGATCGGGAACCACGTCTTCTACCGCTAGGGCTTGCCTAGCGTTCCCTGTTCATTCTAGCTGGCGGGATGGCCTCCTCTCCGAGTCTCCAGCCGCAGCTCTGCTTCACCGACGCCCCGCCCGTCGCTCAGGACGTGGCGCGCGGGGTGACCCGGCTCCTCTTCCATCGCGACAGCTTCGCGCTGTGCGAGGTGCCGCTGCCGAACGGGCGCCGCGCGGACATGATGGCGATCGACTCGGACGGGCTGATCACCATCGTCGAGATCAAGGTGTCCCGCGCGGACCTGATGGGCGACTGCAAGTGGCTGGAATATCTCGGCTATTGCGATCGCTTCTTCTGGGCCGTGCCCGAAGGGTTCGACCTCGCGCCGTTCGCGACGGCCGGCTTCCATCCCGAATTGTGTGGGCTGCTCGTCGCCGACCGCTACGAGGCGGCGGTGCTCCGCGAGGCGCCGCTGCGCAAGCTGCCGCCGGCGCGGCGCAAGGCGGAGACGCTGCGCTTCGCCCGCCGTGCCGCGCGGCGGCTCGTCGGGGACCTCGACCCGTCGCTTGCGGGATTCGCCTAGGGCCTGGGCCCGGCCGCCGGTTTCGCCGGAGCCATTTTCTCGGTCATCGCCTTGACCATCGCGGTCGCCCGCGGGTCGCGCTTGGCATATTCGAGTGCCGAATAGCCGCTCACCCGGTCGCTCTTGTTCGGATTGGCCCCGTGGCTGAGAAGCAGCTGGACCATCGGCAGGTCGCGCCGCTGCACGGCGAGCATCAGCGGCGTTTCGCCGCGCTGGTTGCCGAGGTCGACCGAGGCGCCGCGGCTGAGGAGCAATTCGGCGCCCTCACGCCAGCCGATCTGGGTCGCCAGGCTGAGCGGAGTCTCGCCCTTGCTGTTCTGGATGTCGGCGCGGGCGCCCTTGCCGAGCAGGAAGTTGAGCCAGACGATCTCCCGGTCGCGGGTGACGTAGTGAAGCGCGCCTTCGCCGTCGGCCTGGTCGCGGATGTTGAGGACCACGTTGGCGGAGCTGGCGACCAGCTGGTTGACCTTGTCGGCGTCCTTCTCCCGCACCGCCTTGAGGAACAGGTAGCCGTCGGAGTAACTCTGCGCGGCGGCCGGCGCGCCGACGGTCAGCGCGAGCGCGAGAGCTGCCGCCGCGATGCGGCCATATCGCTTGATCACCTCGATCCCCATATCTCGACTTCGAACGCCGTCTGTAGCAAAGCCCGCCTGCCTGCGCCATGAACGAAACACCCGCCAAACGCCTCCTCCCGCTCATCCTTGCCCTGCTCCTCGCCGCCTGTTCGGGGGCCGCGGGGGAGCCGCCGCTCAAGGGCGCGCGGATCGGCGGCCCCTTCGCCCTTACCGACCAGGACGGCCGCACCGTCCGCGACGGCGATTTCGCGGGCAAGTACCGGATCGTCTATTTCGGCTACACCCATTGCCCGGACATCTGTCCGAACGACCTCGCCGTCATCGGCCAGGCGATGCGGCGGCTCGAGAAGCAGACGCCCACCCGCGCGGCCAAGATCCAGCCGCTCTTCATCACCGTCGACCCGGAGCGCGACACCCCGGCGGTGATGAAGGCCTATACCGCGGCCTTCCATCCCCGCCTCGTCGGCCTGACCGGAACGCCGCAGCAGGTCGCGGTCGCCGCCAAGGCTTATGCGGTCTGGTTCGCCAAGCAGCCGCCGCAGCCGGGCGGAGGCTATGCGGTCGATCACAGCCGGATGACGGTGCTGATGGGGCCGAAGGGCGAGCCGGTCGCGCTCCTTCCCGCGGATCAAGGCGCGGAGCAGGTCGCCGCCGAGCTCGGGAAATGGGTGTCGTGAATTTCTGGGAGAAGCCGCTGGCCGACCTCGACCGAGGCGAATGGGAGGCGCTGTGCGACGGCTGCGGCCGCTGCTGCCTGCACAAGCTCGAGGACGAGGAGACCGGTGTCATCCACCCGACCAACGTCGCCTGCAAGCTGCTCGACCTCAAGACCGCGCGCTGCTCCAATTACCGGGGGCGGCGAGCCTTCGTTCCCGACTGCGTGCGGCTGACCGCGGCGGGCGTCGCGACCATCGACTGGCTGCCCGCGACCTGCGCCTACCGCCTGCGCGCCGAGGGCAAGCCGCTCTATGACTGGCACCCGCTCCTCTCGGGCGACCCGGAAAGCGTCCACCGCGCCGGCGTGTCGATCCGCGGCTGGACCGTATCCGAGCGCGACGCCGGCGACGACAATCTCGAAATGTATATCCTCGACGATGACCTCTGAGCTGCGTTTCGAGGGAGGCGGGCGCTCCGCCGCGCTGAAGCTCATGGTCTCGCCGCGGGCGCGGGTGATGCGGCTGCGCGTCGATCGGCGCACCGGGGATGTCGTGCTCACCGTGCCGCGCCGGGTCTCGCAGCGCAAGGCGCTGGACTGGGCGTCGGGTCACCGCGCGTGGATCGAGGCGCAGCTCGCCAGCCTCGGCGCCGGGCAGCCGCTGGTGGCGGGAAGCGAGATCCCGCTGTTCGGCCTGCCGCACCGCGTCGACTGGGACCCGGCGCGCCCGCGCACGCCCCGTCTCGAGGGGCAACGGGTCGTCGCCGGCGGCCCGGCCGAGGGGCTGGAGGCGCGGCTCACGCGCTGGCTCGCGCGCACGGCCCGCGCGTTGCTGGAAGCGGAGACGCACGAATTCGCCGCCCGGGCCGGCGTCGCCGTCACCCGCGTCGCGGTCGGCGATCCCGTGTCGCGATGGGGAAGCTGCGCCGCATCCGGTGCGATCCGCTACAGCTGGCGGTTGATCCTCGCGCCCGACTGGGTGCGCCGGGCGACGGTCGCCCACGAGGTCGCGCACCGGGTCCACATGAACCATGGCCCGGCCTTCCACGCGCTCGTCGCCGACCTGCTCGGCGCCGACCCGAAGCCGGCGCGCCTATGGCTGCGGCGCGAAGGTCCGCGGCTCCATCGCGTCGGGCGGCGGTAGCGGACGCGGCCGGCGCCGTGGCGGCGGCGGGGGCGGCAAATCGTCCCGTCCGGTCGCGCGATCGAGCATCGACTGGTAGGCGCGGTCCTCGTCGCTCGGCGGCGGCGGGCGCATCCGCACCGGCGGCGCCGGCTGACGGTCCTCGGGCAGCGCGTTGCCGTCTGGATCCACGAACTGTCCCGCCCCCGGCGCCTGGCCGTTGTCGGGCAGCTGGCTCCACGCGTCCTGATCGGGCTCCTGCCAGTCCGGCGCCTTCACCTGCACGTCGAAATTCTCGACCGGCCGGTTGGCGACGGCCTTGATCATGAAGTCGTGGAAGGCACGGGCCGGCGCCGTTCCGCCCTGCAGGCCCGGCACGACCTTGTTGTCGTCGCGCCCCATCCACACGCCGGTGGTCAGGCCGCTCGAAAAGCCGAGGAACCAGCCGTCCTTGTTCAGGGTCGTGGTGCCGGTCTTGCCGGCGACGGGACGGCCGATCTGCGCGGCGCGGCCGGTGCCGGTCAGCACCGCGGTCTGCATGAGGTCGGTCATTTCCGCGGCGATCCACGGCGTGAACAGCGCCCGGTTGTCCGGCGGCTGCGCCTGGTAGAGCAATTCGCCCTTCGGCGTCGTCACCCGCTTGATGCCGTAGGGCACGACCGCGACGCCCTTCGCCGCGACCGCCGCATAGGCGCGGGTCATGTCGATCAGCCGCACCTCGGAGCTGCCCAGCGTGATCGACGGATGGGTGACCAGCTTCGAGGTGATGCCGAGCCGTTGCGCCATGTCCGCGACGGTGCGGAAGCCGACCTCCTGTCCCAGCCGGGCGGAGACGGTGTTGATCGATTGCGCGAACGCCTGGCGCAGGCTGATCATGCCCGAGACCGCGTGCCCGTTGTTGCGCGGGCTCCAGCCGTTGATGTTGATCGGGTCGGCGGAGACCAGCTGGTCCGGCTTGTAGCCCGCTTCGAGCGCGGCGAGGTAGACGAACAATTTGAACGAGGAGCCCGGCTGGCGGTTCGCCTGCGTCGCGCGGTTGTAGATCGAGTTGACGTAATCCTTGCCGCCGACCATCGCCCGCACCGCGCCGTCGCGGTCGAGGGCGACGAGCGCGCCCTGCGCCCCGGCCGGGCTGTTGGCGTTGATCACCTGGTCCGCCAGCCGCTGCATGTTGGGATCGAGCGTGGTCCAGACCTCGATCGGCTGGTTGTTGACGCTGATCAGCGTGTCGAGCTGGGGCAGCACCCAGTCGGTGAAATAGCGGACGCTGTTCTGCTTGGGCGTCGGCGCGATCTTGACGTCCGCCGGCTGGGCGGCGGCGGCCTCGGCCTGGGTGATGGCGCCGTTCTCCGCCATCAACCGGATGACCGTGGCGGCGCGGGCCTTGCCGGCCTCCGGATCCGCGCTCGGCGCATAGTTGGAGGGGGCCTTGACGAGGCCGGCGATGATCGCCGCCTCCGAGAGGCTCAGCGTGCGCGCCGAATGGCCGAAGAATTTGCGCGAGGCGGCGTCGATGCCGAAGGCGCCGCCGCCGAAATAGACGCGGTTCAGGTAGAGCTCGAGGATCTGGTCCTTCGAGAATTTGCGCTCGAGGGCCAGCGCGAGGATCATCTCGCGTCCCTTGCGAGCGTAGCTGCGGTTGTTGCTGAGGAAGATGTTGCGGGCGAGCTGCTGCGTAATCGTCGAGGTCGCGCTGACCCGGCGGCTGTTGATGAGGCCGGAGCCGACGGCGCGGACGAGGCCGAGCGGATCGACGCCGAGATGCGAACGGAAGCGCCTGTCCTCGACCGAGATCAGGGCGTCCTTCATGATCTTCGGGATCTCGTTGCTCGGCAGCCATTCCCCGAAGCTCGGGCCCATCGCGACCAGCACCGAGCCGTCGGCGGCGTGGACGCGGATCGTCTGGCCGAGATCGTTGCGACGGACCAACTCGTCGTAGGTCGGCAGCGAGTTCATCGCCACGACCACCGCCACGGCGATGGCGATGAGGCCGATGAGCCCGGCGTAGAGCAGGCCCTTGAGGGTGGTGAGGATGCCCCGCTTGAGGCGCGAGGGCGGGGCGGACGCGTCACTGGCCATAGGCGGCGAACCTAGGGCGTGACGGCAAGCCTCACAAGCGGCCCCGCCTCATCGGCGAGCCGCACCCGCGAAGGCCGCGCCGGAAGCGCGGTCTCCGGGGATCCGGGCGCGGCCGGAGCCGCGCGGCCTCAGTGCATCGCGTTCGAGGTGGCGTTGGCAGTGGATTCGATGTCCTTGCCGGCGCCGCGCACCGTGTTGCAGGCGACGATCGACACGATCGCGCCGGTGATGAGGACGAGGTTCATCGCCTTGCGAAACATCTGGAACTCTCCCTTCGGGGCGCGCGCAACAGGCGGCGCCGCGGGGTCAATGCCGGGCGAAGCGGGGAGTTCCCGTTGCGACGCCGCAACTTTGCGCCGACAAGGCGCGGCGGAGGTGACCATGCTCGCTTTTACCCTCGCCGCCCTGCTCGTCGCCGCGCCGAGCCCGGAAGCCGAAGCGCTCGGCCGCCGCCTCGCCGCCACCGGCACGCTCGAGACGCTGCTGCCGACCGTCGCCGCGAAGGAGACGGAGGAGCTCATCGCCCAGCACCCGGAGCTCAGCGCCGCCGAGCGCGCGATGTTGCGCGACACCGGCCGCACGGTGGCCGCCGCGATTGCGGAGAAGATGGTCGCCGTTTTCGGACACGAATATGCCGCGACGCTCACCCTCGAGGATCTCCGCATGCTGGTCGCGTTCGCCGAAACGCCGGCCTCGCGCCGCTACCGCGAGGCGGTGCCGGGCGTCATGATGCGGGCGGTGACGAAGGTCGGCGGCGTCGATTTCGGCGGCGACCTGCGCAAGGCCTTCTGCGCAAAGACGGGCAAGCTCTGCCCGAAGTGATGGTGCGGTCGAGAAGACTCGAACTTCCACGGCCTTTCGGCCACAGCGACCTCAACGCTGCGCGTCTACCAGTTCCGCCACGACCGCACGTGATGCCGCCGAAACAGGTCCGGCGCCGGTAGGAGCGCGGCCTCTAGCAAAGGGGTTTGGCGGGTGCAATGGGGTTGGCTTCGCGGGACCGGGAACTGGCGGGGCAGCAGCTCTCCCCAGTCCCCAGTCCCCAGTCCCCAGTCCCCAGTCCCCAGTCCCCAGTCCCTAATACAGAAACATCGGCATGCCCTCGACGCGCATCAGCTTGGCGCGGTAGGCGGCGCCGTCGTAGAGTCCCGACACGTCGACCGTCTTGCGGCCGTGGAGCAGCGTGTCGGCGGGGACGTGGCTGTAATTGCCGTCGGTGAGCGTCACCATCCGGCCGTGCTCGTGGCGCGCGAGGAGCTGGACGGCGAGGCCGCCGAAGGCGAGCCCGACCATCCGGTCCATGGCGTCCGGCTCGCCGGCGCGCATCAGGTAGGCGAGCTCCTGATTGACGACGCCGCAGCCGAGGCGGGCCGAAATGGCGCGGCCGAGGCGGTGGCCGACGCCGACGTCGGCGCGCTCGCTCGCCGGGCGGGACAGCTGGTCTTCGCCCGCCTCGCCCCGGATCGCCGCCCCTTCTGAGACGACGCACATCGCGTAGCGCGCCGGGTTGGTCGCCTTGTCCTCGGCGAGCAGCGGCAGGAGGATGTCGAGGTCGGCGGGGACCTCGGCGATGACGGTGCGGTCGACCTGGGCGAGGAAGCCGGCCAGTAAGGCGGTTTCGCCGCTTCGCCGCCCGAACAATTCGACGATCCCGATGCGCTCGTGGCTCTCGACGGTGGTGCGCAACGCATTGATCGCCTCGACCGACCGGCTGACGGCGGTCGAGAAGCCGATGCAATAATCGGTGCCGTAGACGTCGTTGTCCATCGTCTTGGGGATCGAGACGATCGGCACGCCCTGTGCGGCGAGGTGGGCCGAGAACCGCAAGGTCCCGTCGCCGCCGAGCGTCACCATGGCGTCGATGCCGAGCGCCTCGAGCGTCGCGATCACCCGCCCCGTCTGGTCGCCGGCCTTCAGGGTGCGTGGATCGGTGCGCGACGTATGGAGGATCGTCCCGCCCATCCGGTCGAGGCCGCGAACGCCCTCGCGGGTCAGAGAAAGGCTGTTCGCGGCGACCGACGCCGCATCGGCCGGGTCGATGGCGAGGACGCCTTCCCAACCGCGCCGGAAACCGGTGACCGTCCAGCCGAGATCGTCCGCGGAGAGGGTGATCGAGCGGATGCAGGGGTTGAGGCCGGGAACGTCGCCGCCGCCGGTGAGGATGCCGATCCGCATACCGCTAGACGCTGGGGCCGAAGCTGAGGTGGAGCCGCTTGGCCGCCGGGGGTGCGTCGATTTCGGTGTTGCTGAAGGTGGCGCTCTGCCCTGGGGCGAGCTCGCTCACCGGCGCGGCGACCGACCAGCTCGAGACGGTGGCCCCTTGGGCGTCGAGCAGCTCGACCTTGATCGGCGGCACGCGCTGCGTCTTGCCGGCCGGGTTCCAGACGCGGCCGTTGACGGTGAGGAGAGAGTTGCCGCTGGCGAGTTGCTGGCGGGCGATGGTCCCCTCGATCCCCAGCGGGCTCGACGCCGCCGCGCCGGTCATCGCCCCGAGCCGCGGCGGGCCGATCAGGAAGATCGCCGCGACCGCGGCCAGCGCGACGACCGCGAAGGCGATGGCGAAGACGGTCCACAGCCGCGCCGGGTTGCGGCGGGGACGGAAGGGCGGCTGGTGGGCGAAGGCGTCGAAATCCTCCGGCTCCTCCACCGCCGGGCCGAGCAGCTCGCTCGCCGCCGGGCGGGTGGGGACCGGCACGGCCTCCGGCTCGGGCCGGCGGCGCGGCGCGGCGAAGGCCGGGGGCGCCTCGACCGGCGCGGGAGGCGGCGGTGGAGATGGTGGCGGTGGAGGCGGTGGCGGCGGGGGTGACGGCGCGGCCGCGGGCGGCGCGGCGCGCGGCGGCGGCGCGCTCTGGAACCAGCTGTGGCGGCAGGAGGCGCAGCGGACCTGCCGTCCCGCCGCTCCGATCGCGCTGTCCGGGACCACGTAGCGCGTCTTGCAGGCGGGGCAGCTGAGGATCATCGGTGAGGAACGGGCTCCGGCGCGCGAATTTGGTTAAGACCAAGCACAGTTGCGCCCCGCCAGCAAGCAAATGCCGCCTTTTCGCGGGTTTGCGCGGGGCGCCGCCGCATGTCATGGGATGGCGAGAGAAGCGAGGGCGAGCGGAGGCGGGTCTGGCCAGCGGCGGCAGCATCGTTCAGTTCGATAATGTCGGCCTGCGCTACGGCACCGGCGCCGAGACGCTGTCGGACCTCAGCTTCTCGCTGCAGGAGGGGGGATTCTACTTTCTCACCGGTCCTTCGGGCGCCGGCAAGACCTCGCTGCTCCGCCTCCTCTACCTTGCACAGCGTCCGAGCCGGGGGCTGATCCGCCTGTTCGGCGAGGACATCGTCACCATGCCCCGCCGGCGCCTGCCGGGATTCCGGCGGCGGATCGGCGTCGTCTTCCAGGATTTCCGCCTGGTCCCCCACCTGTCGGCGTTCGACAACGTGGCGCTGCCGCTCCGCGTCGCCGGCGTCGCCGACCGCGACCTCGAGAATCCGGTGAAGGAGATGCTGGCCTGGGTGGGTCTCGGCCACCGCGCCAGCGCGCGGCCGGCGACCCTGTCGGGCGGCGAGCAGCAGCGCGTCGCCATCGCCCGCGCCGTCATCGCCCGGCCCGAGCTGCTGGTGGCCGATGAGCCGACCGGCAACGTCGATCCCGATATGGCCAAGCGCCTGCTCCACCTGTTCGACAGCTTGAACAAGCTCGGCACCACGATCGTCGTCGCCACCCACGACCTGCACCTCATTTCGTCGATCGGCCGGGCGGAGATGCTGCGGCTCGATCGCGGCGAGCTGCTCGATCCGACCGGGGCGCTGCGCCATCCGCCGCGGCGGCCCGACGCATGAAGGCGGGCGCGCGCAAGTTCGGCGCCGCCGACCGGCGGCTGCTGCCGGAGGGGCGGATGGCGGGGCCGATGCCTTGGGTCATCGCCATCATGATGTTCCTGACCGTGCTCGCCGCGGCCGCTGGCCTCGGCCTCGGCAGCGCCGCCGGCAACCTCACCGCCGGGATGGCGAGCCGCCTCACCGTGCAGGTCATGGCCGCCAACCCGGACCGTCGTGAGGCGGAGGCGGCGGCCGCGCTCGCCGCGGCGGAGCGGCTGCCCGGCGTCGCGCGGGTCCACAGGCTGACCCAGGACGAGATGCAGAAGCTGCTCGAACCCTGGCTGGGGGGCGGCGCGCTCGATGCGGACCTGCCGATCCCCGCGATGATCGACGTCGACCTCGCGCCCGGCGGCGGGGACCGGGTCGACACGGTCCGCGGCGCGATCGCGGCCGCGGCGCCCTCGGCGCGCGTCGACAGCAATGCCACCTGGCTGGCGCCGCTCGGCCGGCTGATCGCGGCGTTGCGCTGGCTCGCCGTCGCCTTGGTCCTGCTGATGATCGGCGCGACCGCCGCCACCGTCGTCCTCGCCGCGCGGGCCGCCCTCGACACCCACCGGGCGACGATCGAGGTGCTGCACCTGATGGGCGCGACGGATCTCCAGGTGGCGCGGCTTTTCCAGCGCCGGATCGCGCTCGATGCCTTGTTCGGAGGTTTGGTGGGGCTGGCGGCCGCGGCGCTGGTGCTGGTCCTGCTCGGCAGCCGGGCCGCGGCGCTCGGGTCGGACCTCCTCGGATCGGTCGCGCTGCCGCCGCTGGCCTGGGTGCTGCTCATCGCTTTGCCCCTTTTGGGCGTCCTTCTGGCGATGCTGGTGGCGCGCACGACCATACTTCGTGCATTGGGCAGGATGTTGTGATCTCGCGCTTTCTCGCCTTTCTCGGCCTCGCCTACCTGCTCGGCTACGCCGCCTTCGCGGTGCTGCTGCCCGAGCCGGGCGACGACCGCGCGACCGACGCCGTGGTCGTGCTGACCGGCGGGCCGAAGCGGATCGAGCGGGGGCTCGATCTCCTGGCCCGCCACCGGGCCCAACGGATGCTCGTCTCGGGGGTCGACGCGACGGTCGGCGCGCACGATCTCGCCGTCCAGTATCCGGCGAGCGCGCCGCTCTTCGCCTGCTGCATCGACCTCGGCCGCGAGGCGGTGGACACGCGCTCCAATGCCGACGAGGTCGCGCGTTGGGTGAAGCGGCGGCGGTTCAAGTCCGTGCGGCTGGTGACCACCGACTGGCACATGCCCCGCGCCGGCTTCGAGATCGTCCGCCAGGTGGGCGGCTCGGCCCAGGTCTACGAGGACGCGATCGAGAGCCACCCGCGCTTCCAGACACTGTTCCTCGAATATAACAAATATCTGCTGCGCCGGGCGGCGGTGCTGCTCGGCATCTGATGGAGCGGCTGAGGACGCTCGCCTTCGCCCTCGTTTTCTACGGGGGGACGGTGGTGTGGGTCGCGGTGGCGGTGCTCGCTCTGTTGTTCGGGCGGCGGGCGGTGCAGGCGGTCGCCAACGGCTGGGCGCGGTACCACCGCTGGTGCGCCGCGGCGATCCTCGGCATCCGCACCCGGGTCGAGGGGGAGGTCCCGCAGGGCGCGGTGCTGGTCGCGGCCAAGCACCAGGCGATGTTCGAGACGCTGGAGATGGTGCCGGTCCTCGGCCTCCCGCAGGTGGTGATGAAGCGCGAGCTGGCGCGGCTCCCGGTCTGGGGCTGGCTCGCCCGGCGTTACGGCATGATCGGCGTCGACCGCGCCGGCGGCGCGGCGGCGCTCCGGCGGCTGATGAAGGAGGCGGAGCGGGCGATCGCGGAAGGCCGGCCGATCGTCATATTCCCGGAGGGTACCCGGGTGGAACCCGGGCAGCGGCCGGCGCTGCAGCCGGGATTCGCCGGGCTTTACCGGGCGTTCAACCTGCCCGTCGTCCCGGTCGCGCTCGACAGCGGCCAGCTCTGGCCCCGGCGGGGACCGAAGCGGGCGGGAACCGTCACGTTCCGGTTCGGGCACCCCATCCCGCCCGGCCTTCCGCGGCGGGAGGTTGAGGCGCGGGTGCACGACGCGATCAACGCGCTGGAGCCTCCGCCAGCCACCTGACCTCCCGCCCGTGCGGGTGGACCCAGGCGAGCAGCCGGTCCTCGCCGCCCGGCCACAGCCGGAGCCGGAGGCTGTATTTTTCCTCCTCAGGCCGCTTCTCCATCCGCAGCCAGGCGAGCGGTTCGCGCGCGCCCGCCGCTTCGATGGCCGCGGTCACCCGCGCCTGGGTCGCGGCGGGGAAATATTGGTATGCAACAGAGTGCATGATTATGCGTGCCGACCCCTCAGCAGCGGGCCTGGCGAGCTGCATCTCTATCCATTCGGCCGCGTCGCCCCGGTCGCGCGGGGGCGGATCGCGCTTGAGCATGCCGATCGCGGCTGCGGCGGCCGCGAGGCGCTCGCGCTGGTCGGGCCAGACATAAGCGAGCAGGCGCTCCGGATCGTCGGGCGGGTCGAGGTCGACGCCGCGCCGCCCTGCGATCGGTACCTCCGCGTCCGGCGGAGGGGCGCCTTTCCAGGTTGGGCGCAGCTGAACCGGCGACGCCCGATCGCCGGTGGCGAGTCCGCCAAGGTCGTAGCCATAGCGGTCGAGGATCAGGTTGAGGCCGGCGCTGGCGCCGAGCTCGAGGAGATGGAGGGGCCGGCGCAATGCCCCGGCGGCCGCGAGCAGGCCGGCATAGAGGACGGCCGAGCGGCCGACCTCGTTGGTCTGGGGCGGGAGGTCGAGCCCGGCGGCAAGGTCGTCGCGGGCGAGCGCCGGCCGAAGCGCTTCGCGGAGCGCGGTCTCGCCGGGCATCGGAGCCGGCGGGTAGAGCGTCGCGAGCGCCGGCAACGCGCCCGCGCGGACGAGGGCGTGAAGGCCGCCGCAGAGCCGCAGGGCGAGGGCGCCGGCCCCCGAGGACGGGTCCCCCGGCCAGTCCAGGGCACGGCGGCCGGTCGGCGTCGCCCGGTCGAGCGTCTCCCCCAGCACCGCGCAGAGACGGGCGGTGAAGGGGGAGCCGAGCTTCGCGCACCAACCCGCCTGCTCGGCGAAGGCGGCGCGGACGCGCTCCTCGCGCGCGTCAGTCGCGGAGGCGGGCACCGGCCTTGGCCGCGGCCGCGACGATGCGGTCGGCGATCGCCTTCAGCTGCTCCTCGGTGAAGCTCTTCTCCACCGGCTGGAGGAGGATCTCGAGCGCCAGCGATTTCTGCCCCTCCGGCACGCCGGCGCCGGTGAAGACGTCGAACAGGGAGACGTCGACCACTGCCTGCTTGTCGGCGCCACGGACGGCACGGAGCAGGGCGTCCGCCGGCAGGTCCTGAGGTACCAGGAAGGCGAAATCGCGGGTGACCGACTGCAGCGCCGGCGGGGCGTAGGCGTCGCGCGTCCGGCCGGAGGCGCGCTTCGCCGGGATCGCGTCGAGGTAGATTTCCGCCGCGACCACCGGGCCGGCGAGGTCGAACGCCTTGAGGATCGCCGGGTGGAGCTCGCCGCATTCCGCAAGCACGTTCTTCGGACCGAGGCAGAGGCGCGCGGAGCGGCCGGGATGGTAGACGCCGGACGCGGGGCTCAGCGCCTGAAGGTTGTCGACCCGCGCGCCCACCGCGGCGAGCAGCGCCATGGCCTCCGCCTTGGCGTCGAAAGCGTCGAAACCGCCCGGCTTGCCGCGGCGCCAGTCGCGCGCGCCCCGCTCGCCGGCGAGGACCAGGCCGAGCGTCGGCCGCTCGCCGTCCGCCAGGTAGCGCCGGCCAATCTCGAACAACCGGACGCTCGCCGCGCCGCGCGCGAGGTTGCGCCGCGCGGCGGCGAGGAGGCCGGGGAGGAGCGAGGGGCGCATCGCCTTCATGTCCTCGCTGATCGGATTGTCGAGCGCGAAGGCCGCGCCGCCGAACGGCGCCGCCTCGGCCTCGGCGATGAAGCTCCACGTCACCGCTTCGTTCAGGCCCCGCGCCGCCGCGCTGCGCCGGACGCGCCGTTCGGCAAGCTGCTCCGGCGTCGCCGTGGATGTCGCGACCCCCGCCGCGCGCGGCAGGGGCGCGGAGGCGATGCGGTCATAGCCCTCGATTCGCACGATCTCCTCGACGATGTCGGCGGACCCATCGACGTCGCGGCGCCACGAGGGCGCGGTCACTTGCCACGTCTCGCCGTCGCGCACCTGGAAGCCGAGACGGCGCAGGATGTCCTTCTGCCGTTGTTCCGGCACCTCGACACCGCCCAGCTCCCGCGTCCGCTGCGGCCGGTAGTCCACCATCGTCCCGACGTCCGGCGGGCGCCCCACGCAGACGGTCGTCGACGCTTCGCCGCCGGCAAGCGCGACGGCCAGTGCCGTGGCAATCTCGATTCCGGGCAGAAGGAAGGCCGGGTCGACGCCGCGCTCGAACCGGCTGCGCGCGTCGGAAGTGAGGCCGAGCTTCTGGCCCGTCCGCGCGATCGACGCCGGATCGAACCAGGCGCATTCGATGAGGATGTCCCTCGTCGCCTCGGTGACGCCCGAATGCTCCCCGCCCATGATGCCGCCGATGTCGTGGACGCCCGCGTCGTCGGCGATCACCGTCATCGTGCTGTCGAGCCGGTAGGTCTTGCCGTTGAGGGCGAGCACCTCCTCGCCGTCCCGCGCCTTGCGGGCGACGATGGCGCCGCTGAGCTTCGCGAGGTCGTAGACGTGGAGCGGCCGGCCGTAGCTCAGCATGACGTAGTTCGTCATGTCGACCAGCGCGCTGATCGGCCGCTGGCCCACTGCCTTCAGCCGCTGCTGCAGCCAGGCGGGCGACGGGCCGTTGCGCACGCCGCGAAGGACGCGGCCGGCGAAGGCCGGGCACCCTTGCGCATCTTCGATGCGGATCTCGATCGGCATGTCGAAGCGGGGCACGACCGGCTCCACCGCGATGTCCCGCAGCCTCCCGAGGCCGGCCGCGGCGAGGTCGCGGGCGATGCCGTGGACGCCCATGCAATCCTGGCGGTTGGGGGTGACGGCGACGTCGATGACCGGATCGTCGAGGCCAGCCCACGGCGCGAAGGCGGCGCCCACCGGCGCGTCGGCCGGCAGCTCGATGATGCCGTCATGCTCGTCGCCGAGCTGGAGCTCACGCACCGAGCACATCATGCCGCGGCTCTCGACGCCGCGGATCGCCGCGACCTTCAGCGTCATGTCGCTTCCCGGCACGTAGGCGCCGGGCGCGCCGAACACGCCGACGAGGCCGGCCCGCGCATTGGGCGCGCCGCAGACCACCTGGATCGGCTCGCCGGCCCCGGCATCGACGCTCAGCACCTGGAGCTTGTCGGCCTGCGGATGCCGCTCGGCGGTGAGCACCCTGGCGATGGTGAACGGCGCGAGCGCCTCGGCGGGGTTCTCGACGCCTTCGACCTCGAGGCCGATGCGGGTCAGCGTCTCGACGATCGTCGCGAGCGGCGCGTCGGTGTCGAGATGGTCCTTGAGCCAGGAGAGGGTGAATTTCATCCGCCCACGCCCCCGCTCAGCGTCGGGACGTCGAAGGCGGAGAAGCCGTAGTGACGAAGCCAGCGAAGATCCCCGTCGAAGAAGGCCCTGAGGTCGTCCATCCCGTATTTGAGCATGGCGAGGCGGTCGACGCCGGTGCCGAAGGCGAAGCCCTGCCACTCGTCCGGGTCGAGCCCGCAGGCGCGGATGACGTTCGGATGGACCATGCCGGAGCCGAGCACCTCCATCCACCCGTCCGCGCCGCCGACGACGCGGCGGCCTTTCTCCCAGGAATAGCCGACGTCGACCTCCGCCGACGGCTCGGTGAACGGGAAGTAGCTGGGGCGGAGGCGCAGGACGATGTCGTCCCGCTCGAAGAAGGCCTTGAGGAAGGTCTCCAGCGTCCACTTGAGGTGCCCCATGTGGATGCCGCGGTCGATCACCAGCCCTTCGATCTGGTGGAACATCGGCGTGTGGGTCGCGTCGCTGTCGGAGCGATACACGCGGCCCGGCGCGATGATGTAGAGCGGCGGCTGCCGCGCCTGCATGGTGCGGATCTGCACCGGCGAGGTGTGGGTGCGCAGCAGGTGCCGCATCGCGCCCTCGGCGAAGCCCGGGTCGAGCTCGCCTTTCTGCGGGAAATAGAAGGTGTCGTGCATCGCCCGCGCCGGATGCGTCTCGGGGATGTTGAGCGCGGTGAAATTGTGCCAGTCGTCCTCGATCTCCGGGCCGGTGGCGACGGAGAAGCCGAGGTCGGCGAAAATCTCCGCGAGCTCGTCCATGACCTGGCTGACCGGATGGACGCTGCCCTGCGGACCGGGGGACACCGGAAGCGTCATGTCCACCGTCTCGGTGGCGAGCCTCTTCTCCAGCACCGCCGCCTCGAGCGCCGCCTTGCGCGCGGCGATCGCGTCGCTCACCTGCTCGCGCAGCGCGTGGATGCGCGGCCCTTCGACCTGGCGCTGCTCGGGCGTCATCGCGCCGAGCGTCTTCAAAAGCTGGGTGATCGCGCCCTGCTTCCCCAGCGCCGCCACCCGCTCCGCCTCCAGCGCCGGGAGGTCGGCGGCGGCGGCGATCCGCGCCAGCATGTCCTGTGTCTCGCTTGCCATCGCCCGCGCCGTAGCCGAACCTGCCCCGAAAATGGAAGGGAGGAGCCGTTCATGGCCTGGCCCGAGCTCGACGCCGAGCGCGACGGCGGTACGATCGCGACGCTCCATCTGGCGAGCCAGCTCGTCGGCAAGGCGGCGGTCGCGTTGCTGCCGTGGCGGAACCACGGGTGGCACGTCACGCTCCATCTCCACCCGCGTGGGCTCAGGACGGAGCCGCTTCATGCGCCGGAGGGCGTATTCGAGCTGGGGCTGGACCTGGTCGACGGCACCATCGCCTATGAGGACGCCCGCGGTCGGCGCGCGGTCTCCCTCGCCGGAAAGACGATTGCGGAAGTCCATGCGGCGACGCTGACGATGCTCCGGGACGCCGGCCGCGAGGTGCGCCTCCACCCGGCGCCGAACGAGATCGATCCGGTCATTCCGTTCGCCGAGGACCGGCGGCCGCGCGACTTCGATCCCGACGCCGCGCACCGGCTGCTCGGAGTGCTCCTGGAGAGCGACAGGGTCTTCCGGCTTTTCCGCTCTTCCTTCCTCGGCAAGGCGAGCCCGGTCCATTTCTTCTGGGGCAGCTTCGACCTTGCGGTAACGCGCTTTTCCGGTCGGCGTGCGCCGCGCCACCCGGGCGGGGTGCCGCACCTCCCGGACGCGGTGACGCGCGAGGCCTATAGCCACGAAGTCTCCAGCGCCGGCTTCTGGCCGGGTGGCGCCGGCGCACCCGGCGGGCCGTTTTTCTATTCCTACGCCTATCCGGCGCCGGGAGGCTTCGCGGAGGCCAAGGTGGCGCCGGAGGAGGCGCGGTTCGATACCGGCCTGGGTGAGTTCGTGCTCGACTATGAGGCGGTCCGAGCCGCCGCCGAGCCCGACGCGGCGCTGCTCGCTTTTCTCCGATCGACCTACGCCGCAGCCGCCGAGCTGGCGGCCTGGGACCGCACAGCGCTGGAGTGCGACGAAGGCCGGCCTCGCCGACCGCGCCGCGTCTGATCGCGTCTCAGTCGAATCGCAGCGCCGCTTTGGCGAAGGCGCCGGCCCGCGCCTCGTTGCACCGCTCGGCAGCGGGGAGAAAGAACTTGTCCTCGCCGACGATGCGGCCGCTCCCCTGAATGGCCGTCGCGAATTCCGTGAGGACGGGGTGAGCGGCCATGATGCGGCGCATCTCCTCTTCCTGCGCCGGCGTCGAAGCTTCGCCCTTCTGCGCGAGCGCCTCGATCGCGTCGAGGCGACGGGCTTCGTCGCTTCGGTAGAAGGCGATGAGCTCCCGAACCTTTTCCGCGCCGAGGCCGCGCCCGGCGATGCGCAGCGTGCGGCGGGTCGTGGCGGCAACCACGCCGGCGATGCAGCGGGCATGCGCGGCGAGGATCGGCGTCACGTCCTGCTCACGCCCCGGATTGAGCGCGCCGATCCTAGCAATCTCCGCGGGGTTGGCCTTCGCTTCCGTTCCCCACTCCTCCTGGTGCGGAAGCGACGACAGCAATTCGTCCAGCAGCGAGTCCGCAACCGCCGGCTGGGAGAGCGCGGGCGCCGCGGCGAGCAAGGCGGCAAGGATGAGAGCGGCTTTCATGGCGGGCTCCTGTGCATGACCAGCATCGGGCTTATGCTGCCGCCTGTCCAGTAGACACCAAAAAGGCGCGGCGACCGTAGTCGCCGCGCCTTTCCTGGTTCGCTCGAAGCGGGCTCAGCCCTGCGCGGGCAGGGCCGCTCTCGCCTGGGCGACGATGGCGCCGAACGCCTCGCCCTCGTGCATGGCGATGTCGGCCAGCACCTTGCGGTCGAGGTCGACGCCGGCGAGCTTCAGGCCGTGCATGAACTGCCCGTAGGTCAGGCCCTCGGCCCGCACCGCGGCGTTGATGCGCTGGATCCAGAGCGCGCGGAACGAGCGCTTCTTCACCTTGCGGTCGCGATAGGCGTACTGGCCGGCCTTCTCGACGGCCTGCCTGGCGATGCGGATCGTGTTCTTGCGGCGGCCGTAATAGCCCTTCGCCTGCTCCAGGATCCTCTTGTGGCGGGCCTTGGTGGTGGTCCCGCGCTTGACGCGTGCCATGGCGGTTCCTCCTTATTTCAGGCCGTAGGGCGCCCAGGCCTTCACCCGCGCCGTATCGGCGTCGGCGAGCACCTCGGTACCGCGATTCTGACGGATATACTTGGCGTTGTGGCTGATCAGCCGGTGGCGCTTGCCCGCGACCCCGTGCTTGATCTTGCCGGTCGCCGTGAGCTTGAAGCGCTTCTTGACGCCGCTCTTGGTCTTCAGCTTGGGCATTTTCGTCTCCTTGTGCGCAACGAAGCGCGACGGTTTTGAACAGCCACGGCAGCCCTTGTGGCCGGGCCGTTCGGTCTCTTCCAAAGGTGGAAAGAAGCGGCGCCTATAGAGGGGAGAGGCCGCAGAGGCAAGTGCCCGTCATCCCGGCGCAAGCCGGGATCTCCGTGAGACCCGACGTGACCTTTCTCCACGAGATCCCGGCTTGCGCCGGGATGACGGCTACCCCCTCCCTCCCTCCCTCCCTAGTCGAACAGGCTCGAGACCGACGTCTCGTCGGCGATGCGCTTGATCGCCTCGCCGAGCAGGGGGGCGATGGTGAGGATGCGGATCTTGGCCGACGCGGCCGCGGCTTCGGAGGCCTGGATCGAATCGGTGATGACGAGCTCGGTCAGCACCGACCGGTCGACGCGGGGCACGGCGGCGCCGGAGAGGACGCCGTGGGTGCAATAGGCGACGACTCCCTCCGCGCCGGCTTCGACGAGCGCCCCGGCGGCGTTGCACAGGGTGCCGGCCGAATCGACGATGTCGTCGATGAGGATGCAGAAGCGGCCCTGGACGTCGCCGATGATGTTCATCACCTCCGACTCGCCGGGGCGCTCGCGGCGCTTGTCGACGATGGCGAGGGGGGCGTTGTCGAGCCTTTTGGCCAGCGCCCGCGCGCGGACGACGCCGCCGACATCGGGCGAGACGACGGTGATCGGGCGGCCGCGAAAATGGGTCTTGATGTCCTCGGCCATGACCGGCGCGGCCCACAGATTGTCGGTCGGGATGTCGAAGAAACCCTGGATCTGGCCGGCGTGGAGATCGACGGAGAGGACGCGGCTGGCGCCGGCGACGGTGATCAGGTTGGCGACCAGCTTCGCCGAGATCGGCGTGCGCGGCCCGGGTTTGCGGTCCTGCCGGGCATAGCCGAAATAGGGCAGGACGGCGGTGATCCGCTTCGCCGACGCGCGGCGCAGCGCATCGATGCAGATCAACAGCTCCATCAGATTGTCGTTGGCCGGGAAGGAGGTCGACTGGACGACGAACACGTCCTCGCCGCGGACATTCTCGTTGATCTCGACGAACACCTCCTCGTCGGCGAAGCGGCGGACCGAGGTGTCGGTGACCGGCATTTCGAGATAGGCGGCGATGGCGCGGACCAGCGGCAGGTTCGCATTGCCGGACATGAGTTTCATGGCGAACCGTCCCTCCGCCGCCCATCCCTTAAGGATGGAGCAGGCGATGGCAAGCCGTCGTTGCTCCCCCGCCGCCCGCGCCGTAGAGGCGCCGGCATGCGCGTCGTCACCCGCTTCGCTCCCGCCCCGACCGGCCGGCTCCACGTCGGCAACATGCGGACGGCGATCCATAACTGGCTGTGGGCCAAGAAGCATGGCGGCCGCTTCATCCTGCGGCTCGACGACACCGACCGGGAGCGGTCGCGGGAGGATCATGTCGAGGCGATCCGGGCCGATCTCGCCTGGCTGGGCCTCGCGCCGGACGAGGAGCATCGCCAGTCGGCGCGGTTCGACCGCTACGACGCGGCGCTGGAGCGGTTGAAGGCGGCGGGGCGGGTCTATCCCGCCTACGAGACGGCGCAGGAGCTGGACCTGAAGCGCAAGGTGCAGCTCGGCCGCGGCAAGCCGCCGGTCTACGACCGCGCCGCGCTGAGCCTCACCGAGGCGGAGCGGGCGACGCTCGAGGCGGAGGGGCGGCGGCCGCACTGGCGCTTCCGGCTCGACCATGCGGCGCCGATCGGCTGGGACGACCTCGTCCGCGGCCCGCAGCATTTCGATCCGGCCCTGCTCTCCGATCCCGTGGTGCGGCGCGAGGACGGCAGCTGGCTCTACATGCTGCCGAGCGCCCTCGACGACATCGAGCTCGGCGTCACGCACGTCGTGCGGGGCGAGGACCATGTCGCCAACACGGCGCTCCAGGTGCAGATGTTCGAAGCCCTGGGCGCGCCGGCCCCGGCCTTCGCCCACGAGGCCTTGCTCGTCGGTGCGGAGGGCAAGCTGTCGAAGCGGCTCGGCTCGCTCGGGGTCGAGGCGCTGCGCGCGGAGGGGATCGAGCCGGCGGCCCTGGTGGCGAAGCTGGCGCGGATCGGCACCAGCCTGCCCGTCGAGCCGTTCGTCGAGCCGGGACCGCTGATCGAGACGTTCGACTTCGCCACCTTCGGCCGGGCGCCGGCGCGGTTCGACCTGGCCGAGCTCGCCGGGCTCAATGCGCGCATCGTCCATCTTCTGCCCTATGAGAAGGTGCGCGCGCGCCTGCCCGAGGGGATGAGCGAGGCCGACTGGCTCGCGGTGCGGCCGAACCTGCGCACCGTCGCCGAAGCCGCGGAGTGGTGGGATATCCTCCACGGCCATGTCGCGGCGCCTCCCGCTGCGGACGACGCGGGCTTCCTCCGCGAAGCCGCCGCCGCCGCGGCCGCGGTCGACTGGAGCGCCGATCCGTGGCGCCAGCTGGTCGATCTGCTCAAGGCGCGTACCGGCCGGACCGGCAAGGCGCTGTTCCACCCGTTGCGCGGCGCGCTGACCGGCCGCGACAGCGGTCCCGAAATGGCGGTCCTCCTGCCGCTGATCGGGCGCGAGGAAGCGATCGCCCGGCTCGGCGGGTGAGGGAAAGCCGGCGTTCAGCTGCGCCTGCGTAACGACTCGCGGTTCATTCCGGAGGAAGAGCATGCGCCTGCGCGATCTCACCGCCTGCCTCGCCGTCGCCGCCCTCGCCGTCGCGGCGGCTCCGCCGCCCAAGGCGCGAAGGATCAGCGACGCCGAGCTGGTCCGCTACGCCGCCTCGAAGTTCGACGCGCGCAAGTGGATGTTCCAGCGCGAGGTGGTGGGCCTCCACCGCGGCACCCTCGTCGTCGCCGATTATCACTGCGGCGACGTCTGCCCACACTATACGCGCCGCATCATCCACTATGACGTGACGCCGGCCGACTGCGCGCGCGTCGGCGGCGTGGTGGCGTCGGAGCTGGTCGTGCGCGGCATCGGTGTCCGGAAGCTGGAAATCTGCAAGCCCGCGGTGCTGGCGAAAGCCGTTTCCGCCCGCTGATCTCGCGGAAATCAGGCGCGGGAACAAAGCCCCTTCTCCTGCTTTACGATATGTTGTAACATCATGTTATAAGATATCGTTCCAGAGTCGCGCGAAGCGGCCGAAGCGAGAAGGAGAAGGGTGATGGTGCAAGCAGGATTCTACCAGCGCCGGAAGACGAACCCCGGTGCGGTCGCGGCGGTCGTGCTCCTCCACGGAGCCGTGCTGACCGCCCTCGTCCTGGCCAAGGAAGGCAATTATATCGTCGAGCGCCTGCGGCCGACCCGGATCATCGACGTCCCGCTCGACAAGCCGCCGCCCGAGACGCCCAAGCCGCCGCAGCGCGAGCCGCGTCAGCAGGACAGGATCACGACGGTCCGCATCCCGGACCCGCTGCCGCCGCCGCCGACCTGGACGCCGACCCAGCCGCCGGAATTCCCCACCGATCGGGCCCTCACGGCCGGCAGCGATACGCTGAAGGGCCCGCCGATCGCCGACCCGCTGCCGCCCCCGCCGCCGCCGCCGGAGGTGAAGCTGCAGCCGGCGCGGGCGAAAGCGAATCTCGGCTCCTACGTCTCCGACGCCGACTATCCGTCCGACGCGGTCCGGCGGGAGGAGCAGGGCGCGACCCGCTTCCGCCTCGCCGTCGGGCCGGACGGCCGGGTCACCGGCTGCACGGTCACCGCGTCGTCCGGCTCGGCGGCCCTCGACTCGGCGACGTGCCGGCTGATGAAGAGCCGCGCCCGCTTCGCACCGGCGCGCGACTCGACCGGCAACGCCGTCGCCGACGCGGTGACCAGCACGATCGTCTGGCGCTTGCCCGCCGGCTGACTCTCTGGCGCGGGGGCCGGGCAGCGCCTATCTTGGCGTGATGCCCTGGTTCCCGCGCCCCGCCACCCCCAAGGCCCTGATCGCCGACCTCCGGCTGTTCGCCTCGCAGCGCAGCCCGTACCAATGGGCCGGCCTCGCTGTCGCCATCATCATGCCGGTGCTGATCATTGCCGGCTTCTGGCACGACGCCTCCCACGGCATCCAGCCCGGCCCGCAGCTCATCTACGTCGACTCGTGGCCCGCGAGCCGCACCGACGCCGAGATCAAGGCCCAGCAGAAGGTCGATCAGGCGAAGCGCGAGGCGGCGCTCAAGGAGCGCCAGCGCCAGTATCAGAAGCTCGACCGGGAATTGAAGAAGGTCGGCATTTGAACGAGGCGGCGCGCTGGATGGCGGCGGCCGTCGCGCTCGGCGAGCGCGGCCGCGGCCGCTCGGCGCCCAACCCCAATGTCGGCTGCATCCTCGTCCGGGAGGGCGTGGTCGTCGGCCGCGGCTGGACCCAGCGCGGCGGCCGCCCGCATGCGGAGGCGATGGCGCTCGAAGAGGCGGGTGCGGCGGCGCGGGGGGCCGAGGTCTTCGTGACCCTGGAGCCGTGCGCGCACGAGAGTTCGCGCGGCCCCGCCTGCGCCGACCTGCTGGTGGCGGCGCGACCCTCGAAGGTGGTCGTGGCCCTCCAGGATCCGGACGCGCGGATCGACGGACGCGGTATCGAGCGGCTCCGCGCGGCCGGTATCGCCGTCGACACCGGCGTCGGCGCCGAGGCGGCGGCGCGGTCGATGGCCGGCTTCCTCACCCGCCAGCGCCTCGGCCGGCCCTGGATCACGTTGAAGCTCGCCATGTCGCTCGACGGCAAGATCGCGCTGCCCTCGGGCGAGAGCCGCTGGATCACCGGCGAGGATGCCCGTGCCCACGTCCATCTGGAGCGGGCGCGCGCCGACATGATCCTCGTCGGCCGCGGCACCTACGACGCGGACAAGCCCGCGCTCGACGTCCGCCTGCCGGGCCTCGAGGCGGAGGGCCCGCGCCGCGCCCTGCTCACCCGCGGCAACGGCGTCGACGGCTGGGAGCGGCTGGGCAGCCCGGACGAGGTCTTCCGCCTCGAGGGCGTCAACGACCTGCTCGTCGAGGGCGGCTCCGCGACCGCTTCCGCCTTCCTCACCGCCGACCTGGTCGATCGCCTGCTCATCTACCGCGCGCCGATCCTGATCGGCGAGGGCCGCTCGTCGATCGGCTATATCGGCCTCACCAGCCTCGCCGACGCCCATCGCCGGTGGCGCCTCGCCGACGAGCGGCGGCTTGGAATCGACCGCCTCGAAGTCTACGAGCGCGTGCGGGACTGATCATGTTCACGGGCATCATCACGGACGTCGGGCGGATCGTCGCGGCCGAGCAGCGGGGCGACCTGCGTCTCAGGATCGCGTGCGGCTACGACATGAGCACCGTCGACCTCGGCGCCTCGATCGCCTGCTCCGGCGTCTGCCTCACCGTTGTCGACAGGGGACCCGACTGGTTCGAGGTGGACCTTTCGGGGGAGACGGTGTCGCGTTCGGCGCCCGGCATGTGGGAGGCGGGGCGCCGCCTCAACCTCGAGCGTTCGCTGCGGCTCGGCGACGAGCTCGGCGGCCATATCGTCACCGGTCATGTCGACGGCATCGGCACGATTTCCTTCGTCGTGGCGAAAGGCGGCTCGCTGCAGATGGAAATCGACGTCCCCGACGCGCTCGCGCGGTTCATCGCGGCCAAGGGATCGATCGCCGTCGACGGCGTGTCGCTGACCGTCAACGAGACCTGGCGCCGCGACGGGAAGACGCAGGGCTTCACCGTCAACGTCATCCCCCACACGGCGGAATTCACGACCCTCGGCGAGGCGCAGCCCGACCGTCACGTCAACCTCGAGATCGACATCCTCGCCCGCTATATCGGCCGCATGCTGGAGCTGCGGGGCTGATGGCGACCCTGTCGAGCCTCGAGCGCGGCTTCCTCTCCTCGCCCGAGGAGCTGATCGACGAGGCGCGCAACGGCCGCATGTTCATCCTCGTCGACGACGAGGATCGGGAGAATGAGGGCGACCTCGTCATTCCCGCCCAGATGGCGACGCCCGACGCGATCAACTTCATGGCGACCCACGGCAAGGGCCTGATCTGCCTCGCCATGACCAAGGCGCGGATCGACCAGCTCGGCCTGCCGCTGATGAGCCGCCACAACGGCACCCGCCACGAGACCGCCTTCACCATCTCGATCGAGGCGAAGGAGGGGGTGACGACCGGCATCTCCGCCGCCGACCGCGCCCGCACCGTCTCGGTCGCGATCGACGCGTCCAAGGGGCGCGAGGACATCGTCACCCCCGGCCACGTCTTCCCGCTCGTCGCGCGCGACGGCGGCGTGCTGATCCGCGCCGGCCACACCGAAGCCGGGGTCGACGTGTCGCGCCTCGCCGGCCTCAATCCCTCCGCCGTCATCTGCGAGATCATGCGCGAGGACGGGACGATGGCGCGGATGGACGATCTCGTCGCCTTCGCCCAGCGCCACGGTCTCAGGATCGGCACGATCCGCGACCTCATCGCCTATCGCCTCAAGAAGGACCACCTCGTCGAGCAGCGGGCGGAGGCCCAGTTCGAGAGCCGCTGGGGCGGGACCTGGACCGCCAAGGCCTTCCTCAACAAGGCGCTCGGCACCGAGACGGTGGCCCTGGTCAAGGGAATTATCGACCCGTCGCAGCCGACCCTGGTGCGCATGCACCAGCTCAGCCTGTTCTCGGATGCGCTGGGCGAAGCGAATGCGCGCGCCGGCCTGCTCGCCGGCGCGATGCAGGCGATCGCCGCGGAAGGCGCCGGCGTCATCGTCTGCCTCGACCGGCAGGCGCCCTTCTCCGACATCCTCAACGCCCGTTCCGGCAAGGGCAGCCGCGACATGGACCAGCTGCGCGATTATGGCGGCGGCGCGCAGATCCTCTCCGCGCTCGGCATCCACGACATGGTGCTCCTCACCAACACCCACCACACCCCGGTCGCGCTCGAAGGCTACGGCCTCAAGATCGTCGCCGAGCGCCCGATCCCGACGGAGGGCTGAGCATGGCGCGGCTGCTGATCGTCGAGGCGCGTTTCTACGAGCATCTGAACGACCTGCTGCTCGCGGGAGCCCGCGCGGCGATCGAAGCGGCCGGCCACCGCCACGAGACGGTGACGGTTCCCGGTGCGCTCGAAGTGCCGGCGGCGATCGCGATGGCGGCCGAGACGGGCCGCTACGACGCTTTCGTCGCGCTCGGCGTGGTGATCCGCGGCGAGACCTACCATTTCGAGGTGGTGTCGAACGAGAGCGCCCGCGGCATCATGGCGCTGACGCTCGACGGCCTCGCCATCGGCAACGGCATCCTTACCGTCGAGGACGAGGCGCAGGCCCTCGCCCGCGCACGCCCCGACGACAAGGACAAAGGCGGCGAAGCGGCCAAGGCCGCGCTCGCCATGCTCGCGCTGAAGGAGAGGTTCATAGCGTAGCTCCCCTCCCGGGAAGGGAGGGGCCGGGGGTGGGTCCGCCGAAGGCGGGCAAAACACCGGGTCAGCAGAAGGCCTCGCTACGCTCGCCTACCCACCCCTGACCCCTCCCTGCCAGGGAGGGGGATCAGCGCCGCAGCCACCTTCGCCGTGCGAACCACGCCAAAACCACGGCTCCCACCACGACGCAGAACGCACACACCGCCCAGAACGCCCATGGCTCGTGCGAGAAGGGAATGCCCTCGACGTTCATGCCGAGCAGGCCGGTGATGAAGGTCAAGGGGAGGAAGATGAAGGCGACGATCGAGATGAGCAGCGAGCGCTGGTCGATCTCCTCGCCGCGAAGGTCGGTCAATTGCTCGTGGAGCAAGGCCGAGCGCTCGCGCACCGCCTCCAGTTCCTCGGCCATGCGGGCGAAGCGGTCGGCGGCCTCGCGGATGTGGAGGCGGTCGTCCTCGGCCAGCCAGTCGAAATCCTGCAGCGCCAGGGTCTGCAGCGCGTCGCGGTTCGGCGCGACGAAGCGGCGGAAGGCGATCGCCTCCGCGCGGATCGCGGCGATGTTGCTCCTGAGGCGATAGATGTTGCGCGATTCGAGATCGGTCTCGCAATCGTCGAGCGTGTCGCCCAGTTCGGCGACCCGAGGGTCGAGCTCCGAGCTGATTTCGCGGGCGAAGGCGGCGACGAGGTCGCCCGGGTCGACCACCTTCCCCGCCGTCATCGCCTCGAGGACGGCGCCCGTGGCGAGCAGCGGGCGGCGGGTCAGCGAATTGACCTTGCCCCGCCGCACCCACATCCGGATCGAGACGAGCCGGTCCGACGTATCGACCTCACCTTGGGCCGGTCCACGCAGGTTCAATATGGCTCCCTGCTCGATGCGGTCGCAACGCGGCCGGGTCTCGGTGGCGACGAGGGCGTTGGCGGCGACGTCCGGAATGTCGGCGCCGGCGATCATCGCCAGCTCCGGCGCATCGACGCTGTCGACGTGGATCCAGACGAAGCCCGGACCGTGATAGGCGGCCGCTTCCCCCGCCGTGACGTGCCGGGGCGGCCCGTCGCCGACGAGGACGGCGTCGCAGCTCATGCGATGTCTTGAAGGAAGGCGCGGATCGCCGGCGCCACGTCGTCGCGCTTCAACGCGAGCGCGAGATTGGCCTTCACGAAGCCGACCTTGTCGCCGCAATCGTGGCGTTCGGCGTCGACGGTGAGGCCGTGGAAGGGCTGGTCGCCGATCAGCTTGGCCATGGCATCGGTCAGCTGGATCTCGCCGCCGGCGCCTTTCTCCTTCGCGTCGAGGATGCCCATGACCTCCGGCTGGAGGATATAGCGGCCGACGATCCCCAGGTTGGACGGCGCCTCCTCCGGCTTCGGCTTTTCGACCAGGCCCCTGACCTCGGTGAGCCGTCCGTCGCGGACCCCGGGGGTGACGATGCCGTAGCTCGCGGTGCGCTCGTGAGGCACCTCCTCGGTACAGACGATATTGCCGCCGACCTGCTCATAGGCCGCCACCATCTGGGCGAGGCAGCCGGGCGTGCCGACCATCAGATCGTCGGGGAGCAGGACGGCGAACGGCTCGTCGCCGACCAGCTCGCGCGCGCACCAGACGGCGTGGCCGAGGCCGAGCGGCTCCTGCTGGCGCACCGAGGCGATGCTGCCGGCGGGCAGGCGCGTCGATTCCAGCACCGCGAGCGACTTGCCGCGCCCGCGCATCGTCGCCTCCAGCTCGTAGGCGACGTCGAAATGGTCCTCGAGCGCGGTCTTGTTGCGGCCGGTGACGAAGATCATCTGCTCGATCCCCGCCTCGAGCGCCTCCTCGACGGCATATTGGATGAGCGGCCGGTCGACGACGGTCAGCATCTCCTTCGGCATCGCCTTGGTGGCCGGCAGGAAACGGGTGCCGAGGCCGGCGACGGGGAACACCGCCTTGCGAACTCTCTTCATCTGGGCTCCGGGAGGAATAAGCGCCGCCGCGGTCAGCGCGTCGGCGGGAGGTCGAACGGATCGTCCTTGCGCGGCTCGGACTTCTGCAGCCCCTCGTCCTGGCGGAGCGGGCGGGTGAGCGGCGCGGGCTTCAGCATCTCCTCGGTCGTCGGCGCCCGCGCCGCCATCGCCGGCTTGGGCGGCGCGCGGTCGGCCGACACCGGACGCAGCGCCTCCTTGCTGCCGCAGGCGGCGAGCAAAGCGGCGAGGCCGAGGAGAGCGGGGACGCGTCGCATCGCCGGCGCCATAGCGTAACCGCGCGGGGGCGGTCACCCCCGAAAAGCGGCCGCTTGCGCGCCGCCGGACGCGATCCTACCGGAACGCGATGCGCACTTCCGTCCTGCTCCTGCTCGCCGCCCTCGCCGCCTGCCAGAAGCCGGCGCCGGACGCCAACGCCGTCGCCAGCGCCGCCGCGCCGGCTTCGGCCAAGCTCGACCGGAGCCACGCCGGCCGCCCCGCCCCGGCCACCGAGTTCGAGGGACCCGACGGGGAACCGCGCAACCTCCCCGCCTTCGGTGGCAAGCCGGTGCTGGTCAACCTCTGGGCGACCTGGTGCGCGCCGTGCAAGAAGGAGCTGCCGACCCTCGACCGCCTCGCCGCGGCGCAGGGCGACCGGCTGCGGGTGGTGACGATCGCCGAGGACCAGCCGGACAAGGCGCGCGCCTGGCTGAAGCAGGCGGGGCTGGCGCGGCTGCAGGGCTGGGCCGATCCGAAGCTCGGCATGACCGATTCGCTCCAGGTCGCCGACCTCCCGACCACCATTCTGTTCGACGCCGAGGGCCGCGAGCTCTGGCGCTATCGCGGCGACCGCGACTGGCAGGCCGCCGATTCGCAGGCCCTCATCGCCGAGGCGTTCCGGAAGGGATGAGAAGTTCGTGGCGTGGCGTTCGGCGGGCTACTGCCTCGGCTTGGGAGGAGGAGCCGTGTTCCCTTCCTCTCCTCAGTCCCGCAGCAGCTCGTTGATGCTGGTCTTGGCGCGGGTGCGGGCGTCGACGCGCTTGACGATGACGGCGCAGGCGAGGCTCGGGCCGCCGTCCTTGGCCGGCAGGGTGCCGGGAACGACCACCGAATAAGCCGGGACCCGGCCCATGAAGGTCTCGCCGGTGGCGCGGTCGACGATCTTGGTCGAGGCGCCGAGGAACACGCCCATCGACAGCACCGCGCCCTGTTCCACGACGACGCCTTCGGCCACTTCCGAGCGGGCGCCGACGAAGCAATCGTCCTCGACGATCACCGGCCCCGCCTGCAGCGGCTCGAGCACCCCGCCGATGCCGGCGCCGCCCGAGATGTGGACGTTGCGGCCGATCTGGGCGCAGCTGCCGACCGTCGCCCAGGTGTCGACCATCGTCCCCTCGCCGACATGGGCGCCGATGTTGACGAAGCTCGGCATCAGCACCGCGTTCCGGCCGATGAAGGCGCCGCGGCGGACGATCGCACCCGGCACCGCCCGGAAGCCGGCCTCGGCGAAACGGGACGCGTCCCACCCGGCGAATTTCGAGGGCACCTTGTCCCACCAGCAGGCACCGCCGGGGCCGCCGGCGATCGTCTCCATCGGCGTCAGCCGGAAGGAGAGCAGCACGGCCTTCTTCAGCCACTGATTGACGTGCCACCCGTCCGGCCCGGGCTCCGCCACCCGCGCCGCGCCGGCATCGAGCAGGGCGATCGCGCCCGCCACGGCCTCGGCGACGTCGCGGTCGTCCGTCCCGAGCGAGTCGCGCCGCTCCCACGCCTCGTCGATCCGCTGCTGCAAAGTGGCCGTCATGCGCTTTCCCCGGTGATCTCGGTGAGCCAGTCGCCGATATCGGTGATGCGGTAATCGATAAAGGCCGGATCGGCCTCTGCCTCGGCCTGCTCCGAGCCGTTGTCGATCCACACCGTCGTCATGCCGAGCGCCTTGGCGGGCTTGAGGTTGCGGGCCATGTCCTCGACGAAGAGCGCGCGTGCCGGGTCGACTTCGTAACCGTCGCAGAGCGCGGCATAGGCCGCCGGATCGGGCTTGGGCACATAATTCATGGCGTGGATGTCGTGCAGCCCGTGGAAGGCGTTGCCCAGCCCGAGCCGCTCCAGCACGCGACGCGCGTAGCTTTCGTCGCCATTGGTGAAGACCAGCTTGCGCCCCGGCAGCCGGTCGAGCGCCGCGACCAGCCGCGGGTCGGCGGCGATCCGCGCCAGCTCGATGTCGTGGACGAAGCCGAGGAATTCGTAGGGATCGACGCCATGCTCGCGCATCAGCCCGGCCAAGGTCGTGCCGTGGTCGCGGAAATAGCCCTTCTGGACCCGGAACGCTTGTTCCGCGTCGCAGCCGAGCCGCTGCTGGATATAGAGGGTCATCCGTCGGTCGATCAGCGCGAACAGGTCCGCCGAGGCCGGGTAGAGGCTGTTGTCGAGATCGAAGATCCAGCAATCGATGTGGCGAAGGGCCTCGGGAAGCATGCCCGCGCCCTAGCCCAAACAAATTTCTTCAGCAAAACGAAAGCTTTGGTAGGCTAGGGGTTGCCAGAATTCCTCAAGAAGCAGAAACGTTTAGGCGGAGGGTCGAATGAGCCCCAAGCAGCGCAGGTCCGCCCTGGTCCTCTCCGTGTGCGTGTTCGCCGTGGCCCTGGGCGGCTGCGGCGGCGGCGGCACCGGCGTGCCGAGTCCGGATCCGATCGTCTCCGTCCCCACCCCATCGCCGCCGCCGCCTCCCCCGCCCGCGCCGCCACCGCCGCCCCCACCGCCGCCGAGCTCCAGCTACGACGATGCGGAATATCGCCGGTCGGCCGGCAGCGTGCACGGCGCGATCACCGCCTACGAGTCCGGCAGCACCGGCCAGGGCGTGAAGATCGCCGTCATCGATACCGGCCTCAACCCCGGCCTCCACGAATTCACCGGGCGGGTCGATCCGGCGAGCCAGGACGTGGTCGCCAGTCGCGGCGTCAGCGACAGCGACGGGCACGGCACCGCGGTCGCCGCGACCGCCGTGGCCAACCGCGACGGCGGCCGCATGGAGGGCGTCGCCTTCGGCGCCATGGTCCTCTCGCTCGACACCGAGAATCCGAACGATTGCAAAGGCTCGGACGGCTGCACCCACAGCAGCACCGACATCGCCAAGGCGATCGACATCGCCCGCCAGAACGGCGCCAAGGTCATCAACATCTCGCTCGGCGGCACCGACCCCAGCAACTCGGTCAACCAGGCGCTGGCGCGGGCCGCGGCGGCGGGGATCGTGGTCGTCATGTCGGCCGGCAATTCGGGCGACAAGCCGGAAGGCGCGAACCCGGAAGGCTTCGCGCTGAGCGCGAGTGCGGCGGGCAACGTCATCATCGCCGGCTCGGTGGGCGTGCCGGTGAACGGCGATCCGGCCTTCGGCATCGACTACAAGCAATTGTCGACCTTCTCGAACCGGGCGGGCAGCGGCGCGGCCAATTACCTCGCCGCGGTCGGCTATCGCGTCCTCGCCCCGGACAATAGCGGCACCTACTTCCTCTGGTCCGGCACCTCCTTCTCGGCCCCGGTCATCTCGGGCGCGGCGGCGCTCCTCGCCAGCGCCTTCCCGAACCTCACCGGCGCCCAGATCATCGACATCCTCTATCGCTCGGCGGACGACGGCGGCGCGGCCGGCACCGACGCCATATTCGGCCGCGGCATCCTCAACATCAGCCGCGCCTTCGCGCCGCTCGGCACGCTCGCCCTTCCGGACGGCAAGACGCCGGTGGCGACGATCACCGGCAGCACCTCCACGCCGATGGGCGACGCCTCGCCGCGCGTCGCGGGGATGGTTGCGCTCGACTCCTACGGCCGCGCCTACGCGCTCGACTACCAGCAGATGCTGCGCCGCGCCCCGCAGGAGCAGCCGCTGGCGATGGGGCTGCAGATCGGGCTCGACACGGCCACCGCCGCGCGCGGCCGCACGGCCGTCTCGATCACCGTCGACCGCAACATGTTCGGCCAGCCCGCGGTCGGCCTGGCCCAGCTCGGCCTCACCTACGAGGACGCGCGCAAGGCGCGGGTCCTGTCGGGCCTCGCCATCAGCCGGCTGACGAAGCGGACGACGCTCGCCCTCGGCCTGTCCGAGAGCGGCCGGACGCTGCAGCAGCGGCTCGCCGGCGCGGAAGGGGCCGCCTTTCTCGTGGCGCGCGATCCGATGACCAGGACGGGCTTTTACGGCGACTCCGCGGCCAGCATCGGCGTTCGCCAGCAGCTCGGCCGCTTCGGCCTCACCGCGACCGCGGAGCGCGGCCGCGTCTGGCAGCCGGGGCTGAACCGGGCGCTGCTGGAGCCGGCTTATACGGTCGGCAGCCTCGGTCTCGATCGCGGCATCGGGCCCCTCCGCGTGACCGTCGGCGGTACCCGGCTTACGGAGCAGCGCACGGTGCTCGGCGCCGGCTTCTCCGACGCCCTGGGTGGCGGCGGGGCGACCAGCTGGTTCGCCGACGCCGGCGCCGCGCTCCGTCTCGGCGGGGGCTGGAGCGCGACGGCGGGCTACCGCCGCGGCTGGACCTCGCTCGCCGGCGCGGCCGGCCTGGCGCGGGCCGGCCGGCTCGTCACCGACGCTTGGAGCTTCGACATCGCCAAGTCCGGCGTGTTCCGGCCCGGCGACCGGTTCGCGCTGCGCCTGATGCAGCCGCTTCGGGTGGCGTCGGGCGGCTTCACCCTGTCGGTGCCCGTCTCCTACGATTATGGAACGCTCCAGGCCGGCTATGGCGACCGCTTCTTCAACCTGGCGCCGACGGGACGCGAGATCGACCTCGAGGCGGCGTACGGCGTGCCGCTGCTCGGCGGCCAATTGACCGCCAACGCCTTCGCCCGCCGCCAGCCGGGCAATATCGCTGCGCTCGCCCCCGACCTCGGCGGTGCGCTCCGGTTCAGCCGGGGCTTCTGACCGCCGGTCCCACACCCGGGTTCGAGGCCGACTCGCCGAACAGTCTCGGTCGGCGAGCGCGGCGTTTCGGTAACGGTCCCGCCGAGCGGCTCAGTTGATCGTCACGACCCCGTCGACCGCGCGCCATTCGGCCGGGCGGATGAGGTGCTGGTGGGCGACGCGGACGGAATGGATCGCCGCCTCGACGTTGACCCGCCAATGATCGAGGAAGCGGTGCAGCTCCGGGAAGCGCGGCGCGACGTCGTAATGCTGCCAGACGAACAGCTGGAGCAGGGCCGGATGGTCGGGCATGTAATAGCTGATCTCGGCCGTCATCAGGCCGTAGCCCTCGAGCTGGAGCCGGAAATCGCGATCCATCACGCCTTCTCCTCCTGACCGGCCGGAGGATAGAGGCCAAAGCTTAACGCGACGCTAACCATGACGCCTCCGTCCCCTGCCGTCACCGTACCGGCGGGGAGGGAAGAATCGCCAGGGCGGCGGATTCGTTCCGCCGCCGTGTCGCGTCACTCGGTGATGTAGGCGCCCGGGCGGAAGATGTCGGCGAGGAAGTCCTGCCCGCCGGGCGAGGCGTTGACCTGCTGCAGGAACTGGATCGTCCGCAGCGCCGCGTCGCCGAAGCGCCAGCCGCAGCTGTCGAAGGTGCAGCGGTCGAACTGCGGATGCGCGCCGCCGCGATAGACGAGCGTCACGGCGTCGAAGCGGCAGTCGGCCAAGGCGTTGCCGTCGGTCTCGACCTCGGCGCCGGCGGCGAAATTCTGGTTGGCGTAGTCGGTCAACGCGGTCTCCTCAGACGGTGAAGCTCTCGCCGCAGCCGCAGCTGCCCTTGGCGTTGGGATTGTCGAACACGAAGCCGGCGGTGAAGTCGTCCTCGCGCCAGTCCATCGTCGAGCCGATCAGGTAGAGGATCGAGGCCGCGTCGATGAAGAAGGGGCCGGCCGGCGTCTCGATCCGCTCGTCGCGCGGGTCGGCCTCGGCGACGAAGCCGACCGAGTAAGCGAGGCCCGAGCAGCCGCGGCGCGGCGTCGACAGCTTGACGCCCACCGTGCCGTCCGGCGCCTTGGCCATCAGCGCGGCGACGCGCGCCTCGGCGGCGGGGGTGAGCGTCACCGCCGCGGGGCGGGGGCGGCGGGTCCGTGTCTCGGTCTTCGTCTTCGTCATCTCTCTCTTTCTCCGCCCCTCCCTGGAAGGGAGGGGTCGGGGGTGGGTAGCCCGAAGGGCTCGCTTCGCTCGCGACCCACCCCTCGCCCCTCCCTTCCAGGGAGGGGAGTTGTCACAGCATGCCCAGCTCCAGCCTCGCCTCGTCGCTCATCTTGGCGGGGTCCCAGGGCGGGTCCCAGACGAGCTCGACCTCGGCGTCGCCGATGCCGGGGACCGAGCCGACGCGCAGCTCGACCTCGCCGGGCATCGATTCGGCGACGGGGCAGTGCGGCGTGGTCAGCGTCATCTTGATCTTCGCGTGGCGCTCGGGCGTGATGGCGACATCGTAGATGAGGCCGAGATCGTAGATGTTGACCGGGATCTCCGGATCGTAAATGTCCTTCAGCGCCTCGATCACCGCCTCGTAAAGGTCGCCGCCGGGCGCCTCGGCCCCGCTTTCGGGCGGCGTCGCCTTGAGGAAACCTTCGAGATAGTCGCGCTTGCGCTCGAACACGTCCGAGACGCGCGCCTTGGGGGGCGGCGCGACGCCGTCGACCTCTTCGATCTCGATCCTGCGTTCCTCGTTCACCCGAAGATCCTCCGAACCCGATCCAGCCCCGCGACGAGCGCGTCGATGTCGCGCGGACCGTTATAGACGCCGAAGCTGGCGCGGGCGGTCGCGTCGACGCCCAATCGCGCCATCAGCGGCTGCGCGCAATGATGGCCGGCGCGGATGGCGACGCGGCTCTCGTCCAATATGGTGCCGACGTCGTGCGGATGCACCCCCTCGACGGCGAAGCTGACGATGCCGGCGCTGTCCTCGGGGCCGAACAGGCGGACGCTGTTGAGGCCGCGCAGCGCATCCCGCGCCTGCCCCACCAGCGCATCCTCGTGGGCCGCGATCGCCTCGAGGCCGATCCCTTGCACATAGTCAATGGCGGCGGCGAGGCCGAGAACGCCGACGACGTGCGGCGTGCCGGCCTCGAAGCGCGCCGGCGGCGCGGCGTAGGTCGTCCTTTCGAAGGTGACCCTGTCGATCATCGCGCCGCCGCCCTGCACCGGCGGCATGGCCGCGAGCAGGTCGCCGCGGCCCCACAGCACGCCGATGCCGGTCGGGCCGTACAGCTTGTGGGCGGAGAAGACGTAGAAGTCGCAGCCGAGCGCCGCGACGTCGACCGGCATGCGCGGCACCGCCTGGCACCCGTCGAGGAGAAGGAGCGCGCCGACCTTGTGCGCGATCGCGGCGGCGCGCCGGGCGTCGAGGACCGAGCCGAGCACGTTCGAGACGTGGGCGAGGGCGACGAGCTTGTGCCGCTCCGTGAGCATCGCTTCGGCCGCCTCGAGGTCGATGCGGCCGTCCTGCGTCAGCGGCGCCACGTCGATGACGGCGCCCGTGCGCTCGGCGACGAGCTGCCAGGGCACGATGTTGGAATGATGCTCGAGGACCGAGAGAAGGATGCGGTCGCCGGGCTTCAGGAAAGTCCCGCCCCAGCTCTGCGCGACGAGGTTGATCCCTTCCGTCGCGCCGCGGACGAAGACGATCTCCTCCGGCGCCGGTGCGCCGAGAAAGGCCGCTACCTTGCGCCGCGCGGCTTCGAAGGCGAGCGTCATCTCCGCCGAGCGCTGGTACACGCCGCGGTGGACGGTGGCGTAGGTCTCGGCATAACCGGCGGTGATGGCGTCGATCACGGGCCGCGGCTTCTGGGCGGTGGCGGCGGTGTCGAGATAGGCCCAGCCGTCGGGGATGGCGGGGAAGTCGGCGAGGAGGTCGAGGGGGGCGACGTCGATCCCTCTCCCTTTGCGGGAGAGGGTATTCTTCGCGTCAGCGAAGGGGGGGTGAGGGGACGAGATCGCAGAATCCATTGCCCTCACCCTCCCACCGCTTCGCGGCGGGCCCCTCCCTCTCTCGCAAGGGGAGAGGGGTTCAGGAACCAGTCCTCCGCATCCGCCTCGAAGGCTTCCCGCACCGCCTCCTCGCCGATCCGCGCGAGCGCGTCGGCGACGAAGGCGCGGGTGAGGAGGGCCTTGGCCTCCGCCTCCGGCACGCCGCGCGAGCGCAGGTAGAAGAGCGCGTCGCGGTCGAGTTCGCCGACCGTGGCGCCGTGGGCGCATTTGACGTCGTCGGCGAAGATCTCGAGCTCGGGCTTGGCGTTGATCGTGGCGCCGCGGTCGAGGAGCAGGCCCTTGAGCGACTGGGCGGCGTCGGTCTTCTGGGCGGCGCGGGCCACTTCGACGCGGGCGGCGACCGAGCAGGCGGCGCGATCGCTTGCCACCGAGCGCCACACCTGGCGGCTCATGCCCGAAGGCAGATCGTGCGCGACGACGAGGTTCGCGTCGTGGCGCTGGCGGGCCCGGGCGAGGAGGGCGCCGCCGGCCTCGGCGTAGGCGCCCTCGCCGGCAAGCCGGATCGTCGCGTCGAGCCGCGTGTCGGCGCCGCCGCCGGCCAGAGCGGTCGCGACGAGGCTCGCGCCTTCGCCGACCGTGGCGCGATCGGTCAGGCTGACGAAGCCGGCGGCGGCGAGCACGCGCCGGGCGAGCATCAGCCGCGCGCCGCGGAACAGGATTATGCCGCTCAAGCGGTTCGCCCAGCCGTCGCCCACGAAGGTCTCGACGACCGATGCCTGCGCGTCCTCGTCGAGGACGATCTCGGCGGCGAGATGGTCGGCGCCGCCGCTGGCGACGTGGACGATCTGCACGAGGCCTTGCGGGGCATGGTCGCGGCCGAGGCGGAGGCGCCAGCCTTCGCGCCCGGCGAGGCGGCCGAGGGCGTGGCCGCCCGGATCGACGCCGGCAGGGCCGACCGCGACGACGCCCGGGTCGCTCCGCTCGGCGACGAAGCGGCCGTCCACGAACAGCAGCCGCGGGCCGGGCAGCGCGCAATCGATCCACGGCAAGGCTTCGGGGATCGTTCCCAGGCCTTGGCGGGCGGCGATCTCGGGCAGTGCCGAGACGTCGCTCCACCGCCAGGCCTCGTCGCGATTCGAGGGGAGAAGGAGCGCCGTCACGGCCGCGCTCCGACCCAGCGAACAGCGACAGATGCGCGCGGAAGGTGCGAAAGGTTCGGCTTACGTTGGGTGAGAAGTGGCGGCGGAACCTTTCGAACTGTCGCTGTTGCGCGACGGCAGTCGTACGCCCTCGCTCCTCCCCGGAACGGGGAGGGGGACCGCGACGCGGAGCGGCGCGGTGGAGCGGGCTCGGACTCCGATGCGGCGGAGAGGCCGGCCCCCGCCACCAGCCCCCGCCTTCGGCTACGTCCGGTTCCCCTCCCCGTGCCGGGGAGGAGCAAGGGGGCGGTGCCGGTCACGCGGCGATCTCCGCATAGCCTTCGCGCTCCAGCGCGTGGGCGAGCTCGGGGCCGCCGGAGCGGACGATGCGGCCGTCGGCGAGGACGTGGACGAAGTCCGGCACGACGATGTCGAGCAGGCGCTGGTAGTGGGTGATGAGCAGCACCGCCTTGCCCGGCGCGCGCATGATGCGGTTGATGCCCTCGCCGACGACGCGCAGCGCGTCGATGTCGAGGCCGCTGTCGGTCTCGTCGAGGACGGCCAGGCGGGGCTGGATGATGCCCATCTGCACCATCTCGTTGCGCTTCTTCTCGCCGCCCGAGAAGCCGACGTTCACCGGCCGCTTCAGCATGTCCATGGAGACGCCGAGCGCCTCGCCCTCGGCGCGCGCGACGCGCAGGAAATCGCCCGCCGACAGCTCCGCCTCGCCCCTCGCGCGGCGCTGGGCGTTCAAGGCCGTGCGCAGGAACTGGACGTTCGAGACCCCGGGGATCTCGACCGGATACTGGAAGCCGAGGAACAGGCCCGCGGCGGCGCGCGCGTCGGCGGAGAGGGCGAGCAGGTCGACCCATTCTTCGTCGCCCCGGACTTGATCCGGGGTCCACCTTCCTTCTTCGGCGCCGGAAGACAAGGTGGATGCCGGATCAAGTCCGGCATGACGAGGAACGGCGAACCTGACGGCGCCTTCCGTCACCTCATAGCCTTCGCGCCCGCCGAGCACATAGCCGAGCGTCGACTTGCCCGCGCCGTTCGGACCCATGATGGCGTGCACCTCGCCGGCGTTCACGGTGAGCGAAAGGCCTTTCAGGATCGGCTTGCCGGCGACGGTGGCGTGGAGGTCTTCAATTCTGAGCATTCGACTCGGTCCTAAGCCCCTCCCCTTCAGGGGAGGGGTTGGGGTGGGGCTTGTTCCATCGGCGGGGCGTTTGACCCAGCACGATAAGAAGGTGCCGCAGCACCCCGTCCAGGTTTCGCATTACATCACCGTTCGTGATGCGCACGATTCGGTAGCCACGGCAGCCGAGGATGTCGTCGCGGATCCGATCTTTGGTCTCGTCGTGGGTGTCGCCGTCCACCTCGACGATCAGCGCCCGTTGGGGGCAGAGGAAATCAGCGATGAAGCAGCCAATGACCGACTGACGGCGGAACTCATGGCCGCCGAGCTGCCCGTTGGAGAGGTTTCTCCAAAGGCGCTTCTCCGGCTCCGTCGGGTTTCGGCGCATTTCGGCGGCGAGCGCGTGGAGGCGGCGGAGCTGCTCGACGGACAGGCCCCACCCCAAACCCCTCCCCTGAAGGGGAGGGGCTTCCTTACGCCAGCCCTTGTCCTCGTAGGGACCGTTCATCCCACGCTCCCCTCGAGGCTGATGCCGAGCAGCTTCTGGGCCTCGACGGCGAACTCCATCGGGAGCTGCTGGAGGACCTCGCGGGCGAAGCCGTTGACGATGAGGGCGACGGCGTCCTCGCGGCTCAAACCACGGCTCATCGCGTAGAAGAGCTGGTCGTCGCTGATCTTCGACGTGGTCGCCTCGTGCTCGATCTGGGCGCTGGGGTTGCGGACCTCGATATAGGGCACGGTGTGGGCGCCGCAGCGGTCGCCCAGCAGCAGGCTGTCGCACTGGGTGAAGTTGCGCACGTTCTCGGCGCCGGCGAGGACGCGCACCAGGCCCCGGTAGGTGTTGTTCGAGCGGCCGGCGCTGATGCCCTTCGAGACGATCGTCGAGCGGCTGTTCCTGCCGATGTGGATCATCTTGGTGCCGGTGTCGGCCTGCTGGAAATTGTTGGTGAGGGCGACCGAATAGAATTCGCCGACGGACCCCTCCCCCTGGAGGATGCAGGACGGGTATTTCCAGGTGATGGCGGAGCCGGTCTCGACCTGGGTCCAGCTGATCTTCGAGCGGGCGCCGCGGCAGGCGCCGCGCTTGGTGACGAAATTGTAGATGCCGCCCTTGCCCTCGGCGTCGCCCGGATACCAATTCTGGACGGTCGAATATTTGATCTCGGCATCGTCGAGGGCGACCAGCTCGACGACGGCGGCGTGGAGCTGGTTCTCGTCGCGCATCGGCGCGGTGCAACCCTCCAGATAGGATACGTAGCTGTCCTTGTCCGCAACGATCAGGGTTCGCTCGAACTGGCCGGTATTGGCCGCGTTGATGCGGAAATAGGTGCTGAGCTCCATCGGGCAGCGCACCCCTTCCGGGATGTAGACGAAGGTGCCGTCG
This sequence comes from Alphaproteobacteria bacterium, assembly GCA_019239415.1. Taxonomy (GTDB): domain Bacteria; phylum Pseudomonadota; class Alphaproteobacteria; order Sphingomonadales; family Sphingomonadaceae; genus Allosphingosinicella. The sequence continues at coordinate 47,943 of JAFAZW010000006.1, forward strand.
GAGAAGACCGCGCTGTTGAGGCAGGCGTAGAAATTGTCGCGCTGCGGCACCACCGAGCCGAGATATTTCCGGACCAGCTCGGGATGCTCGCGGATCGCCTCCGAGATGGAGAGGAAGATGACGCCGGCCTTGCTGAGCTCCTCGCGGAAGGTGGTGGCGACCGAGACCGAGTCGAACACGGCGTCGACCGCGACCTTGCGCGCGCCGGCGACGCCGGCCAGCACCTTCTGCTCCTCGATCGGGATGCCGAGCTTTTCGTAGGTGCGGCGGATTTCGGGGTCGAGCTCGTCGAGGCTCTTCAGCTCCGGCTTCTGCTTGGGCTCCGCGAAATAATAAGCGTTCTGGAAGTCGATCGGCGGGATCGCCAGCTTCGCCCAGGTCACCTCCTCCATCTCCAGCCAGGCGCGATAGGCCTTGAGGCGCCAGTCGAGCATCCACCGCGGCTCGCTCTTACGCGCCGAAATGTACCGGATCGTGTCTTCGGAGAGACCCTTGGGCGCGAACTCCTGCTCGATGTCCGAGGTGAAGCCCCATTCATAGGCCGAGGCGCGCTCGACCGCCTCCTGCGCCTCGCGGTTGCGCACTTCGCTCATGACGGCACCCGCGCCAGCTGTTCGAGGCTGACCGCCTGGAGCGCGCCGCGCACCGCGCCGTTGACCACGCCCATGTGCGGGCGGACGGCGCAGGCGCGCTCCAGGGCGCAGTCGTGGCGGCCGTGGTCGACGCAATTGGTCATCGCGATCGGCCCTTCGACCGCCTCCACGATGTCGGCGAGGCTGATCGCCTGCGCTCCCCGGGCAAGGCGGAAGCCGCCGCCGGCGCCGCGCGCCGTCGCCAGCAGGCCCGCCGCGGCGAGGCGGCCGGTCAGCTTCTGCGCGGTCGGCAGCGGGATGCCGGTCTCGGTCGCGAGCAAGGTGGCGCTGAGCCACGCGCCGGCCGGGTAGCGGGCAGCGGCGGCGAGGAGCACGACCGCATAGTCGGAAAGGGAGGTCAGGCGCATAATCGGATCGATTCAGTCCGATTGCGCATGTGGCTGCTCGCGGCCGGTGATTCAAGCGCTTTATGCCTCGCCACGAGCTTCGCTCGCAGGGAGGCAGAAAGTGCGGCATAGCCGGGCTGTGAACGTCTACCCCTTTCTCCGCCCGATAATCTTCGCGCTCGACGCCGAGCGGGCGCATCGGCTCACCCTCGCCGCGCTGAAGCTCTGGCCCGCGCGCACGGCGCCTGAGCCGGACCCGATGCTCGCCACCACCGTCGCCGGCCTCGCCTTCCCCAACCCGGTCGGCCTCGCCGCCGGGTTCGACAAGGACGCGGAGGTCTTCGCGCCGATGCTCGGGTTCGGATTCGGGTTCGTCGAGGTGGGGACGCTGACGCCGCGACCGCAGGCGGGGAACCCGAAGCCGCGCCTGTTCCGGCTGCCCGAGGACCGGGCGGTGATCAACCGGATGGGGTTCAACAATGGCGGGCAGGCGGCGGCGCGGGCGCGGCTGGCGCGGCGTGGGCGCGGCATCGTCGGGGTGAACGTCGGTGCCAACAAGGATTCGGAGAATCGGGTCGCCGATTATGCCGGGGGCGTGCGGGCGATGGCGGACGTGGCCGACTATCTGACCGTCAACGTTTCGTCGCCCAACACGCCGGGCCTCAGGGCGCTGCAGGGTCGGCGGGCGCTCGACGACTTGCTGCGAGCCGTGCTCGTGGCGCGCGGGCGCGACGGCCCGCCCATCTTCCTCAAGGTGGCGCCCGATCTGGAACGGGGGGACGTGGAGGACATCGCCGAGGTGAGCCTCGCGCGCGGCATCGACGCGCTGATCGTCGCCAACACGACGGTTTCCCGGCCGCCGCTCCGCTCTCGCCACGCGGCGGAGGGGGGAGGCTTGTCGGGGGCGCCGCTCAAGGCGCTGGCGCTGGAGCGGCTTGTCGATTTCCGCCGCGCGACCCGCGGCAGGCTGCCGCTCGTCGCGGCGGGCGGGATCGCGAGCGGGGCCGATGCCTATGAACGAATCCGGGCGGGGGCGAGCCTCGTCCAGCTCTACACGGCCCTCGTTTATGAGGGGCCGGGCCTGGCGCGGCGGATCTGCCGGGAGCTCAAGGCCCTGCTGGCGCGCGACGGATTCGCCAGGCTGGACGAAGCGGTCGGCAGCGCGGGCGCTTAGCGCTTGCCCCGCAGGCGAAGCCGATTAGTGTCGCGCGCGATGCTGAACCGGCTTTCAACTTCGCGCGTCGCCTTCCTTCTCGCTTTCTGCACCCTCCCCGCCCTGGCCGAGGCGCGGCCCGCGCACCGCGTCGTGCGCGGCGAGCCGGGGATGGTCTCCGCGGCGGACCCGCGCGCCGCCGCGGCGGGCGTCGAGATCCTGCGCAAGGGCGGCAGCGCGACGGACGCGGCGATCGCGACGATGCTGGCGCTGAACGTCGTCGAACCGCAAAGCTCCGGGATCGGCGGCGGCGCCTTCTTCGTGCGCCACGCGGCGGCGACCGGCCGCACCGACACGATCGACGGCCGCGAGGCGGCGCCGAAGGCGGCCGACCCGCGCTGGTTCTACCGGCCGGACGGCACGCCGCTCGGCCATGCCGAGGCCATCCCCGGCGGCCGCAGCGTCGGCGTGCCGGGGACCATCCGGGCGATGGCGCTGGCGCACCGGAGCGGCGGTCGCCTTTCCTGGGCTGCCCTGTTCCAGCCGGCGATCCGCCTCGCGCGGGGCGGGTGGACCCTGACGCCGCGCTTCATCACGATGACACGGATGGCGCCTGGGCTGCTCGACGCGGGCGCGGCGAAGATCTTCCTGGGGGCGGACGGAACGCCGCTTCCGGCGGGAACGCGAGTGCGCAACCCGGCGCAGGCGGCTCTGTTCGAGCGGATCGCCCGCGCCGGGCCGGAGGCATTCTACGCCGGCGAGGCGGCGAAGATCGTCGCGACGGTCAACGGCGCGGCGCGCAATCCCTCGCGGATGACCGTCGCCGACCTCGCCGCCTACCGCGCCAAGGACAGGCCGCCGGTCTGCGCGACCTATCGCGTCTACCGGGTATGCGGCATGGGCCCGCCGTCCTCCGGCGGCATCGCGGTGCTGATGATCCTGAAGCAGCTCGAGCGGTTCGACATGGCGGGGCTTGGACCGAGGTCGCCGGTCGCCTGGCACCTGTTCGCCGAATCCTCGCGTCTCGCTTATGCCGACCGCGACCTCTATGTCGGCGATCCCGACTTCGTGCACGTGCCGGTCGCCGGGCTGCTCGACCCCGCCTATCTCGCCTCGCGCTCCGCTTCGATCTCGCCGGAGCGGGCGATGGCGCATGCGTCGGCGGGGACCCCGCCGGGGGCGCCGAGGCGCCTGCCGGTTCCCGCAGGGGAGCGGGCGGGCACCACCGACCTCGTCGTCGCCGACCGGGCGGGCAACGTGGTCGAGGTGACGACGACGATCGAGAGCGTGTTCGGCTCGGGCCTGTCGGTCGACGGGACGATGCTCAACAACGAATTGACCGATTTCGACATCGTGCCGGAGAAGGACGGCTTCCTCGCCGCCAACCGGGTGGAAGGCGGGAAGCGGCCGCGCAGCTCGATGGCGCCGACCATCGTCTACGGGCCCGACGGGAAGGTGCGGATCGCGCTCGGTGCCGCCGGCGGGTCGACGATCATCGCCCAGGTGGCGAAGGCGCTGGTGGCGGTGCTCGACTGGAAGATGAGCGCGCAGGACGCGATCGGCCTCGGCCTCGTCTATGCGCCGGGCGACACGGTGGTGGCCGAGAAGGGGACGCAGGCGGAGGCGCTGGCGCCGGCGCTGCGGGCGCTGGGCCAGCGGGTGCAGGTGGCGCCGCTCGGCCTCAAGGCGAATGCGATCGAGCGGGTGAACGGGCGCTGGGCCGGCGCCGCCGACCCGCGCAGCGAAGGCGTGGCGATGCGCGAGACGGGGGAAGTCAGCGCCATCGTCCGCGCGGGGGAGCAACCGCGACCGCCGGAATAAGGCGGCGCCGGGGGAGGATTGACGATGCGGCGGTTCGAGCATTTCCCGAACCTCGTCACCATGTTCTTCGCGCGCGCCGCGGAGAAAGGCGACGCGCCCTTCCTGTGGGCGAAGCAGGGCGGCGCCTGGCGGCCGACCAGCTGGCGCGAGGCGGCGGAGACGGTATCGCGGCTCGCCCAGGCACTGGCGCGGCTGGGCCTGAAGCGCGGCGACCTCGTCATGCTGGTCAGCGAGAACCGGCCGGAATGGTGCATCGCCGACCTCGCCATCATGGCGGCGGGCTGCGTGACGGTGCCGACCTACACGACCAACACCGAGCGCGACCACCAGCATATCCTCGACGACAGCGGCGCGCGCGCCGTGATCGTCTCGTCGCAGAAGCTGATGAAGACGGTGCTGCCGGCGGCGCAGCGCACCTCGGGCTGCGAGCATGTCATCGGCATCGAGGCGCTCCCCGCCGGGCAGACGAGCAACGTCCAGTTCCACGACTGGTCCGCGCTGATCGCGGCCGAGACGGCGGACGTCGCGGCGACCGCGGCGGCGGCGGACTTCGCCCGCTCCGACCTCGCCTGCCTCATCTACACGTCCGGCACGGGCGGCGCCCCGCGCGGGGTGATGCAGCCGCACGGCGCGATCCTCCACAATGTGGAAGGCTGCGTCGAGGTGATCGCCGAGGATTTCGGCTGGAGCGACGAGGTGTTCCTCTCCTTCCTCCCCGCCAGCCACGCCTACGAGCATACCGGCGGGCAGATGTTCCCGATCGGGCTCGGCGCGCAGATCTACTATTCCGAAGGGCTGGAGAAGCTCGCCTCGAACATCGAGGAGACCAGGCCGACGATCATGGTCGTGGTGCCGCGGCTGTTCGAGGTGCTGCGCGCGCGGATCCTCAAGCAGATCGAGAAGCAGGGGAAGCTCAGCCAATATCTCTTGAAACGCGCGCTCGACATCGGCGCCAAGGAGCTGGCGGGCGGCATCCCGGTCTGGGACCGGCCGATGGACTTCCTGCTCGGGCGGACGCTCCGGCCGAAGGTCGGCGCGCGCTTCGGCGGGCGGATCAAGGCGATGGTCTCCGGCGGCGCACCGATGAACCCGGAAGTCGGCATCTTCTTCCACGCCCTCGGCCTCACCTTCCTCCAGGGCTACGGCCAGACCGAGGCGGCGCCGGTGATCAGCTGCAACCGGCCCAAGGCCGGCATCAAGCTCGACACGGTGGGACCGCCGCTCAGGAACACCGAGGTGAGGATCGCCGAGGACGGCGAGATCCTGGTGCGCGGCGAGCTCGTCATGAAGGGCTATTGGCGCAACCCGGGCCTCACCGAGAAGACGGTGGTCGGCGGCTGGCTGCACACCGGCGACGTCGGCCATGTCGACGCCAGGGGCCGCATCGTCATCACCGACCGCAAGAAGGACCTCATCATCCTCGACAAGGGCGACAATGTCGCGCCGCAGCGGGTCGAGGGGATGCTGACGCTGCAGGCGGAGATCGCCCAGGCGATGGTGTCGGGGGACCGGCGGCCGTACCTGGTCGGGCTGATCGTCCCGGAGGCGGACTGGATGGCCGAGTGGGCGAAGGCGAACGGGAGGCCGTACGATTATGCGGCGCTGCGCGAGGACGCGGCCTTCCACCGCGCGCTCGCGGTCGCGGTCGACCGGGTCAACGGCGAGCTGTCGGTGATCGAGAAGGTGCGCCGCTTCATCGTCGCCGACGCGCCCTTCACGGTCGAGAACGAGCAGCTGACGCCGTCGGTCAAGATCCGGCGGCATGTGCTCAAGGCGGTCTACGGGGAACGGTTGGACGCGTTGTATAAAAGGTGACCGTCACCCCGGCGGAAGCCGGGGTCTCGGCGCGGAAGGGCGCTGATGCCTTCCACCCGACGAGATCCCGGCTTTCGCCGGGATGACGTGTTCTGCCGCCCCACCCTTTCGGCTACCGCCCCACCCGCTTGTACGGCACGAACTCGCCGAGGCCGCAGCCGCCGTAGGTGATGCGGGCGACCGGATCGAAGACGTCGGCGATGTCGCCGCGGCAGAGCGCGCCGACGCTGGTGCGGGTGACGAGAGCACGGCCGAAGTCGAGCGAGGGGCAGCCGCCCGGCGGCCGGTTCACGTAGAGCGTGCCGCTGGTCTGGCCGTCGAACACGATCGCGTCGCCGGCCGAGCGGTTGCCGCGCAGGTCGCGCAGCTGGACGCAGGATTGCGGCGGCCCGGACTGGGCGTAACCGGCGAGCGCGCGCGACAGCTGCTCGGCCCCGGCCTGGGCGACGCGCGGGTCGGGGGGACCTTCGGCCGTGCAGGCGGCGGTCGCGAGACCGAGGCCGACGCCCAGGCCGCCGGCGACCAGCAACAGGATCGTGCGCATCCTACTCCTCCTTCGCCCGCCGAACGCGCAGGCGTCGCGACTCGCCCCTCAGCCGCGGAAATTATCCTTCGCCAGCCGCAGCGCCGCAAGCGCCTCGGCGGAGGGCGCGCGCATGAACGGGTTGGTGTCGCGCTCGAGGGCGATGGTCGTCGGCACCGTCGCCTCGCCGGCGGCGCGTGCGGCGGCGACCGCGGCGAGCCGATCGGCGATCGCCGCGTTGTCCGGTTCGGCGGTGACGGCGAAGCGGCCGTTCGCAAGCGTATATTCGTGGGCGCAATAGACGCGCGTGTCGGGCGGCAGAGTTGAAAGCCGGTTCATGTTGGCGTGCATCTGCGCGGCCGTGCCCTCGAACAGCCGTCCGCAGCCCATGGCGAACAGGGTGTCGCCGATGAACAGCGCATGCTCAGACGCGAAATGGTAGGCGATGTGGCCGGCGGTGTGGGCGGGCACTTCGAGTATGGTCGCTGCGATCGCGCCAAGGCGGACCGTGTCGCCTTCGCCGACGGTGCGGTCCAGGGTCGGAATGCGCGCCGCCTCGGCGGCGGGCCCGGTGACGCGGGCACCGGTCGCCGCCTTGATCGCCGCGTTGCCGCCGGTGTGGTCGGGGTGCCAGTGGGTGTTCCAGATCTGCGCGATCCGCCAGCCGCGCCGCTCCGCTTCGGCGAGGACCGGCGCGGATTCGGCGGGGTCGACGACCATCGTCTCGCCGCTCACCGGCTCGTGGACGAGCCAGATGTAATTGTCGCTGAGCGCGGGGATGCGGACGATCTCCATCCGCCCCCTCTTAGACGGTGTAGAAGGCGGTGGCGATGGTCAGCAGGGCGAAGGCGTTGGCGGCGACCATCAGCAGGACCGCGAGCTTGGCTCTGTCACCCCCATCGGCGCCCCGGGTGACGGCGAGGCCGACGACCGGGAGGAGCGGCAGGAAATAGCGGCCCTGGAGGCCGTCGATCAAAGGCCCGCCGAGCGGCGTCCCGGCGAGATAGAGGGCGGTGGCGATCGCGCCGGCGATGGCCAGGGCCAGGAGCCAAGCCCACCAGGCCCAGGCGCGCGGCAAGGCGGGGCTGCTCGCGCTCCCCCGCCGCATGCCGACGACCAGAGCGGCGAGGGCGAGCAAAGCCGCGCCGAAGGACGGCCCGACCGTCATCCAGGCGAAGGAGAAATTGGAGAGGAGCATCCAGGGGCCGCGCGCGACGAGGGTGCGGGCGAGGGTGGCGGCGAAACCGAGCGGGTGGGCGAGGATGAAGGCGAGCTGCGCGCCCGGGTCGGCGGCGCCGGGCAGCATGCGCACCGCCTCGCCTGCCGTGGCGTGCAGCCACAGGGCGCCGAGGAGCAGGGCGGCGGCGGCGATGGCGAGCGGCGAGGCCGCCCAGGCGGTCCGCCCCCGCGCCGGCAGTGGCAGCAGCGCCAGCGCGAGCAGGGGCAGGTAGATGAACTTGGTGAGGGCGAGGATCGCGGCGAACAGGGCGAGCAAGGCGAGGTCGCGCGCCGTCCAGCGGCCGGCGAGGCGGGCGCGGACGGCCAGGGCCGCGAGGATCGCGCAGCTGCCGAGGACGAGGCCGTCCTGGCCGAGCGAGGCGGCCGACGCCGCCGTCATCGGCATCAATGCCGTGAGCGGCACGGTGATCCGCCCGACCGGCAGCAGCGCCAGGGCGAGCGCGAACAGGCCGAGGGCGAGGGCCGCGTTGAGGATGCGGCCGGTGCGCACGATCGTCTCGACCGAGGCGCCGCTCGCCTCGCCGATCCAGACGGCGGCGATTTGCGGACCGTAGCCGACGGGGCTGTAGCGGACGGCGCCGAGGAAGTCGGTGAAGCTCTTGTCCTGCGTGTCGGAGACGGGCGTCGCCCGGGCGAAGGCCGCCGCCAGTGGGCGCTTCGGCACCGGCCGGACCGCGTGCGGCGCGGCGGAGCCGATCTCGGCCGCGGCGGCCCGCGACAGGCCGACCGGGAGCATCGTCCCCGCGGCCTCGCCGCGCCGCTCCCCGTAAAGCTGGAAGTGGGCGAGCTGCCAGGCGCGGAACAGATGCTGGTGCTCGTCCGGCGCCTGGAAGGGCGGCGTCACCAGCGCATAGAGGAGGAAGATCAGCCCGCCGGCGGCAAGCAGCGTCCGCGCCAGCCAGCCCTGCGCTGCCGGGGCGGCGCGCGCGGGCGCGTCCGGCGCTGGCGCCTCGACGGCGATCGTCGTCATCCCCTCCTCGCTCCTCCGGTACCCTTTCGGGGCCCTAGCGCGAGAAGGTCAAGAAGTGGTTGTGCCGCCGCCGAGCCGGGCCAGCGCGGCCAGTGCGTCCCGAGCGAGGCGGCGGGTGAGAACCTCGGCCGGCTCGGAGCGCGCGAGCGATGCCGCCTGCCCCGCCCACATCGGGCCGAACCCGAACTCGCCTTGGGCCTCGGCCGCCTTGCGGAGCGGCGCGAGCGCGGCCGCGGCGAGCGGGTAGGGCGGGACCTCGGGACGAATCGGACCGAGGTCGCGCATCAATCGGCCGGGAACGCCGCGGGCGAGGCCGCCGGTGAAGAGGTTGGTGAAGACGCTCCGCCCGGCAGCGAGGGCGGCGCGATGGGCGTCGGAGATGCCGCTTTCCGGGCAGGCGAGGTACGCGGTGCCGATCTGGACGGCGCTCGCGCCGAGCGCGAAGGCGGCGGCGATGCCCCGCCCGTCGGCGATGCCGCCCGCCGCGATCACCGGCACGGTGACCGCATCCGCGACCAGCGGGACGAGAGCGAAGAGGCCGAGCGCCTCCTCCTGCCGGCCGGCGAGGAAGCGCCCGGTATGGCCGCCGGCTTCGAAACCCTGCGCGATCACCGCGTCGACGCCGCGCTCCGCCAGCCAAATCGCCTCATCGGGCGTGGTCGCGTTGCCGAGGACCTTGGCGCCGGTCGCGCGGACCCGCTCGAGCAGGGCCGGGGCGGGAAGGCCGAAATGGAAGCTGACCAGCTCCGGCCGCACCTCCTCGACCGCCGCGCACATGCGCGCGTCGAACGGCAGGCGCATCGCACTCCCATCATCCTCGTGAACGCCGTACTCTGCGTAATACGGTGCGAGCAGCGCGCGCCAGGCGCCGTCGTCCACATCCTCGGGCAAAGCGTGGCAGAAGAAGTTGAGGTTGAGAGGACCCTCGGCCGCGGCGCGGACGGCGGCGACCTGGGCGCGGACTTCGTCGGGCGTCAGCATTCCGCAGGGCAAGGATCCGACCGCCCCGCCCCGGATCGCACCGATGGCCAGATCGATTCCGCCCGCGCCGGCCATCGGCGCCTGGATGACGGGACAAGCAGCGCCGGACAGCGCGAGGAAGCGCGAGTCCGGCCAGCCGCCGCTCACCAATGGCCCGTGTTCGGCATCGAGGCCCAGGGCTCGGCCGGCGGCAGCGCGTCCCCCGCCTGGAGCAGCTCGATCGAGATATTGTCGGGGGTGCGGACGAAGGCCATGCGGCCGTCGCGCGGCGGGCGGTTGATGGTGACGCCGCCGTCCAGGAGGCGCCGGCAGCTCTCGTAGATATCGTCGACGCGGTAGGCGAGGTGGCCGAAATTGCGGCCCTCGCCATAGCCTCGCTCGTCCCAATTGTGGGTGAGCTCGACCTGGGGGTCCTCGTCGCCCGGCGCGGCGAGGAAGATGAGTGTGAAGCGGCCGGCTTCATTGTCCATCCGGCGGATCTCGCGGAGGCCGAGGAGATGAAAGAAGCGGAGCGTCGCCTCCGGGTCGGAGACGCGGATCATGGTGTGCAGGTATTTCATGGGCGGCGCCTATACGCGCCGTCGTCCGTTGATGCGAGGGGCGGAGCGGATTAGCGTCGGGCCATGAAAGCCGCGCTCGCAGCCGCCCTCCTCGCCGCGCTCGCGGCGCCGCCGGCGGCGCGGTGGGACTGGGGCGACGTCAAGGACGATTACGGCATGGAGGCGTCGAAGGCGCTGTGCCGGCAGCTCAGGAACCGGGAGCCGCCCGCCTCCGACCGGCCGACTGCGCAGCAGGCCGCGGCGCTGAAGGGCTGCGATTCGGAGAAGCTCTATTACGGCATCGGCATGCCGGCCGACCCGGCGAAGGCGCGGCAATGCGCCTTCCTCGAGGCCGACAAGGGCGACGAGAGCGTGTTCGGCGGCCGCACGATGCTGATGATGATCTATGCCAACGGCAAGGGCGCGCGGCAGGATTACGACGTCGCCATCCACCTCGCCTGCGGCATCGAGGGCGCGCCGGCCCAATCGGACGGGCGGGTGCGCGACCTCGCCGAGCGCAGGAAGCGCGGCGAAAAGGGGGGCGACTTCGACTATTGCGACGGCATCACCAGCGGCCTCGCCGCCGGCTATTGCGCCAGCCATGCCGCGAGCATCGAGGGCGCGAAACGCGACGCGGTCTGGGCGCGCCTCACCGCCGGCTGGCCGGCCGCGGACAAGCAGGCGCTGGCGAAGCTCAAGGCGGCCCACAAGGCGTTCGCCGAGGCCCATGCGGGCGGCGAGCTCGACCTCAGCGGCACGCTCCGGGGGGCGATCTCGATCGGGGCCGAAGAGGATCTCGCCAAGGCGCTGCTGGCGATGGTGGAGCGGCTCGAGAGCGGCAAGGCTCCGGCCTACACGCACGCCCAATACCTCGCCGCCGACGCGGCGCTCAACGCCCGCTACCGCAAGGCGCTGGCGGAGGTCGAGCCGAACGGCGGGCCGGGCGCGGTGACGCCCGAGGGGATCAGGAGCGCGCAGCGGGCGTGGCTCGCCTATCGCGACGCCTTCCTCGCCTTCGCGGCGCTGCGCTACCCCAAGCTGCCGCGCGACAGCCTCGCCGCCTGGCTCACCGCCGAGCGCACGAAGATGTGGGACCAGCCCGAAGGCTGAGCTCAGCGCGGCGGCGGCTCGGCATTGGCCGCGAGCGCGGCGGCCGCCGCCTTGCCGGCCTCGCCGGTCGGATCGGCCTTGGCCGCGCGCTCGAAGAAGCCGCGCGCGGCCTCGACGTCGCCGCCCGAGCCGGCGATGTTGCCCGCCTCGAGCAGCAGCTGCGGCTCCGCGGGCGCGAGCGCGAGCGCCTTGCCGATGTCGGCCTTCGCGCGCGGCAGGTCGTTCTGGCGGCGGGCGAGGGCGGCGGAGAGGTACCAGGCGAAGGGGTCCTGCGGGACGAGCACGAGGGCCTTGTCGATGTCGACCCGCGCGCCGGCCGCGTCGCCCGCCGCGGCGGAGGCGCGGGCCCGGTCGAGATGGACCTCACCCGCCAGCCTGGCCGGCAGCGTGCCGGCGGCGAGCGCCGTGTCGAAATCCTTGCGCGCCTTGGCGGCGTCGCCGGCGGCGAGCCAGGCATTGCCGCCCTGCACCCAATAATCCGCCGCGCGCAGGTCGCGCAGGCGGGCGGCTTCGAGCGCCGCGCCTTCGAAGGCGACCGCCGCCTCGCTCCAGCGCTCCAGCGCCGCGAGCGCCAGCGCGCCGCATTGCGCCGCGTCGAGCCCGCCGCCCTTCCTGCGCCAGTCGTCGGCGCGGGTCGCAGCCCTCGCGGGATCGGCGCGGACGAGATCGATGCAGGTCTTCGCCTGCGCCGTCGGCGCGGGCGCGTGGGCGGCTGGCAGCGGCGGCGCGGCGAGGAGCAGGGCGGCGGGGAGGAGGGGAATCACAGGCTCTCCAGCAAGGCGGCGACAATGCCGGTCAGCAGGGCGAGGTCGCCGGGGCGCGACAGGCGGTGGTCGCCATTCTTGACGAGGATCGTCTGCACGTCGGCTGAACGCAGCCGTTCGGCGATGTCGAGGGCGAGGCGCCACGGCACCTCGGCATCGTCGAGGCCGTGGAGGAGGCGGACGGGCCCGTCGAAGCCGATCGCGTCGCCGAGCAGGCGCAGCCCCTCGCCGCTCTCCCAGAAGGCGCGGGTGGTGACGGTCGGCGCGTCGCCATAGGGATTCTCCGCGACGAGCCGGCCCTCGTCGCGGATCGCGCGCTTCTGCTTGTTGGTGTAGCCCCAATGGGTGAAGTCCGGCGCCGCGGCGATGCCGACCAGCCCCTTCACCTCTTCCGGCCGGGCGAGCGCGGCGAGCAGCATCAGCCAGCCGCCCATCGACGAGCCGACGAGCAGGACCGGCCCCGCGACGAGATCGATCATCGCCAGCGCATCGTCCCGCCAGCTGGCAAGCGTCTCGTCCTCGAACGCCCCCTCGCTGGCGCCGCACCCGCCATAGTCGAAGCGCAGCATCGCGCGCCCCTCGGCGGCGGCCCAGGCGTCGAGGGCCGTCGCCTTGGAGCCGGCCATGTCCGAGGCGTAGCCGGGGAGGAAGACGAGCGTCGGCCCGCGGCCGGTGCGGTGGCGGTAGGCGAGGCGGCGGGCGCCGCGGGAGAGGAAAGCAAGGGTCACAAGGTTCGGCACCGGTCGTGCGAGGGTCTATCTCCCTTAGCCGTCCACGAGGAATGCCTCCAGCGCGGCGCGGAACGCCGCCGGCTGGTCGAGCATCACGAAATGTCCCGCCTCGGCGATGGGCACGAACCGCACGTTGGGCGCGCCGGCATATTGGGCAGCGTAGAAGGCGAGCGTGCGGTCCTTGCCGAACCCTGCCGCCGTCCACGGCACGACGACGGTGATCGGCGCGGCGATTCCCGGCAGCGCGGGCCGCAGGTCGCTCGTCATATCCTCGTAAATGGCCTGGCCGGCCACCCGCGCGTCGGCGCGCGCCGACCAGGCGCGCATGCGCGTCCGCGCCGCCGGGGTCAGCGCCAGCGAGTCCACGCCCGTGGCGATCTCCGCTTGCGTCATCGTCCTGCCGTAGCGCGCGGCGGTCGCGGTGCGCAGGGTCGCGGCCATGGCTTCGATCTGCGCCGAGCCCGGCATCGGCCCGCCGCGGGCCAGCAGGACGGCGAAATCGGGAAGCGCGTCGACGATCATCAGCCGGTCGACCTGGTCTCGGTGGACGCTGGCGAACTTCAGCGCGAGAAGCCCGCCCATCGAATGGCCGACAAAGCGCACCGGTCCCGCGCGGTCGGCGACGAGGGCGGCGGAGAGATCGGCGACCACCCCGTCGAGCAGGCCGGAGGCGAGGTTGGCGCCAGGGGCGTCGCCGCCGAAGCCGTTGACCTGGACGAGATAGACGCGGTGGCTCCGCGCGAGATCGGCGGCGACTCCGTCCCACACGTCGCGGGGGCTGGCGAGACCGGGGACGAGGACCACCGGGCTGCCCCTGCCGAGCGCGACGATCGAGATGTGCGCGAGACGGGTTTCGGCCGGGGCACGCGCCGCGGCGGCGGCCGGGCGCGGCCCGAGCAGGACGAGGCCCGCGAGGGCGGTGAGAGCGAGGCGGAGGGCTAATCTGCGGATCATGGCCGGTCTTCCCTTGAGGGGCTGGTGAAAATCTCTTCGATGGCGAGGCCGAACAGCTCGGCGATGCGGAAGGCGAGCGGCAGCGAGGGGTCGTACTTGCCGGTCTCGATCGCGTTGACGCTCTGGCGCGAGACCTGAAGCCGGTCGGCGAGGTCGCTTTGGCTCCAGTCGCGCTCGGCGCGGAGCACCTTGAGGCGGTTCCTCATCAGCAGCCGCCCTCGCCGAGGGTGAGCTTGTTGACGACCCCGCCGATGCCAAGCCCGAAGAACCAGACGACCACGACATAATAGCCGTCGACGCGGCCGATCAGCTCGAAGCTTTCGAGGAAGCCCCAGATCGTCGCCGCGCTCAGCGAGAAACCGCTCGCCCAGAGCGTCTGGCGGACCATCAGCATGCGGACATATTCGTCCTCTTCCTCGACCAGATAGCGGCCGATCGCGCCGATGATCCCGATGACGGGGAGCGCCGGCAGGATCGCGACGCCATAGGCACACACGCCCGAGACATAATGGTGCCTGAAGCCGAGCGCCGCGCCGATCAGAAAGACGGCGTAGGCGAGGCTCAGCCACACCACCCGCCAGTTGTACCGTTTCCACGCGGGAGTCCGCAGCATGTCAAGGTCCCTCCTCTGTTGGTAAAGCGTCCTTTACACACCGAGTCGCGCCGAGTCAAGTGACCTTTACAGGAGGCAGCGGCAGCCCGGCCCGGGCCTTCTCTTCCTCCCCGGGGGTGGAGGAAGTGCATGGGTGTTGTTACATGCCCCCCATCATGACCAAGCCGTTCAACATCCGCCTGCCCGATGGTTCCGTGCGCGAGGTCGCGCCGGGGACGACGCCCGCCGATATCGCGGCGGCGATCGGGCCTGGGCTCGCCAAGGCGGCGCTGGCGGCGCGGGTGGACGGCGAGGTGCGCGACATCATGCGGCCGCTCGAGGGCGACGCGGAGCTCGCGCTGATCACGGCGCGCGACGAGAAGGAAGCGCTCGAGCTCGTCCGCCACGATTATGCGCACGTGCTCGCCGAGGCGGTGCAGAACCTGTTTCCGGGAACGCAGATCACCTTCGGGCCCGCGACCGACGACGGCTTCTATTACGATTTCGCGCCGACGGCGGAGCACGGCCCCTTCACCGAGGAGGAGCTGCCGCAGATCGAGGAGGAGATGCGGCGGATCATCGCGCGCGACGAGAAGCTCGTGCGCGAAGTGTGGTCGCGCGACGAGGTCCGCGCCTTCTTCGAAAGCCAGGGCGAGGCGTTCAAGGCCGAGTGGGTGATGGAGCTGCCCGCCGACGAGACGATCACCATGTACCGCTCGGGCGAATGGGTCGACCTGTGCCGGGGCCCGCACCTCGCCTCGACGGGCAAGCTCGACCCGCAAGCGTTCAAGCTGACGCGGGTGTCGGGCGCCTATTGGCGCGGCGACCAGAAGAACGCGATGCTCTCGCGCATCTACGGCACCGGCTGGCTCAACCGGAAGCAGCTCCAGGAGCATCTGACGCGGCTCGAGGAGGCGGCGAAGCGCGATCATCGCAAGATCGGCCAGGAGATGGACCTGTTCCACCTCCAGCAGGAGGCGCAGGGGTCCGTCTTCTGGCACCCGAAGGGCTATCTCATCTGGCGCGTGCTCGAAGCCTATATGCGCCGCAAGCTCGATGCCGCCGGCTATGACGAGGTCAAGAGCCCGCAGCTGATGGACGCACGGCTGTGGGAAGCCTCGGGCCACTGGGGCAAATATCGCGAGAACATGTTCGTCGTGCCGGACGAGGTGCCGAACACCGAGGCGGAAGGGCCGGTGATCACCGGCGAGGGCGACTGGATGGCGCTCAAGCCGATGAACTGCCCGGCGCACGTCCAGATCTTCCGCCAGGGGATCAAGTCGTACCGCGACCTGCCCTTGAGGATGGCCGAGTTCGGCTGCTGCCACCGGAACGAGCCGCATGGCGCGCTGCACGGGATCATGCGCGTCAGGCAGTTCACCCAGGACGACGCCCACATCTTCTGCCGCGCCGACCAGGTCGTCGAGGAGGTGCGGGTGTTCTGCGACCTGCTCGACGGCATCTACCGCGACCTCGGCTTCGCGACATATGAGATCAAGCTGGCGCTGCGGCCGGAGCAAAGGTTCGGCAGCGACGCGGATTGGGACCGCGCCGAGCAGGAGCTGCGCGATGCGGTGGCGCTCGCCGGGCGGGCGACGGCCGACTATGGCTGGGAGGAGCTGCCGGGCGAAGGCGCCTTCTATGCGCCGAAGCTCGAATTCCACCTCAAGGACGCGATCGGGCGGACCTGGCAGGTGGGGACGATCCAGGCCGACACGGTGCTGCCGGACCGGCTCGACGCCACCTATGTCGGCGAGGACGGGCAGAAGCACCGGCCGGTGATGCTCCACCGCGCGATCCTCGGGACGTTCGAGCGCTTCATCGGCATCCTGATCGAGCATCATGCCGGCCGCTTCCCGCTCTGGCTGGCGCCGGTGCAGGCGGTGGTCGCGACGATCGTCTCCGATGCCGACGTTTATGCGCGCGAGGTGCACGCGGCGCTGACCGCGGCCGGCATCCGGGCCGAGCTCGACCTCAGGAACGAGAAGATCAACTACAAGGTGCGCGAGCACAGCCTCGCCCACGTCCCCAACCTCCTCGTGCTCGGCAAGCGCGAGGCGGAGGAGCGGGCGGTGGCGCTGCGGCCGCTGGGCGAGGGCGCGCGGCAGGAGGTGCTGGGGCTCGAGGACGCGGTCGCGCGGCTCCAGGCGGAGGCGAAGGCGCCGGACCTTCGTTAGGCCGTCATCCCGGCGGAAGCCGGGATCTCCTGGAGACCGGCCGCGGCCTTTCCGGATGGAGATCCCGGCGTTCGCCGGGATGACGGGGTGCTCCTCCCGCAACAGCCTGACGGAAAACCGCCGCGGCCGCCGCCGCCGTCTTTCATTCGGGCCGCCGACTCACTAGGTAGAGGGTCGCAAAGTCACGTTCAGGAGATCGAGCTATACGTCCGCCCATGACCCGGCGCCCCATGGCGCCGCCGCTTAACGGCCCCCGCTTCAATGAATTCATCTCCGTGCCCCGGGTGCGCGTGATCGATGAGAATGGCGAGAATCTGGGGGTGATGCTGACAGCCGAAGCGATCGAGCAGGCCGCGGACGTCGGGCTCGATCTGGTCGAGGTCTCTCCCAATGCCGACCCGCCGGTGTGCAAGTTCCTCGACGTCGGCAAGTTCAAGTACGAGGCGCAGAAAAAGGCGAACCTCGCCCGCAAGACCCAGAAGACGCAGGAGATCAAAGAGATCAAGATGCGTCCCAACATCGACGATCACGATTACGACACCAAGATGAAGAAGGTGCACGACTTCATCGGCGAGGGCGACAAGGTGAAGATCACCCTGCGCTTCCGCGGCCGCGAGCTCGCCCACGGCCGGCTCGGCATGGAGCTGCTCCAGCGCGTCCAGGAGAATGTCGCGGCGATCGCCAAGGTGGAGCAGCATCCGCGGATGGAAGGCCGGCAGATGCTGATGGTGCTGGCGCCCAAATAAGCGTCGCCGTGCGCCCACCGCTGAAAGGCGGTGGTGCGGCGGCCGCCTCGGCCTTTCCGTAGCGGAAAGCGCAAAACGCACCGGATCGGTTAGGTTTCATTGCGCAACGGGATTGTTGCACAAATGCAATGAACCTGCCGCGACACGCGGGAATCCGCGCAAATTCGCTAGGCGGCTGACATCCTTTTCAGTAGCCTTGGCCCCAAAGAGCACAAGCTTTGGGGAGGGTTTCGAAATGCGCAAATCGATGTGGCTGATGTCGGCCGGCCTGGTGGCCCTCGCGACTCCCGCCGCCGCCCAGAACAACACGCCGCCCGCGCAGCCCGCGCCGCAGCAGGACGCGACGACCGCCGCCAACGCGGCGGTCCAGAAGGACAGCCCGACCAGCGGCGCCGCCGACGCCGCGACCGCCGCGGACCAGGGGAACGGCAACGGCACCATCATCATCACCGCCACCCGCCGGGCCAGCCCGCTGTCCGACGTGCCGATCGCGGTCAGTGCGGTCACCGCGGAATCGCTCCAGAATACCGGCGCCAACGACATCCGCGCCCTCAACCAGCTGGCGCCGTCGCTGCTCGTCTCCTCGACCGGCACCGAGGCGAACGGCTCGGCCCGTATCCGCGGCATCGGCACGGTCGGCGACAATCCCGGCCTCGAAAGCTCGGTCGCGGTGTTCATCGACGGCGTCTACCGGTCGCGGACCGGCGTCGGCCTGAACGAGCTCGGCGAGGTCGAGCGGATCGAAGTGCTGCGCGGCCCGCAGGGCACGCTGTTCGGCCGCAACGCCTCGGCCGGCCTCATCAACATCGTCACCAAGAAGCCGAGCTTCACCATGGGCGGCGGCGGCGAGCTGACCTATGGCAATTACAATTACGTCCGCGCCGCGGCCGGCATCACCGGCCCGCTTTCGGACAGCGTCGCCTTCCGCGTCGACGGCGTCTTCGTGCGCCGCGACGGCTTCTACAAGAACATCACCGCCGGCGGCGGCAGCGAGAGCCGGGTCAACAACCGCAACCGCTACTTCGTCCGCGGCCAGCTGCTGTTCCAGCCGAACGACGACATGAGCTTCCGCCTGATCGGCGACTATACGCACCGTCGCGAGAGCTGCTGCGGCGCCGTCTACGTCGCCACCAAGGAGACGACGGACCCGACGCCGGAGGCCGCGAACACCAATCCGAACGGCGACGTCGCCTACAGCGCGTCCAACCGCATCGTCGACGTGCTGCAGAGCCTCGGCGGGCTCGTCACCTATCCGCCGGCCGATCCGTACAAGCGCCAGGTGACGGTGACGCCCGGCCGTACCTTCCGCAACACCACCACCGACGCGGGCGTGTCGGGCGAGCTGAACTACAAGTTCGGCGGCGCCAACCTCACCTCGATCACCGCCTACCGCTATTACAAGTCGGGCGGTGCCGGCGACGTCGATTATTCGAACGTCGACATCACCTACCGCGCCGACAACGGCAATGCCTATCGCCGCTTCAAGACCTTCACCCAGGAGCTGCGGCTCCAGGGCGAGGCCTTCGCCGGCCACCTCGACTGGCTGATCGGCGGCTATTACGCCAACGAGAAATTGCAGGTCGTCGACAACATTAAGTTCGGCACCCAATACGGCGCCTATGCCGCCTGCCGCATCGTCGCGACGGTCAACCCGGCCGCGGTGCTGCGCAGCCCCACCTCGTCGGGCTGCCTCTCGGCGGCGGGGCGCGCCACGCTGACCGGCGCGTTCGGTGCCGCCGCGCCCCTGATCATCCCGGCGATCGACCGGCTGTCGACGATCAACGACGTCGGCTCGGTCCGCGACGTCTACAACCAGAACAGCGACAATTGGGCGGTCTTCACCCACGACATCATCAACATCACCGACACGCTGAGCCTGACCCTCGGCGCGCGCTACACCCACGAGAAGAAGACGCTCAACGCCTTCTTCAACAACAACAACACCGTCTGCCCGACCCAGCAGGCGGCGCTCGGGCCGCTGCTCGCCAACCCGGCGCTGGCGGCGCTGGCCGGCGGCATCATCACCCTGAGCTGCACCGGCAATTCCAGCGTCCAGCTGAACAACGTCGTCCTCAACGACCACCACAGCGAGGGCGAATGGACCGGCACCGGCGTCCTCTCGTGGAAGCCGACGCCGCGCCTCATGATGTACGGCAGCTATTCGAAGGGCTACAAGGCGGGCGGCTACAATCTCGACCGCTCGGCCCTCGGCGGCGCCAACGGCGTGTTCGGCCCGCGCAGCTCGGCCGACGCGGCGGGCCTGCGCTTCGAGCCGGAAAAGGTTACCGCCTATGAGGTCGGCGCCAAGTACAACCGCAAGGGCTTCAACCTCAACGTCGCCTTCTTCCTCGAGAATTTCAAAACCTTCCAGCTCAACACGTTCAACGGCTCGATCTTCATCGTCCAGAACGTCGCCTCCTGTAACACCAGCCTCAACGGCGCCGACCGCGACAACAGCCTCGCCACCGGCGCCTGCACGTCCGGCACCATCGCCGGCGTGCAGTCGAAGGGCGTCGAGGTCGAAGGCGCCATCTACCCGCTGCGCGACCTCGCCATCACGGCCGGCTGGACCTATTCGCACACCCGCTACCGTCACAACCTCGTGGCGAGCTCCGCCGGCGCGCCGCTGACCCCGGCGCTGTTCCTGCTGCCGGGCGCGCAGGTGTCGAACGCGCCGGAGAATGTCGTCACCGGCTCGATCGCCTACACCCCGCCGATCGGCGGCAGCGGCCTCAGCGCCCTGTTCTACGTCGACACCCGCGTGACGTCGAAGTTCAACACCGGCTCCGACCTGTTCCCGGAGAAGACGCAGCCGAGCTTCGTCCTCGTCAACGCCCGCCTCGGCATCCGCGGGCCGGAGCAGAAGTGGGCGATCGAATTGTGGGCGCAGAACCTGTTCAACGAGAAATATACGCAGGTCGCGTTCAACACGCCGTTCCAGGGCGCGGGCTCGATCGCCCAGACCCAGGCGTTCGGCGTTACCGGCAACCAGCTCTTCTCGGCCTTCCTCGCCGAGCCGCGCACCTACGGCATCACCGGCCGCATCAAGTTCTGACGCGGGCGTAAGCCGGACACGGGAGGGGCTCCGCCGCAAGGCGGGGCCCCTTTTCCTGTTCCTCCCCGGGACGGGGAGGAGCTTCAGGCCGCCGCCTTCTCCGCGCCCTCCGCGGCCCGGAGCAGCTTCGCCTGCAGCGCCTTGAGGCGGGTCGGGCTGTCGACCTTCTCGCCCGTCGCGGCGTCGGTGAGATAGAAAACGTCGACCGCGCGCTCGCCATAGGTGGCGATGTGGGCGGAGTGGACGGCGGTCCTCCCCTCGTAGAGCGCCCGCGCGAGGCCGCTGAGCAGGGCGGCACGGTCGCGCGCATTGATCTCGACGACGGTGTAGCGGCTCGACGCGTGGGGGTCGATGAAGACCGCCGGGTGGATGGTGAAGGCGCTCGCCCGCGGCTTCGGCAGCGCCTTGGCCTCGAGCTGCGCCATCGCCGGCGCCTCGCCGTCGAGCGCGGCGAGCACGAACGCCTCGAGCCGCTTCAGCCGGTGTGCCTCCCCGAACGGGCCGCCGCTCGCGTCCTGGACGAGGAAATTGTCCAGCGCCATGCCGTCCAGCGTCGTGTGGATGCGGGCGTCGATGATGTTGCCGCCGGCGAGGCTGATCGCCGCGGCGAGGTGGTAGAAGAGGCCGGGACGGTCCTTCGCGTAGACGGTGACGAGGGTGGCGCCGCGCTCCGCCTGCACGGCCGTGCGGACCGGCTTGGTTCGCTGCGGCGCGCGGTCCGCCGCGTCCATCAGCCGGGCGTTCGCCTCGACCACCGCCTCGGGCTCGGCGATCCAGTAGCTGTCGGGGAAGCGCCAGGTGAGGCGGGCGAAGCGGCTCTCGTCCCAGCCGAGCTTGGCGCGCAGGACGTCCTGCGCGGCGGCGATGCGGTCGCCGCGGCCGCGCTCCTTGTGGCCGAGGCGGAGCATCTCCTCGGCGGCCTCGAACAGGTCGCGCAGCAGCTGGCGCTTCCAGCCGTTCCACACGCCGGGACCGACGGCGCGGATGTCGACGACGGTGAGGATGAGGAGGAGCCGCAGCCGCTCCAGGCTCTTCACGCGCTCGACGAAGTCCTGGATCGTCTTCGGGTCGGCGAGGTCGCGCTTGAACGCCGTCGCGGACATGAGGAGATGCCAGCGTACCAGCCATGCGACCGTCTCGGTCTCCGCCTCGGTGAGGCCGAAGCGGGGGCAGAGGCCGCGCGCCACCTCGGCGCCGAGCTCGCTATGGTCGCCGCCCCGGCCCTTGGCGATGTCGTGGAGGAGGACGGCGACGTAGAGGACGCGGCGCGAGGCGATCGAACGGAACAAGGCGTGGGAGAGCGGGTGGTCGTCCTTGAGGGTGCCGTTCTCGATGCGGGCGAGCAGCCCGATGGCGCGGATCGAATGCTCGTCGACGGTGAAATGATGGTACATGTCGAACTGCATCTTGGCGACGACCCGGCCGAAGTCGGGGACGAAGCGGCCGAACACCCCGGCCTCGTTCATCCAGCGCAGCACCGTCTCCGGGTCGCGCGGCGACGTCAGGACGTCGAGGAACAGGGCGTTGGCCCGCGCATCCTCGCGGACCTCGTCAACCAGCTTGGAGTCGCGGGCGGCGGCGCGCATCGCCAGCGGGTGGATCTCGAGGCCGTAGCGGTCGGCAAGGGCGAAGATCGCGACGAGCCGCACCGGATCGACGCGGAAGAAATCGTCGTCCGGCAACGCGAGGCGGCCGCGGTCGAGGACGAATCCTTCGAGCTTGCGGGGGCGGCGGCGGAGCGCCGGCAAGCCGAAGCGTAGGCCCTTCTTGGCGAACTTCTCGTCGAGATGGGCGAGGAACACGCCGGTCAAATCGCCGACCGTCTTCGCGTGCAGGAAATAGTGGCGCATGAAGCGCTCGACCGGGGCGCTGCCGGCGCGGTCGGCGTAGCGCATCCGCTCGGCGATCTCGCGCTGATAGTCGAAGGTGAGGCGCTCCTCGGCGCGGCCGGCGACGATGTGGAGATGGCAGCGCACCGCCCAGAGGAACCGCTCCGCGCGCTGGAACTGCCGCAGCTCCGCGGGCGCCAGCAGGCCGACGTCGACCAGCTCGGCGACGCTCTTCACGCCATAAGCGAACTTGCCGATCCAGAAGAGCGTGTGGAGGTCCCTGAGGCCGCCCTTGCCCTCCTTGACGTTCGGCTCGACGACGTAGCGGCTGTCGCCCATGCGGACGTGGCGGGCGTTGCGCTCGTCGAGCTTCTCCGCGACGAACGCCGGGACGTGACCGGCGAGAACCTCGGTCCGGAAGCGTGCCTCGGCCGCGTCGAACACCGCTTCGTCGCCCCAGACGTAGCGCGCCTCGAGGATGGCGGTGCGGATCGTGTGGTCGTCCTTTGCGGCGCCGATCAGCTCGTCGAGCGAGCGCAGCGAGGGCCCGACGTTCAGTCCCAGGTCCCACAGCAAATAGAGGAAGCGCTCGACCCCGGCGCCCGCGGCCGGCGTCGGCGCGTCCGGCGTGACGAGCCCGATATCGACGTCCGAATGGAGCGCCATCTCGCCGCGCCCGTAGCCGCCGACCGCCATCAGGAGCAGCCGCCCCGTCCCTTCGCCCACCGTCCGGTCGAAGGCGAGGCGCAGGATCTGGTCCATCAGGAAGGCATAGGCGGCGGCGGTCTCGCTGCCCTGATAGGGCTTGTCGGCGAGCCGCCGGGCGATCTCGGAGCGGCCGCGCGCGAGCGCCGCCCTGAGGATCTCCGAGGCCTTCGCCGCCGGCGCCGCGGCGAGCGAGTCGGCGACGGCGCGGCGGTCGACGATCGCGCGCCGCGCCGGCACCGAGGCGAAGCGGGTCGCCATCAGCCGCCGTCGGCCGCCATCCGCTTCAGCCGGTAGACGAGGTCCAGCGCCTCGCGCGGGCTGAGGGCGTCGGCGTCGGTCTCGGCGAGGGCGGAGCGGAGCGGATCGGGCGCCTCCTCCTCCGCCTGCGCGGCGGCGGCGAAGAGGGGCAAGTCGTCGAGGCCGGCGGCGATGCCGCCGGTCGCGGCGCGGCCTTCCTCGAGCTTCGCGAGCACTGCGCGGGCGCGGTTCAGCACCGGGGTGGGGAGGCCGGCGAGCTTGGCGACGGCGAGGCCGTAGCTGCGGTCGGCGGGACCCTTCGCGACCTCGTGGAGGAGGACGAGCTCGCCTTTCCATTCGCGCGCGCGGACGTGGTGGAGCGACAGCGCGTCGAGCCGCTCGGCGAGCCGGGTGAGCTCGTGATAATGGGTCGCGAACAGGCAGCGGCAGCGATTGCGATCGTGGATCGCCTCGACCACCGCCCAGGCGATGGCGAGGCCGTCATAGGTCGAGGTGCCGCGGCCGACCTCGTCGAGGATGACGAAGCTGCGCTCGGTCGCCTGGGCGAGGATGGCGGCGGTCTCGACCATCTCGACCATGAAGGTCGAGCGGCCGCGGGCGAGGTTGTCGGACGCGCCGACCCGGCTGAACAGCCGGTCGACGAGGCCGAGCTTCGCCCGCGCCGCCGGGACGAAGCCGCCGGCCTGGGCGAGGACGGCGATGAGGGCGTTCTGCCTGAGGAAGGTCGACTTCCCGCCCATGTTGGGACCGGTGACCAGCCACAGGCGCTCGTCCTCGGAGAGCGCGCAGTCGTTGGCGACGAAGCGCGTGCCGGTCGGGCGGAGTGCATCCTCGACCACGGGATGCCGGCCGCCCTCGACCTCGAAGCAGGCGTGGCCGGCGAAGGTGGGGCGGGTCCAGCCGCCTTCCGCCGCGCGTTCGGCGAGGCCGGCGGCAACGTCGAGGCGGGCGAGCGCGTCGGCGGCGGCGGCGATCGGCTCGGCGCGGTCGAGCGCCGCGCGGGTCAGCGCCTCGAGGTGGGCGGCCTCGGCGGCGAGCGCGTGGTTGCCCGCCTGCGTCACCCGCATCGCCTGCTCGTGGAGGTCGGGCGCGTTGAAGCGCACCGCTCCCGCCATCGTCTGGCGGTGGGTGAAGCCGCTGTCCGCCGCGAGCAATCTGTCGGCATTCTTCGCCGGCACCTCGATATGGTAGCCGAGCACGCCGTTGTGGCGGATCTTCAGCGTGGCGACGCCGGTCTGCTGGCGGTAGCGGGCCTCCAGCGCGGCGATGGCGCGGCGGCCTTCGCCACCGGTGGTGCGCAGCGCGTCGAGCGCGGCGTCATAGCCTTCGGCGATGTAGCCGCCCTGGCTCGCGTCGATCGGCGGCGACGGCACGAGCGCGCGGTCGAGCAGCTCGGTGAGGGCGCCGTGGCCGGTAAGGCTCGGGAGCAATCGGGCGAGCAGCGCCGGCGGGTCGGGCAAGGCGCCGAGGCGCGCGTGGAGGCGGCGAGCCTCGATCAGGCCGTCGCGCAGCTGCGCGAGGTCGCGCGGGCCGCCGCGGCCGGCGACGAGCCGGCCGAGCGCGCGGCCAATGTCCGGGAGCGCCTTGAGCTGCCGGCGGAGCATGTCGCGCGCAGCGGCATCGCCTTCGAACAGCGCCACCAGGTCGAGACGCGCTTCGATGGCGCCGCGCTCGAGCAGCGGCGCGCCGATGTCGGCGGCGAGCAGGCGGGCGCCGGCGCCGGTGACGGTGCGGTCGACGGCGGCGAGCAGGCTCCCGGCGCGCCCGCCGCCCGCGGCCTGCGTCAGCTCCAGGCTCTCGCGCGTCGCCGCGTCGATCATCATGTGGTCGCCGGAGGCGCGCGCGACCGGCGGGCGCAGGAAGGGGAGCGAGTCCCGCGCGACCTCGTCGAGATAGGCGAGGAGGCCTCCGGCCGCCGCGAGCGCGGCGCGGTCGAAGGCGCCGAAGCCGTCGAGCGTCGCAACTTCGAACTTCTCCTTCAGGCGGCTCTCGGCGGCGAGGCTGTCGAACCCGGCCTTACGCTCCTGCACGTCGACGCCGGGGAGCGGACCGGGGGCGATCACTTCCGCGGCGTTGAGACGGGCGAGCTCGGCGTCCAGCGCCTGGGGCGGGACGGAGCCGAGCTCGAAGCGCCCGGTCGAGACGTCGGCGGCGGCGAGGCCGTAGCGTTCGCCCACCAGCGCGACCGCGACCAGCCAGTTGGCCGCGCGCGAATCGAGCAACGCTTCCTCGGTCAGCGTGCCGGCGGTGACGACGCGGACGATGGCGCGGTTGACCACCGCCTTGTAGCCGCGCTTCTTCGCCTCGGCCGGGCTCTCGGTCTGCTCCGCGATCGCGACGCGGAAGCCGCCCTTGATGAGGCGGGCGAGATAGCTTTCGGCGGCGTGGATGGGGACGCCGCACATCGGGATCGGTTCGCCCTCATGCTCGCCGCGGGCGGTCAAGGCGATGTCGAGGCAGGCGGCGGCGGCCTTGGCGTCGTCGAAGAACAATTCGAAGAAATCGCCCATCCGGTAGAAGAGCAGGCAGCCCTCGGCCTCGGCCTTGAGGGCGAGATATTGCGCCATCATGGGGGTGGGCGCGGAAGGGGATTTCGCCGCTGTGGCCATGGCGGAGAGGTTAGTGGGTTAGGCCGGGAGGGGGAACGGTAAAACTCCTCCCCGGAAACGGGGAGGAGGACCGGCCCAAGGCTGGTGGAGGGGCCCCACGCCTCTTCGCCGCTCCAGAGTCGGGGCCCCTCCACCAAGCCGCTTCGCGTCGCGGTCCCCCTCCCCGTGCCGGGGAGGAGCAACACGCCCGGAACCACCCCACGCTTGCCGCACTTCACCTCAAACGCCTAAGGCACGGCCAAAAGGCCCGGGAGAGCGCGCGGATGAGCGAGAGCAACGTCAAATTCTCCGAGCAGGAAGCGCTCGATTTCCACACCCAGGGGCGGCCCGGGAAGATCGAGATCATCGCCTCCAAGCCGATGGCGACCCAGCGCGACCTGAGCCTTGCTTATTCCCCCGGCGTCGCCGTGCCGGTCCGCGCCATCGCCGAAGATCCGGGCACCGCCTATGATTATACCGCCAAGGGCAACCTCGTCGCGGTGATCTCCAACGGCACCGCCATCCTCGGCCTCGGCAATCTCGGCGCGCTCGCCTCCAAGCCGGTGATGGAAGGCAAGGCGGTGCTGTTCAAGCGCTTCGCCGACGTCGACGCGATCGACCTCGAGGTCGCGACCGAGGACGTCGACGCGTTCGTCAACGCCGTCGCCTTGCTCGAGCCGAGCTTCGGCGGCATCAACCTCGAGGACATCGCCGCGCCGGCCTGCTTCATCATCGAGCAGACGCTGAAGGAGCGGATGAACATCCCCGTCTTTCACGACGACCAGCACGGCACCGCGATCATCACCGCGGCGGGGCTGATCAACGCCTGCTACCTGACCGGGCGGGCGCTCCGGGACGTGAAGGTCGTGGTGAACGGCGCCGGCGCCGCCGCGATCGCCTGCACCGAGCTCATCAAGGCGATGGGCGTTCAGCACGACCACGTCATCATGTGCGACCGCAAGGGGGTGATCTGGCAGGGCCGGCCCGAGGGGATGGACCAGTGGAAGTCGGCCCATGCCGTGGTCACCGACGCGCGCGACCTCAGGGAAGCGCTGGTCGGCGCCGACGTCTTCCTCGGCCTGTCGGCGGCGGGGGCGCTGAAGCCGGAAATGGTGAAGGACATGGCGGCGAAACCGGTCATCTTCGCCATGGCCAATCCCGACCCGGAGATCTCGCCCCCCGACGCGAAGGCGGCGCGGCCGGACGCGATCGTGGCCACCGGCCGCTCCGACTATCCCAACCAGGTCAACAACGTGCTCGGCTTCCCGTTCATCTTCCGCGGCGCGCTCGACGTGCGCGCGACGACGATCAACGACGAGATGAAGATCGCCGCGGCCGAGGCGCTCGCCGCCCTGGCGCGCCAGCAGGTGCCGGAGGAAGTGGCGGCGGCCTATGGCGGGCGCGCGCACAGCTTCGGCCCCGATTACATCATTCCCGCCCCGTTCGACCCGCGGCTGATGGAGGTGGTCCCCGCCGCGGTCGCCCAGGCGGCGGCGGACACCGGCGTCGCCCGCCGGCCGATCGAGGACATGGCCGCCTACCGCACCCAGCTGCGCTCGCGGCTCAACCCGACCACTTCGGTGCTCAGCCTCGCCTATGAGGCGGCGCGCGCCGATCCCAAGCGGGTGCTGTTCGCGGAAGGGGACGAGGAAGTGGTGCTGCGCGCCGCGATCGCCTTCCGGGACGGCGGCTACGGCATTCCGGTGCTGGTCGGCCGCGACGACGTCCACGACCGCCTCCGCGACCTCGGCGTCGAGGATCCGGCGAGCTTCGAAGTGATCAACAGCCGCGTCTATCCGCGCGTGCCGGAGATGGTCGAGCATCTCTACGGGCGGCTCCAGCGCAAGGGCCAGCTCCAGCGCCAGGTCGAGCGCATGGTCAACCAGGACCGCAACACCTTCGCCGCCCTGCTGCTCGCGCTCGGCGAGGGGGATGCGCTGATCACCGGCGTCACCCGGCCCTATGCGCAGAGCCTCAGGCAGGTGCAGCGCGTGCTCGACGCCAAGCCCGGCTGCACGCCGTTCGGCATCCACATCCTCGTCGGCCAGAGCCACACCACCTTCATGGCCGACACGACGGTGACGGAGCGGCCGAGCGCCGAGCAACTCGCCGAGATCGCCATGCAGACCGCCGCCGTCGCCCGCCGCATGGGCCACGAGCCGCGCGTCGCCTTCCTCTCCTACTCGAACTTCGGCGACCCCGAGGGCACCTATCTCGACCGCATCCGCGACGCCGTGAAGGTGCTCGACGCGTCCGGCGACGCGGACTTCGAATATGAAGGCGAGATGTCGCCCGATGTCGCGCTCGACCCGGCGATGAGTCGCGTCTACCCCTTCAGCCGCCTCACCGGCCCGGCCAACGTATTGGTCATGCCGGGCCTCCAGACCGCCAACATCTCGGCCAAGCTGTTGAAGGAGCTGGCCGGCGATTCGGTGATCGGGCCGATGCTGGTCGGCATGGCGCGGCCGGTGCAGATCGCCTCGATGACCGCGACCGCGTCCGACCTCGTCACGCTCGCGGTGCTCGCCGCGGGGCAGATCGTGAAGTAGGCGGGGAAGCCGCTGCTCAATCGCCACCCGCAACCGTTCGGGCTGAGCTTGTCGAAGCCCCGTCTTTCCTTCGGGCGCTGTTAGAAAAAGCAGGGCTTCGACAGGCTCAGCCCGAACGGAACGTGGAACGGGACATGTGGCCAGACCGCCCGCCTCAGTGCGGGTTGTCGGTGGTCGGGGCGCCCTTGCCGGCGGCGCCGACAGTGCCGATGTTGCCGAACAATTCGTCCAGCAGGCTGCGGTGGCGGCCCAGCGTCGGGGTCTTGTCGCCCGACGGGCGGATGTCGGCGACCTGCTCGAGCCCCTTGCGGTCGACGCTCGCCACATTGCCCTTGTCGTCGAAGCGGATGTGGAGGACGGTCTGGCCGCTCGGGCGCGGCCGGTTGAACGCCATGTTGCTCGTGTCGCGCGACAGATAATACCAGTCGCGGTCGCCGAACTCGCTGGTGAAGGTGGGCCGGCCGAGCGTGTTCGAGACCGAATCCTTGGTGTCGACGCCGGGCTGGATGGCGCTGACCAGCGTCTGGTCGAGGACGAAGCCCTGGTGATCACGCACGCGGGTGCAGCCGGCGAGGGCGAGGCCCACGGCGAGGGCGGTAAGGGCGGCGCGCCGTCCGGTGCCGAGGATCATCTTTTCCGTCACTCCCGAATTTTTGCGCCGCGATACGAGAAGCCGTGCCGGCGCGCCGCTTGCGGGCGGCTGTCGCGCTCCCCAATATCCGACCGGAGCTTAACGGCGCAAGTACGCGCCCGCTCCCGGAGCCGCCTTTGTCCTTCCTCGCCCGCTTCTTCGGCCCGCCGCGCGATCGGCTCGCGCTGCGCCCGCTCTACACCGCCGTCGTCGCGCGCGCCCGCGATCCTTCCTGGTACCGCGAGGGTGGCGTCCCCGACACGCTCGACGGGCGATTCGAGATGGTGACGGCGGTGCTCGCCCTGGTGCTGCTGCGCCTCGAAGCAGACGGCGACGCGGCGGCGGATGCCGCGGCGCTCCTTGCCGAGACCTTCGTCGAGGACATGGACGGCACGCTGCGCGAGCTCGGCATCGGCGACGTCGTCGTCGGCAGGAAGGTGGGCAAGCTGATGGGGGCGCTGGGCGGCCGGCTCGGCGCGTTCCGCGACGGCTTGCGCGGCGGGGGAGATTTCGATGCGGCGGTGGCGCGCAACGTCTTCCGCGGCGCGCCGGCGTCCGGCGCCGCTTTGGCCTGCGTGGCCGGCGGCCTGCGGACGCTCGACGCCCGGCTGGGCGAGGCCGAGCTCGCCAATCTTCTCGAGGGAAAGCTGCCGTGACGCCGGAGTTCAGCCGTCCGATTCGCATCGACACGCTCGGGGCCGGCGCGCGGCGCGTCGCGATCGAGGCCGGGGAGAGCGAACGCGCGGCGCTCGCCGAGCGATTCGGGCTGGTCGCGATCTCCCGCCTTGCCGCCGAGGCCGAGGTCAGCCGTCACGGCGAGACGATCCTCGCGCGCGGTCGCCTCACCGGCGCCGTCGTCCAGAGCTGCGTCGCCAGCGGCGATCCGGTGCCGGCGACGGTCGCGGAGGATTTCCGCATCGAGTTCCGACCGCAGCCCGTCTCGGCCGGAGCGGAGGAGGAAGTGGAGCTGGGCGAGGCGGAGCTCGACGTCGTCTTCTACGATGGCGCCGCGGTCGACCTCGGCGAAGCCGTGGCCGAGACGCTGTCGCTGGCGCTCGACCCGTTCCCGCGTTCGCCGGCCGCCGACGCAGCGCTCCGGGAGGCGGGGGTCAAGACGGAGGAAGAAGCGCGGGCCGAGTCGAGTCCCTTCACGGCGCTCAAGGGGCTCGCGGGTAAGCCCGATTAGCGTCATCCCGGCTTGCGCCGGGATGACGAATAGGGTCAACGCGTCCTCGGCTTCGCCATCAGAACGGGACGTCGTCGTCGAGGTCGGTGTCGAACGACGCCGGAGCGGGCCGCTGCTGGGGACGCGAGCCGCCGCCGCCGAAGCCGCCGCCGGCATCGCCATAGCCGCCGCCATAATCGTCGCCGCCCCCGCTCCCGCCGCCGCCGCGGCTGTCGAGGAGGACGAGCTCGCCGCGGAAGCGCTGCAGCACCACCTCGGTCGAATAGCGGTCGGCGCCGGACTGGTCGGTCCATTTACGGGTCTGGAGTTGGCCCTCGAGATAGACCTTCGAACCCTTGCGCAGATACTGTTTCGCGACGCGGCCCAGATTCTCGTTGAAGATCACGACGCGGTGCCATTCGGTCCGCTCCTGGTGCTGGCCGTCGCGGTCCTTCCAGCTCTCCGACGTGGCGACGCGCAGGTTCACGACCTCGCCGCCATTGTTGAGCGAGCGGCTCTCCGGGTCGTCCCCGAGATTGCCGACCAGGATGACCTTGTTGACGCCCGCCATGTTCCCAAACTCCGCTAAAGCCCGAGCGCCGTCGCGCCCCAATAGACCGCACCCGCCGCCCCATAAGCGAGGGTGAACAAATAGCCTAGCATGAAGGCGGGCCACTTCCAGCCGTTCGTCTCGCGCCGCGTCACCGCCAGCGTCGAGAGGCATTGCGGCGCGAAGACGAACCAGGCGAGGAAGGCGAGGGCGGTGGCGAGCGACCAGCGGCCCCGCAGCCGGTCCTCGATGGCGCGGTTGTCTTCGCCCTTGGCGTCGACCGCATAAGCGGTGGCGAGGGAAGAGACCGCGACCTCGCGCGCCGCCATGGCGGGGATGAGGGCGAGGGCGATCTCGTGGTTGAAGCCGATCGGCCGCACGACCTTCTCGAGGCCCCAGGATATCCTTCCCGCGATCGACGCGTCGAGCGCGCTTTGCCCCGGCTTCGCCTGCGGGAAGGCGAGCAGGGCCCAGAGGGCGACGTTGGAGACGAGGATGATGGTGCCCGCGCGCTTCAGGAAGATCATCGCCCGCGTCCACAGGCCGAGCCCGATGTCGCGCACGTGCGGCAGCTGGTATTTGGGCATTTCCAGCATGAAGCCGCGCGGGCTGCCCTTCGTCACCGTGCGGCGCAGGACGAGGGCGGCGACCAGCGCGCCGGCGATGCCGGCGAGGTAGAGGCCGAACAGGACGAGCCCCTGCAGGCCGAAGCCCCAGCCGATGCCCCGCGCGGGAATGAAGGCGCCGATGATGACCGCGTAGACGGGAAGGCGCGCCGAGCAGGTCATCAGCGGGGCGATGAGGATGGTGGTGAGCCGGTGCCGCGGATCCTCGATCGTGCGCGTCGCCATGATGCCCGGCACCGCGCAGGCGAAGGAGGAGAGGAGCGGGATGAAGGCGTGGCCGGAGAGGCCGACCCGCGCCATCAGCCGGTCCATCAGGAAGGCGGCCCGGACCATGTAGCCGCTCGCCTCGAGTATGAGGATGAAGAAGAAGAGGACGAGCACCTGCGGCAGGAACGCAATCACCGCGCCGACGCCGGCGAGGATGCCGTCGACGACCAGCGAGCGCAGCACGCCGTCCGGCAGCACCGCGGCCGCGCCCGCCTGCGCGGAGGCGACGCCGGACTGGATCCAGTCCACCGGTACCTTCGACCAGGCGAAGACCGCCTGGAACATCAGGAACATGATGAGCCCGAACAGGATCGGGCCGACCACCGGGTGCAGCGCGACGCGGTCGATCGCGCTGGTCGAGCGGGTGCCGGCGCGGGTGTCGGTGGTCACCTCGCGGGCGATGGCGCGGGCGCGGCGCTGAACGGCGGTGAAGTCGTGGGTGGCGGCGGCACCGTCGCCGGGGCGGACCAGGCGCGCGGCGCCGATCGCCTCGCTCAATGCCTCGCGCAGCTCGTCGCCGCCGCGGCGGCGCACCGCGACGGTGGCGATGACCGGCACGCCGAGGGCGCGCTCGAGCGCCTGCGGATCGATCTCGAGGCCGTCGCGGCGCGCGAGGTCGACCATGTTCAAGGCGACGACGCAGGGCAGGCCGAGGCCGATCAGCTGCAGCGCGAAGCGCAGGTGGTTGTCGAGGTTGGTGGCGTCGAGGACGATCAGCAGGGCATCGGGCAGGCGCTCGCCCTGCTGGCGGCCGAGGACGACGTCGCGCGTCACTTCCTCGTCGGGGCTGGTCGGCTCGAGGCTGTAGGCGCCGGGGAGGTCGACCAGCTCGACCGGGCGGCCGTCGGCGAGCGCGAGGCGGCCGGACTTCCGCTCGACGGTGACGCCGGGATAATTGCCGACCTTCTGCCGCGCGCCGGTGAGCATGTTGAACAGTGCGCTCTTGCCGGCATTGGGGTTGCCGACCAGCGCGACGAGCGGGAAGGCGCTCACGATCCGGCCCCGCCGATCGTCTCGACCGACACCGCTTCGGCCTGGGCGCGGCGCATCGCCACCATCATCCGGCCGATCCGCACCGCGAGCGGGTCCCTGCCGAAGGGCGCGCCGTGCAGCGCCTCGACGTCCACCCCTTCGTCGAATCCCAGGTTGCGCAGACGGTTCGCGTCGCCGTCGCTGAGGCGGGACCAGTCGATTCCGGTGACGCGCGCCGGAGTACGGAAGGGAAGCTGGTCGAGCCGCAGGGCCATGAGGCGCATATAATGCGAGTGATTATCAATAACGAGTGAATTCGTGTTGAATTCCCCCTTCCGGGGATTTCCGGGACGGGGAAACAATCGACGCAGTCGACGGTGGGCTTCGTCATGCCGGACTTGATCCGGCATCCACCTTCTCCCTTCTGCTGCCGGAAATGCAGAAAGAAGGTGGACCCGGATCAAGTCCGGGGTGACGATTCTTCCGGTCCCTCTTACGCCCGACCCCTGGGTCACGGTGCCCCAAGAATCCGCTGGCGCCGCGCTAAGTGTTTGTTATGATGACGCATCTCCGGGAGAGGGTGGTCATGGGTAAGCGTCTGGGATTTCTGCTGAGCTTTGCCGCGTTGCTGTCGTCCTGCGGCGACGGCGGCGGCGGCGGCGGCACCGGCACGCCGATCGTTTCCAATCCGGGCGGCGGCACCGGCGGCACGACCAGCGGCTGCACGCTCCGCGCGCGGCAGGACTGGGCGGCGGCGCAGCTCAAGGAATGGTATCTGTTCCCCGAGACGCTGCCGGCGAGCCTCGATCCGACGCCTTACGCCACCGTCGACGCCTATATCGACGCGCTCACGGCCACGGCGCGCGCGCAGGGCCGCGATCGTTTCTTCACCTACCTGACCTCGATCGCCCAGGAGAATGCGTTCAACAGCTCCGGCGCCACCGCCGGCTTCGGCTTCCGCATCGCCGCCGACGCGTCCAACACGCGCATCTTCGTCATCGAGGCCTTCGAAGGCGCGCCGGCGCTTGCCGCCGGCATCGACCGCGGCGCCGAGATCCTCGCCATCGGCACCAGCACCAGCGACGAGAAGAGCGTCAGCTCGATCATGGCCTCGGGCGGCGTGTCCGCGGTCAGCGACGCGCTCGGGCCGGGCACGCCCGGGCTGGTGCGGGTGCTCAAGGTGAAGGATGCTTCCGGTACCCGCGACATCAGCGTCACCAAGGCCAATTACGACCTCCAGCCAGTCTCGCCGCGCTACGGCGCCCAGGTGATCGTCGATCGCGGCCGCAAGGTCGGCTACGTCAACCTGCGCACCTTCATCCTCAGCGCCGACGACCAGCTGAAGGCGGCCTTCGCCCAATTCTCCGCGCAGGGCATCACCGACGTCATCATCGACCTCCGCTACAATGGCGGCGGCCTGCTCTCGGTGGCAGAATATTTCGGCGACCTGCTCGGCAAGAACCGGTCGTCGAACGAGGTGTTCGACACCCTCGCCTTCCGTCCCGAAAAGGCGTCGAACAATTCGACCCACACCTTCGCGCCGCAGCCGGAATCGATCGCGCCGCGCAAGATCGCCTTCATCGGCACCACCGGCACCGCCTCGGCTAGCGAACTGATGCTGAACGGCATGCTCCCCTACATGCACGCCAATGAGGCGCTGGTCGGCACCAACACCTACGGCAAGCCGGTCGGCCAGATCGCGGTCGACAACACGGCGTGCGACGACCGCTTCCGGATCATCGCGTTCGCCGTGAAGAACGGCGCCGGCCAGAGCGACTATTTCTCCGGCATGAAGCCGCTGATGGAGGCGACCTGCTCGGCCGCGGACGACGTCTCCCACCAGATGGGCGACCCGACCGAGACCTCGACCAAGACGGCGCTCGACTATCTGGCCGGCGTTCCCTGCACCCCGATCACCGCGGAAGCCTCGACCGGCATTACCCCGCAGGGTGTCCGCGAAGGCGGCCAGGAGCTCGTCGTGCCGAACCGGCCCAACGAGTTCCAGCGGATCATGCCGGGGTCTTATTGAGGCGATCTTGCCTCCCTGCCGCGAAGCGGTGGGGAGGGGGGACCGAGCCTATCTGGTGGAGGGGTAGCTGCTCCCAGTCCGCCGCTTCTGGTGCGAACCGGTGTGTCTTCTACCCGTTACCCCTCCCCCACGTTCGGTGGTCCCGCTCCCCATGAGCGCCGCCCATGGGGAGACAGGAAGGCCCCCTCAGTCCATCAGCTTGCGCGTCAGATAGACCATCTCCAGCGCGTTGGTGTGGGCCGCCTGCTTGAGGTTCGCGCCGGCGGCGTGGCCGCCTTCGGTATTCTCGTAATAGAGGAAGGGGAGGCCGAACTCCTCCATCCGGGCGGCGAACTTGCGGGCATGCTGGGGCCCGACCCGGTCGTCCTTGGTGGTAGTGAAGATGAACGGCTCGGGATAGCGGCCGTCCTTCCGGAGCGCGTGGTAGGGCGAGGTCTTCTCCCAGAAGGCGCGGATCGCCGGATCCTTGTCGACGCTGCCATATTCGCCTTCCCACGAGGCGCCGGCGGCGATCTTGGAGATACGCATCATGTCGAGCAGGGGCACGTCGATGATGACGGCGTTCCACAGCTCGGGATGCTGGGTGAACTGGACGCCCATCAGCAGGCCCCCGTTCGAGCCGCCGCGTATGCCGAGCCGGCGCGGGCTGGTGACCTTCCGCGCGATCATGTCCTTCGCGACCGCGGCGAAATCGTCGTAGATGATCTGCCGCTTGGCGCCGAGACCGGCTTCGTGCCACTTCGGCCCGAACTCGCCGCCGCCGCGGATGTTGGCGAGCGCGTAGACGCCGCCTTTCTCGAGCCACAGCTTGCCGGTCGTCGAGGAATAAGCGGGCGTCATCGACGATTCGAACCCGCCATAAGCGTAGAGCAGGGTCGGGTTGTTGCCGTTCAGCGGCATGTCGCGGCGGTGGACGAGGAAATAGGGCACCCTGGTGCCGTCGCTCGACGTCGCCTCGAACTGCTCGGCGACGAGGTTCGACGCGTCGAACTTGGCCGGCTGGGCCTTGATCTGGCGCGCCTCGGCCGTGCCGGCGTCCGCCAGCCACAGCGAGGGCGGCGTGAGGAAGCTGGTGACCGAGATCAGCGCCTTGTCGTCGTCGTTGCTGGCATCGACGATGCCGACCGACGCATTGTCGGGGAGCTTGAGGACCGAGCGGGTCCAGGTGCCGCCCGTCGCCGGCTTGTAGAGCAGGGTGCGGCCGCGGACGTTGTCGAGGATGTCGACGAGCAGCACGCCCTTCGAGGCCGAGACGCTTTGCAGCGCTTCCCGCGCCGTCGGCGCATAGACGAGGGTCGGCTTGAGATGCGCGGGGTCCGCCTTGAGCTGGGCGAGGTCGAGAGCGACGACCGACCCGGCCGGGAAGGTGCGCCCCGCCACCGTCCAATCCTCGCGGTTGTGGACGATGACGCGGCCCGCCACCATGTCGCTGAGCTCCGACTTCGCCGGGATCGCCACACGCTGCGGGCCTTTGGGGGTCAGCACGTAGGTCTCGGAATTGAACGTGTCGATCGGCCGGACCACCACCGACACGGTCCGGTTCTCGCCGTCGCGCAGCACGTAGGGCGTGACGCCGTAGCCGCCGTCCTGGGCGCCGCCGCGATAGACTTCGACCGCCGCGGAGAGCGGCTGGCCGCGCTTCAGCCGCTTGACGATGTAGGGATAGCCGGTGCGGCCGAGCTCGCCGGGCGTCCACTCGCGGCTGATGAGGAGCGTGTTCTCGTCCTCCCAGCCGACGCGCTGCTTGCCCTTGGGGAGGACGAAGCCGCCGTCGACGAACTTGCCGGTGACGAGGTCGAATTCCCGGACCGTGACCGCATCCTCGCCGCCGTCGGACAGGCTGATCAGGCAGCGCCGCTCGGCCGGTCGCGCGCAGCTCGCGCCCTTGTAGACCCAGTTGGCCTTTTCGGCCGCGGCGAGGGCATCGAGGTCGAGCACCGTCTCCCAGGCCGGGCTCGCGGCTTCGTAGCCCGCGAGGCTGGTGCGGCGGAAGATGCCGCGGACATGGTCGGCATCCTGCCAGAAATTATAGACCTGGCCGTGGAGGAAGCGGCCGAAGGGTATGCGGTCCTTCGCCTGCGCCAGCGCCAGCGCCTCATTGTAATATTGCGGATAGCGCGGGTCCGCCTCGAGCACCGCCTGCGCCTTGGCGTTGTGGGCGTTCACCCAGTCCATCGCCTTGGGCGAGGAAACCTCTTCCAGCCAGATATAGGGATCGTCGGCGGGCGCCTGGGCGCGCGCGGCGATGGCGGTGCCGGCGAGCGCGGCGGCGGCGACGGACAAGGTGAGCAAGCGCATTTATCCCTCTCTCCCGAAATTTGAGGCGCATGTTCAGCGGCTTGGCGGCGCAGTCAAGCGCCGTCGTGGCGGGGCTTCACAGCGGCGGCGGAAGCTCTAGTCTCGCGCCGCCGAAAAGGAGCCTGCCATGAAGCCGATCGCCCTCGCCGCCGCCCTCCTCGCCGCGGCCGCTGCCGCGCCTGCCATGGCCGCCAAGCCGGCGGAGAGCCCGGAAGCGCGGGTCGAGCGGGTGCTCGGGGCCGCGCCGGTGATCGACGGCCATAACGACCTCCCGTGGGAGATTCGCGAGCGCTACGACCTGTGGCGCAGCCCCCTCGACCTCAGGTCCGACACGTCGCGGCTGCCGGCCCCGCTCCAGACCGACATCCCGCGCCTCAGGAAGGGCCATGTCGGCGCGCAGCTCTGGTCGGTCTACATCCCGGTCAGCATCAAGGGTCCGGCGGCGGTGCTGACCACCCTTGAGCAGATGGACATCGTCCGCCAGATGGTCGCGCGCTACCCGGCCGACTTCGCCCTCGCGGCCACCGCCGCCGACATCCGGCGGATCGAGAAGGAGGGGAAAATCGCCGCCCTGATGGGGGTGGAGGGCGGCCACCAGATCGCCTTGTCGCCGGCGGTGCTCAGGACCTATTACGAGCTCGGCGCGCGCTACATGACGCTGAC
>JAFAZW010000081.1 GCA_019239415.1 Alphaproteobacteria bacterium
ATCGCATCCACGTCCACCTCGACGGCGTCGCGCAGATACTGGTCGATCAGCACCGGGCTGTCGCCGGAGACCTGCACGGCGGTCTGGATATAGTCGTCGAGCTGTTGGGTGGAGTCGACGATCTCCATCGCCCGCCCGCCGAGCACGTAGGAGGGCCGCGTCAGCACCGGATAGCCGATGCGGTCGGCGACCGCGATCGCCTCCTCGCGCGAACGGGCGATGCCGTTGTCGGGCTGCCTGAGACCGAGCCGGTTCACCAGGGCGGCGAAGCGCTCCCGGTCCTCGGCCAGGTCGATCGCGTCGGGCGAGGTGCCGAGGATGGGGATGCCCGCTTTCTCCAGCGCGGCGGCGAGCTTGAGCGGCGTCTGGCCGCCGAACTGGACGATAACGCCGACCAGCTCGCCCCGCGACTGCTCGGCGTGGAGGATCTCGAGCACATCCTCGACGGTGAGCGGCTCGAAATAGAGGCGGTCCGACGTGTCGTAGTCGGTCGACACCGTCTCCGGATTGCAATTGACCATGATCGTCTCGAAGCCGGCTTCATCGAGTGCGTAGCAGGCGTGGCAGCAGCAATAATCGAACTCGATGCCCTGGCCGATCCGGTTCGGGCCGCCGCCGAGGATCACCACCTTGCGGCGGTCGGACGGCTGCGCCTCGTCCTCCGGCGCGCCGAATGAAGGCGCCTCGTAGGTCGAATACATGTAGGGCGTCTTCGCCTCGAACTCGGCGGCGCAGGTGTCGATGCGCTTGAACACCGGCCGCACGCCGAGCTTGTGGCGGAGCGAGCGCACCTCCTCCTCGGTGGTGGCGCC
Source organism: Alphaproteobacteria bacterium (assembly GCA_019239415.1). GTDB lineage: Bacteria > Pseudomonadota > Alphaproteobacteria > Sphingomonadales > Sphingomonadaceae > Allosphingosinicella. Next base: position 813 of record JAFAZW010000081.1, read on the forward strand.
GGCAAGCGCCTTCACCGCGTCATGGATGAGGCCGTGGGTCCGCGCCGCGACCTTGCCGAGCACCCGGTCCTTGAGGTGGGCCGAGCGGACCGCCAGCTCCGCGAGCCGCTTGTCGCAAAAGCCCATCGCCTTCAATCGCCGCATGCCGGCGGCGTCGGTGGGCAGCCCGTTCTCCTCGACCTCGCGCTCCGCGGCGACGATCTCGGCGATCCGCTCGAGGAACCAGGGATCGTAATGGGTGATGGCGTTGACGTCCGCGACGGTGAGGCCCTCGCGCAGCGCCTGGGCGGCGACGAGCAGCCGGTCGGGCGTCGCCCGCGCCAGCGCCGCCTCGATCTCGGCGCGCGGCGCGCCGTACAGCGCCTTGACGCCGTCGAGGCCGGTCAGCCCCGTCTCGAGGCTCCTCAGCGCCTTCTGGAGGCTCTCGTGGATCGAGCGGCCGATCGCCATCGCCTCGCCGACCGACTTCATCGCCGTCGACAGCAGGGCCTCCGATCCCTTGAATTTCTCGAAGGCGAAGCGCGGGATCTTCGTGACCACATAGTCGATGGTCGGCTCGAACGAGCCCGGGGTGACGCCGGTGATGTCGTTCTGGATCTCGTCCAAAGTGTAGCCGACCGCCAGCTTCGCCGCGACCTTGGCGATCGGGAAGCCGGTCGCTTTGGACGCGAGCGCCGAGGAGCGGCTGACGCGTGGGTTCATCTCGATGACGACGAGCCGGCCATTCCTGGGATTGACTGCGAACTGAACGTTCGAACCGCCTGTTTCGACGCCGATTTCCCGCAGACAGGCGATGCTGGCGTTGCGCATCACCTGATATTCCTTGTCGGTCAGCGTCAGCGCCGGCGCGACTGTGATCGAGTCGCCGGTATGGACCCCCATCGGGTCGACATTCTCGATCGAGCAGATGATGATCGCATTGTCCGCGCGGTCGCGGACCACCTCCATCTCATATTCCTTCCAGCCGAGCACCGATTCCTCGATCAGCACCTCGGTCGTCGGCGAGGCGTCGAGCCCGCCGGTGACGATCTCGACGAATTCCTCGCGGTTGTAGGCGACGCCGCCGCCGGTGCCGCCGAGGGTGAAGCTCGGCCGGATGATCGCCGGGAGCCCGACGACGTCGAGCGCCCGCATCGCCTCCTCGATGCTGTGGGCGATCTCGGAAGCCGGGCTCTCCAGCCCGATCCGGCTCATCGCCTCCCGAAACTTGAGTCGGTCTTCAGCTTTCTCGATGGCCTCGGCGTCGGCGCCGATCATGCGCACGCCATATTTCTCCAGCGTGCCGTCCTTGAACAGCGCCAGCGCCGTGTTCAGCGCCGTCTGCCCGCCCATCGTCGGCAGCACCGCGTCCGGCCGCTCCTTCTCGATGATCCTCGCGACATATTCGGGCGTGATCGGCTCGACATACGTCGCGTCGGCCAGCTCCGGATCGGTCATGATCGTCGCCGGGTTCGAATTGACGAGGACGATCCGGTAGCCTTCGGCCTTCAGCGTCTTCGCCGCCTGCGTCCCCGAATAGTCGAACTCCGCCGCCTGCCCGATGACGATCGGCCCCGCGCCGATGATGAGGATCGAGGAAATGTCGGTACGGCGCGGCATTAGCGGATCATCCAGAAGAGAAGGCTGGCGAACGCCGCGCCGGCGACGGCGGCGCCCGCGACGAGCGGGTCGAGGAGGCGGCGGCCGAGCGGCCGGCGCGGATCATATTCGAAGCAGCCGATGGCGCCCCGGCGCTCCTTGTAACGGTAGACGTTGCACTCGCGCCGATAGTCGCAATTGGCCTCGAACCAGGCGATGCCGAGCGGCGTGATCGGCACCTCGCGGCGATCGCCCTCGCCTTCGCCGTTCGGCTCCAGCAGCCCGGCCTCGAGCAGGGTGTTGACGGCCGCCGCCGCACCCGCCCAATCCTCTTTGGCGAGGGACTGGGCCGCCCATTGCAGGTCGCGGATCGTCGGCGGGTAGCGCTTCGCCTCCCAATGAAGATAGGCGCGCGCCAGCGCCGAAACCGCCGTCCCCGGCAGCGTCATCCGCGTCAGGTCGACTTTGGGCTTCTCCGCCGCCACCTACTTGTCCTTCAGCTCGATGCCCTCGACATAAGCGAGGCGGAGATGGTTGCGCTTGGCCCAACGGATCGCACAGACCCGCTCGCGCGGCGTCGCGTTGGGGCGAATGAGGAAGAGGATGCGCGGCTCCTCATTGTCCTGGATCAGCTCGCCCGCGGAGAGCCCGCACGCACGGGTGACGTCGGCCAGCTCCGCCTCCGTATGCATGCGCGCCGTGGCGCAGGCGGAAAGAGCCAACACGCAGGTCGCGAGTGCGATAAGCGTCTCGCCGCCACGGGCCCTTCCGCCGAGCAGAGGGGGTCGGCGCCTAACCCCTGCCGAGGTGATCAGTTCTTTCACGGCCGTTCGCGAGTGATGCGGTGGAGCAGGAACGCGAGATCCTCTGCTTCCTCGACAAACTGGTTGGTCATCGCGTTGCGGGCGGCGCCGTTGCCGTGAGCCCTGATGAAGGCCCGCAAGCTCGAGGGTATCTGCTGGTCCTCCGGAACGACGGAAAGCGGCATGGAAATGTCGATCGTTTCAATGGGACGTCCGCTTGCGTCGCACTCACCAGTCAGCGACAGGTTGGCGTAGCTCGAATTGAAGGCCATGTGCAGGCATAGATTGCCTACCTTCCTCGTTGCCTCGCAAGCGGCGGAGCCCTGGCGCAAGCCGCTGCACAGGACGTTCCACTTGCCGAAGCTGAATCCGTCCATCCTCAGGATGGGAACCGGCCCGGCCGTCGCGGCGCCCGCAGGAACGAGAGCCAGGAGAAGCAGCGCCTTTCTCATTCCGCCTCGCCGCGAAGCCGATTGACGAACTTCTCGAACAGATACGTGCTGTCCTGCGGCCCTGGGCTCGCCTCGGGATGATACTGGACGCTGAACGCCGGGCGGTCGGTCAGCTCCAGGCCCGCGAGGCTGCCGTCGAAGAGGCTGATATGCGTCGCCCGCGCATTGTCCGGCAACGTCTCCGTCTCGACCGCGAAGCCGTGGTTCATGCTGGTGATCTCCACCTTGCCGTCGGCGAGGCGCTTGACCGGGTGGTTGGCGCCGCGGTGGCCCTGGTGCATCTTCACCGTCGTGGCGCCGACGGCGAGGCCGAGCAGCTGGTGGCCGAGGCAGATGCCGAACAGCGGCTTGCCCGTCTCCAGCAGCTGCTGGATCACCGGCACGGCATATTCGCCCGTCGCCGCCGGGTCGCCGGGGCCGTTGGAGAGGAAGATGCCGTCCGGCCGGTGCGCCATCACCTCGTCGAAGCTCGCGGTGGCCGGGAGCACGGTGACGCGCGCGCCGGCGTCGGCGAGGTTGCGGAAGATGTTGCGCTTCGAGCCGTAATCGATGGCGACGACGTGGGGGCGCTCCTCGCTCCCCTCCCCTTCGCCATAGCCTTCGCCAAGGTTCCAGCGCCCGCCCGACCAGCGGTACATCTGACGGCAGGACACCTCCTTCGCGAGGTCCATCCCTTCCAGCCCCGGCCACGCCCGCGCCTTCTCGAGCAGCGCCTCGAGGTCGAACTGCCCGTCCGCCCGGTGCGCGATGACCCCGTTGGGAGCGCCCTCGTGCCGGATCTTGCGGGTGAGCGCCCGCGTGTCGACGCCCGAGAGCCCGATCCGGCCGTTCGCCCGCATCCACGCATCGAAGGTCTGGATGGCGCGGAAGCTGGAGGGCTCGGTCACGTCCTGCCGCACCACCGCGCCGAGCGCCCAGGGATTGTCGGCCTCGACGTCCTCCCAATTGGCGCCGACATTGCCGATGTGGGGGAAGGTGAAGGTGATGATCTGGCTCGCGTAGGAGGGGTCGGTCATCACCTCCTGGTAACCGGTCATCGCGGTGTTGAAGCAGACCTCCCCGACCGCCTCGCCCTCGGCGCCGAAGCCCCGGCCCCAGACGACGGTCCCGTCCGCCAGCACCAATACACCCGTCGCTCCGTTCGGCGCAGGCGTGGGCTTGGCGTCGGCCATCGTGGCGGGCACTCCTTTCGTGGTTGCGGCGATGTCGCTAAGCGCCGACCGCTAGGCGGCGGGCGCCGCAGCGTCAATCTATTAAACGGCACGGCGAGCGGCTATCCTGAGCGCTTTCCCGCACCCGGAGCGAACATGATCCGCGACGACATCAAGGCCGCCCTCGTCACGTCGATGAAGAGCGGCGACAAGGCGCGCACCGGTACCATCCGCCTCATCCAGTCGGCGCTCAAGAATCGCGACATCGAGCTGCGCACCGGCACCGCCCCGGCGGACGACGACGTGCTGGTCACCGAGGTCCTCCAGAAGATGGTCAAGCAACGCCGCGAATCGATCCAGCTCTACGAGCAGGGCGGCCGGCAGGAGCTCGCCGAGCAGGAGAAGGCCGAGGTGGCCGTGATCGAGGGCTTCCTGCCCGCCCAGATGAGCGACGAGGACGCCGGCGCCGCGATCGACACGATCGTCGCCGAGACGGGCGCGAGCTCGGTCAAGGACATGGGCCGCGTCATGGCGGCGGTGCGGGAACGCCTCGCCGGGCAGCTCGATATGGCCAAGGCCAGCGCCCTGGTGAAGGCGCGGTTGTCGTAGCGGCGGGACTGCGCAACAGTCCGAGTGGGCGAGACGCAGGAGTCGTTCGTCCCGAGCGAAGTCGAGGGGCGCAGGCACGGGGCCAATGCAGTTCTGGGTCTACATCCTCCGCTGCCGCGACGGCACCTACTCTACGGGCCATACGGACGATCTCGACAAGCGGCTGTGGCAGCACCGCGAGGGGAAGAGCTGCGACTGGACGCGGCGGCGCCTGCCGGTGGAGCTCGTCTGGTGCGACTGGGCCGGCACCCGATACGAGGCCTTGGAGTTCGAGCGCCGCGTGAAGAATTGGTCCCGCGCCAAGAGGGAAGGCCTCATCGCGGGCGATTGGGCTCGGGTGGGGTATTTTGCAAAGCCGCCTCACGAGCGCCCCTCGACTTCACCCCACGGGGTGAAGCCGGTCCTGAGCGCCGCCGCAGACGGCGTCGAAGGGCTCGGGACGAACGAGGTGGGAGGCCGGCACCAACTCCAACAGCCGCGGAGCAGTATACCGGACTCGTTCGTCCCGAGCCAAGTCGAGGGGCGCCCCGCCGACGCTCGCGCAGAACCCGGCAAGAGCGCATGAGCCTCTCCCCCGCCTTCCTCGACGAGCTCCGCGCCCGCACCTCGCTGTCCGCCCTCGTCGGCCGCACGCTCAAGCTCCAGAAGGCCGGCCGCGAGTTCAAGGCCTGCTGCCCCTTCCACAACGAGAAGACGCCGAGCTTCTACGTCAACGACGAGAAAGGCTTCTGGCACTGCTTCGGGTGCGGCGTCCACGGCGATGCCATCCGCTGGCTCACCGACCAGCGCGGCCTCCCGTTCATGGACGCGGTGAAGGAGCTGGCCGAGGCGGCGGGCATGGAAGTGCCGGCGGCCGACCCGCGCGCCCAGGAGCGCGCGGAGCGGGCGGCCGGGCTCCACGAGGTGATGAGCGCCGGCCAGGCGTGGTTCGAGGAGCAGTTGGGCGGCATCGAAGGCGCCGAGGCCCGCGCCTATCTGGAGAAGCGGGGCATCTCGGAGGCGACCCGCCGCCGCTTCGGCTTCGGCTTCGCCCCCGACGCGCGCGGCAAGCTCAAGGCGGCGCTCAAGCGGTTCGGCAACGAGGCCCTGGTTGAGTCGGGCCTGCTGATCCAGCCCGACGGGGAGCGCGAACCCTATGACCGCTTCCGCGGCCGCCTGACCTTCCCGATACGCGACCGGCGCGGCCGCGTCATCGCCTTCTCGGCCCGCATCCTCGGCGCCGGCGAGCCCAAATATCTCAATTCGCCCGACACGCCTTTGTTCGACAAGGGCCGCACCCTGTTCAACATCGACAAGGCGGCCGCCGCCGCCCGCCAGGCGAACCGCGTCGTCGTCGTCGAAGGCCAGATGGACGTCATCGCGCTCGACCAGGCGGGGATCGCCGAGGCGGTGGCGCCGCTCGGCACGGCGGTGACCGAGATGCAGCTCGCCCTCCTCTGGCGCCTCGCCCCCTGCCCGCTCGTCTGCTTCGACGGCGACGCCGCCGGCCAGAAGGCGGCGATCCGGGCGGCGCTGCGCGCCCTGCCCCACATCGCGCCCGGCCGCAGCCTCGCCTTCGTCACCCTCCCCGCCGGCCAGGACCCGGACGACCTCATCCGCGCCGGCGGCCGTGCCGCGTTCGAGGCGCTGCTCGCCAAGCCCGAGCCGCTGGTCCAGCGCCTGTGGAAGCACGAAGCGGAAGCCGAGCCCCTCGCGACGCCCGAGGCGAAAGCGGGCCTGCGCCGCCGCCTCCTCGACCACGTCTCGGCCATCGCCGACCCGGATGTCCGCGACCAGTATCGCGCCGACCTCCTCGCCCGGTTCGACGCCCTGACGCGGCCGCCGGCGCCGGCCCGCGCCGCCTGGCAGGGCCGCCCGGGCCGTTTCCAGCCCCGCCAGCCGGTCTCGGCGGCGGCCAAGGGCGTCGGCAGCGGCAGCCTTTCCGCGCAGACCGCGCGCGCCGTGCTCGCCGGCCTCCTCCTCCACCCCGAGGTGATTGCCGACCACAGCGAGGCGATCGCGGCCCTGCCGCTGCCCGACAAGGGCACCGCGGACCTGCGCGACGCTTTGCTCTCCGGCGCCCTCCTCCACGGCGCGCTTGATCCCGCGGCGGTGGATACCATATTGCAGGCCGCCGGTGCCGCCTCTCTGGCCGAGAAGCTGCGCCGGGCAAGAGGATTGGCTTTCTCCTTCACCCGCCGCGATGCCGAGCCGGAACGCGCCCGACGCGATCTCGTTCTGGTCATCGACACATTGGCGGCGCGTCCCGGGCTCGAAGCGGCCCTGGCCGCGGCGACGGCGCGGTTGAAGGAGGACGGGGACGAAGCGGCCTTCAGGGAGCAGCAACGGCTCCTCCAGGCCCGCGGCGAGGCGGAACGGCAGCTGGCGGCGCTCATCGAAGGCGCGGCCGGGTGATCGGGCGGGATAACGGGATTGGTAATGGCGAAGACGAACAATGCGGTCGAGGCGGAAGACGGCAAGGACGGCGGCGACGCGCCGCTGCTCGACCTCAACGAGGCCTCGGTCAAGAAGCTGATCGCCCGCGCCAAGAAGCGCGGCTACGTCACCTATGACGAGCTGAACGACGCCCTCCCCCAGGATCAGATGTCGACCGACCAGATCGAGGACATCATGTCCTCGCTGAACGAGCTCGGCATCAACGTCGTCGAGAATGAGGAAGCCGACGAGGACGAGGAAGGCGGCGGCGCCGCGTCGGAGCCCGAGATCGACGCCTCGTCCGAAGGCCTCGACGACGGCACCGCCGAGGGCGAGCGCTACGTCATCGAGAAGAAGAAGGAGACGGTCGACCGCACCGACGATCCGGTGCGCATGTACCTGCGCGAGATGGGCGCGGTCGAACTGCTCTCGCGCGAGGGCGAGATCGCCATCGCCAAGCGCATCGAGGCCGGCCGCGACACGATGATCTGGGGCCTGTGCGAGTCGCCGATCACGTTCAACGCCATCATCGACTGGTCGAGCGCGCTCAACGAAGGGCGCATGCAGCTGCGCGAGATCCTCGACCTCGACGCGATGCTGTCCAAGGGCCCGACCCCCGAGCAGGTCGAGGGCGCCGAGGCCGAGGGCGCCGACGGCGACATCTCCGAAAAGACCGCCGGCCCCTCCTTCAAGGAGGAGGAGGACGTCGAGGAGGCGCCGGTCCAGGAGGAGGACGACGAGGAGGAAGGCCTGGTCGACCGCCGCGCCCGCCCCCAGTTCGAGGAGGAGGACGAGGACAACACCCTCTCCCTCGCCCAGATGGAGGAGACGCTGAAGCCGCAGGCGCTCGAGCGCTTCGCGACGATCACCGACCTCTACAAGAAATTCTCGAAGCTCCAGGGCAGCCGCATGGACGCGATGTCGGCGGGCCGCGACTTCCCCAAGGGCGACGAGAAGAAATACCAGGACCTGCGCGAACAGCTCACCGCCGAGGTCGAGAGCGTCCAGTTCCACAACGCCAAGATCGAATATCTCGTCGACCAGCTCTACAGCTACAACCGCCGCCTCACCGCTTTGGGCGGCCAGATGCTGCGCCTCGCCGAGCGCCACAAGGTGCCGCGCAGGTCGTTCCTCGAAAGCTACATGGGCCACGAGCTCGACGAAGGCTGGGCCGAGCGCGTCTGCGGAACCGACAAGAAGTGGAACGCCTTCTGCACCCAGGAGAGCGCCGCGATCGAGCGCATCCGCGGCGAGATCGCCGAGATCGCGAGCGCGACCGGCATGAGCCTCGCCGAGTTCCGGCGGATCGTCAACCAGGTCCAGAAGGCCGAGCGCGAGGCGCGCATCGCCAAGAAGGAAATGGTCGAGGCGAACCTGCGCCTCGTCATCTCCATCGCGAAAAAGTATACGAACCGCGGCCTGCAATTCCTTGATCTCATTCAGGAAGGCAATATCGGCCTGATGAAGGCTGTCGACAAATTCGAGTATCGCCGCGGCTACAAATTCTCGACCTACGCGACCTGGTGGATCCGCCAGGCGATCACCCGCTCGATCGCCGACCAGGCCCGCACCATCCGCATCCCGGTCCACATGATCGAGACGATCAACAAGCTCGTCCGCACCAGCCGCCAGATCCTCCACGAAATCGGCCGCGAGCCCACCCCCGAAGAGCTCGCCGAGCGCCTCTCCATGCCGCTGGAGAAGGTCCGCAAGGTCATGAAGATCGCCAAGGAACCGATCAGCCTCGAAACCCCGATCGGCGACGAGGAAGACAGCCACCTCGGCGACTTCATCGAGGACAAGAACGCGGTGATCCCGGTCGACGCCGCGATCCAGGCGAACCTCAAGGAAACGGTGACGCGCGTGCTCGCCTCCCTAACCCCCCGCGAAGAACGCGTCCTCCGCATGCGCTTCGGCATCGGCATGAACACCGACCACACGCTCGAGGAGGTGGGGCAGCAGTTCTCGGTGACGCGCGAGCGGATTCGGCAGATCGAGGCCAAGGCGCTGCGCAAGCTGAAGCATCCCAGCCGCTCACGGAAGATGCGCTCGTTCCTGGATCAATGACAAGCGCCCGAGCGTAGCGCCGCCGGTAGCTCGCTGCCGCCAGAGCAGCGCGAAGAGAGCGCGCAGCCCGGCCGGTAGGCGAGCCCGTTCGACGTGACCGGATTCACTCCCGTGACGGCTGCTCAGACCATCCAGGATTTCCCGGAGCGGCGAAGGCGTCTAGCGTTCGCCGGAGGCAGCGCCTAAACTCCGATTTCATGACCGACTTAGTCCCGCATCGACTGAAGCTACTCGCTCCGGCGGGCATGCCGGAGCCGCCCGCGCGCTAACATTGGTCGTTCGGCCCAGAAGAGGGTAATCAGGAGCGGGGACGGGATTGCTGGCAGCGTGTGAACCTAATTGGACTGAAGGGGATGTGGAAACTCAAATTGTCCTGCCCCTCCTCACGCGTGCAGAGTATCTTGGAATTGAACTAAGCAATATCAAGAGCAAAGAATTTCTCGCTCAACATGATATCGGCAAGGGCAGCTCTACACGAAAGGGGTACGTCCCTGATTTCTGCGTGTATCTTCTCTCATTGCCCGTGGTGTCGATCGAGGTAAAGTCGCCTGCCGTCTCGCTGTCCGATGGCTGGAACGAAGCTTCGCTGTACGCCCATGCCCTCAATCGCTCATTTGGAGCGTCCCTGAATCCATGTAACTTCGTTTTTGCAACAAACGGCAAACAGTACGCTGCCGGCCGATGGGATAAGGGCCAGCCAGATCAGCAGGGCAATGTTACCGACCTCGTCGTTGGAAGCAAGAGGCTCACTGACTTACAAAACCTTTTGGGGCGTGAGCAGCTTGAGCGGTTTGCACACGTCGCGAGCGCTGCGGTTCGCCTCATCGGATTTAGAAAACCCTCATCAAACGAGGGTGGTCAGACTCTGATCGGTTCTAAGCTTGAACCCAACACGTTTGCAGCTGACCTCTCGCCGATCCTGCGGCGCTATTTCTCGTCGCGAGACCAGAACAGTGATCCAGAAATTTATAAGAACGCCTACGTCTCCACTGACGAAGTTACGAGTTATGACAAGGTTCTAGAGTCATTCTTGGTTGATCGCCTATCCCGGTCCAAAACCCGGACGGAGGTTAAGACGACTAAAAAGCGAGCCCCTGATGTCTCAAGACGATTCGAGAGCCTCACAGCTATTAAGCCCCAGAGTGGGGAACTTCAGCTAATTATCGGAGGCGTTGGTACAGGCAAGAGCCTGTTTGCACGGCGATATAAGGAACTTCTTCAGCCGGATTCTCTGGCTGCGCACTCGCATTGGGCTTTTATCGACTTTAACTTTGCTCCCGACGATCTTACAGGCGCTGAGGAGTGGGTTTACAAAACCTTCGTAGAAAGTTTGCTCGATGAGGGTTTACAGATAAATCTGCGCGATCCTGATGATCAGGAGCGCGTCTTTGCGTCGGATATCGCCGATCGTGAAGCGTACTACTTTAGGGTGTCTGCGGCGGAGCCCGGCCGAGGTATGCTCGAACGGGCGCGCGATATCGAAGCGTGGCGGCAAGACCCCGAGCGGTTAGCTCGGGCGTTAGCCCGTTATATCGAGGGCGATAAGGGCGAAATCCTAATAGCCGTCTTCGACAATGTGGATCGCCGTGACGCTACCAACCAACTGGCCGCCTTCCAGCTAGCGTTGTGGTTCATGCAGCAAGTTCGCTGCCTCGTGGTCTTACAAATGCGTGATACCACGTTCGAAGCCCATAAGGACGAGCGCCCCCTGGATACCTACAAAACTGGCCAAGTTTTTCACATTGGTCCGCCGCGATTTATCGATGTCGTAAAACGTCGCCTTGAGCTGAGTCTGGCGGAACTCGCTCGGCAAGCCCCCGAGATGATTAGGTACAAGACTCCGAAGGGCGCGACCATCGCTTACCCAAAGAGCCGAGCCGGAGAGTTCTTGAAGGGCATCTATCTAGAGCTGTTTGAACGCACAAATAACGTGTCTCGGGTGCTGGAAGCGCTCGCCGGGAGGAACGTTCGCAAGGCACTAGACATGTTTATGTCCATCATGAACTCTGGCCATATGCCGGAGGACCTCATCACCAACGTCGCTTCGGGCTATGAAATGGCACATTTCCCAGAGAGTTTGGTTTTGCGTATCCTTATGCGGCAGGACTATCGGTTTTACTCAGACAGCAGCGGGTTTATTGCTAACATTTTCTACTGTGATAACACGTGGGTTCGGCCTTCGAATCTTCTAGTCTCCGAAATCTTGTTTTTCCTTATAGATCAAAGAAAGATGCCCGGGGACAACGGGCAAATGGGCTTTGTGTGTCTTGAGAGACTGCTTGGACACCTGGAGCGGCTAGGCTTCGTGAAATCCGACGCCTTCTCGGCAGCTCAGTACACACTGGTAAAGGATCTCATAGAAGCTGACTCGGCGACTGTGTCGAAGCTGGACCTCTCAAATTGTGTGAAGGCCTCGGCTAGCGGATGGGCCCACCTCCGGATTTTGGCTTCCCGTACGGAGTATCTTGCGTCCGTTCTGCCCACCACCGCCATCAATGACCGACAGTTGGAATCGCGAGTATACGACTTGATGCTCACGGAGAATCGGTTTGGGAAGCTCTATCCTGAGCAACAGATCCAGCTCGTTGAGCTATTCTACAGGTACCTACGGGGACAGTTTGCCGCAGCGAAGGGCCATCCCGGTTACCACTCGCTAGGGAAGAACGGCTCTGCGTATGTCCTCGAGCAGATCGAGGATGCGGTACAGTTCTCCAAGTCGGGGACGAAGAGAGCGCGCGCGCAACTAGACTGGCTCGACGCGTAGCGCGGCCCCGTTGCTCTCCGCCAAAACACTAGAAAAACCGCCCCCCAAACCCCATCTCCCTTCAGCAACAGGACAAAGACAGGAGCCCCCGATGGCAGGCGGCTGGTCGCGCGATGGCGCGGTGCAGGATCAGATCGACGATACGGTGATGGACGCCGTGCTGGCGGCGCGCGCCCGCCTCGCCGCCGCCGTGTCGGCCGAGGGCGAGACGCATTGCGTCGAGTGCGGCGAGGAGATCCCGCTGAAGCGCCGCCAGGCCATGCCGGGCGCGCGGACCTGCGTCGCCTGCCAGTCCGGCCGCGACGCCCGCACGCCCACCGTCGGCATCAACCGCCGCGGCAGCAAGGACAGCCAGCTGCGCTGAAGGGGACATGTTCCTTTCCCGACGGAAAAGGTACGTGTCCCCAATCCGCCCAATGTACCGCGCGACCCTCCGAGGAATGGGGACACGTACCTTTCTTCGAAAGGAACATGTCCCCGGTGGGAGACGCTTTCCCTACCCTCGTCCGCTCCGCCGAATGGCCAAGCTGCTCTTTGCACCCGAAGGACCGAAGCACCGAAGCACCCGGGGCCGTGGACAGGCCGCGCCAGACCGACCCCGCCCCTGGAAAAGGAGCGATGACATCGCTCAACGCGTGGCGATCGCAAGGGCTCGGCTTGCCCGCCGGCCGCAGCCCCTTCGGGTCCTTCGGTCCTTCGGGTGAACCCTGCACCGCGTTCGCGACCGCACCGCGATGAGAGCCGACGCAACGGATCAGTCCCGCTCTCCCCTGCCGCCGGCCGTGGGCCCGGGGCCAACGGGCATCCCCCCCTGCGGCCCAGAACGAAAAAAGAACTACCCTGTGGCCGCTGTTTCTGTTATATTCCGAGACATGCGCGACTCGCCCCCCGACGATCCCTTCGCCTTTGAGCCGGTGCCCTCGGCCTCGAACCGCCACGACGGCTGGACGCCCGAGCGGCAGCGGCTCTTCATCGCCGCACTGCGCAGGGTGGGCATCGTCGCCTGGGCGGCCGAGGCGGCGGGGATGAGCCGCAAGTCGGCTTACGCGCTTCTGAAGCGCGCGGGGCCCGACAGCGGCTTCGCCCGCGCCTGGGCCGAGGCGCAGGCCGAGGGCCAGACCGGGGTTCTGTTCACCACCATCGAGCGGGCGATGAAGGGCGTCGAGCAGCCCTATTTCTACGGCGGCCTCCAGCGCGGCACGCGCCGCGTCTATGACGACCGGCTGCTCCTTGCCGCCTTCCGCACCATCCAGCGCATGCAGGGCGCCCGCTGATGCCCGGCGCGCCGCCATCATGGGCTTCACGGTCGCGGCGCTCCGGCACTCGGTTGGGCGCAGGCCCACCGCGACGTAGCGTTACCTTCGTCACCTTCGCAAGGGCGCCGGCGGCGTCCTCGCGCCTCAGGTCATCCCGTGCGCCGCCGGCACCGGCGACGGCGCGCCGACCGGCTGGACCAGCAGGGTCTCCTCCCCCTCCCCGCCCTTCCACCGCGCGACCAGCGCTTCCGGGTCGTACAGCACGCCCACCGGGTTGTCGGTTGCCGCGAGCAAGGCCTTGCCCGCCTCGGCGCTGCAGGCGTCGACCTGGAATTCGATGCGGTTGCCGTCGGGATCGCGATAGTAAAGCGACAGGGTCGTGCCGTGATGGACCGGCCAATAGGGGTGCACGCCCGCCGCCTTGAGGCGCTCGTATGTGCCGAGCAGGTCGGCCACGCTCGCATAGGTGTAGGCGACGTGGTTGACCCCGATCTGGCCGCGGTCGTCGGGACTGCCGCCGTCGGGCTTCAGCACGTCGAGATTGGCGAAGGCGAAGCGGTGGTGCTCGCCGTCATAGGTCATGAAGGCGATCGCCGGGTCGTAATTGACGATCTCGGCCTCGAACACGTCCCGGTACCAGGCGATCATCGCCTCGTAGCGGCGGGTCATGTAGACGACGTGGGCGAACTTGACCGGGCTGGCCATGCGGGCGCTCCTCTGGGGCTTCGGGTGGGAAGCACGCCACGGACGGACCCGCGCCGCCGCCTCCCCCCGAAGGCCGCGCGGCACGGGCGCTTCGTACCACCGGCGCAACGCCATGTCCAAGGCGGCGGACCGTGGCGGTGGCGACGTCCCTTGGGACACGGACCTTGCTTCGAAAGGAACATGTCCCCTGCCCGCCTCGTTGGAAAGGTGCCGGGCGAGGACCCGGACTGTGACGATGCAAGAGGGAAACCAAAGCATGAAAAGCGTAATCTTGGGCGCCGCGATGGCCGGCGCGATGATGCTGGCGCCGGTGGCGCTCGCCCCCGCCGCCGCCCAGCCGGGCTGGAATTCGGGCGCCTTCTGGCGCGGTGCGCCCGGTGGCCCTGGGAGCGTATCCAGTTCCTCCAGGACCGCATCAACCGCGGCATCTCGGACGGCTCGCTGAACCGCGGCGAGGGCATGCGCGCGCAGCAGCAGCTCAACAACATCAAGCGCCAGGCGTGGCAGATGCGGCGCCGCGGCGGGGGCCAGCTCAACGCCCGCGACAATGCCTGGCTGCAGCGCGAGCTCGACAATCTCAGCCGGCGCCTGCGCTGGCTGCGCCACAACGGCTGGTAAGGCCGGCGCCCGCGCCGGCCCGACCGACGCGGGCGCTCATTCCCCGACGGCGGGGAGGGCGAGATAGGCGAGGCGGCGCATCTCGCGCCGGCCGCGCACGACGGTGTCCAGAATGAGGCCGACGGCGAAGCTGATCACCGCGACGATCATCAGGCCGGTGGCGAGGATCGCCGTCGGGAAGCGCGGCACCAGGTGGGTCTGGGCGTAGGTCACGACGAGGGGGACGGCGAGGACGATCGCCAGCGCGGCGAGGAGGCCGGCGAAGCCGCCGTAGAACAGCACCGGCCGCTCGATGCGGAACAGGTGCAGGATGGTCCGCAGGATCCGCCAGCCGTCGCGCCAGGTCGAGAGCTTGGAGTGCGAGCCCTCCGGCCGCGCGCCGTAGGCGGTGACGACCTCCGCGACCGGCATGGCGAGCTCGAGGGCGTGGACGCTGATCTCGGTCTCGGTCTCGAAGCCCCGCGACAGGGCCGGGAAGCTCTTCACGAAGCGGCGCGAGAAGACGCGGTAGCCGGAGAGAATGTCGGTGAAGGTGCGGCCGAAGATGCGCGCCAGCATGCCGGTGAGCAGGCGATTGCCGAAGCGGTGGCCGCGCCGATAGGCCGCCTCGACCTCCGAGCGGCGCGCGCCGACCACCATGTCGAGCTGCTCGCCCGTCAGCCGCGCGACGAGCTCCGGCGCGGCCGAGGCGTCGTAGGTCGCGTCGCCGTCGGCCATCACGTAGACGTCCGCCTCGACGTCGGCGAACATCCGCCGCACGACATTGCCCTTGCCCTGCATGCGCTCGGCCCGGACGATGGCGCCCGCGGCGGCGGCGACCTCGCGGGTGCGGTCGCGGCTGTTGTTGTCGTAGACGTAGATGCGCGCCTCCGGCAGCGCCGCGCGGAACGCCGCGACGGTCTGGCCGATCGCCGCCTCCTCGTTATAGCAAGGCAGGAGCACGGCGATCCGCAGCCGCTCCCCTCCCGTCTTTCCGTCCGCTTGCGCCATCGTGCCCCTCTACCGGAACGGGGTCTTACGGTGTTTCGCCACGCGCCTCCACCCTCGCCGGCCGACCAAATTGACTTGGCCGCCCGAGTCCCGATAGCGTGTTGGAAAAACCGGGAGGATGTCGATGCGGCACAAGCTTTTCCTGGCGGCGGCGAGCGGGCTGCTGGCGGCGTCCGCCGCCGCCGCCAAGCCCCCCTTGGCTCCCGTGCGGGCTGCTCCCGCAGGCCTGCATATCGAGACGCAATATTACACCCTCCCCAACGGGCTCAGGGTGGTGCTGTCGCGCGATCCGAGCGTGCCGACGGCCACCGTCGGCGTCTATTACGGCATCGGCTTCCGCATCGAGCCCCGCGACCGCACCGGCTTCGCGCACCTGTTCGAGCATCTGATGTTCCAGGGCTCGCTGCACGCCCCCAAGGGCACGTTCGACAAGGTCATCTACAACAACGGCGGCATCAACAACGGTTCGACCCGCTTCGACTTCACCAACTATTACGAAGTGGTGCCGTCGAACGCGCTGGAAAGCGTGCTCTGGGTCGAGGGCGACCGCATGCGCGGCCTCGACCTCAACGACGCGGCGCTGAAGAACCAGCAGGGGGTGGTCGGCAACGAGGTCAAGGTCAACGTGCTCAACCAGCCCTATGGCGGCTGGCCGTGGCTCGACATGCCCCAGCTGGCCAACGTGAACTGGAACAACAGCCATAATTTCTATGGCGATTTGAAGGACATCGAAGGCGCCACGCTGGCCGACGCGAAGCAGTTCTTCGCCGGCTATTACCGGCCCAACAACGCCGTCCTCGTCGTCGCGGGCGACATCGATTATGCGGCGACGAAGGCGATGATCGCCCGCTATTTCGCGAGCATTCCGCGCGGCGCGGCGATCGTGCGGCCCTCGCTCGCCGAGCCCCGCCAGGTGCAGGAGAAGTTCCGCGTCAAGCCCGACCCGCTCGCGCCCCGCCCCGCCTTCGCCGCGGCATGGCACATGCCGGACCGCGGCACCCGGGAATGGTATGCGATGGGGCTTCTCGACCAGATCCTGGTCCAGGGACAGGACAGCCGCCTCTTCCAGAAGCTGGTTCGCGACACCGGGATCACCGGCGGCGTCCAGGGAGGCATCAACATCGGCCTCGGAAACATGTACAATTATCGCGGGCCGATGCTCTGGACGGTCGCGTTCATCCACGATCCGTCCAAGAGCCGGGAGCAGATCACGGCCGCGCTGGACAGCGTCATCGAGGACGTCAGGACGCGCCCCGTTTCCGCCGACGAGCTGCAGCGGGCGCGCACCAAGATCCGCTCCAGCCTCTACAACCTCGCCGATCCGTCGACCCGGTTCGGCCTCGTCGACCTGCTCGCCGTCGGCGCGATGTGGGAGAACGACCCCAATTGGGTGAACCGCCTCGAGGCGGGCTTCGACCAGGTGACGCCCGACGTGCTCCTCGCCACCGCGAAGGAGTATCTCCGCCCGACCAACCGCTCGATCCTGCTCGTCCAGCCGGCGAAGGCCGCCGCGCAGCCCACGGGAGCCACGAAATGATCCGCCGCCCGCTTGCCGCCCTCGCCGCCGCCGCGCTGCTGGCGCCCCCGCTCGCCGCGCAGCGTTCCGCCGACTATCCGACGATGCCGAAGGCGGGGCCGCCCCGCCCCTTCACGGTTCC
The DNA here is from genome assembly GCA_019239415.1 of Alphaproteobacteria bacterium. Classification (GTDB taxonomy): domain Bacteria; phylum Pseudomonadota; class Alphaproteobacteria; order Sphingomonadales; family Sphingomonadaceae; genus Allosphingosinicella. Next base: position 17,879 of record JAFAZW010000081.1, read on the forward strand.
CGCCTCCGAAACCTACCGCCTGCCCAATGGCATGCAGGTGACCCTGATCCCGTACGGGCAGGTGCCCAAGGCGACGATCTCGCTCAGGGTCTACGCGGGGAGCCTCAACGAGGGCGACAAAGTGGGCCTGGCCTCGTTCGTCGGACAGATGCTGCGCGAAGGCGCGGCGGGGCGGAAGAATGCCGAGATCGCCGCGGCGGCGGCCTCGATGGGCGGCGGCCTCGGGGTTGGCGCCGGCACGCACGAGACCAGCATCGGGCTCAACGTCCTCTCGGAGCATGCGGCCGATGCCGTTCGACTGATCGCCGACGTCGGGCGGCGCCCGGAATTCCCCGCCTCGGAGGTGGAACGGGTCCGCCAGACCTACCTTCGCAGCCTGGCGGTTGCCCGGTCCCAGCCGCAGACGATCGCCGACGTGGTCCTGGCGAACGCTTATTACGGCAACGCCCACCCCTATGGCCGGGTGATGCCGACCGACGAGCAGGTGAAGAGCTATACGGTCGACGACCTGCGCCGCTTCCACCAGGAGAATTTCGGGCCCCGGCGCGCGCGCCTCTACGTCGCGGGACGCTTCGACAGCGCGGCCGTGAAGGCCGCGATCGCCGAGGCGTTCGGCGACTGGGCGCCGGGGCCCGAGCGGCTGCGGCTCCCGCCGAGCCCCGCCGCGGGGCCGCGCGTGCTTCTCGTCGACAGGCCCGGAGCGCCGCAGTCGACGATCCGCATCGCCTATCCCGCACCCGTCGCCGGGACGCCGGCCGACATCCCGTTCCGGGTCACGAACGCGCTGCTCGGCGGCTCGTTCACGTCGCGGATCACGCACAATATCCGCGAGGTGAAGGGCTACACCTACTCGCCCGGCTCGTTCATCCAGCAGAATGCCGGCGAGTCGGTCTGGGCCTTCGACGCGGATGTCACCACCGCCGTCACCGGACCCGCGCTGCACGAGGTGCTCGGCGAGATCCGGCGGCTCCAGACCGAGCCCGTTCCCGACGAGGAAGCGACGGGCATCCGCACCTGGCTGGCCGGCACCTTCGTGCTCCAGAACGCCAGCCCCGGCGGCCTCATCGGCTCGCTCTCCAACCGCGACTTCCACGGCCTGCCCGCCGACTGGCTGACCAGCTACGTGCCCGGAATCCTCGCCGTCTCCGGCGCCGACATGCAGCGCCTCGCCCGCGAGCAGCTCCCGCTCGACAAGGCGACTTTGGTCGTGGTGGGAGACCTCGCGACCGTCGAACCCCAGCTCAAGGCGCTGCCCGAGCTGCAGGGCGTGCCGTTCCAGCGCGTGACGCCGTTCCGGTAAGCCTCAATGCCTCCCCATGAGCGCCGCTCGTGGGGAGGGGGAGCACCCGTAGGGTGGTGGAGGGGTACGGGAAGATAGCCGGGCTTCTCGCGTGGGCCGCTTCGGCGCGCGCGTACCCCTCCACCAGCTTCGCTGATCCCTTTCCCCATCCGACGGATGGGGAGGCAGGGGTTACTTGCCGCCGGTCTTCTTGGCGGAGGGCTTCTTCGCCGGTTTGTCGGCCGCAGGCGCCGCGGCGTCCTGCTTCGGCTTCGCCTTGGCAGGCTTGTCCTCGGCCGCCGGCGCGGGAGCGGCATCCTCGGCCTTCGCCCTCTTCGCGGCGCGCTCCTTCGCCGGCTTGTCCTCGACGGGAGCGTCGTCCGCAGCCTTGGCCTTCTTCGGGGACGCCTTCTTCGTCTTGGGGGCGTGATCGTGGTCGTGGTCGTGGCCGCAGCCGGGGCCGTGGACATGGCCGGTCTCGACGGACTCGATCTCCGCCTGGAGCGCCTCCCGGGTCACCGTCCGGTCGCTGATCTCCGCGTTGGCGAAGAGGTGGTCGACGACCTTGTCCTCGAACAGCGGCGCGCGCAGCTGCGCCGCCGCCATCGGCTCGTTGCGGACATATTCGACGAACTTCTGCCGATCCTCGGGCCGATATTGCTGCGCCGCCTGGGCGATCAGCTGGTTCATCTCGGTGTCGGAGACCTGGACGCCGGCGCGCTGGCCGATCTCGGAGAGGAGCAGGCCGAGCCGCACGCGGCGCTCGGCGATGGCGCGATAATCGTCGCGCTCCGCCTCCATCTCGGCGCGGGCCGCCGCCGGATCCTCCTCATGGCTCGCCTCATGCTCGAGCTGCTGCCAGATCTGCTGGAACTCGGCCTCGACCATCGAGGGGGGCACCTCGAAATCGTGGCTCGCGGCGAGCTGGTCGAGCAGCTTCCGCTTCATGTGGGTGCGGGTGAGGCCGTTCAGCTCCTGCTCGATCTGACCCCTCAAGAGCTGCCGGAGCTGGTCGATGCCCTCGAGGCCCATCGCCTGCGCGAAGCTGTCGTCCAGCTGCATCGCCCTGGGCTGCTGGACCTCGCCGACCGTGACCTCGAACTTGGCGTCGCGCCCCTTCAGGTAAGCGACCGGATAATCCTCGGGAAACGTGACGCTCAGCGTCCGCTGCTCGTTGGCCTTGGCGCCGACCAGCTGGTCCTCGAAGCCGGGAATGAGCCGGCCGGAGCCGAGCTCGACCCGCATCGAGTCGCCCTTGCCGCCCTCGAACGGCTCGCCGTCGACGCTGCCTTCATAGTCGATGACGACGAGGTCGCCGATCGCGGCGGCATGCGCCTTCGGCGCCGGCTCGAAGCCCTTCTGCCCGCTCGCCAGGCGCTCCAGCGCCTCGTCCACCTCTGCATCGGTCGGCTCGACCGTGAGCCGCTCGAGCTTCAGGCCGTCGACCTTCGGCTCCGGCACCTCCGGCAGCGTCTCGAGTTCGACCTTGACGACCGCGTCCTTGCCGGGGCCGGCATCCTCGAGCTCGACCGACGGCTGCATGGCGGGGCGCAGCTTCTGCTCGTCCATCAGCTGCTGGACGCCCTGCTGGACGGCGCTGTTCAGCGCCTCCTGCTCGAGCGCGGCGCCGTGCATCTTCCTGACCAGGTTCGGCGGGACCTTGCCGGGACGGAAGCCGGGCATGCGGATCTGCGGCGCGACGCGCTTCAGCTCGCCGTCGACGCGGGCGTCGATGTCCTTCCTGGAAATCGTGATCCGGTAGGCACGCCGGAGGCCCTGGTTCAACGTCTCGACAGTCTGCATGATCGGAAGCTCTAACCTTCGTCTGGTGAAGATGGGCCGCGTGAGATCGGGCCGGCGGGAACTGGTGCGGGCGAAGGGACTCGAACCCCCACATCTTGCGATACCGGAACCTAAATCCGGCGCGTCTACCAGTTCCGCCACGCCCGCGGGCCACGGCAAGGCGGCGGATATAGCAGGACGCGCGCGAGGGGCAAGGGCGGGCGGCGGCGGAGCGTGGGCGCTCGGCTCAGACCGGCGTCCAGCGGTAGACCTGGTCGTCGCGGACGGCGCGGCCGACGCGGCGGTCGCGGCGGACGGCGACGAAGCGGAGGCAGTAGCGCAGGCTGCGCGGGCTGAGCTCGGCCCAGAGCGCCCAGGCGAGGATCGCGAGCGAACGGCGGTCGAAGCGGAGCGCACCGCGGCGCAGCAGCGGCAGCAACGCGCCCGGACGGCGGCCCGCCCAGAGCAAGGTCGAGCCGAGCGATACGAAGACGTCGGGCATGATCCGGTGCCCGCGGCGGGGCGGATGGGCGCCGCCGAGCGTCCGGCGATACATCCGGTCGATCGAGGCCTCGACCTTGGTCCGTGAGGAGGTAATGCGGGTGCTGAGCGGCGACGAGCGGTGGCGGTAGAGGGCGTCGGGCAGCACGATCAGCGCGCCGAGCCGGGCGAGACGGCGGAAGAGGTCGAGATCCTCCCAGAAATCGGCATCGGTACGATACCCTCCCGCGCGATCGAAGGCCTCGCGGCGAAACATGATCGACCCGTGCGGAAAGGGCGCGAACGGCGTCGGCGCCGTCAGCCGCGAGCGGTCGCGCGGCCGCACCGACCGTCCCGCCTCGTCGATTCCCTCGAACAGCGAGCCGACCAGGCAGGCGTCGGCATGGGCGTCGAGCGCCTCGACCTGGCGGCGCAGCCGGTCCGGATGGGCGATGTCGTCGCCGTCCATCCGGGCGACCAGCGCGCCCCTCGCCTGCCGCACGACGAAATTCGAGCTCTCGGCCGGCCCGAGGCTGACGTCGCTTTCGAACAGGCGGATGCGGCGGTCGCGGGCCGCCCACTGGCGCAGGAGCCCGCGCGTGCCGTCGGTCGAGCCGTCGTCGCGGATCAGGAATTCGAAGTCGCGGTAGGTCTGGCCGAGGATGCTGGCGACCGCGGCATCGACATAGCGCTCGAGATCGCGCACCGGCATCACCACGCTGAGCCGCGGCGCGGATGTCCCGCTGCCGCCGCCCCCGCCGCTTTCGCGCGCCATCGCCCCCTGTTCGTCCCTCGGCATCCTGCCGGGCTTTAGCGCGCGCGGACCGGCACCGCCACCCTGCCGCGCGCGGCGTCCCGGCTTGGTCCCCGCCAGTCAGGCCGCCTTCATGTAAAATGGTTCATGGCCGAACCTTCGCGGCGGCGCGACGTTTGTTTCCGCCGTACGAAAGGAAATGGAAGTCTTATGGCGTACCGCGTCGATACTGTGACCGCCGGCGAGACCTTGCCCGACATCGCCGGCGCGACGATCCTCTCCGAAGCGCTGCAATCCTTCACCCGCCTCGTCGTCACCGGCGCCTACGACCGGGTGCTGGTCCGCGACGACAAGGCGGGCTGCGTCGTCGCCGAATGGCGGCGCCAGGGCCTCGAAGCGGCTGCCGGCGGCGACGCCGCGCCCGCCGCCACCCTGCATTGAGTGCGAGGGCCGCACCATGACCGCTCCCCTCCTCGCAGCCTTCCTCGCCGCCGCGATTCCGCACGGCGCCGCGGGCGGCATCTACGGCACCTGGTCGAACCCGGCCGGCTCGGTCATCGTGCGGACCGCGCCGTGCGGCGCCGCCGTCTGCGGGCGGGTGGTCTGGGCAAGCCCCAAGGCACGCGACGATGCCGCGCGCAAGGGCGGCGTGCGCCAGCTCGTCGGGCTCGAGCTGCTGCGCGGCTATCGCGCCACCGGCCCCCGCCGCTGGGAGGGCCGGGCCTTCGTCCCGGATCTCGGCGACGAATTCGCCTCCCAGATGGTGCAGACCGGCCCCAACCAGATCGAGATCGAAGGCTGCCGCTTCGGCGGCCTCGTCTGCAAGACCCAGGTCTGGCACCGCGCCGTGCCGCCGGCGCAGGGGCGACGCCGCTAGCGGAAAATCTCCGCCAGCCGGTCCGCCGGTAGCCCTTCCTTCCAGTCGCGCAGCTCGAAATAGAGCATCGTGTGCGCGGCGGTCGAGAATGCCGTCACGGCCGTGCTGACCGCCGCGCCGACGGCGAGGGTGACGGCGGTGACGGCGAGGGTGTCGTTGGCGCCGCCGAGCGCGCTCTGCGCCAGGCTCAACCCCGAGCTCACGGCGAGGGTCACCAGGAGGAAGCCGAAGACGCGCCAGCGCGCGCCGCGGGTGAGCGCCTGGCTTCGCTCCAGCGCATCGGTCGGCCCCAGTCGCTCGAGGACGAGGGCCGGCAGCGCGACGGCCCAGGCGACGAAGAGAAGGACTCCCGGAACCAGGAGGGCGAGGCTGGCGAAGCCGATGGCAAGAGAGGAGAGGACGATCAGGCCGATCATTGGCAGCAGCGCGCGAATTCCGGCCTCGACGGCCTCGCCAAGGCCGGCGCGGCGGCCTTCGCGGTGCGCGGCTGCGACCGCAACCAAAGCACCCTGAGCGAGGGTCGACACGGCGAAGGTCAGGATCGCCGCAAAGCCCAGGACCAGAAGGGACGGGCCGCGGCCGAGCCCGCTGTGGCCGCCACCGACCAAACGGTCATATTCGAAGAAGGTGGCTTCGATCGGCGCCGCGCTGAGGACGAGGGCGATGCCGAACGCCTCGAGCGGCCGGGCTGCGAGGACCGCGAATGCGCCGGCGAAGGCTCTTCCGATCGAGACCTCCCCTGCCCCGCCTGCTTGCGTCCGTGTCGCCATCGCCCGTCCCCTGCCGGCCATGGTGGCCCGCGGCGCGCGGCCGTGCAACCATTGCCGTTCAGGCTGCGTTCGGGGCGGGAAGCGCAGGTTGACAGCCCCGATTCGAAAGGTCACCTTGCCCGCGATGAAGACGATGCGCGCCTTTGCCGTCCCCGCCCGTCCGGCCGCCGCCGCGACGGTCCGCTATTATTACGCCTCGCGATACCGGACGGGATCGAACTAGCGCGCGCCTTCACCAGCCCAAGCTTTCCACCCCGTCCGGACCCTCCGGGCGGGGTTTTTCATGTCCGGAGACGATCATGTTCAAAGACTTCGCCGACGACCCCGCCGCCCTCGACCGCGGCGACTGGACGATCCCGCAGAACTGGGATCATTTCACCGCCGAGGACCATCGCGTCTGGGACCTCCTGTTCGCGCGCCAGCAGCAGCGTCTGGCGGGGCGGGCGGTGCGCGCGTTCGAGGAAGGGCTGGACGTGCTGCGGCTCTCGCACCCGGGCATCCCCGATTTCGACGAGCTCAACGCGCGCCTCTTCCCCCGCACCGGGTGGACCGTGGTGGCGGTGCCGGGCCTGCTCCCCGACGAAATCTTCTTCCGGCACCTCAGCCGCCGCCAGTTCCCGGCCGGCAACTTCATCCGCTCGCCTGCCCAGCTCGACTATCTCGAAGAGCCGGACGTGTTCCACGACGTGTTCGGGCACGTGCCGATGCTGACGAATCCGCGGGTCGCCGACGTGCTGCAGATGCTCGGCGTGCATGGGCTGGAGGCGCTCGAGAGCGGCAACCTCCACCGGCTGTCGCGCCTCTACTGGTACACGGTCGAGTTCGGCCTGGCGCGGGAGGACGGGGCCCTCAAGATCTACGGCGCCGGCCTTGCCTCCAGCTTCGGCGAGGCGGGATTCGCGCTCGACGACCCGAGGGTGGCGCGCCATCGCTTCGACCTGGCGCGCGTGCTGCGCACCCGCTACCGCTCCGACGCCTTCCAGCGTTGCTATTTCGTCATCGACAGTTTCGACAGCCTGCTCGACGCCCTGGAGGGCGCCGACCTCGACAGCCTTTACGCGGCGATGGACGGCCTGCCGGAGCTCGACGCCGGCTGAAGGGCCATGGATTCGGAACGCGACCGAAATGGTGCTAGGGCCCCTGCCCTCGCACCATCACCCGGGAGGAATCGACATGGCGCGTTCGATCTACCTGCTGTTCGGCGTGCTCGCTTATGTCCTGTTCTTGGCAACCTTCCTCTACCTGGTCGCCTTCGTCGGCGCCCTGCCGCAGCTGCCGCGCACAGTGGATGCGCCCGCGCTACTCGGCAGCACTTCGGCGGCGGTGGCGGTCGACCTCGCGCTGATCGCCATCTTCGGCCTCCAGCACAGCGTCATGGCCCGCAAGGGCTTCAAGGCGGCGTGGACGCGGATCGTGCCGAGGCCGATCGAGCGCAGCGCCTATGTCGTCTTCGCGAGCCTCGCGCTCATTCTCCTCTTCCTGTTCTGGCGGCCGCTGCCGGGTGTCGTGTGGCACGTGCCCGCGGGGCCCGCGGCGATGCTGCTCTGGGCGCTCTTCGGGCTCGGATGGCTGATCGTGCTGCTGAGCACCTTCCTGCTCAGCCATTTCGAGCTGTTCGGCCTGAAGCAGATCTGGAACCATATGCGCCGCGCGCCGGCCGAGCCGCCGGTGCTGCGCGAGCCCTTATTCTACCGGCTCGTGCGCCATCCGCTCTACGCGGGCTTCTTCATCGCCTTCTGGGCGACTCCGCGGATGACGACGGGCCATTTGCTGCTTGCCGGGGGAATGTCGCTCTACATGCTGATCGCGATCGAGTTCGAGGAACGCGACCTCCTCCGCGTGTTCGGCAAGGATTACGAGGCGTATCGCGGCCGCGTCGGCAAGCTGACGCCGCGGCTGCGCCCGCGCGGCTGAACGTCCCGACGGGAACCTCGCCCGGCCGCGCGGCTTTAGGGCAGGGACAGGCGGAGGGACGGACATGCGCTACCGGCGGCTGGGATCGAGCGACCTTCACGTCTCTGAAATCGCGCTCGGCTCGTGGCTGACCTTCGGCCTGGGCATCGACGCCGAGCAATCGCGCGCCGTGGTCGACAAAGCCTTCGACCTCGGCATCAACTTCATCGACACCGCCAACGTCTACGGTCGCGGCGCGGCCGAGGAATTCCTGGGCACGGTGCTCGAGGACCGGCCGCGCGACAGCTACATACTCGCCACCAAGCTCTATTTCCCGATGTCCGCGAGCGACCGCGGCCTCTCGCGCGCCCAGGTCGAAAAGCAGCTCGACGCCTCGCTCCGCCGCCTCCGCACCGATCATATCGACCTCTATCAATGCCACCGCTACGACGAGGAGACCCCGCTCGAGGAGACGATGGAGGCGCTGACCGGCGCCGTCCGCGCCGGCAAGGTCCGCTGGCTCGGCTTCTCGGAATGGCCGGCCGAGAGGATCCGGGCCGCGCTCGCGCTGCCGGACATTGAGAAGTTCGTCTCGAGCCAGCCGCAATATTCGCTGCTGTGGCGCCTGCCGGAGGCGGAGGTCATCCCGCTTTGCGCCGCGAACGGCATTTCGCAGATCGTCTGGTCGCCGCTGGCGCAGGGGGTGCTGACCGGCAAATATGCACCCGGCGCGCCGCCGCCACGCGGGAGCCGTGCGACCAGCGAGGAGATGGGCGGGTGGATGGACCGGCTGCTCCAGCCGCCCATCCTCGAAGCGGTGCAGCGGTTGAAGCCGCTCGCCGCCGAGGCGGGTCTCAGCCTCGCTCAGTTCGCCCTCGCCTGGGTGCTGCGCGAACCCAATGTCGCCTCCGCGATCGTCGGCGCCTCGCGTGCCGAGCAGCTCGCAGAAAACGCCGCCGCCTCGGGCGCGGCCGTGGACCCGGCGCTGTTCGCCGAAGCTGAAAGGATCGTTGCGCAGGCCTGAGGCCTTGTACCACTATCGCCCGCGGGAGGGAGCTTGGTGGGAAGACAAGGCATTGCAGGAGGCGGCCATGGGCCGGGCCGTCCCACGCGGTCGGACCTGGAGCGCCGACCTTGAAGCGCAGAACGCTGCTCGTTTCCGCGTCGGTCATCGCCCTCGTCGCGGGCGGCGGCGTGCTGCTCCTGGCGCCGCTTGCCGCCGATCCGGCGGGACCGAAGGATTGCGGGACGGTATTGCCGCCGATTCCGGCCCCTCTCGCCCACGCGCCGCGGGCGTCGACGCCGCAGCCGCCCTGGTCCCAGCGCGGCGGCACGGTGAACGACGCGAGCTGCCTCAGCCGCACGCCGGTTGCCGGGATCGTCGCGGTGAAAAGCGAGAAGGACGTCGCCGACGCACTCGCTTATGCCCGGGCGCGGGGCCTCACCGTGTCCGCCGCGGGGGTCAAGCACAGCATGGGCGGCCAGGCCTTCCGGCAGGGCGGCCTCGTCCTCGACATGCGCGGCCTGGACGCGGTGCGGCTCGACCCGGCGCGGCGCACGGTCACCGTCGGTGCCGGCGCCTCCTGGCACCGCATCCAGGAAGCGCTCCATCCCCATTTCGCGGTCAAGTCGATGCAGTCGACGGACATCTTCACGGTCGGCGGATCGATCTCGGTCAACGCCCACGGCATGGACCATCGCGCGGGCGCGATCATGGGCTCGATCCGGGCGATCCGGCTGATGCGGGCCGACGGCGGCATCGTAACCGTTTCGAGGAACGAGAATGGCGACCTCTTCCGGTACGTGGTCGGCGGCTACGGGCTGTTCGGCGTGATCCTCTCGGCCGAGCTCGAAATCGTCCCCAACGACGTCTATCGCTCCGATCGCGCGCTCGTCGCGACGCGCGACTTTCCGGCGCTGTTCGCGAAGATCGCGGCCGATCCCGCCATCGCCCTCACCTACGCGCACCTCTCGACCGCGCCCGGCACCCTGCTCGACGAAGCCCTCGTCTACAGCTACCGGCGCGTTCGTGAGGACCAGGGGCTGGAACGGGCGCCGCTTCGCGAAGTCGGCTCGACGCGGCTGCGCCGCCTCACCGTCAACCTCTCGAAGCATGGCGACGTCCTCAGGGGCCTCAAATGGTGGACCGAGAAAAGGCTCGAGCACCGCTTCGAGACCTGCACGGTGAGCCGCGCCCAGGCGATGGGCCAGGGCGAATCCTGCCTCGTCTCGCGCAACGACCCGATGCACGATTCCGTCGCTTACCTGCGCAACGCGCTGCCGCGGGAGACCGATATCCTCCAGGAATATTTCGTGCCGCGCGGCCGCCTCCTCCCGTTCCTCGCCGGCATGAAGGCCGTGCTGCGGGCGCATCGCGCCAACCTCCTCAATGCCTCGATCCGCGCCGTCGGCGCCGAGGACAATGCCTTGAGCTACGCACCTCGGGAGGCCTTTTCGGTGGTCCTCTACCTCAACCAGAAGACCGACCGCGACGGGAACCGGCGGATGGCGGGGCTGACGGGAGCGCTGATCGACCTCGCGTCCGCGGAGGGCGGGCGCTTCTTCCTCCCCTACCAGCTCCACTACACGCCGGCGCAGCTGCGACGCGCCTATCCGGAGATCGGCACCTTCTTCGCGGCCAGGCGGCGCTGGGACCCGGACGGCCTCTTCGGCAACAGCTGGTCCGCGCGCTATGCGCCGGCCTTCAGCGGCTGAAGCAGCCGGCGCCGATCCGCCCTTCGAGGACGAGCGGCGCGCCGGCGCGATAGAGGCGCCAGGGGAAATGCGGATCGTCCGAGCGGGCGAGGACGGCGCCGCGGCGGAACTCGACGACCCGCCCGCCGGCGGCGGCGATCGCCTTCAGCGCCTCGCCGCGCTCGCCAACCACCGCCACCTGCCGTCCCGAAGGACCGACGAACGGCATGGCGAGGAGGAGCAACGCCCAGATCGCCAGCGCGAGGACGGCTAGGGCGAGGCCGCGCGCGACCCTAATAATCGTAGACATGCTCGATCTCGCCCCCCGCCGCGCGAACGCGGCGCAGGACTGCGCCGAGAGCGGGAACCTTCATCGAGAGGCCGAGGCGGCGCCAGCCGGGGCGGTCGTCGAGCGGCATGGCGAGGAGTCCGGCGGTCCCGGGCGGTTGCCGCGTGCCGGGCGGCAACAGCACGGTCGCGAAGATGTCGTCATTTCCGGCGATCTCGACCGGATCCACCTGTGCGGCGGCGAGCTTGCCGAGGATGTCGGTGAGTTGCGCGTAGCGGGGGACGTCGACGACGGTCAGCGCGTCGCCGATCCGCGCCACCGGCCGGATACGCGGATCGACGCCCGCCGCGGCGGCGGGGCTGCCCCTCACCACCATCCGCAGCCGCCGCTCGTCGGCCCCCATGCTGGCGTTGGAAGCCCAGCCGATCAGCTTCGCATAGCCGGCCTTGCCGCCATATTCGAGGCTGAGGGCGAAGCGCCTTTCCCAGTGCCGGCCATGCTCGCGCGGCTCGGAGGTCCGCCACAGGCCCGAGAAGGCGCGGCCGAAGGGGAATTCGTACCACGGCGTCTCGTGCAGGAATGTGCCGTAACGCTGCTGGACGCGGGCGGCGTAGAGGTCGTCGGCGCTGTGCCAGCCGCTCGCCCATTCGAAGAGGCGTCCGAACGTGCGCTCGTACACCGCCTTGATACCGAGCTCGACCGTGTAGCTGATGCCGATCGTGTAGATGGTCAGCTTCGCCTCGCCGGTGCCGGGGGCGCCGGACGTCACCCGGTTCAAGGCGCAATAGCTCGACCAGAAGCGCCCGATGTGCCGGAAATAGGGAAATGCGCTCGGCGGCCGGTCCCGGAGGAAGCGGCCGAAGCTTTCGGCGGAATAGACGATGTGCCACTCGGGATAGGTGAGCCACGTCGCCGCCTCGGCCCGACGACCGGGACCGGCGCGAAGCAGCGTAGTGTAAGGCGCATCCGGGCGGAGCTGGGGCAGCGGACCGCGGCAACTGCCCTCGATGTAGAGGATCGGGACGACGATCAGCGTCGCAAGGACGCCGCCGGCGCCGATCGCGATCTTCCACCTCTTCTTCACGCCGCGGCGGCGGGCGCCGCGTCGTCCCCGCCACGGCCGCGGCGCGCGAGGCCGTAGCCGATCCAGATGGCGAGCCCGCCAATGACGAGATGCGGCAGGTTTGCGAAGAAGCGGGTCTGGAGCGGCAGGTCGAGCGGCCCGTAGAGGAGGATGCCCCCGTCGAGATAGCCGCTGCCGGTGAGGAAGCCGAGCACCCCGTCGGCGAAGTAGAGCGGCCCGAACAGGCGGAAGTAGAAGATCGCGGCGCGGCGCGAGAGATAGGCCGCCACCCCGGCCCAGGCGCCGGAGGCGAGGTGAAGGGAATCGTCGTAGAGATCGAGCTTGAACAGGCCGAAGAGATTGCCCTGCGCGTCGTGGAAGGGCGGCACGTAGCCGACCGCCACCACCAGCAGGAAGCCGAGGCAATAGGCCCAGCCGAGCGCGCGCACCTTGTCCATCGAGCCCCTCCCGTCGCGTCCATGCTACGCGACCGTCGCCCCCATCGCCTAGGGGGCATGTGGGCTCGTGGCAGCCGCGCGGAGCCTGGGTCTCAGACGAGCGTCGGCGCGTCCGCCACGCCCGCCGAGCCGAAGACGCGGCGGTAGCGTTCGACCTCGGCCGGCGGACCCATTGCCTTGCGGTAATTGTCGGAGAGCTTGACCGCCGGGTGGCCGTTGGCGGCGGTGAGCTTGCAGACGAGGGAGATCGGCTTCAGCGAACCCCCGTCGGCCGGGTCGCAGCCGAGGAAGTCGTTGGTCAGCATCGTCCCCCAGCCGAAGCCGAGGCGCACACGGCCGTGGAAGCGGGCGTGGACGGCGGGGATGTCGTGCGGGCCCGGCGCCTCGCCCGGAAGTGCGACGTCCATGCCGTCGGAGAAGATGATGAGCTTCCTGGCCGGATCGACGGCGCGGCTTTCCCAGAAGGCGATCAGCTCCTCCCCCGCCGCCGCCGGGTCCTTGGAATCGGGGCGGGCGCCGGTCCAGTTCGCCACCCACTGCGGCGCGTCCGCGAGGAACTGGCTGGTGCCGAACGTGTCGGGGAGGAAGACGAGCAGCTCGCCGCGATAGCTGTTCTGCCATTGCTGCAGCACCTTGTACTGCGCATCCCTCAGGCATTGGTCGTCGTCCGGCGCACAGATGGCGGCGAAGCCCATCGGCAGCTCGTGGGCGTTGGTGCCCTTCGCCTCGAGGCCGTGGGTCATCGCCAGGTAGGCGTTGGACGTGCCGGTGAACCCCTTTCCCAGCACCTCGGCCGCGGTCAGGAGGCAATGCTCCTGCCACAGGAAGGAGTGGCGGCGGCGGGTGCCGAAATCGGTGAGGTTGAGGCCCTCGAGGCCCGCCAGCCGCTCGAGCTTGGCGTAGAGCTTCACCTTGGCGCGGGCATAGAGGATGTCGAGCCGCGAGCGGCTCATGCCCTTGAGGATCGCGCGGTAGCGCATCTCGTTGACGATCGAGAGCAAGGGGATTTCCCAGAACGTCGCCTCGCACCAGCGGCCGTGAGTCTCGAAGCGGATCTGGCCGCTCTCCGGGTCGGCGGAGAGCTCGTAATCGGGGAGCTTCAGGCGGCGGAGGAAGTCGATGAAATGGGGGGTGAACATCCCCTCCTGCCCGTAGAAGGTCTGGCCCCTCAGCCAGATCAGCTCGTTGGCCTCGAAGCGGAGGGTGCGGGCATGGTCGAGCTGTTCCCTGAGCTCGCCCATGTCGATGGTCTCGGCGAGACGGATGCCGGTGGTGCGGTTGAGGAGCGAGAAGGTGGCGAAGTCGTTGAAATGCTTCTCGTGGAGCATCTGCGCCATCAGGATCTTGTAGAAGTCCGTGTCGAGCAGCGTGCGGACGATCGGATCGAACGGGAAGCTGTGATCCCAGGCGCGGCGGGCGAAGTCCATCGCCAAGCTCTTAGCAAGCGGCCGCGGCTGCGGTAAACGCCAGGCGCCGGAGGAGAGAGAGCATGCGCTTCGTCGTCGTCGTCGACACCCAGTGGGACTTCATGGATGCCGAGGGCGACCTCGCCGTCGCCGGCGCCGAGGCGCTGATCCCGGCCGCCGAGGCGTTCCTGCGCGGCCTGAGGCCCGAGGAGACCGCCGGCGTCCTCTTCACCTTCGACACCCATGTGCCCGAGGTCTACGCCGGCTCCGCCGAGGCCGAGCAGTTCCCGCCCCATTGCGTCAAGGGCAGCGACGGCTGGGCGAACGTCCTCGCTACGGACCTGGTCGACCCCGCCATCCCCGTCCACCGGCTCGAGAAGGGCGTGTTCGACATGTGGGCCGAGCCGGGCCTTACGGTCGAGGATGCCCGCGGGTCCGGCCCCTCCTACGACCGCGACGCCTTCTTCGCCGCGCTCAGGCAGCGGGTCGACGCGGTGACGGTGATCGGCGTCGCCGCCGATTACTGCGTCAAATGGGCCGTCGACGGCCTCCTCGCGCGCGGTTTTCGCGTCACCGTCCCCGCCGACCTGACCCGCGGCATCGCCCGCCAGATCCGCGAGGTCGCCGCGGAGGACTTCGGCGGGCGGGTGGTGGTCGGGGACAGTCACCGATCCGCAGGCGCCGGCGGTTAGACGACAACGTCCGTGGATCGGTGACTGTCCCCTCGGGCGGCGGTGACTGTCCCCCTCCCGGGCCCCCGGACGGTTGACCGTCCCCGCGGCTCTCCTAGGCCGGCGAGATGGGGTCGGAGGCGGGAAAGGTCTCCTCGACCGCCTCGTCGAGCAGCTTCTCGCGGCGCGCGCGGCGGTCCTCGCCGGGCCGGACATCGCCCGGCGCGTCGGCGGCGGCGTCGTCGGCGCGGGCGGCGCCGCTGCCTTTCTCGGTGACGTTGCGGGGGTCGGTTTCGGCCATGGATGCCTCCCTAATCAGAGGAAGAGGAGCAGCAGCGGCACGATCGCGCCCGCGGCGAGGACGAGAAGGTTGGTGCGCCGTGCCGCCGCGTTGGCGAGCGCGATCGCGATGCCCAGCAGCGTCGAGAGGAACAGCGCCAGCCCGAACAGCCCGACGAACAGCATCAGCCCCTGCCGGCGGCCGGGGCCCTTGCGCTCGGGGCCCCTCGCGGCGGGACCCTTCGCGTCGGGACCGGCGGCCTTCGCCTTCTCGCCCGGCGGCGGCCCCGCCTCCGGCGCGCCGGCCTTCGCCGCGCGGGGCAGCGCCTGGTCCTTGTGGACGCTCGCCATCCAGACGATCCAGCCGGGCGGGTTGCCGCCATAGCCCTTCGGCTCCTGCCAGCGGTAGGTCTGCAGCGCGCCGCTCAGCGAGAAGAGCAAAAGGGCCGGCGCGAAGAACAGGCCGAGAGAGCGGTGGAGGCGCCGCAGGCGCCGGTTGGTCGAGCCCTTCATGCCGCCCGCCTAGGGGCCGAACGAGCCGGCGGCAAGCGGCTCATGGGTTGACCGGCCGCGTCTGACCGAAGGGCAGCAGCTTCGCCTGCGCGGGGATGGCGGCCATCGGCCAGGCGCCGTCCCTGAGCCATGCCCGCGCCGCCTCGACGAGGGCGAGGAGGGTCGCGCCGTCGGGCCTGTGGTCGGCGCCCATCACGACGAACGTGCCGCCGCGCAGGTGCCCCGCGCCGGCGGCGAGGTGGAGGCTGCGCGCCTCGCCGACCGGCACCACCGCATCGTCGTTGCCGTGGACGAGGATCCACGGGACGCCGAGCCGGGGCACGGCGGCGAGATTGTCGTAGCCGTCCGGCACGAAGGCGCGGACCGCCTTGGGCGCCATGGCCCTGAGGCGGGTGAAGGCGCCGACGGTGACGAGGGCCTGGAGCGGCGCGCGGCGGGCCAGGCCGATGGCGACGCCGGCGCCGAGGCTGTGGCCGAGCGCCCAGACCGGCCCCTCCCCCGCCCGCGCCCTGGCGAGCGCGAGGAAGGCGTCGGCGTCGCGGGCGAGCCCCGCCTCGTCGGGCCGGCCGGGATTGCCGCTATAGCCGCGATATTCGGCCGCGACGATGCCGTAGCCGGCCCCCGCCAGCGGCGCGAGCCACCGCAAGGCGTCGGCGGCGCTGGAGCCGTTGCCGTGGAGGACGAGCAGGGTCGGCATGCCGGCCCGCGCCGGGAGGGCGATGCCGGCGAGGGTCAGGCCGTCGGCGGTGCGCACCTGGACGAGCGCCGCCCCCTCAGGGAGCCCGGCGAGCGACAGCGGCGCCCTGGGTGCCGGGTAGATGCGGTCCTGGACCGGCCCCGCCGCGGCCGCCGTCGGCACGAGCAGCACGGCGGCCGCCGTCGCGGCCAGGAGGCGGGCGATCACGCGGCGCGGCGCAGCAGGCGCGGGCGCGGCAGGCCGACCGGCGCCCCGTCGGCCCGGGGCAGCGGCGCCGCGCAGGCCGCGCATTCGGCGATGTGGCGTCCGACCAGCCAATGGCCGCCGCCGCAGTCCGGGCAAGGCCCCGGCGCCTCCGCCCGGAACGGCTCCGTCCCCACCCGATCCGCCTGCCGCCCCGCCATGCGCCCTCTCCTGCCTGGCTGGGACGCTAGCAGCGCGAAGGTTACCGGAAAGCGACTGTTTCCCGAGCGGAATGAAGACCTTGCCCAGCCGTTGCGCAGAGGCCACAGCAGGCGGTGGAAGGTGCGGAAGTTTCGAAGTTTCGTGAAAAAAAACTTCGAGCGGGCGATGAGGCGGCGACCGGCTGGCGCGGTCCGCGGCGACTCGGCGAGGCCCGCGCGCAGGAAGGGAGACGGGTGGAGCATGAGGATCGGCCTGAATAGAACATAGCACGAACCAGCGTCCCGAGCAACGAATTTGAAGGGCGCTGCGACGGTTTTTACACGCCGCGGAACCGGGCTGCCGCCGCGCCGATGTCGGGTGGATGCCGTGCGGCTACCGGGTCGCTGCCGGACGGTCACTGCCTGGATGCCGGGTGCTTGCCGGGCGAATGCCGGGTCGCTGCCGGGCGATTTCCGGTCATTTGCCGTGCGGGTGCCGCGCGTGAGTGCGCAGGAACCGGGGGCTCCGGCTGCGGTCAGCGCGATCAAGCGCCCGCTCCGCGCGCTCGCACAACTCTGACCGGCGGCTTGTGCCGCAGCCAAGTTGAATGGGTCTTCAACTTCGCAATGTTGCGGCTGCGCAGCGGCAGAATGGGTTCACGCGGAGATCGCGAAGGAGCGCGGAGGCGCCGAGACGTGGCGACCCTGACGCAAGCGGGAGGTCGCCAGTCTCCCGAGGCGGTACGGAAATGCAACGAATGGGCGGGGCCGTGCAGTCGCGGCCGCTGGGGCGCGCGTCACCGGTTTCAGGTATGGGAGCGGCGGAGCGGGGCCCCCTCCCCCAGCCTCCGCCTGCGGCTACGGCTGGTCCCCCTCCCCGTTCCGGGGAGGAGCGGTGGCCGCGTCCGCTTCGCGTTCCTTCCCGCCCTCGTGGACCGGGAGCGCCCAGCGGATTTGTTCGCGCAATTGCGCCTCGAGGTCGGCGAGGCCGGCCTGGCGGGCGGCGGCGCGCTTGTTGAGGAGGTCGAGGAGGATGCGCTCGCGGGTCAGGCGGCGCTCGGCGCGGCCGCTCTGGAGGGCCTTGGCGAGGCGGAAGGAAAGCGAGCCCATTCCCCTCCCCTCAGCCGGCGCCGTGCAGATAGGGCTGCGGGTGGGTCGCGACCGTCGCGACCGTCAGCTGCCACTGGATGGGCGGCACGCCGGGCGCGTGCTTGTGGTGCTGGCGGTCGGGGAGCAGGCCGATCCCTTCCGACGCGATCTCGGTGCCGCAGCCGGTGCAGCGATAGATCCCCCCGCACGGCGCGAAGGAGGAGGGCTGCAATGGCTGGTCGAAGGAGGTGCTCTTCGAGGTCGCGAGATAGTTGGAATATTTGAAGATCGCCAAGTCCGGCTCCCGGTACGCGAAGGTCTGACCCGAGCCGCGGCCTTAGCCCGGCGGGCGTTGCGCTTTGGTTACCGCGCGCGGCACCGAAAGGCGGGATCAGAGGCGCGGATCGACCGGCTCGCTCTCCATCGCCAGCACCCCGAAGACGCACTGGTGCACGCGGCTCAGCGGCGCCCGCTCGACGAAGCGGTGCAGCGCCTCGAGGCCGAGCGCGAACTCGCGAATCGCCATTGAGCGCTTCTGACCGAGGCCGCGGCGGCGCAGCCGCTCGAGATTCTCCGGCACGTCGTAATCCGGGCCGTAGATGATGCGCAGATATTCGCGCCCCCGGCACTTGACGGCCGGCTGCAGCAGCCCGCGCCGGCCGCGCGCGAGGAACGCACGCGGCTTGACCACGACCCCCTCGCCGCCGGCCCCGGTGAGCGCCTCCCACCAGGCGACCGCGTCGCGCGTCGCCTCGGCGTTCGCGAGGTCGACGCCGCGCCAGGCGGTGGCGACGAGCAAGGCCGGATCGGCCGCGGCGAGGCGGTGGGCCTGGCCCATGTGCCAGACATGGTCCTTGTCCGCATGCACCGCCCGCTCGGAGGCGAGCAGGTGGAACGGCGCGATGCGCAGGTCGTCGATCCCGGCGAACGGGCCGACGTAGCGATTATAGGCGTCGCGGAAGGCGCGGGCGTTGGCGAGGCGCCGGCCGGTGCGGCCGGCGAGGCCGTCGACGGCGATGCCGCGGGCCGCGGCGCGGGCGAGCGCGTCCGCCAGGGCGCCGAGTCCCGACACGGCGGCGGCGCCGACCGCGGCATATTGCCGCTCGACCAGCGCCTGCGCCTTGAGGCTCCACGGCATGATCTCGGTGTCCCAGAGCACCCAGTCGCTCGCCAGCTCGTCCCACAGCCCGGCCGCGGCCATCGCCGCGTCGACCCGGTGCAGCGCCGCGGCCTCGACCGCGGGATCGGAGAAGAAGCGGCGGCCCGTGCGGGTCATGACGACGCCGCGCTCGCCGCCGGCGACGCCGAAGCGCGTCACCGCGGCCTCGATCGTGCGGCAGAGCAGGACGAGGGCGCGCGAGCCCATATGCTTTTCCTCGACCACCACCTCGCGCACGCCCTGGCCGGCATAATAAGCGAGCGCTTCCTCCGGCCGTTCGAGCCAGCCTTCGGCGCGGCTCGTCTCGGCCGGCGACATGGTCGGCGGCAGGTGGATCAGCCAGCGCGGATCGACCGCCCAGCGGCTCATCACCTCGAGCGCGGCGGCGGCATTCTCCTCGCGCACGGTGACGATGCCGAGGTCGCGCGTCTCGATCGCCTGCTTGCCGAGCACGTCGGCGATGTCCAGGTGGATCCCGCCGGCGCCCGACGAGGCCGGCGCGGGGAGCGGCCGGATCGGCTCGTAATAGGTGCGCGCGGCGGGTACCGAGACGAGATCCATCTCCGGCCAGCGCAGCGCCGTCAGCTTGCCGCCGAAGCAGCAGCCGGTGTCGATGCAGATCGTGCCGTTGACCCAGTTCGCCTCGGGAACCGGCGTGTGGCCGTAGACGACCTTCGCCTTGCCCTTGTAATCGGCCGCCCAGTCGTAGCGCACCGGGAGGCCGAACTCGTCGACCTCGCCGGACGTCTCGCCATACATGGCGAAGCTGCGCACCGCGCCGGACGCACGGCCCTGCATCTCCTCCTTGAGGCCGGCATGGGCGACGACGAGCCGGCCGCCGTCGAGCACGTAATGGCTGACGAGGCCGTCCAGCCAGTCGCGCATCTCGCGCGCGAATGCGGGGGATTCGCCGGAAAATTGCTCGATCGTCTCGGCGAGGCCGTGGGTCGCCTTGACGGCCCGGCCGGACAGGTGGCGCTTGAGCTTGTCGTCGTGATTGCCGACGACGGCGAGCGCGGTGCCGGCCTCGACCATGTGGCGGACGATCCGCAGCACGTCGGGGGAGCGCGGCCCCCGGTCGACGAGGTCGCCGACGAAGATGGCGCTCCGCCCCGCGGGCGGCGTCACCGCGACCTCCGTTCCGTCCCAGCGGACCGCGTAGCCGAGGTCCGCGAGCAGCCGCTCGAGCTCGTCGGCGCAGCCGTGCACGTCGCCGACGATGTCGAACGGCCCGCTCTCATCCCGCCGGTCGACCCAGAGGCGGGTGCGGGCGATCGTCACGGCGTCGACGTCCGCGGGCGTCCGCAGCAGGTGCACGTAACGCACCCCCTCGCGCTGGAAGCCGCGCAGCGAGCGCTTGAGCGACTGCATCTGCCGCCGCACCGGCCCGGCGCCGAACGCGCGATCCCGGCGCGACGCGTTGCGCTCGACGGCGAGTTGCTCGGGAAGGTCGAAGACGATGGCGACGACGAGCGCGTGCCACTTGCGGGCGAGCGCGATGAGGCCCTTGCGCGATTCGGGCTGGACGTTGGTCGCGTCGACGACGGTCAGGCGGCGGCCCTTCAGCCGCTTCTCGACGATGGCGTGGACGATGTCGAACGCGTCGCCGCTCGCCGCCTGGTCCGTCTCGTCGTCGGCCACCCAGCCGCGGGCGCGGTCCGACGAGACCGTCTCGGTCGGCAGGAAGTGCCGGGCCGCGAAGGTCGACTTGCCGGTGCCGGACGCCCCGACGAGGAGGACGAGCGCGAATTCGGGGATCTCGATCAGCATCGCGTGAAGACCCCCATCTGGGTCGGCGCGCCCCGCGCCGGGTCGGCCGCGCCGATCCCCTCGAAGCGGACCTCGTAGCCGTGGGCGGAGGCGACGCCGAGCGCCCAATGCTCGAACTCGCCGCGGGTCCATTCGAAGCGGTGGTCGGGGTGGCGCATCGCGCCCTCCGCCATGCTCTCGAAGCAGGCATTATAGTCGCGGTTCGGGGTCGTCAGCACGATCGCGCCAGGCCGGGCATGGCCGAACAGCGCCGCCTCGAAGGCCGGGAGGCGGTCGGGCTCCATATGCTCGATCACCTCGATCACGGCGGCGGCGTCGAACCCCATGAGGCGCTCGTCGCGATAGACGAGAGAGCCTTGCAGCAGCGCGATGCGCTTGCGCTGCAGGTCCGCCATCCGCTCCAGCCGGAGGCGATCGCCGGCGGCGGCGAGGATGCGGGGCGCCACCTCGACACCGACGATGCGGCCGAACTGCCGTTCCGCGAGCAGGCGGCGCAGCAGCCGCCCCTCGCCGCAGCCCAGGTCGAGCACCGACGTGGCGCCGAGCGCCTTGAGAGTCTCGACCACCTTGTCGATCCTGAGGTCGTTGAGCCGGATCGGCTTCTCGATCGCTTCCTCGGCCGAGTCGCCGGCTTCCGCTTCGTCCGCCGCTTCGGTCTCGACCCGCTCGTCGAGGGCGGCGCCGGCGGCGCGCACGAGGCTGCGGAAGCCGCCGAGATAGCGGCGCACGATCAGCTCCCGCTCCGGGTGCGATTCGAGCCAGCCCTCGCCCTTGCGCAGCAGCTTCGCGACCTCGTCCTCGCCGACATAATAATGCTTGGAATCGTCGAGCACCGGGATGAGGACGAAGAGGTGGGTGAGCAGCGCGGCGAGCCGCGTCTCGCCACTCAGCGTCACGGCCGCGTAGGGGCTGTCGCCCCATTCGGGATGGGCCGGGTCGAGCGGCACGGGGGCGGCGGCAACCGCATAGCCGAGCGGCTCGAACAGGCGGCGGACCAGGGCTTCGCCGCCGCCGCGCAGGGGCAGCGGGTCGATCCGCGCTGCCAGCGGCAGCGGCGAGTCGGCGAGCGCCTGCCGGTCGCGCGAGCGCCCGCTCATCGCGGTGCCGAGCGCGCGGCCGATCGCGACGGACAGGAGCGAGGACGCCGCATAGGGGCGGTCGGTGACATATTGCTCCTCGATCCCGCCGCCCCGGCCCTTGCCCCGGACCAGCTCGACCGGGTCGACCTCGACCGTGAGCGCGGCGGTGCATCGGTCCTCGCCGGCCTCCGGGAAGAAGATCGTCGCGCGGCCGAACGGGAGCTCGGCCTCGTGGACGCGCGCCGGGTTCTTCATCAGCAGGAAGCCGAGGTCGGTCGCCGGGCGATGGGTGGTGGTGACGGTGAGGAGCATCGAGGTCTTCCGGATAAACAAAAGCCCTCCCGAGGAAATCGGAAGGGCTGCATCGGGCGGATCGTTCGCGAATCGCCTAAGGCAGAGCCCTCCCGGGAGGATTGCAGCGCCCGTAGGGATGCCGACGGCCCGCGGCGGCGCGCCGTTCGCGAATCCGGATCATGGCGAGCTTCGTCTGCACGGGTCGCTTATTCGCGGCGCTCCGCCCGCCGTCAAGGTCGGCCGAGCGCTTTCCTCAAGAGGTCGTTCACCACCTGGGGGTTGGCCTTGCCGGCCATCGCCTTCATCGTCTGGCCGACGAAGAAGCCGAACAATTTGTCCTTGCCAGAGCGGTATTCGGCGACCTTGTCGGCATGGGCGGCGAGGATTTCGGCGATGACCTTGTCGATCGCGCCGGTGTCGCTGGTCTGCCTGAGGCCGCGCGCCTCGACGATGCGGCCGGGGTCTTCGCCGGTCTCGAGCATGATCTCGAACACCTGCTTGGCGAGCGTGCCGGAGAGGGTGCCGTCGGCGATCAGGCGGAGGAGCTCGGCGGCCTGGCCCGGGCCGACGGGGCTTTCGGCGAGCGGCTTCCCGAGGCGATTGAGGGCGCCGAACAGGTCGGAGATGACCCAGTTCGAGGCGCGCACCGCATGCTCGTCGCCGAGGGTGGCGAGCAGGGCCTCGAACCAGCGCGCGGTCTCGACCTCGGCGGTGAGCACGGCGGCATTGTAGGGGGGGAGGCCGAGCGCGGTCTCGTACCGGCGGCGCTTGGCGTCGGGGAGCTCGGGAAGCGAGGCGCGGCAGTCGGCGAGGAAATCGTCGCCGAGCTCGACGGGGAGCAGGTCCGGGTCCGGGAAATAGCGGTAATCGTGGGCCTCCTCCTTGGAGCGGAGGCTGCGGGTCTCGCCCTTGTCGGGGTCGAACAGGCGGGTTTCCTGGACCACCGTGCCGCCGCTCTCGAGGAGGTCGACCTGGCGGTTCGCCTCATATTCGATCGCGGCCATGATGAAGCGGACCGAATTGACGTTCTTGGTCTCGGTGCGGGTGCCGAACCCCGCGCCGGGGCGGCGGACGCTGACGTTGACGTCCGCGCGCATCGAGCCCTGCTCCATATTGCCGTCGCAACTGCCGACGTAGCGGAGAATCGACCTCAGCTTACGGATGTAAGCTCCTGCTTCCTCGGGCGAACGCATGTCGGGCTTGGAGACGATCTCCATCAGGGCGACGCCCGAGCGGTTGAGGTCCACGTAGGACATGCTGGGGTGCTGGTCGTGCATCAGCTTGCCCGCGTCCTGCTCGAGGTGGATGCGCTCGACGCCGACGCGGCGGGCCGAGCCCTCGTCCTTTTCGTCGAGCAGGATCTCGATCTCGCCCTCGCCCACGATCGGGTGGTAGAGCTGGCTGATCTGGTAGCCCTGCGGCAGGTCGGCGTAGAAGTAGTTCTTGCGGTCGAAGCGCGACCAGGGGTTGACCTTCGCCTCCAGCGCCATGCCGGTGCGCACCGCCTGGCGGATGCATTCGGCGTTCGGCACCGGCAGCATGCCGGGCATGGCGGCGTCGACGAGGCTGACCTGCGTGTTCGGCTCGGCGCCGAAGGCGGTCGCGGCGCCGGAGAAGAGCTTGGCGTGCGACGTGACCTGGGCGTGCACCTCGAGGCCGATCACGACCTCCCATTCCCCCGTGGCGCCGTGGATGCGGTAGTCAGACATGGGTACGTCCGGAGCTAAGGTTCGCGCGGAGACGCGGAGACGCGGAGAGGCCGTGCCAGGCGGCGCCGACGGCGCTTACCGGATGACGTGTCGAATTCGCGCTCCGCGCGTGAGGGAAGCGGACCCTCCGCGCCTCCGCGTCTCCGCGTGAACCCGCCGGCACCGCGCTCACCACCAGGCCTCCGGGCGTGCGGTGAAGCCGGCGCGTTCCTCAAGGGCGAGGCCGGCGTCGAGGACGGACTGCTCGTCGAGTGCCTTGCCGACGAGCTGGAGGCCGAGGGGGAGGCCTTCGGCGTTGAGGCCCGCGGGGACGCTCATCGCCGGGAGGCCGGCGAGGCTCGCCGGGACGGCGAAGACGTCGTTCAGGTACATGGCGATCGGATCGTTCGACTTCTCGCCCAGCGCGAAGGCGGCGGAGGGCGCCGTCGGGGTGAGGATGAGGTCGCAGCGCTCCCAGACCCGCTCGAAGTCGCGGGCGATGAGGGCGCGGACCTTCTGGGCGCGGTTGAAATAGGCGTCGTAGAAGCCGGCGGAGAGGACGTAGGTGCCGATCATGATGCGGCGCTTGACCTCGGCGCCGAAGCCGGCGGCGCGGGTCGCCTCGTACATGTCGGTGAGGCCGCCCTGCTCGGGCTGGACCCTGAGGCCGTAGCGGACCCCGTCGTAGCGGGCGAGGTTGGACGACGCCTCGGCCGGCGCGATGATGTAATAGGTGGGAAGCGCGTATCTGGTGTGCGGCAGCGAGACCTCGACGATCTCGGCGCCGGCATCGCGCATCAGCTGGATGCCCGTTTCCCAGACCTCGTCGATCTCGGCGGGAACGCCCTCGATCCGGTATTCCCTGGGAATGCCGATGCGCTTGCCGCGCATGTCGGAGGAAAGGGCGGCCGCCCATGCCGGCACGGGGAGGTCGAGCGAGGTCGAATCCTTCGGGTCGAAGCCGGCCATGGCTTCGAGCAGGATCGCGCAGTCGCGCACCGTGCGCGCCATCGGCCCGGCCTGGTCGAGGCTGGAGGCGAAGGCGACCATGCCCCAGCGCGAGCAGCGGCCGTAGGTCGGCTTGATGCCGGCGATGCCGACGAAGGCGGCCGGCTGGCGGATCGAGCCGCCGGTGTCGGTGCCGGTGACGCCCGGCGCGAGGCGCGCGGCGACCGCGGCCGCCGAGCCGCCGGAGGAGCCGCCGGGGGTGAGCGGCGCGTTGCCGCCATCGTTGCGCCGCCAGGGCGAGAGGACCGGGCCCCAGGCGCTGGTCTCGTTCGACGAGCCCATCGCGAACTCGTCCATGTTCAACTTGCCGAGCATGCCGGCGCCGGCGCGCAGGAGATTGCCCGAGACGGTCGATTCGTAGGGCGGCGCGAAGCCGCCGAGGATGCGGCTGCCGGCAGTGGTGGCGACGCCTTGGGTGGCGAAGAGATCCTTGATGCCGAGCGGGACGCCGGACAGCGGCTTCAGCGCGCCCGACGCGCGGGCCTCGTCGGCGGCGGCGGCGGCGGCGAGGGCGCGCTCGGGCGTCTCGACCGTGTAGGCATTGAGCCCCCTCCCCCTGACGACGGCGGCGTTGAACGCCTCGGCCACCTCGCGCGCCGAAAAGGCGCCGTCGCGCACCCCGTCGCGGATGGCGGCGACGCCGAGATCGGTGAGATCGGTCATACACTCGTCATCCCGGCGAAAGCCGGGATCTCCCGTCGGTACGACGCAGCGGGTCTCTTAGAGATCCCGGCTTTCGCCGGGATGACGGAGGCGACCGGGATGACGGGGGCGCACATCACTCGATCACCTTGGGGACGGCGAAGAAGCCGTGCTCGGCGGCCGGAGCGTTGGCGAGGACGGCGTCGCGGATGCCGCCGTCGGCGACCTCGTCGTCGCGCAGGCGCAGGGTGTTGGGAATGACGGCCGTCATCGGCTCGACGCCCGCCACGTCGACTTCCTGCAGCTGCTCGACCCAGCCGAGGATGTTGTTGAGCTCCGGCGCGAGCGCCTCGACCTCCGCGTCGCTGACCGCAATGCGGGCGAGGCGCGCGATATGGCGCACGGTGGCGGCGTCTACGGACATGACGGCGGCGCTAGCATCCATGCTGCGCTGCATCAACACTTGCCACGCGCCCGGCGATGCTGTTGGGCGCGGCGCGATGCTGGCACGGCGCTTCCTGTGGATCGTGGCGATCCTCACCATGGTCTTCATGACGGGGGCGCTCGCCTATCGGCTGTTCCAGGTGCAGCTGATGAAGCTCGCCATGGTCCCCGACGCGCATTTCGAAGGCGCCGCGGGCGCGCCGCTCGCCTATGCCGACGCGGCGACGTGGATCGCGCGGCCGGACATTGCGAACAATCCGTCGCTGTGGAGGCCGGCGGGCGTGGCCCCGGGCGGACCGGCGCGGGCGGAAGTCTTCTTCATCCACCCGACCTCCTATCTCGAGCGGGCACACTGGAACGCGCCGCTCGCCGACCGCGAATCGCGGTGGCGGGCGGAGCTGTTCGTCAGGAGCCAGGCCAGCATCTTCAACGGCGTCGGCGAGGTCTGGGCGCCGCGCTACCGGCAGGCGACGTTCGGCGCCTTCCTCACCACCCGCACGGACGCGGCGCGGGCGCTCGATTATGCCTATCGCGACGTCGCGGCGGCGTTCGACTGGTTCGCCGCCCACGCGCCGAAGGACCGGCCGATCATTCTCGCCGCGCACAGCCAGGGCAGCCTCCACCTTAGCCGCCTGCTCGCCGAGAAGGTGACGGGGACGCCGCTCGCGAGGCGGGTCGTCGCGGTCTATCTCGCCGGCTGGCCGGTCTCGGCGACGGCGGACCTGCCGAGGCTCGGCCTGCCGAGCTGCGCGCGGGCGGACCAGGCCGGGTGCATCCTCTCTTGGCAGAGCTTCGGCGAGCCGGCGGACATGAAGATGATCACCGACGTCTACGACGCGTCGACCGGCCTCGCCGGCCGCCCGCGCCGCGGCACGCCGATGGTCTGCGTGAATCCTTTGATCGGAACGGCCGGCGGCGCCGCGCCCGCCTCCGCCAACCGCGGGATGCTCGTGCCGAACGAAGCGCTCACCGACGGCAAGCTGACCGCGCCAGGGGTGCCCGCCCGCTGCGACGCCCGCGGCTTCCTGCTGATCGGCGAGCATCCGCCGGCGCTCGGCGGCTACGTGCTGCCGGGCAACAATTACCACGTCTACGACTATGCCCTGTTCTGGGCGAACCTGCGCGGCGACGCGGCGGCGCGGCTGGCGGCGTGGGAAAAAGCGCAATGATCGCCGCGTCGGCCCCCGACTTCCGCGCCGCCCTCCCCGCCGGCGGCCGGCTGCTCGGGATGGACGTCGGCACGAAGACCATCGGCCTCGCTTTGTGCGACGCGGGCTGGACCATCGCCACGCCAGCCGAGCTGCTTCGCCGCGGCAAGTTCAGCGCGGATCTGGAGCAGCTGCGCCGGCTGGCCGATGCCCAGGCGGTGAAGGGCCTCGTGGTCGGGCTGCCGCTCAATCTCGACGGCACCGACAGCCCGCGCACCCAGTCGGTCCGCGCTTTCGCGCGCAACCTCGCCCCGCTCGGCCTGCCCCTGCTGCTGTGGGACGAGCGCTGGTCGACGCAGGCGGTGACGCGCACGCTGATCGACGCCGATGCCAGCCGCGCCCGCCGCGCCGCGCTGGTCGACAAGATGGCCGCGGCCTACATCCTGCAGGGCGCGATCGACGCGCTGACCATGGCATGAAGGTTCCCACCGTGAGCTCCCCGCCCCTCTTCCGGCGCGCCGCCGCCTGGCTGGGGCGCAGGTTCGACCCGCGCGGCCGGCTCGGCCGGCGGGTCTGGCACCTGCGCCTCCACGGGCCCTTCCCGCGCCTCCGGACCCATCGGGCCGTGACCGCGGTGCTGGGACCTCAATATGCGCGGTCGCGGCGGCGGATCGAGATCGACCTCACTTATGCCTGCAACCTCGCCTGTGCGAACTGCAACCGCTCCGTACCGCAGGCGCCCGGCAGCGAGAGGATGACGCCGGCGCGGATCGCGGCGTTCGTCGAGGAGTCGGTCCAGGCCGGGACCCGCTGGGAGCGCATCCGGCTGCTCGGCGGCGAGCCGACGCTCCATCCGCAGTTCTTCGTCATGCTCGGCCAGTTGCGCGCCTATCGCGACGCCCACTCGCCCGCAACGCGGATCGAGGTGACGAGCAATGGCTTCGGCCCGAAGGTCGCCGCGGCGCTCGCCCGCATCCCCAAGGACGTGCACGTCAACCTCTCCGCCAAGGACGAGACGGGGCGCGAGCAGGCGGCGTTCGCCTCGTTCAACGTCGCGCCGCGCGACCTTCCCGGTTACGCCGGGAGCGACTTCGCCAACGGCTGCCGGATCGCCGCCGATTGCGGCATGGGCCTCGCCCCGTCCGGTTATTATCCGTGCGCGGTCGCGGCCGGCATCGATCGCGTGCTCGGCCTCGGCCAGGGCCGCGCGGCGCTGCCGCCGGAGGGCGACGACATGTGCGACCAGATGCGGCGGTTCTGCGGCTGGTGCGGCCATTTCAAGCGGGAGCTGGAGCCGGCGCCGGACGGGCAGCTCAGCTCCCCGAGCTGGGCGGCGGCCTATGCGGCTTATGCCGAGCGGCGGCGCAGGCGGCGTCGTCAGTCGGGGGCGCCTTCGGCCTGAAGCCGGGCGAGGAAGCTGCCGGGCGGGGCGGGCCCGTCCTTGAAGCCCTTGATCAGCTCGTTCCACAGGTGGACCGCCCGCGTCTCGGGCCGGAGCATGCCGTCGAGCGTCCATCGCGGGTCGCGGATCCACGCCGCGGCGTCCCAGTGGACGGGGTAGAAGACCGGCGCCGGCAGCGCGCAGCGCGCGAGGCCGTGCCGCTCGGCGAGCCAGGTCAGCGCCAGCGGCCCCGCCGACCCCCAGGGCATGTGCGAGAGGCCGCTGCGGCCGGTCCGGCGCAGGCGCAGCCACGCCGCGGCGCGGGCGCGCCAGGGCAGCCAGGGCGGCACGTCGCATTCGTCGAACAGGTCGAGGAGCGGCGCGAGCACAGGCGAATCGGGCGGGAGGTGCAGCACGGCCGTGTTGATATGGTGCGGCGCCGCCCAGCCGAAGACGTGGCCGGTGAGGCCGTCGAGCGGCCTGACGAGGTAGATGTCGCAATCGACCCAGAAGCCCGCGGCGCGGCGCTGCAGCTCGTAGCGGAAGCGATTGGCGAAAAGGGCATGGCTGCCGCCCTTGTGGGCGATCACTGTGTCGCGGGGCAGGATCTCGGCCGCATCGCGGAGGCGCACGCGCGGCGGCACGCCCTCGGGCAGGTCGTAGCACCACAGGGTGAGCGCGTGCCCCTGCCGCAGCACCGAGCGCAGGCAGGCGCGCTCGACGGCGCCGAGACGCCGACCGATCCACAATGTGTTGCAGGCGACGGGGCCGCTCATCGCGGGCCGAGGAACCAGCGGGCGAAGGCCGCGCCGCGGGGAAGGCGGCTGAAGAGGCGGCCGCCGTCGAGATAGGAAAGGTCGCCGCGCTCGCGCACGAAGCGCTCGCGCCACTCGGCGTTGATCGCGTCGCGCTGCGGTCGGACGGCGACCTGGGCGACGTCGACCGGCGCCGGTCCGTCCAGGCCGACCAGCCGCGCGACGGCGTCGACGGCCGCCTGCGGCGCCTCGACGACCTGCTCGTAGGCGAGGCGAAGCGGGGCGATCCCGTTGCGGGCGAACCAGCTCTCCCACCGCGCCTGGCCGTAGGCGATCCGCGCGAGGCAGTCGGCGATGGCGTCCGGATCGTAGCGCGGGGCGGCGCGCGCGCGGTGCTCGCCCTTGAACTGGCCGGTCTGGACCGCGCGGGCGAGCGACACGGCCTGGCCGAGCAGGTCGGCGCGGGTCAGGGCGACGTAGCGCAGGTCCGGCAGCCGCTCGGCCCAGCGGGCGCCCGCGGCCTGCTCGAAATGGCGGGTGAAGACCTTGATGCCGTAGACGCCGTTCGGCGTCGCCGCCGTCGCGAGAAGGCGCGGCAGCGCGCTGGCCGGCGCAGCGCCCACCTGCCGCGCGATCCGCGGGTCGTGGAAGATCTCCCAGGGAATGCCGAGCAGGCCGGTCGAGCGGAGCAGGTGCGAGAGGAAGACGCTGCCGCACCGCGCCTCGCCGCAGATCGCATAGCCGCGCTGCGGCGATCGTGGACTGAGGTCGGCCATGGCTGCCGGAGAGCGGGAACCGGGCCGCGCGTCAAGCCGTCGCCTTGCCGCCCGCCCGGGCTGCGACTAGACGCCCGTGCCGATGCCGCACGTCTTCCCGCACCGCCACCTCCTCGGCATCGATCCCCTGTCGCGCGACGACATCCTGTTCCTGCTCGACGAGGCCGAGCCGTGGATCGCCTTCGGCCGCCAGGCGCGCAAGGCGGACCAGCGGCTTGCCGGCCTCACCCAGTTCAACCTGTTCTTCGAGAATTCGACGCGCACGCTCTTCTCGTTCGAGGTGGCGGGGAAACGGCTCGGGGCCCAGGTCGCGAACTTCCACCCCGGCGCGTCGAGCGTCCGCAAGGGCGAGAGCCTGATCGACACCGCCCTCACCCTCGATGCGATGCGCCCCGACGTGATGGTCGTGCGCCACAGCGAGACCGGCGCGCCGCATCAGGTCGCCGAGGCGGTCGGCTGTCCCGTCGTCAACGGCGGGGACGGGACCGGCGAGCATCCGACCCAGGCGCTGCTCGACGCGCTGACCATGCGTCGCCGCAAGGGCCGGATCGACGGGCTCAAGGTCGCGATCTGCGGCGACGTCCGCCATAGCCGCGTCGCCGGCTCCAATATTCGGCTGCTGCCCAAGCTCGGCGCGACGGTGCGGCTGGTCGGCCCCGCGGCGCTGCTCCCCGCCGACACTGGAGGGCTCGCCGCCTTCACCGACCTCGACGAGGGGATCGCCGGCTCGGACGTGGTGATGATGCTGCGCATCCAGCGCGAGCGGCTCGAGGACGGCGTCGCCGGCAGCCTCGCCGACTTCCACGCCCGCTACGGCCTGACCCGCGAGCGCCTCGACCGGCTGGCGCCGGACGCTCTGGTCATGCATCCGGGGCCGATGAACCGCGGCGTCGAGATCGAGGGGGCGCTCGCCGACGATCCGCGCCGCTCGGCGATCCTCGAGCAGGTCGAGAACGGCGTCGCGGTGCGCATGGCGGTGCTCGACGTCCTGACCCGGGGGCGGCGCGGCGCGGCGTGACGGGGGCCGCCTTTCGCTTGCCCTAACGCCGCGTAAACCGCGTCTTTACGGCATTGATATAGGTCATCGCGCGTAGAGGGCTGCCATGCAGCGCTTCGGGAGGGTCTTGATGGCTTCAGCTTCGCTCGGCAGCACGGCGGTCCCGCGCGCGGGCGAGGCGCTCGGCGCCGCCGTCCGCGGCGAGGGCAGCGCCGCGCACCCCTGGGCCGCGGCGCCGGCGCTGACCGCCCCGCCCGACGCCGCGCGCAACCTCGCCGACCTCGTCCACTATCTGTGCATCCTCCACGGCCGCTACCCCGGCGTCGTCGACCATGCGACGCTGCGCACCACCGACCCCGAGGCGCGCGGCTGGCTGGCCAACGCCGCCTACGCCTTCGCCGGCGAGCGCGCCTTCCTCGCCCGCCTCGCCGCCGCGGCGGGTCCGGTGCCCTCCACCCCCGGCGCGGCCGACACGGACGCCGTCGTCCAGGCGCAACGCCACGCGATCGAGATGCTCGCCCAGTCGGAGCGGATCGGCTGCGCGCTCGGCGCCGCCATGGCCCTCGTGCTGGACTGGGCGGTGGTGCGGCGCGCGCTCGACGCCGCCGCGCGGAGGTTCGGCCTCGAGACCCCGGCTTACGCCGCTCCCGATCCGGTGCTGACCGAAGCGGTCGCCGACCGCTTCGCCGGCGCCTCGCCGACGACCGGGCGCGCCCTGCTGTTCGGCGCCCGCCAGATCCTCGCTCAGCACCACGGCCTGCTCGACCTGCTCGAAGCGCGCGCCCAGGCCCGGCAAGCCGCCGCCGCCTGACTTGCGGGGGCCGAGCCCCTCCCCTATCGCCGGGCGATGCGCTTCGAAGGCACCGCCAGCTATGTCGCGACCGACGACCTCAAGGTCGCCGTCAACGCCGCCGTCACCCTGCGCCGGCCCCTGCTCGTCAAGGGCGAGCCCGGCACCGGCAAGACCGTCCTCGCCCACGAGATCGCCGCCGCGCTGGGCGCGCCGCTGATCGAGTGGCACGTCAAGTCGACCACCAAGGCCCACCACGGCCTCTACGAATATGACGCCGTCGCCCGGCTTCGCGACGGCCAGCTCGGCGACCCGCGCGTCCACGACATTGCCAATTACATCCGCCGCGGCAAGCTGTGGGAGGCGTTCACCGCGCCCCAGCTCCCCGTCCTTCTCATCGACGAGATCGACAAGGCCGACATCGAATTCCCCAACGACCTCCTCCAGGAATTGGACCGGATGGAGTTCCACGTCTACGAGACCGGGGAGACGGTGCAGGCGAAGGAGTGGCCCGTCGTCGTCATCACCTCGAACAACGAGAAGGAGCTGCCGGATGCGTTTCTGCGCCGCTGCTTCTTCCACTATATCCGCTTCCCGGACCGGGAGACGATGCAGGCAATCGTCGACGTCCACTTCCCCGGCATCCAGAAGACGCTGGTCGCCCGCGCGCTCGACATCTTCTACCAGGTGCGCGAGGTGCCGGGCCTCAAGAAGAAGCCGTCGACGAGCGAGCTGATCGACTGGCTCAAATTGCTGCTCCACGAGGACATGCCGCTCGAGGTCCTCCAGTCGCAGGACCCGAAGAAGGCAATCCCGCCTCTCCACGGCGCGTTGCTCAAGAACGAGCAGGACGTGATGCTGTTCGAGCGGCTGGCGTTCATGGCGCGGCGGCCGGGGGCGTAACGAAAGGCCATTGTCGCGGACCTCACGGGGTGCGATGCTGCGCCGCGGGGGTAAGGCGATGATCGCGTGGATCATGCGGGCGGCCGCGTTGACGCTCTCGCTGGCGTCTGTCGCGCCGGCGACGGCGCAGGCCTGGACCGCGAGCGGCGACCGGCTCAACTTCGACCTCGCCCATCTCAGCGTGCCGTTCAGCCCCGGCGTGACCCGCTATTACGAGACGCGCGAATTCAGCCACGAGGGGAGCGGCCTCGACACGGCGGCCGAGTTCAAGTCGCCGGACGAGGCGGTCTTCGCGACGGTCTATGCCTATCTGCCGACCCTTGCGCACCCCGGCCTTGCGGCGATCGCCACCGACTGGTCGATCGTGTCGACCTCTGGGTCCCCCGTCGCGCGCGGCCTCGACGCCGTTCGCCCCGCGGCGGGCCGGCCGCAGGCCGCATTGGAGATGCGTTACCTCCACTATCGCGGCAACCTCGCCAGCCGCGCCGCCTTCCTGCGGGTCGACCGCTGGCTGGTGAAGGTGCGCGTCTCGGGCCCGGAGAACCGCGAAGGGGATGTCGACGCGACGATGGCGGCGATCCTGGACGGCATGCGCATTCCCGCCAAGGCCAGCGTACCCGCGGCGGCTTCGGTCGCGGCGGAGCCCTGTCCCCCAAGGACGCGGCCGGATGCGAAGCTCCTTGCCGACAGCAGCGTCATCACCCTCGGCGATGCCTTCCTGATGGCGATCGACGCGACGGAGTCGTTCCCGGGCAAGCGCAAGGCGGATCGGATGCCGGCACGCTTTGGTGGGAGTTGGTGCCGTGCGGATCTCGCGATCGCCAGCCAGCGCTTCCCCGTCCTGACCGCCACCGACCTGCCCTCGAACGGGACCGGCGGCGACGATCGCACGGCAATGGTCATTCTCTACAACGACGCCGGCGGCACGATCGAGATCGTCCGCGGTGAACGCGGCTACGTGCTCCTGAACCACGGCATTGGCGAAGTGACCCTGCTCGGCGCCTTCGATCGCCTCCCGAGCGAGACGCAGCTGGCGCGGCTCCTCAGCGGCGAGGACGAGGGCGACAAAGTGCGCGCGCGCCTGGTGCTCAAGCCCAACGGGGACAGCCAGCTGCTCGTGCCGCCGCCGGAGATGCCGAAACGTCCCGGTCCTGCGGAGAAGACGCCGAACGCGAACCGGAAGGAGCTTTGAGGATGCGGTTGTTCCCAGCACTCGCGGCGGCCACGCTCGCCGCTGCCGCCGCGGCGCCCGCCGGCGGGGAACCCTGGCAGCATGCGGGCGGTCGTCTCGCCGTGCCGGCGGCGGGACTCTCCTTCCCGGACAAGGCGGGGACAGTGGCACTGACCCAGACCAGCGAGGCGAGCCTCGGCGGCCAGGGGGTCGACGATGTCGCGCAATACCGGTCTGCGGACGAGCAGGTCTACGCGACGCTGTTCGTCTACCTGACGGCCTATGCGGACGCGGCGCTCGCCGCCTACGAGCTCGACAAGGTGATCCGCCAGCATCGCGGCCCGGACGCACGTCTCGAATCGAGCCGGGTCCTCCCGGCGGGCGGAACCGCGGCGGGCGCCATCCGCGTCGTGTACGTGAACACCGAGGGCGGCAAATCGGCGACGACGGGCGCGGTCCTCCGGGCGGGGCACTGGATCGTGACCGTGCGGGTCTCCGGACCGAGCGCGCGTCAGGCCGAGGTCGAGGCGGCCCTCGACGCGCTGATCTCCGGGCTGCGCGTTTCGGGAGCCGCGGTCGACCCCGTCGCGCCGCTCCAGGTCTCCGATTGCCCGGCGACCGCGAAGAAGGCGGCGAAGCGCAGCGAGCTGCGCCTCGAAGGCGCCGGCCTCGGCAGCGATCCGATGACCCGGATGCTGATCGACTCCGCGCTCTCGGCCGGTCTCGGCGAGGGCAAGGATCCGAAGGCGCCGCCCTTCCCGGCCTCGATCGCCGACAACGGCCGCCATCCCGTCTGCATCCGCGAGCGCGTCACCGTCGGCGACAACGTCATCGACCTGATGCAGGCCGCCGGCGATACGGCCAATCCGACCGCCGTCATCGGCGTCATCAACGATGCCGGCAAGACGGTGGAGATGCGCCGCATCGGCAATGGCGGTCCCTATTCGGTGCACCTGCACAATGTCGCGCGGACCGCCAATTTCGGCTCGTACGATCGGCTGCTCACCGCCGGCCAGGTCGCGGACCTGCTGCAGGGCAGCCCGAAAATGGGGGCGATGCGCTCGCAAATCGTCTACAAGGCCGACGGTACATCGGCGACGGAGGTCTATGTCGCCGTCGGGAAATGAGCGGCCGCCGCGCCGCCGTCAGGCCGCCACTTCGTCGTCGCGGTAGGCGATCTCGAAATTGCCCCAGCGGCGGCCGTGTATGTAGAGCGGGACGAACACGTTCTTGACCGGCAGGTAGCGGCCTTCGCCGAGGTTCATGCGGTAGGTGACGAGCATCGCCTCCTGGTCGCTGGCGATGGCGCGGCGGGTCGCGTCGTCGATGAAGTTGCGGCGGTTGCGGCAATATTTGGCGTTCCACGCCGGGTCGGACGATTGCGGCTGCGAGCGCTCCGAATTGTGCGTCGGAAGATAGCCGTTGATGTCGCTCATCACGCAGCCGATGTGCCTCGGGTCGCTCGCCTTGACGCGGTCGAGAATCGGCCGGACGCGACGGTCGGCGAAGGCGCAGAAGCGGGTCTCGAACTGGGTGGGGTTGGTGCCGGGCATCGGCACGTAGCGCGTGTCGAAGACGTCGGGCTCGGAGACGTCGCCGCGCGCCACGGCGTCTTCGATCATCTCCTGGAGCTCGCGCGCCGCCGCCTGGGCGCGTTCGATGAAGACGGTGTCGTCGATGCGCACGCCGCAGCTCGCGAGGCGGTCGAGCATGTCGCCTGACAGCGCCTCGAGCGTCGCAAGCCGGTCCTGGGCGCGGTGCAGCTCGCCGCCATTCTCGCGGGCGTCGGCGGCGAAGGAGGAGAGGCCCGACTTCATCGAATCGACGCTCTGCTGGATGAGCGCGGTCGACTGGGCGATGCCGTCGGTCTGGCGATCGACCATGGCGACGATGTCGGAGACGTCGCGGACCGTCTCGGTCAAGGTCGCGAAGCCGCTCTGGGCGGCGCGGCTGCGGCCGACGCCGGTTTCGATCTCGCTGGTCACCGCCTCGGCTTCGCGGGTCAGGGAAGCGATGGTGCCCGCGATCTCGCTCGTCGCGCTGCGCGTCTCGTGGGCGAGCTTCTTCACCTCGGCGGCGACGACGGCGAACGAACGCCCCGCCTCCCCCGCGCGCGCCGCCTCGATGGTGGCGTTCAGGGCGAGCATGTTGGTCTTGTAGGCGATGCTTTCGATCGCGGCGGAGACGTTCTGGACGCGGCTCATCGCCTCGGCGAAACCCGCCATCCGCTCCCCGAGCTGGACGACGAGGTCGGTCAGGCCGCTGAAGATGCCGATCGTGTCCTCGATCGCGGCGCGGCCGGCGGCGAGCTTCTCGCGCGCCTGCTCGGCGAGGAGCCGGGCTTCGTCGGTCGATTCGGCGACGCTCGCCTGGTCGGCGAGCAGGCGGCCGGTCACTTCCTCGAGGCGATCGAGGGTTCTGAGGTTCGAGGAGATGCGCTCGGAGACGCCGGCGACATAGCCCGACACGTCGCTGCACTCGATCGCCAGCGAGCCGCAGTTGCGCGCGACCGCATTGATCGCCGTCGCATCCGCATTCCCGGTCGCCGAGCTTGCCACGTGCCGTGTCTCCCCTGTTCGGCAGCGGATTAGCGGCCAAGGTGTTGAAACGCGGTTAACTATGCGCGCCCGCGTCATCCCGGCGAAGGCCGAGATCTCCCGTCGGAAGGGCGCGGAGCGGGTCTCATGGAGATCCCGGCTTTCGCCGGGATGACGGAGGGGGTAATCCCCCGCACCATGTTCTTCTCCTTCGTCGATGAGCTGCGCGCGGCGGGAATTCCGGCGTCGCTCAAGGAGCACCTGCTGCTGCTGGAAGCGCTCGACGCCGAGGTGGTCGGAGCGAGCCCGGAAGATTTCTACTATCTCGCCCGCGCCGTGTTCGTGAAGGACGAGGGGCTGCTCGACCGGTTCGACCAGGTCTTCGGCAAGGTCTTCAAGGGGCTGGAGACGACCTACGGCACCGGCGCGGCGCCGATTCCGGAGGAGTGGCTGAAGAAGGTCGCCGAGCTGTACCTGACACCGGAGCAGATGGCGGCGATCGAGGCGCTCGGCTCGTGGGAAGAGATCATGGCGGCGCTCAAGCAGCGGCTCGAGGAGCAGAAGGAGCGGCACCAGGGCGGCTCGAAATGGATCGGCACCGCCGGCACGTCCCCGTTCGGGGCCTACGGCTACAATCCCGAAGGCGTCAGGATCGGCCAGGACGGCAGCCGCAACCGCTCGGCGATCAAGGTGTGGGACAAGCGCGAGTTCAGGAACCTCGACAACGAGGTCGAGCTCGGCACCCGCAACATCAAGGTCGCGCTGCGCCGCCTGCGCCGTTTCGCCCGCGAGGGCGCGGCCGACGAGCTCGACATCGACGCGACCATCGACGGCACCGCGCGCCGCGGCTGGCTCGACATCCGCATGCAGCCCGAGCGGCACAATGCGGTCAAATTGCTGCTCTTCCTCGATGTCGGCGGCTCGATGGACCCGCACGTCAAGGTCTGCGAGGAGCTGTTCTCGGCCGCCACCAGCGAATTCAAGAACCTCGAATTCTTCTACTTCCACAATTGCCTCTACGAGAGCGTGTGGAAGGACAATCGCCGCCGCTACACCGAACGCACGCCGACCTGGGACCTGCTTCACAAGTTCGGCCACGACTACAAGCTCGTCTTCGTCGGTGACGCGGCGATGAGCCCCTACGAGGTCACCCACCCCGGCGGCTCGGTCGAGCATTTCAACGAGGAAGCGGGCGCGGTGTGGATGCAGCGGATGGGGAATACCTATCCCGCCGCGGTGTGGCTCAACCCGACGCCAGAAAAGTACTGGGGCTACAGCCCCTCGACGCAGATCCTGCGCGAGCTGATGAAGGACAGGATGTACCCCCTCACCCTCGCGGGACTCGACGAAGCGATGCGGGTGCTCAGCCGGAAGTGATGCCGCCTACCCGTCATCCCGGCTGAAGCCGGGATCTCACGTCGGAAGGACGCGGAGCGGGTCTCGGGGAGATCCCGGCTTTCGCCGGGATGACGGAAGGGAGGAAGGCCGCGGCCCCCCTCCCCTTCACGCCATCTTGAAGCCTTCCTTGTTCATCATCGAGGTCAGCCGGGCATTCTGCTCCTCGCTCAGCACATTGCGGAAGGCGGGAAAGACTTCCTCCTCCTCCATCCGCATATGCTCCTCGATCATGGTGCGGAAGTCGCGCACCCGGGCGAGCCATTCGGGGCTGGTGTTCGATATCGTCTCGAGCTCGTAGAGATAGGTCTTCACATAGCCGTGCTCGCCGTTCAGCGCGTCGGCGTCGTGGGCCATGTTGGCGTCGCGCAGCGCCGGATAGATGACGTTCTCTTCCTCGTTGGCGTGCTTGGCGAGCGCGTATTTGAGCTTCATCAGCAATGCGCCGCGCATCATCCCCTGGCTGTCGTCGGTCGCCTCGATCCTGTCGAACAGGAGGCGCGTCGCCTGGTGCTCGGCCTTCAGCGCCTCGACCCAGTCGCCGCTCGCGGCGCCCGCGAACTGGACGAAGAGCTTGCGCCCGACATTGGCGGCGATGCCGATCGCGGCGCCCGCCAGCGCCGCGCCGGCGAGCACGCCCGCGCCGCCACCGCCCCAGCCGAACGCGCTGTCGCTGCCGCCCGAGCTGCCCGACTTGCGCTGCTTGGTATCGCCCTTCGTCGCCATGGTCGCCTCCTCGTTACGGGTCGGCCCCAGAACTGCCGGGCCGCGGCCTGGGTTCCGGCGGGAAGCTGATCCACATCAAGTGAAACGTTTCCGTTTCAAATAGTTGCGCACGTCCATGCGGCGAAGTGCCTTGCCGGCGCGTTCACTTGCGGCGTCGGGTCACGACGATGGTTCGTTGAGGAGGCCTACGCGACCGAAGGGAGATTTTGCATGAAAGCGCTCGTCTGGCACGGCAAGCAGGACATACGATGCGACCAGGTCCCCGATCCCGAAATCGAGGAGCCGCGCGACGCGATCATCAAGGTGACGAGCTGCGCGATCTGCGGCTCCGACCTCCACCTCTTCCACAATTACATTCCGGCGATGAAGCCGGGCGACATCGTCGGCCACGAGATGATGGGCGAGGTCGTCGAGACGGGCAGCGCCGTGACCAACCTGCGCAAGGGCGAGCGGGTCGTCATCCCCTTCACCATCAACTGCGACGAATGCGACCAGTGCCGGCGCGGCAATTATTCGCTGTGCGAAAAGTCGAACCGCAACGGCAAGCTCGCCGACACGGCGTTCGGCCACCGCACCGCCGGCCTGTTCGGCTACACCCATCTCACCGGCGGCTATGCCGGCGGCCAGGCGGAATATCTGCGCGTGCCCTTCGCCGACGCGACCCACATCAAGGTGCCGGACTCGATGACCGACGAGCAGGCCCTGTTCCTGGGCGACATCTTCCCGACCGGCTGGCAGGCGGCCGTCCAGTGCGACATCCGCCGCACCGACGTGGTGGCGATCTGGGGCGCCGGGCCGGTCGGCCAAATGGCGATCCGCAGCGCCATCCTGCTCGGCGCCGACAAGGTGATCTCGATCGACCGGCTGCCGGAGCGGCTGAGCATGTCCGAGGCCGCGGGCGCGATCACGATCAACTTCGAGGACGAGAGCGTGGTCGAGCGCCTCAACGAGCTGACCGGCGGCAAGGGCCCCGACAAGTGCATCGACTGCGTGGGCATGGAAGCGCACGCGACGTCGCACCTCGATTCGATGCTCGACCGGGTGAAGCAGGCGACGATGATGGAGAGCGACCGCCCGCACGTCCTCAGGGAGATGATCTACGTCTGTCGCGGCGGCGGCGTCCTTTCGATCCCCGGCGTCTATGGCGGCCTCGTCGACAAGATCCCGTTCGGCATGGCGATGAACAAGGGCCTCACCTGGCGCATGGGCCAGACCCATGTCCGGCGCTGGACCGACGACCTCACCCGCCGTATCGACGAGGGCCAGATCGACCCCTCCTTCGTCATCACCCACACCGCCTCGCTCGAGGAGGGACCCGGCATGTACCGGATCTTCGAGCAGAAGCAGGACAGCTGCGTCAAAGTGATGCTGAAGCCGTGACCCCGGCGGCCGTCACCCGGACTTATCCGGGGTCCACCTTCTTCGGGGCGCGTCGGAAGAAAGGTGGATGCCGGATCAAGTCCGGCATGACGGCAAAGAACTGCAAAGAGAGGAAATTCCCCATGAATGCATCTTCGACACTGGTGACGAGCCGCCCCGACCGCAGCCTCACCAAGACCGACCGGGTCGCGCGCGGCCTCGGCTGGTTCAGCCTCGCGCTCGGCCTCACCGAGCTCGTCGCCCCCGGCAAGCTCGGCAAGGCGCTCGGCCTCGAGGGCAAGGAGACCTTGCTCCGCGCTTATGGCGGCCGCGAGATCGGCGCCGGCATGTGGGCCCTGTCCGACACGCCGGCGCCCGCCATCTGGGCCCGCGTCGCCGGCGACCTCGTCGATCTCGGCACCCTCGCCTACGGACTCAAGGATGCGGACGAGGAGGAGCGGCGCAACAACTTCATCGCTCTCGCCGCGGTCGCCGGGATCACGGTCGTCGACCTGTTGACCGCGATGAGCCTCACCGCCGAGCAGAGCGAGCAGAAAGGCGAGACCGGCCGCGATTACAGCGACCGGAGCGGCTTCCCGCAGGGCCTCGACAAGGCGCGCGGCGGCGCCGGCCAGCAGGCGGTGCCGGTCGACTACAAGGTCACCGCCACCGAGGAGCGCACCCGCGAAGGCCAGCGCGAGCTGGAGCCGGCCTGACTTGGCCTGGCCCCTCTCCCCGGCGGGGAGAGGGGATGTCGCGCAACTCGCTACGAACGCCGACCAGCCTGGCCTTTCGGCCGCAGCAGCCAGCGTGCCGCTTCCGCCGGGCTCTGCTTGTCCGCGTCCCGGTCGACCATCAGGTTCGCCGCGCGCATCCGGTCGATCGGGATCGCGCCGACCAGCGGCTTGAGGGTCACGAGGAAGCGGGCGTCGCGGGCGCGCTTCGGCGACACCAGCAGCAGTGCCTCGTAGCTCGGCAGCGCGTGCCGCGGATCGGCGAGCGTCACCAGGTCCAGCGCCGCCAGGCGGCCGTCGGACGAGAAGGCGCTGATGACGTCGACCGAGCCGTCGGCGACGGCCCGGTACATGAAGGTCGGGCTGTAGCTGGGCGTCGCCGCGAAGCGGAGGCCGTAGGCCGAGGCGACGGAGCGCCATTCCGGCCGGCTCAGGAACTCGATGTCGCTGCCAAGGCGCAGCTCCGGCGCGGCGCGGGCGAGGTCGTCGAGCGTGCGGACGTGCAACGCGTCGGCACGGCTGCGGCGCATGGCGAGGGCATAGGCATTCTCGAAGCCGAGCGAGCCGAGCACCAGCACGCCGTCGCGGCGCGCCAACGCGCGCGTCAGGGCGGCGCGCAGCACCGGCGCGGGCGGCGTGTCCGTGCGCTTGAGCACGTTGGCCCAGAGCGTGCCGCCATAATCGACATAGGCGTCGAGATCGCCGGCGGCGAGGGCGCGGTACGCGGTCGCCGACCCCAGGTCCTCCTTCGTTTCCACGCCGTAGCCGGCGGCGCGGAGAGGATCCGACAAAGCGGCCGCGAGGATGTACTGCTCCGAGAAGTTCTTCGCGCCGATGACGGCCCGGTCGTGCGCGGCCGAGGCGGGCCAGGAGAGCTGCGACGCGACGAGCGCGAGCGCGAGCAGCACGGCCCCTGAGAGCGTGCGGCGCGGGGCGGAGCGGGCGAGGCCGCTCTCGATCAGCGCGAGCAGGAGGTCGGCGAGGATGGCGAGCGCGGCGGCAGCGGCGCAGCCGACCAGCACCCGCACCCAATCCTCGGTCTGAAGGCCGGAGAAGATGAGGTTGCCGAGGCTCGGCTGCCCGACCGTGGTGGCGAGCGTCGCCGCGCCGATCGTCCAGACCGCCGCGGTGCGGATGCCGGCGAGCAGCACCTGCGCGCCGAGCGGCAGCTCGATGAGGCGCAGGCGCTGCCACCGGGTCATGCCGACGCCGTCCGCGGCTTCGAGCACATTGGGGTCCAGCCCCTCCCGCGCCGCGACGGCGTTCCGGACGATCGGCAGCAACGCGTAGAGGCTGAGCGCGATCAGCGCCGGCAGGAATCCGAGCGCCGGCAGCGTGAGGGGGGCGGCGCGGTCGACGATGAGCAGCATCGGGTAGAAGAGCGCGAGGAGCGCCAGCGCCGGGATGGTCTGAACGAGGCTCACCGCGGCGAGCAGCGGCACGCGGGCGCGCCGGTGCCCCGCCGCCCACAAGGCGAGCGGCAGGCCGACGGCGACGGCGATGAGCAAGGCCGCGCCGCTCAGCAGCACATGCGCCCGCACGAGCTCCGGCAGCGCCGCGAGCGCGTCGCGCAGCGCCGGGCTCATTCGGCCCGCTCCAGGGCCGCCAGCCGTTCCGCCTGGCGACGCGGGACGTCGAGCAGGGCGCGCACCGCCGCGTCGCCGCCCCGCCTCATCAGCTCGGCCGGTGCCGCGTCGGCGCGGATGCGGCCGGCGATGAGGACGACGATGCGGTCGGCGAGCAGCAGCGCCTCGGTCATGTCGTGGGTGACCATGATCGTGGTCAGGCCGAGCCGCTCGTGGAGGGCGCGGTAGGCGCGGCCGAGCTCGTCGCGGACGACCGGGTCGAGCGCGCCGAACGGCTCGTCCATCAGCATGAGCGGCGGGCCGGCGGCGAGCGCGCGCGCCAGGCCGACACGCTGGGCCTGCCCTCCCGAGAGGGCGGCGGGGCGGCGCCGGGCGAAGTCGCGGGGCAGCGCGACGAGGTCGAGCAGCGCCGCCACCCTCCCCTCCCGGTCGGCGCCCGGAACGCCGGCGAGGCGGAGCGGCAGCGCGATGTTCGCGGCGACGTCGAGGTGCGGGAACAGCCCGATGCCCTGGAAGACATAGCCGATCCCGCGCCGGAGCGTCGCCGGCGGCGTCTGCCGCACGTCGCGTCCTTCGAGCCGCACCTCTCCCGCGTCCGGCTCGACGAGGCGGTTCAGCGTCTTGAGGAGGGTGGTCTTGCCCGAACCGGAGGGGCCGACGAGCGCGACGAACGCCCCCCGCGTCACGCGGAGGCCGACGCCGTCCAGCGCGGCGCGGCCGCCATGGCGTTTGACGATGCCGTCGAGCTCCAGGAAATCCGCCTCGCCCACGCCGCGACTGTCAGACGCCGCGCCGCGCTTGGCAAGTCAGTCCGGGAGGCGGCAGATGTCGGTCCAGCCGGTCGCCACCAGGGCTGCGAGCCGCTCGGGGGTCACCTTGACGGAGCTGGTGAGGGAGCCGGCGGCGGGGAAGACCTCGTCGAAGGCCCTGAGCGACACGTCGCAATGGACCGGGAGCGGGTTGGCAAGCCCGAACGGACAGACGCCGCCGACCGGGTGGCCGGTCAGCGCCAGCGTCTCCTCGGGTC
Source organism: Alphaproteobacteria bacterium (assembly GCA_019239415.1). Classification (GTDB taxonomy): domain Bacteria; phylum Pseudomonadota; class Alphaproteobacteria; order Sphingomonadales; family Sphingomonadaceae; genus Allosphingosinicella. The sequence continues at coordinate 60,625 of JAFAZW010000081.1, forward strand.
CCAGCATGCGCGGCCGGCCGCCGAACGCCGCCTTGGTCTTCCGGTTGTCGAGCCGCGCGTCGCCGCGGGTGACGAGCAGGAACACCTCGTCGTTCACCCGCACCGCCAGCGTCTTGGCGATCCGCGCCGGCGCGACGCCGAGCGCCTGCGCGGCCTCGAGCACGGTCGCCGTGCTCTCCTCCGTCTCGATGATCGGCAGGTCCGGCGCGTGGCGTGCGAGCCAGGCGCGAACGGATTCGAGGCTCATCGGCTCGGGCCCGGCGCGGGAGGGGGAACAGCGAGTGGCTCCCCGGGACGGATTCGAACCATCGACCAACCGGTTAACAGCCGGTTGCTCTACCGCTGAGCTACCGGGGAACACTCGCGGGCGGGGCTATAGCAGCGGGATTCCGAAGGTGGCAAGCCGGTTCAGGTCGCGAACTGCTCGAGCGTGATGCGCTCGTCGAGCGCGTGCTCGGGATCGAACAGCAAGGTGATGCCGAGGCTGCGGTCGATGCAGATGCGGACCGCCGCGACGTCGCGCACCTCGTGCTGGTCGGCCACCGCCGAGACCGGCCGCTTCATCGGGTCGAGAACGCGCAGCAGCACCGTCAGGTCGTCCGGGATCAAGGCGCCGCGCCAGCGCCGCGGGCGGAACGGGCTGATCGGCGTCAGCGCCATCAGGTTCGAGCCCAAAGGCAGGATCGGTCCCTGGGCGGAGAGGTTGTAGGCGGTCGATCCGGCCGGCGTCGCCACCAGCACGCCGTCGCAGATCAGCTGGCCGAGCACGACCCGACCGTTGACCGAGATCTCGATCCACGCCGCTTGCCGCGTCTCGCGCAGCAGCGACACTTCGTTGATGGCGGGGTGGCGGACCGTCTTCCCTTCGACCGTCTCCGCCTCCATCGCGAGCGGCGCGACGGTGAAGGCGCGGGCGCGGTTCAGCCGTTCCTCGAGGCCGTCGAGGCGCCACTCGTTCATCAGGAAGCCGACCGTGCCGCGATTCATGCCGAAGACCGGGAGCAGCCGGCCGGCGGCGAGCATCTCGTGCATCGTCTGGAGGAGGAAGCCGTCGCCGCCGAGGGCGACGATCTGCTCGGCCTCGCCCAGCGGCACGAAATGGTAGCGCGCGCGCAGCAGCGCCTCGGCGGCGAGCCCCGCCTCGGTCGGCGAGGCGACGAGCGCGGTCGGGCGGTCGGCGATGGCCGTCATGAGGGCGGTGGTAAGGGCGCATGGGACCCGCGGCAAGCGCCTCTCCTGTTCCACCCCGGCACGGGCGGGCCGCGACGGCCTAAACCGATTGTTGAGCCTTCCGGCGCAGGGTAGAGCGATGGGCGCGGAAGGGACGACGAGAGGAGCTGCCAGCATGCCCGCCGAGGCGGCCGCCGCCGCGCCGCTCTTCCTTCTCTCCTTCCGCCACCGCGACGAGCTCACCCAGGCGGCCGAGCGGGGCGGCTGGCAGCCGATCGCCGCCCGCCGCGCCGACAATGCGGAGAGCCGCTTCATCGCCTCCGGGGCCTGCGTCGCCGTCGTCGACGCGCGCGGCGCGCTCGCCGAGGGCGCCGAGGCGGTGACGGCGCTCGGCGACCCGGTCGAGGCCAATGCCGCCGCGCTCCTCGTCCTCGTCTCGCGCACCGACGAGCAGGCGCTCGATGCGCTCTACGCGGCGGGCGCCACCCATTTCCTGGTCAGCCCCTTCAGCGAGCAGCAATTCCTCCAGGCGGTCCATTTCGCGCAGCGCCATGCCGAGCGAAGCGGCGGCCGCCGCCAGACGCGCCGGGTCGCACCGCGCGGCGCCGACGGCCCCGCGTCGTGGCGCTGGGCGCCGGGCTCCACGACGATCGAGCTCTCCCCGGCCCTCGCCCGCCGCGCCGGGCTGGACGCGGCGGACGGGCGGCGGGTCAGCCTGATGGAGCTGTTCCGGCGGATGGATCCCGACGGCCGCCGCGCCGCCCGCGGCGCCGTCGACCGGCTGCTCGCCACCGGCCGGTCGACCGCCTTCGCCCATGCCGATCCGGAGAGCGAGGGCACGCGCCTCGCCCACCATCTGCGCGTCGACGAGGGCCGCCAGGTGGTCGGCCGCACCGAGGCGATCGTGCCGCTGGCCGGGGCGCCCTGGCAGAGCCGCGACGCGATGACCGGGGTGCGCGACGCCCGCGCCGCCCGCGCCTGGATCGACCGGCAACTGGCGACGGCGGACGGCGGGGCGCCGGCTTTGGTCGCCATCCTCCTCGCCGTCAGCCGCTTCGACGCGATCAACGCCGCCTTCGGCCGCCGCACCGGCGACGCGGTGCTGCAGGCGGCCGCGCGCCGCATCGAGCGGCTCGCCGACGGCGACGGCCGCCGCCGCCTCGTCGCGCGCGTTGCCGGAGCCGAGTTCGCCATCCTCCTCGCCGCACCCGCCAGCCTCGTCGAAGGCCGCTTCCTCGCCGGCCAGCTGATCGAGGCGATCGGGCGCCCGTTCGTCTGCGGCGACCATGTCATCACCCTCGCCAGCCGCGCCGGCGTCGTCGCCTCCGCCGCGGGCGACGACGCCGCCTCGCTGCTGCGCCGGGCGAGCGGCGCGCTGGCCGAAGCCAAGGCGAGCGAGGCGGGCCCGGTGCTCGTCCAGGACGAGGGCGCCGCCGGCGACAGCGCCATCGGCGACCAGCTCGAGGTCGACCTGCGCCGCGCCCTCGACCGCGACGAGATCGAGATCCTGTTCCAGCCGCAGGTGGCGATCGCCAGCCGCCGCATCGTCGGCGCCGAGGCGCTCGCCCGCTGGCGACATCCGCAACTGGGCGAGCTCGGCGCCGCGACCCTGTTCAGCGCCGCCGAGCGCTCCGATTATCTCGCCCAGCTCTCCGACCATGTGCAGCGCAAGGCGATCGCCGCAGCCTCGGCCTGGCCGGAAGCGCTCCACGGCCTGCGCCTCTCGGTCAACATCACCGCCGCCGACATCGTCCGCCCCGGCTTCGCGGCCCAGTTCCTCCGCCAGGTGCGCGACAGCGGCTTCGCCCCCGGCCGCCTCACCGTCGAAGTGACCGAGGGCGGCCTGATCGAGGATCTCGGCGCCGCCGCCGCGCTCCTCGCCGAGCTGCGCCAGGGGGGCCTCAGGGTCGCGATCGACGATTTCGGCACCGGCTATTCGAGCCTCGCTTACCTCAAGGCGCTGCCGCTCGACTATCTCAAGATCGACAAGCGCCTGGTCGAGGACATCGGCGGCTCCCCGCGCGACCAGGTGGTGGTGCGCAGCGTCATCGACATGGCCCGCTCCCTGGGCCTCGAGGTGATCGCCGAGGGCGTCGAGACCGAGGAGCAACTGGCGCTGCTGGCCCGCGAAGGCTGCCAGCTCTTCCAAGGCTTCCTCTGCGCCCCGCCGGTCGACGCGGAGCGGCTGGCGGAACTGGCCGGGTAACGCCTCGCCTTCACCGATAAGCGTTGCCCAAATGCCCAGACCATGCAAAAGCAGGGAAGCGGAGGCGCAGGGCGTGAACGACACGGACGTCGAAAGGCTGGCCACGTCCGCGATCGATTGCGGCTTCCAACTGCATAAAGACATTGGACCGGGATTGCTCGAGACGGCCTATGAGGCATTTCTCGCAGGCTCCCTCAGGGCACAGGGACTGCGCGTGGAGGCTCAAAAGCTCCTGCCCGTCACCTATCGCGGAACCGTCGTTCGAGGTGCCTTGCGGATCGACCTCCTTGTCGAGGAGACCCTGATCATCGAGATTAAGTCGGTCGAGCGCCTTGCGCCCGTTCACACGAAACAGGTCCTGACATATCTGCGCCTACTCGGCCTCCCGCTGGGCCTGCTCATGAATTTCGGCGCAGCAACCTTTCGTGAGGGCGTCAAACGTATCGCCAACAATCACCAGTGCCGCGGACGGCAGGTGGTAAACTGAGTTTGATCTCCGGTGGCGTGTCCGCCCGCCGGCCGCGTTTTTGCGCAAAGACGCAAAGACGCAAAGAGGTCGACGATTGCAACCAGCCGAGGCGCGTCACGAGTCGCCGTAGAAGAAATGGCCAAGGGCCATTTCGTGAGCTGGGTTGAAGGAGGACACTTGTCCTCAGGGAATCGTGCGGTCGTCTTAGCGTCTTAGCGAAAAAAGAACTGCCGGAGCGTGTGCTCGCGCCCGGTGGCATCGGATGGGCTCCAGCGCGTGATCAACGACCGAAGCGGTATCGTCGGCCGATTCGGCTATTCGACCGCTCTGCCTGACTCATAGGCTGATTTTTCACCCGAAGGCCCGAAGGACCCGAAGGGGCCTGCGCGGGCAAGAGTGCTGCGCCGTGTTCGAATCTGTCCCCGAAGCAAGGAGCGACTACGTCGCTCGAAAATGTATCCGTCAACCAGGCTCGGCTTGATTGGCGGGCGCAGGCCCCTTCGGGTCCTTCGGGCCTTCGGGTGAATCCTGCACTCCGTTCACCGTGCCGCCGCAGTGCTTCGGGTGAATCCTGCACTCCGTTCACCGTGCCGCGATGCGGGCTCGTCCCCTGCCCGCCGGCACGCGGTGCGTGCGAGCGGTTCAGGGTTTGCAGGCCTGGAGGATGGCGGTGAGTTGGGGGGGGGTCAGGGGCTTGCCGTGGAGGGTTTTGGCGAGGGGCTCGAAGACGTTCAGCATGGCGCGGTAGGCGTCGAGCATGGGCCAGTGGGAGTTGAGGCCCGGGGTGCGCGCGCCGAGGCGGCCGAAATGCTTCAAATCGCGAAGCAGGAATTCGGCGATGCCGAGATATTCGGATTCGTAATTGCCGTCGAAGCCGGGGAAGACGACCCCCTCCGCCGCCAGCGGCGCGGCGGCGCCGACGCGGCGGCGGCCGGCTTCGTCCAGGGCCTCGAACGAGTCCTGAAGAATCGACCACATCTGGAGCACGTCGACGACGAGGCGGACGCGCCGCTGACTGTCGGCATGGCCGTGGAAGATTCCCGGCCACGCCCGGCGCAGCGCCCAATAGTGGCCGCCGTAGATCACCTTCTCCAGCAGGCCGACGTCGATCTCGGGTTCGACCTCCAGCTTGCGGACGAGGTCCGCCAGCATCAGCGCGATCAGCTTTTCGCCGTCGCTGAGGTGCGGCGGCCGCCCCTCGGCATCGTGCGCCAGCCCACCTTCGACCAGACGGCGAATCGCCTCGGCGCGGGACGGGCGATCGTCCTCCGCGCCGCGCCAGCGGTCGAGCCGCTCCAGCAGCTCACTGTCGATCCTCATCTCGAACCGCTCGCTCGGCATGTCCGTCTCCCTTCGCCTTTCCGTAAGTTAGTCCGTCTTGTACGTATAAATGTACGGAATCCGCTTGACAAGCTTTTTCGTGTGTGGAACGTTCGCGGAACCACGGAGAGGAGATGGCGACGTGGCGGAGAAGCGACAGACGGCATCGGGCTGGACGGCGGCAAAGAGGGCGGCCTTCCTCGAGACCCTGGCGACGACATGCTGCGTACAGCGTGCGGCGGAGGCAGCCGGGGTGCAGACCTCCACGGCCTATTCGCGCAAGCTGAGGGACCCCGCTTTCGCAGCCGATTGGGAGGAGGCGATCGCGATCGGCTATGCGCAGGTCGAGGAGCGTCTCATCCTCGATGCGATGGGGCGCGCGGCGAACGACGACGGCGACGCGGCGGGGGGCGGCGCGCGGATGGACAAATATGAGCGGGAGCAGGCTCTGAACCTCCTCAAATGGCACCGCGCGGAAGCGGTGCTCAGGCCCCGCAGCCGGAGCGGCGCCGGCAAGCTTGCCGCCGACGACGAGACCGACGCGGCCATCCTCGTTCGGCTGGCGATCGTGCGAAAGCGGCTGCAGGGATGACCGGGTTCGACCCGATCGGCGAGGGGGACGAGCCGCAGCGCGCGCCGACACCCGTCGAACTGCTCGCGCTCGAGGACGAGGCGGCGCAGCGGGCGGTGTTGCGCGGATTGACGCGGCCGCAGAAGCGCGAGCTGCTCGCGCGCTGGGCCGCATGGGCGCATCCGGGGCAGCTGCCGCCCCCCGGCGCCTGGCGCGTCTGGCTGGTGATGGCGGGGCGCGGCTTCGGCAAGACGCGCGCGGGCGCGGAATGGGTGAGCGCGCTGGCGCGGGCCGACGGCTCCCTTCGCATCGCGCTGGTGGGACGGACCAACGACGAGGTCCGCAAGGTGATGGTGGAGGGAGAGAGCGGCCTGTTCGCGGTGGCGCGGCCGGGAGAGAAATTCCATTGGGCTTCGGTGGCGGGGGTGCTGCGCTTCCCGTCCGGCGCGCACGGCTTCGTCTATTCGAGCCGCAACCCGGAGAAGCTGCGCGGCCCGCAGCACCATGCGGCCTGGTGCGACGAACTCGCCAAATGGGCCAATCCCGACGCCACCTGGGACAATCTGATGCTCGGGCTCCGGCTCGGCGCGACGCAGCGGACGCTGGTGACGACGACGCCGCGGCCGATCCCCCTGGTACGGCGCATCGAGGGGGATCCGGGAACGGCGACGACGCGCGGAGGAACGGCAGACAATCACCACCTGTCGACCGAATATGTCGAGACCATGCAGCGCCTCTATGGCGGGACCCGGCTTGGCCGGCAGGAGCTGGAGGGCGAGCTCATCGACGATGTCGAGGGCGCGCTGTGGACCCGCGATATGATCGAGAAGGCGCGGGCGGCGGCGCCCGAGCATTTCCGGCGCGTGGTCGTCGGGGTCGATCCGCCGCTCTCGGCCAGCCAGGAAGCCGATGCGTGCGGGATCGTCGCGGTCGGCCTCGGCCCCGACGATATCGGCTATGTGCTCGGAGACCGCAGCGTGAAGGGGCTGAGCCCGGAAGGGTGGGCCCGCGCGGTCAATCGGGCGGCCGAGGAATTCGGGGCGGACCGGGTCGTCGCCGAAGCGAACAATGGCGGCGCCATGGTGGAGAGCGTGCTCCGCGGCGCCCGCCAGAGCCTGCCTATCCGGCTGGTCCACGCGACGCGCGGCAAGGCGCCGCGGGCGGAGCCGGTGGCGGCGCTGTTCGAAAGCGGCCAGGCGAAGTTCGCGGGACGATTCCCCGAGCTGGAGGACGAGCTGGCGGGGCTCGGCGTGGCGGGCCGCTACGAGGGGCCGGGGCGCTCGCCGGATCGGGCCGACGCGATGGTCTGGGCGCTGACGGAGCTGATGCTCGGACGCCGGCGCCCCGTCCCGCGATTCGCCCTGCTGCGGTTCTGAGGCTCGTCCGTGGACGCGGCGGCGGATCTGGCGCCGCTGGTTCACCCGAAGGCCCGAAGGGCCCGAAGGGGCCGGCGCGGGCGGAGCGGCAGCGATCGTGTCGAATGCGCTCGCCAACAAGAGAGCGACTACCTCGCCCCACCATCTGTCCGCCAACCAGGCTCGGCGCGATTGAAGGGCGCAGGCCCCTTCGGGTCCTTCGGGCTTTCGGGTGACTCCTGCGCGGCGTCCCCCGCCCGATGGCGGCTAGTGCGCCGCCGCCGGCACGCGCCGTGCCGTGAGGATGGTGATGCGGGGGCTGAGCATCTGGCCTTTCATCACCCCCTCGCCTTCGGTCGGCGAGGTGGGGGCGGCGAGGATGCGGCGGACGACGTCCATGCCCTCGACGACGCGGCCGAACACGGCATAGCCCTGGCCGTCGCCGGCCGAGCCGGGGCCGGCGTCGAGATATTTCTGGTCGCCGACCATGATGGTGAAGTCGCCGCGCGCGCTGCCGAGCGCGAAGCGGGGGACGGAGAGCGCGCCGTCGACATGGCTGAGGCCGGTCTGGCTGGTCGGCTCGTGGGCGATGGGCGGGAACAGCCTGCGCGGATCGCGCACCCCGCCCTGGACGAGGCCGGCTTCGGGTCCGGTCTTCATCGCCCGATAGAATTCGGCGCCGTCGAGGCGCCGGGCGTCGACATAATGGAGGAAGTTGCCGGCGGTGATCGGCGCCTTCGCCGTCTCCAGGGCGACGACGATGTCGCCGGCGCTGGTGTGGAGGAGGACGCGCACGGGAGCGGGTGCGGGTACGGCGGAAGGCTGGGCCGGCGCAGGGGCGGCCAGCAGCAGGAGCAGGGCGGCGACGAGGCGGCGGATCATGCGCCTGGCTCCCGACCGGCGACGCTGCGCCGGGCGCTGTAGAGGAAGTAGACGACGAGGCCGAGCAGGTTCCAGATGAGGAACCAGAGCTGGGTCGTGCTCGACAGGCTGGCGAAGAGATACAGGCAGCCGAGGATCGCCACCGGGCCGACCAGCCAGGCGGCCGGCGTGCGGAAGCGACGCTCCGCGTCCGGCGCCCGCCGGCGCATCACCAGCATGCAGACGGCGACGGCGATGAAGGCGGTGAGGGTCCCGGCGTTGGCGAGCTTGACGATCTCGTCCAGGGGGAAGAAGGCGGCGATGGCGGCGACGATCAGCGCGGTGAACAAGGTGATGCGCACCGGCGCGCCGCGCCTCGAGACCCGCGCCAGCGCGTCGGGCAGCAGCCGGTCGCGCGCCATGACGAAGAAGATGCGACTCTGGCCGAAGAAGAAGGCGAGGATCACCGTCGGCAGCGCGATCACCGCCGACAGCTCGAGATATTCGGCCACGCGGCCCTGCCCGAGCTTCTTGAGGACGAGCGCAAGCGGCTCGGGGCTGTGCGCCATCTCGGCGTAGGAGAGGGCGCCGACCGCCGTCGCGCCGACCGCCATGTAGATGACGACGCAGACCAGCATCGAGCCGACGATGCCGATGGCGAGGTCGCGGCCCGGATTGCGCGCTTCCTCCGAGGCGGTGGCGATCGCGTCGAAGCCGTAGAAGGCGAAGAAGATGACGGCCGCGGCGGCCATCACCCCGACCTCGGAGCCGGTCGCGCCGCTCTTCGGGAAGCCGTAGGGCATGAACGGGTGGAGGTTCGCCGCGTTGAAATAGGGCAGCGCCACGGCGACGAAGACGATCAGCGCCAGCACCTTCACGGCGACGAGGATGGCGTTCAGCGTCGCGCTCTCGCGGGTCCCGGCGATGAGCAGCCCGGCGACGACGGCGATGATGAAGACGGCCGGCGCGTTGAAGCCCGTCTTGACGATCTCGACGTGGAAGGGCCGGAGCGAGGCCTCGATCGTCGGCGCGTGGGTCAGGGCTTCGGAGAGGCCGGGGAAATAGTGGAGCAAGGGCGGCGTCGCGTGGCCCGACCAGCCGACCGCGACCGCGCTCACCACCAGCGAATATTCGAGGATCAGGCTCCAGCCCACGAACCAGGCGATGAGCTCGCCCAGCACGACGTAGGAATAGGTGTAGGCGCTGCCCGAGGCGGGGATCATCGTCGCCATCTCGGCATAAGCGAGCGCCGCGCAGGCGCAGATCAGGCCGGCGATGGCGAAGGAGAGGATCACCGCCGGGCCCGCCATGCCGGCGCCGACGCCGGTCAGGGTGAGGATGCCGGTGCCGACGATCGCGCCGACCCCCAGCGCCACCAGGTGCGGCCACGACAAGGTCCGCTTCAGCCGGTGCTCGGGTGCGAGATCCTCGTCGCGGACCACCGCCTTGCGGGCGAACAATGTGCTCAACGCCGTGCCTCCCCTGGTTGGGGAGCCGTGATAGGCAAAGCGCGGCGCCGGCGAAAGCCGCCATTGCGGCGCGCCCACGGCTTGGGCACAAAGCGGCCATGAAGCCGCTCCTCGCGCTGATGCCGCTCGCGCTCGCCGCCTGCACCGCGCAGGTCACCCACCCGACCAAGAGCGTCGCCGAGCAGCAGGCCGACATCGATGTCTGCACCCGCGAGGCCAACCACAAATATTGGATGGACCCGATCGCGGCGCTCTACCACGCCTACGACTGCCTCGAGGCCAAGGGCTATCAGCGAGTCAACAAGGCGCTCCAGGCGCGGGTGCAGAAGACGGTGGGGCCGACGGCGCCGCGTCCGGCGCGCCCCGCGGACACGCCCGCGCCGGCCGCGCAGCCGGGCGTCGTCGAACCCTGCCACGTCCCGTGCAAGCCGAAAGGCTGAATGTTGCCTCCCCAAGCGGCACGCTTGGGGAGGCAAGGAACCTACTTCTTCAGCGAGTCGCGGATGTCGCGGAGGAGGAGGATTTCCTCGGTCGGGCCGGCCGGCGCCGCGGCTTCCTTCTTCGGCATGATCTTCATCGCGTACTTCACCATCATGTAGATGATGAAGGCGAGGATCACGAAGCTCACCGCCACCGTGATGAACTGGCCGTAGCCGAGCATCGGCACGCCCGCGGCCTTCAGCGCCGCATAGCTCATCGGGCCGTGATACGTGGCGGGCACCGGTTTCAGCAACACGTAATAGTTCGAAAAATCGAGCCCGCCGAAGATCGCGCCGACCACCGGCATGATGATGTCGTCCGTCAGCGACGCGACGATCTTCGCGAAAGCCGCGCCGATGATGACGGCGACGGCGAGATCGATGATGTTGCCCTTGGCGATGAACGCCTTGAATCCGCTCATGTCGCGCTTCCCCCCTCATGGTCTTCTCCCGCGCCTGCTTAACCCAGGCTGCGCGCCGGTCCAATCCGGCCTTCAGTAGATATAGCCCTGGCGCTCGAGGAAGTCCTTGTCGTGCCGGCCGGCGAGGGCGCGGCGGCGGTGCGGCGCGGCGCGGTGGCGCGGGGGAAGCGGACGGGCCGCCAAATGGTCCGGCGCGGGAGCCGGGATCACGTCCAGCTCGGCCGTCCTGGCGGGCGCCACCGGCGGCGCCGGCGGCGGCGCCGGCTTCGGCGTCTCGGCGCGACCGGCATAGGCGTCGGCGCGGATGTCGGCGGCTTCCGCGCTGGTGACGAGGCTCTTGTCGGGCGGCAGCGGCTGGCTGCGCATGTCGGGCGCCGCCATCGCCGCGGCACGGGCCTGCTCGGCCTCGCTGAGCGGGGGCGCCGCGCCGCGCGTCGCCATCAGCGCGATCATCCCCGCCAGCACCGCGGCGACCAGCCAGCCGCCCCAGCCGAAGAAGCTCGGCGCGCGCGGCGGCGCCGGCGGCGGCTGGTAGGCGGCGAGGCTGATGTCGCGCTGGCGGATCCACTCCTTGTGGTCGTATTCCGCGCGCCGCTCGGGATCGCGCAGCACGGCATAAGCGAGGTTGATGTCCGCGGCGCCGGGTCCGTCGGCGGCGCCGCCGCCCTGATCGGGATGATATTTCTTCATCAGCGCCCGGTAGGCGGCCTCGATGACGACGAGCTCCGCTCCGGGCGCGACGTTCAATATTTCATAATGGGTGCGGACCGCCGCCATGGCCGCCTTCTGTGCCGGAGAAAGGCCCTCGGTTCCAGAGGGATCAGCGGGTCGCCGTGGGCGCGCCACCCTCGGCCGCGTCGCCGCCGCGATGGACACGGATGCCCTCGGGCGCGGCCGGAACGTCCGCCGGCGCCGCTTCGGCGAGTGCGACCGGGCGCGATCCGGCGCGGTGGACGCGCACCCCCGCGGCCGCCTCCAGGGCGGTCTGCGCGGGATTGGCGTCGCCGCCGCCGTCGCGATGGACGGCGACGCCGAAGACGATCTCGGGCTTGGGTCCTTCGACCGGCGCCGCCCCTTCCGCCGGCTGCGAAGCGCGCCAGGCGGCATAGGCTTCGGCGCCGACATAGGGGCGGCGGAAGGACTTGGGATCGCCCCACTCGCCCCGCCAGCGGTAGAAAATGTGGTTGCCGATCGTCACCGCCTTGGTCAGCGCGTCGGCCCACCACGGGTGGATGGCGGTGGTGTGGTAATGGGTGGCGAGGCCGACCGGCTCGTAGACGGTGCCGGACAAAGCCTCGGCGGCGATGCGCCGCGCCCGCTCCCACGGCCCCGGCTGGCGGCCGCGGGCGAGCGAGCCGTCGCAGGTGAAGCTGAACTGGCAGCCGGTGGTGCGGTTCGACCCCTGGTAGACGACGCCGCAGACGCTCTTCGGGAAGGCCGGGTGGCGCACCCGGTTCAGCACCACCTGGGCGACCGCGCGCTGGCCGCCCTCGCTCTCCGAGCGCGCCTCGTAATAGATGGCGGCGGTGAGGCATTCGAGCGCGGTCTGCGCGTCATGATCCGAGGCCTGGCGGAGGTCGAACGGCCGCGCCGGCGAACCGACCGCAATGTCCTCCGCCAGCTCGGGAAGCGGCGGCGGCTCGACGGCGGCGGTAGTCAGGCTGGCGGCGTCCGTCTTGGCGAGCGCGGCGGCGGTGAGCCGCTGCGGCGCCTCGTTCGCCATCGCCTGCGGCACGCACGACGCCGCGAAGAGCAGCATCGGCAGCCCCAGCATCGACCGGTCGAACATCGGTGAAGCGCCCGTCATCAGGAGAGCGGGTCTACGCCGCGAGGGTTGGGGAATGGTTAATTCGGGTTTGCAGCCGGGGACAGTCACCGACCCACAAACCTCCGCGCGAACCCCCGGGCGTGAGGGGATCGGTGACTGTCCGTCCCAGGCTTTCGTCGCGGCAAGCGCCATCTTCGTCGCGCCGCCATAATTTCACCAAGACAGGCTGGCGTGCCGCTGCTAGGTTTCCCTTTCGAAAGGACGATCATGGGTTCAGCGTCTGCCATTGCCGCGATCCCCGCCGCCGCTTCGCGCGGCCCGCTGTCGCTCGTCCGACTTCCGCTCATCGCGCGCGAGGACCTGCTTTGCGTCCTCGCGATGTTTCCGGCGACGATTCAAATCGCGCCGGAGGCGACATAGGGCGGCCGCGGAACGGTCGCCCAGGCGGGCGGCCCCAGGTTCAGACAAGAGAACCGCATGAGGGAGAGGGGACGCCCCCTCCCCTCTCATTCTCCCTCGATCGCGCGGCCGCTTCCGGCGGCGAAGGGAGAAATGAAGTGTTCGCACGCACCGACAGATTGCTGCTGAGGCCCGGCTGGCGGGAGGACGCCCCCGCCCTCGCCGCGGCGGTCAACGAGCTCGGCATCGCCCGCAATTGCGAAGGCGCCCCCTGGCCCTACAGCATCGCCGACGCCGAGGCTTTCCTCGCGGAGGCGCACGCGGATCCGGCACGGACCACCCTCCTCGCCTGGCGCCGGACGGCGGCGGCGCCGGAGCTGGTCGGCGCGGTCGGCCTCGCCCGCACCGGCGCGGGGCAGGCGTTGTTCGCGACCTGGACGACGCGGCGCTTCTGGGGCCGTGGCTATGCGAGCGAGGCCGGCGCCGCCTTGCTCGAGATGGCGCGCCACAGCCTCCGGCTCGACCACGTCTTCGCCTGGAGCTTCCTCGACAATCCGGCCGGCGCACGGCTGCTCGACCGGCTGGGCTTCGCCGCCACCGGCGAGATCGTCCGCGCGACCAGCCTCGCCCGCGGAGGGGCGGCGACCCCCTGCCGCCTCCACGTCCGGCCGCTCGGCGTCTCCATGCGAGCCGATGCGGACGCGGCGCTGGCCGCCTAGAGTGCCTTGCGAGAGCAGTGCCGTCGACGATCACGGCGCGAGGTTCACCCGAAGGCCCGAAGGGCCCGAAGGGGCTCGCGCGGCGAGGGAGCCGTACCTTGCCTCCAAAATCAACATAGAGAGCGACGCAGTCGCTCTCCGTTATCGGAGCAGATTCGTCCGCGCGCGGCACATGAACCGCCTGAGCACCTTCGGGTCCTTCGGGCCTTCGGGTGAAAAAGCTGACTCAGTGACGCTCCCGGCCTGTCGGTTCGTCGCCTAATTGTGGGGCAGGCGCTTGAGGTCCATGTCGGGGCCGAAATCGTAGACGCGCAAGGGGCCGAGGTCGATCACCTGGCGGGCGCCGGCAAGGTGGACGGTCGCCTGAACGCCGTTCGCGGCGAAGGGCTGCGGCGCCTTGCCGCTGGCGAAGTAGAGCTTCCACTGGTTGGTGAGCACCGCCTTCTCGCCGGCGATGGCGGGATAGGGCGCGGCGGCGCCGGTCGCACCGACCAGCGGCAGCTCGAGCGTCTCGCCATCCTTGAGCTCCGGCGCGCGCAGGTAGACGGCGACGAGCACCGCGTCGCCGGCGCCGACCGGCTTCGGCACCACCGAGACGGCGCCCGCGTCCCATGCGTTCTTGCCCGGCCTGGAGACGGTGACGCGGATCGCCGGATAGCCTTTCGGCCCCTCCTTCTCGAGCCGCTTCGCCGCCTGGTTGGGGCCGTAGACGTTCCAGTCCGTGCCGGGGACGTTGATCAGCTTCGAATCGAGGCTGCTCGCGGCGGGCGTGGGCGGCGCCGCGGGCGAGGGCGGCGCGGCAGGCGGCTGGGCCGCCGCGGGCAGCGCCGCGAGGCTGGCAAGGCACGGCAGAATGAGGCGCATCGTTTCCCCCCTTGTTATCGCTAACAAGGCTGCCACGGCGCGCATCGGATTTCCACCCCGTCTTTCCTCAGCCGGCGCAGCTCCATACGCCGTCGGTCTTCTGCGGCGGCTCGCTGCCGGCGCCGGAGAGGGTGACGCCGGCGCTTCCCTCGCCCAGGCGCGGGTCCGGCGCGCCGACGCTGATCGCGATCGCCGGGTCGCGGAAGAAGGCGCCGGTCGCGTCCACCGCCCCCGCCTGCGGAATCCGGCGCAACCCGCCGTCGACGCGGGCCAGCGCCGCCCCGCCGCCGGCGAGGACCAGGGTGTCGGCGCCGCGGGTGAGCCGGCAGGCGGGCCGCACGCCGAGCGCGCGCGCGTCCTCCGGCCGCAGCGCGGACAGCCGCAGCGGCGGCGGCTTCGCCTCGGCGGCATTACCGCGCATCGCTTTCTCGAGCGCCATCGGCGACGGCGCCGGCTCGGGCGCCTGACGCCGGCAGCCGCCGAGAAGCAGCGCGAGGGCGGCGGCGGCCGTCAGATATCGATTCGTCACGGGCACGCAACGCGCGGGCCGCCGCTCCGCTCCCGCGGGCTCGTTTCGCCGGTGCAACCCTGCTACCGAAGTCCCGCACAAGGAGGACGATCATGCCGCAATTCGTTATCGAACGGGACATGCCGGGCGTCGGCGGCCTCGGCGCGGAAGAGCTGAAGGGCGCGTCGCAGGGCTCCTGCAGCGTGCTGCGCCAGCTCGGGCCCGACATCCAGTGGGTCCATTCCTACGTCACCGACGACAAGATCTACTGCATCTACCGCGCGCCCAATGCCGACCTCATCCGGCAGCATGCGGAGACGGCGGGCTTCCCCGCCAACAGCATCGCCGAGGTCCGCGCGACGATCGATCCGACCACGGCGGAATAGGGCCTGCGCCGGCCGCCGCTCACCAGATCCCGGGGATCAGCCGGCAGCGCACCTGGGCCCGGTACAGAGCATATTCGGGGGAGGTGGAGAGCACCTCCTCCTCGGCGCGGATGCGCAGCACGATCGCGGCCCAGCAGCTCGCGTAGATGAAGGCGTTCCAGGCCGAGGCGTTGGCGCTGAGGAAGCCGACGTTGGCGATGATGTAGCCGAGGTAGATGGGGTGGCGGACGAGCTTGTACGGCCCGTCCCGCTCCACGCCGCGATTGGCCGGCACGATGCCGAAGCAGCGGCGCAGGAAGATCTTCGCGGAGATGGCGCAGAACAGCCCCACGGTCATGATCGCCGCGGCGACCGAGCTCGGGACCAGCATGACGTGCGTCGGCGCGACCAGCAGGGGCGCGAAGGTCCCGAGCACGGCGAGCGACCAGCCGTAGACCGTGTTGAGCGTCCGTCCGGGCCGCCGGATCAGGATCATGAAGGCCGTCACGCCTTCCGAAACCGTGATCAGGAGGTAGCAGATCGACTCGCTGTAGTGCGGCAGGATGCGGATGTTGAAGCCGACGATCATGACGAGGACGAGCGCCCGCTCGGCGAAATCGAGCAGCAGGGCGAGGCGCTTCTCCCGCTCGGCGCCCAGATCCCTCGCAATCGCCGCCGATGCCATGACCCGGTCTCCGCTTGCCTCGTGACGCCGGTAGCCGCGAGAGGTTAAGGGAAGGTGGAAACCCCGCCATTATGGCCGTGTCGCCACGGCCATTGCCGCCCCTCCCGCGGCTCGCTATCTCGACCGGCGGGAGATTTTTTCCGGGAGTTTCCAATGGCCTCGATCCGCCTTCGCGGCGCGCTGCTGCTCGGCGCCGCTGTCCTCGCCGCCGCCCCGCTTGCCGCCCAGACCCAGAGGCCGCGCTACGGCGGCTGGGGAGTCGACGCGGCGCTGATGGACCGGTCGGTGAAGCCCGGCGACGATTTCTTCGCCTACGCGCTCGGCACCTGGCTGCGCGATGCGCCGATCCCGGCCGACAAATCGCGCGCCGGCTACAATTACGACCTGCCCGACGAGACGGAGCGCGAGGTGCGCCGCATGGTCGAGGACGCCGCGAAGCAGCCGAACCAGCCCGCCTTCGTCCGCCAGATCGTCGATTATTACGGCGCCTGGATGGACGAGGCCGGCATCGAGAAAGCGGGCCTCGCGCCGGCACGGCCCTATTTGACGCGCATCGCCGCGGTGACCGACAAGCAGGCCCTCGTCCTCCTGATGAGCGAGCCCGGCTACGCCGCGCCGATCGCCATCGGCATCGGCGCCGACGTCAAGGACCCGACCCGCTATGCCGTCTACGCCCAGCAGGCGCGGCTCGGCCTCCCGACCCGCGATTACTACCTGCTCCCGGGCGCCAAGTACGACGCGATCCGCAAGGCGTATCGCGACTATGTCGTGCGTCTCCTCGCGCTGGCGAACGTCCCCGACGCGGCGGCCAAGGCGGATCGCTACGTCGCGCTCGAGACGGCGCTCGCCAAGGAGCAGTGGACGCCGGAGCGGCGCCGGGACCCGGTCGCGACCTACAACCCGATGGACATGGCGCAGCTTGCCGCCCTCGCGCCGCAATTCGCCTGGGGGGCGACGCTCGCCCATATGGGCCTCGGCGCGCCCCGCCGGGTGATCGTCGGCGAGCCGAGCGCGGTGGCGGCGGCGGGCAAGGCGATCGCCGACCTGCCGCTCGAGGCGTGGAAGGACTTCCTCACCATCCGCTTCCTGAGCGACAACGCCCAGTTCTTGCCCAAGGCGTTCGACGACGCGCGCTTCGCCTTCTACGGCAAGACGCTCAATGACACGCCCGCCCAGGCCGAGCGCTGGAAGCGCGGCGTCCGCCTGCTCGACGCCAATCTCGGCGAGGCGGTCGGCCAGCTCTACGTCAGGAACCACTGGACGCCCGCGACCGAGCGCCTCGTGAGCGAGATGATCGAGGACCTCCGCGCCGCCTACAAGGACAAGATCGAGCATGCCTCCTGGATGGACGACCCCACCCGCAAGGAGGCGCTGGCGAAGCTCGCCGCCTTCGATCCGCGGGTCGGCCATCCGGTCAAATATATCGACTATTCATCGATGAAGGTGAGCCGCGCCAACGCCCTCGCCAACGCGATGGCGGCGCGCGACTTCCGCTGGAAGCTCGACCTCTCCCGCTACCCCAGGCCGATCGACCGCAGCCTGTGGGAGATGAACCCGCAGACGGTGAACGCTTATTACGACCCGACGCTGAACCAGGTGACCTTCCCGGCGGCCCAGCTGCAGCCGCCCTTCTTCGACGCCGCGGCCGATCCGGCCGTCAATTACGGCGAGACCGGCGCGACGATCGGCCACGAAATGGGCCACGGCTTCGACGACGAGGGCCGCCAGTTCGACGCCCAGGGGCGCCTGCGCGACTGGTGGACCAAGGCGTCGGCGGAGCGCTACACCGTCCATGCCGAGGCGCTGGCGCGGCAGTTCGACGCCTATGAGCCGATCGCGGGCGTCCACATCAAGGGCCACCTGACGCTCGGCGAGAATCTCGGCGATCTCGGCGGCCTCGAGGCAGCCTATGCGGCCTATCGCCGCTACGTCGCCCGCCACGGCGAGCCGCCCGTGATCGACGGCTTCACCGGCGACCAGCGCTTCTTCCTCGCCTACGCCCACAGCTGGCAGGGCAAGGCGCGCGAAGGGGCATTGCGGGCGCAGCTCCTCTCCAACCCGCACAGCCCGGAGCAATATCGCGTGAATGGCATCGTGCGGAACATGGACGAATGGTACCGCGCCTTCGCCGTCAAGCCGGGCGACAAGCTCTACCTGCCGCCCGAGGAGCGCGTGCACGTCTGGTGAGGATGCGTCGCCCCGGCGCAGGCTGGGGCCCCAGCGGGTGAAGTGCTCTCTGTTCTTCACCCACTGGGATGCCAGCCTTCGCTGGCATGACGAGAATCACCCCTCCGCCGGCAGCTCGAACCGGGGGAAGATCGGGGTCGGCGCCTCCAGCGCGCTGCCGGCCAGCCGCGCGTAGCGGCCCGGATCCCCGAACGCCGCATGGGTGCGCGACTCCTCCGGCACGCCCATCTGGCCGAGCAGCCTGGCCGCCCCCGTCGGGATGACCGGCTGGATCGCCACCGCCAGGTCGACGATCGCCGCGCACAACGTCGCGAGCACGGCAACCATCCGCTCGGGATCGGTCTTGCGCAAGGTCCAGGGCGCCTGCGCGTCGATATATTGGTTGCAGGCGAAGACCGCGCGCAGCCACGCTTCGATCCCCTGGCTGAGCTCGAGCCGCTCGAAATGCGCGGGCAGCTCCTGCGCCGTCGCGCGCTCGACGAGGTCGAGGAGCGCCGCGTCCGCCGGGTCGCTCCGCCCGCCCGTGGGCAGCACCGCGCCGGCATTCTTGACGATGAACGACAAGGTGCGCTGCGCGAGGTTGCCGAAGCTGTTGGCGAGGTCGGCATTGACCCGGGCGACGATCGCCTCGGGGCTGTAGCTGCCGTCCTGGCCGAAGGTGACGTCGCGCATCAGGAAGTAGCGCAGCGCATCGGCGCCGAAGGCGTCGGCGAGGCCCAGGGGGTCGACGACGTTGCCCGCCGACTTCGACATCTTCTCGCCGCGCAGCAGGACGTGGCCGTGGCCGAACACCTGTTTCGGCAGCCTCAGGCCGGCGGACATCAGGAAGGCGGGCCAGTAGACGGCGTGGAAGCGCACGACATCCTTGCCGATGACGTGCAGATCGGCAGGCCAGAACGTCTTGTAAGCCTCTGATTCGGTGTGCGGATAGCCGACGCCGGTCAGGTAGTTGGTGAGCGCGTCGAGCCACACGTACATGACGTGGTCCGCGCTGTCGGGCACCTTGACGCCCCAGGTGAAGCTGGTGCGCGAGATGGAGAGGTCGGAGAGGCCGCCCTCGACGAAGCGCAGCACCTCGTTGCGGCGGGACTCCGGGCGGATGAAGTCCGGCTGCGCCGCATAATGCGCGAGCAGCTTCTCCTGATAGGCGGAGAGGCGGAAGAACCAGCTCTCCTCCACCGTCCATTCGACGAGCGTGCCCTGGGGCGAGAGCTTCTCGCCGGTCTCGGCGGTGTGCAGCTCCTTCTCGTCGTAATAGGCTTCGTCGCGGACCGAGTACCAGCCTTCGTAGCGGCCGAGATAGATGTCGCCCTTCGCGGCCATCGCCCGCCAGATCGCCTGGCTTGCGGCGTGGTGGGCGGGTTCGGTGGTGCGAATGAAACGATCGAAAGAAATCTGAAGACGCTCATCCATCACCTTGAACAGCGACGACATTTCGTCCGCCAACTGCGCCGGCTCGACCCCGCGCTCACGGGCCGCCTGGGCCATCTTGAGGCCGTGCTCGTCGGTGCCCGTCATGAAGAAGACGTCGCGCCCGCGGAGTCGCTGGAAGCGCGCGATGACGTCGCTCGCGATCGCTTCGTAGGCGTGACCGATATGCGGCGGCCCGTTCGGGTAGCTGATCGCGGTGGTGATGTAGAAAGGCTCGGCCATGCGCGCGGCTTTAGCGGGAGGTTGCGCGGCTGAGTACCCTCCCCGTCGCCCCAGCGGAGGCTGGGGTCCCAGGAGGTGAAGGGCACAGGTGCATGTCACCCGCTGGGACCCCAGCCTTCGCTGGGGTGACGGTCTAGGCCGCCTTTTTCCCCGCCCCCGCCAGGGAGGCGAGCATCCCCGCCAGCTCGAACACCGTGCTTTCCGGCTCGAGCGACAGGCGCGCGGCGCTCGAGGCGAGGCTCTGCGCCCGCTCCCAGGTGGCGAGCGCCTCGGCCAGCGCCGGACCGCGTCGCGCCTTCGCCTCGCGGGCGATCGCGCCCGGGATACGCGCGAGGAATGCCTCGTAGCGCGGCTGCGCGGATCTGAGGGCGAGGCTCTGGGCGAGCGCGCTGCGGCGGGCATTGGTCGGATCGCCCTCGCGCACGAGCGCGGCGATGGCGCGGTCGAGGCCGGCGATGTCGAGGCCGCGGAACTGCAGCGCGCGGCCGGGGGAGCCCGCCGCCGCGACCTTCAACTCGGCAATCTCCTTCGCTTCCGCATCGGGGAGCGCCGCGCCCAGCGCCGACGTCATGGCGTCATCGTCGAGCGGCGCCAGCCGCAGCGGACGGCAGCGCGAGCGGATCGTCGGCAGCAGCCGCTCCGGGGCGTGGCTGACGAGGAGGAAGACCGAGCTCGGCGGCGGCTCCTCGAGATTCTTGAGGAGCGCATTGGCGGCGCCGCGCTCGAGATCGTCGATGGCGTCGATCACCACGACCCGCCACGGGGACATGGACGCGGTCGTCGCGAACAGACGCGACAGCGACCGCACCTGGTCGACCGTGATCGAGCGGGCGAGCTCCCCGGAGCCGCCGTCGCGAGGAAGGCGCTCGAGGCGCGCGAAGTCCGGATGGCTGCCGGCGGCCATCAGCTTCGCCGCCGGGTGATCGTCGGGCACGTCGAGGCCGGGCGCGTCGATGGGCCCCTGCCCCGCCGCCAGCACCCGCAGGGCCGCCTTCTCGGCGAACAGCGCCTTGCCGATGCCCTCGGGCCCCGAGACGAGCCAGGCGTGATGGAGCCGCCCGCCGTCGAGGCTGTCGCGAAAGGCGGCGATCGCGGCGTCGTGGCCGAACAGCGGGTTCACTTCCCCCTCCCCTCGCGGGCGAGGGAAAGGCACCGCACACTCACAGCAGATCCTCCAGGGCCGCGAAAGCGTGCGCCGTGACCTCCTCCGGCGTCCCTGACGCCTCCACCCGCCGGAACCGCGCCGGCTCGGCCTCGGCGAGCGCATCGAAGGCCGCGGCCACTTTCGCATGGAAGGCCGCGTCGCGTCCGCCGATGCGGTCGGCGCCGTCCACGTCCCGGACGCGCAGGCGTCCCTCCACCTGCTCCGGTGTCAGCGCAAACAGCAAGGTCCGGTCCGGAAGATAGCCGCCGCTGCCGAAGTCGTGGAGCCCCCGGACGCGCGCGATGCCCAGGCCCAGCGCGCCGCCCTGATAGGCGAGCGAGCTGTCGAGGAAGCGGTCGGACAGCACCCAGGCGCCGCGCGCGACGGCGGGGCGGATGGTGCGGGCGACATGGTCGGCGCGGGCCGCCGCGAACAGCAGGGCTTCCGCCTCCGCGGTCCAGCGCTCCTCCGGCCCCTCGAGCAGCAAGCGGCGGATCATCTCCGCACCCTCGCTGCCGCCGGGCTCGCGCGTCTCGACGACCTCGAGGCCGCGGCGGCGAAGCGCCTCCGCAAGCCGCTTGAGCTGGGTCGACTTGCCGGCCCCCTCCCCGCCTTCGAGGCTGATGAACCGGCCGTGCGCCACCTTCACCCGAACAGCGACTTGAAGCCCAGCCAGATGCGGGTGAAGAAGCCCGCCTGGCCGACATCCTCGCCGGCGACGAGGGGCATGGTCTGCGGCGGCGTGTCGGGCGTCGAGACGACGAGGTCCGCGACGTGCTGGCCCTTCTTGATCGGCGCCTTGATCGGCCCGTCATAGACGACCTTGACCTTGACGTTGGCGCCGAGGCCGGCGGGCAGCGTCACGGCGATGTCCTGCGGCGCCAGCAGCGGCACGTGCGTGGCGCCGCCGAGCTGGACCTGCGCGTCCGCCACCTTCTGGTTCGCCTTGAACAGGGGCTGCGCCTTCCAGGCGTGGAAACCCCAGTTCATGAACTTCACCGACTCCTCGATGCGGGCGTTGAAGCTCGGCAGGCCGGCGACGACCATGATCAGGCGCCGGCCGTTCTGCTCGGCCGAGCCGGTGAAGCCGTAGCCGGCCTCGTCGGTGTGGCCGGTCTTGAGGCCGTCGGCGCCGGGCACCCGCCCGAGCAGGGGGTTGCGGTTCCCCTGCTCGATGGGCTGGTTGCCGCCCATCGTCTTGCCCCAGGTGAACGACGTCTGGGTGTAGAAGCGCTTGTAGAGGTCCGGCGTGGTCTCGATCGTCGCCCGGGCGAGCGTGGCGAGGTCGCGGGCGGTGACGTAGGTGACGCCGTTGTCCGGCCAGCCGTTCGAATTGCCGAAATGGCTGTTGGTCATGTGGAGGCGCTGCGCCTCCTGGTTCATGAGGTTGGCGAAGGCCGGCTCGGTGCCGGAGATGCATTCGGCGAGGACCACGCTGGCGTCGTTGCCCGACAGCGTCACGACGCCATGGAGCAGATTCTCGACGCTGACCTGCTCGCCCGGCGAGAGGAACATGGTCGAGCCGGCCGCCGGGCCGTGCCACTGCTTCCAGGTCTCCGGCCGAACTTCGCAATTCTGCTGGAGCTTCAGCTCGCCCTTCTTGATCAGGTTGAAGGCGATGTGGACGGTCATCATCTTCGCCATCGACGCCGGCGGCATCCGCACGTCCGCATCCTTGGCGTAGAGCGTCGCGCCGGACGAAAGGTCGACCATGTAGGCGACCTTGGCGGCCGTCTCGAAAGGTGGCGCCGCCGCCACCGCGGGGAAGGCGATTGCGGAAGTTAAGGCGCTTATAATCAGGAGTTTACGCATCATTCCACCGATGAGATATGAAATTCGGAAACAGCGCTTTGCGCGGCACTTTCGCCACCATTAACCACAAGCCCCGCTCCGCGCCACCCGCTTCAGCGGGCGATGGCGTCGGCCAGCAGGCCGACCGACAAGGCATAGAAGTTCGAGCAATTATAATCGAGGATCACCCGATAGTTGACGGTGGTGAGATAGGCGGTGCGGCCGGGGCCGTCCGGCTCGATCAGGGTCGCCATCTCCGCGTCCCGCGGCCAGCTGCCGGACTGGGCCACCAGGCCCAGGCGGCGCCATTCCGCGAAGCTCAGCCACCGACTGTGGCGCTCGTAGACCTTCGGGCAGCGGGCCGCCTTGATGCGGGACCTGAGCGATGCCCGGTCGAGACCGGCCGGGACGTTGACCGCGACGCCCCAGGGAACCCCCGCCCGCCATCCGGCCTTGGCGAAATAATTGGCGATCGACGCGAGAGCGTCGGGAACGTTGCGCCAGATGTCGGCCTGGCCGTCGCCGTCGAAATCGACCGCCGAGCGCAGCCAGACCGAAGGCAGGAATTGCGGGTAGCCGGTGGCGCCCGCCCAGCTGCCGCGCAGCCGGGAACGCGGCACGCCGCGGTCGATCATCTTGAGGCCCGCAACGAACTCGTCGGCGAACAGGTCCCGGCGCCGGCCCTCATAAGCGAGCGTGGCGAGCGAGCTTAAGAGGTCGAAATTGCCGGTCACGGCCCCGTAGCTCGTCTCGTGCCCCCAGATCGCGACCAGCACCGACGGCGTGACGCCATAGCGGCGGCGGATTTCCTGAAGCTGGGGATAGTAAGCATGATAACGGCCGCGCCCACCGTTGATCAGCGCGGCGCTGACATGCTGGGCGCGGTACGGCGCGAAGGGCGGGTTGGCGTTGCTGCCGGCGATGACGCCCGGCTGGGCCTGGTCGAGCTGGATGGTGCGGGCGCTGAACGCGAGGGTCGGGAAGACGGCGTTGATCGTCTCGCGGCTCACCCCGGCGGCGAAGGCGCGGGCCCGCAGCTGGGCGAGGAAGGCCTGGAAACCCTGTTCGTTCGGCACCGCCTGGGCCGTCGCCGAGGCCGCGGGCATTGCCGGGGAGGCCAGCATCAACGCCGCCGCAGCCTTCACCAGTACCGAACGCATCACACACCCTCCGCCAAGTCCCTGATGCCACAGGGGCGGGCGTCATGAACACCCGGTTCGGCGCGCCGGTTGCACGACCGGGCCCGCGCGGCAGCAGCGGCTCCGCGACACGGCGGCTTTGCGCCAAGGCGGAGGCGCGGCTAAAGGCAGGCGGCGGGGACAGGTGGCCGAGTGGTTTAAGGCAGCGGTCTTGAAAACCGCCGTGGGTTCACGCCCACCGTGGGTTCGAATCCCACCCTGTCCGCCATGAGCGACGAAAGGAACGAGGTTTGGCCGAGGCGGCGATTGGCAGGTTCGAGTGGGCGGATCCGTTCGGGCTCGATGCCCAGCTCAGCGACGAGGAGCGGCTCGTGCGGGACACGGCCGAAGCCTATGCGCAGGAGAAGCTGCAGCCGCGGGTGACGTCCGCCTTCCTCGACGAACGGTTCGACCGCGAGATCATGGCCGAGATGGGCGCTCTCGGCCTGCTCGGCGCGACCATTCCGCCCCACTATGGCGGCGCCGGGCTCAACTACGTCAGCTACGGCCTGGTGGCGCGCGAAGTGGAGCGGGTCGACAGCGGCTACCGCTCGGCGATGAGCGTCCAGTCCTCGCTCGTCATGCATCCTATCCACGCCTACGGCTCGGAGGCGCAGCGGACGAAATATCTGCCGAAGCTGGCGACGGGCGAATGGGTCGGCTGCTTCGGCCTCACCGAGCCGGATGCCGGCTCGGATCCGGGCGGGATGCGGACGCGCGCGGAGAGGATCGACGGCGGCTATCGCCTGTCCGGAGCCAAGATGTGGATCACCAACGCGCCGATCGCCGACCTGTTCGTCGTCTGGGCGAAATCGGAGGCGCATGGCGGCGCGATCCGCGGCTTCCTGCTCGAAAAGGGCATGAAGGGGCTCAGCGCGCCGAAGATCGGGGAGAAGCTCTCCTTGCGCGCCTCGATCACCGGCGAGATCGTGATGGACGGGGTCGAGGTGCCGGAAGAGCAGATGTTCCCCGAGATCGCCGGCTTGAAAGGGCCGTTCGGCTGCCTCAACCGCGCGCGTTACGGCATCGCCTGGGGCGCAATGGGCGCGGCCGAAGCCTGCTACGCGGCGGCACGAAGCTACACCCTCGACAGGAAGCAATTCGGCCGGCCGCTCGCCGCCACCCAGCTCGTCCAGATGAAGCTCGCCGACATGGCCACCGAGATCAGCCTCGGCCTGCAGGCGGCGCTGCGCGTCGGGCGGCGGATGGACGAGGGCGCGCTCATTCCCGAGACGATCAGCCTCATCAAGCGCAACAATGTCGGCAAGGCGCTCGATATCGCCCGCACGGCGCGCGACATGCACGGGGGCAACGGCATCTCGGCCGAGTTCCAGGTGATGCGCCACGCGATGAACCTCGAGACGGTGAACACCTACGAGGGGACGCACGACGTCCATGGGCTGATCCTGGGTCGGGCGATCACCGGGATTTCGGCGTTTTGACGGGCGGTACCGCGCCTGTCACCCCGGCGGAAGCCGGGGTCTCCCGGAGACGCGCCGTGCCTTTCCGAGCGGATATCCCGGCTTCCGCCGGGACGGCGCGATAGATGGACCAGCCACTCGCCGGCCTCAAAGTCCTGGAGCTCGCTCGGATTCTTGCCGGACCGTGGGCGGGGCAGCTGCTCGCCGATCTCGGCGCCGAGGTCGTCAAGGTGGAGCGCCCGGATATGGGCGACGATACCCGTCATTGGGGGCCGCCCTTCGCCGGTGACGGCGCCGCCGCTTATTTCCACGCCTGCAATCGCGGCAAAAGCTCGGTCGCGCTGGATCTGGAGACCGAGGAGGGCCAGGCGGCGGTGCGGACCCTCGCCGCCGAGGCGGACGTCCTGATCGAGAATTTCAAGGTCGGCGGGCTGGCCAAATACGGGCTCGACTACCCGGCCCTGTCGGCGGTGAACCCGCGCCTCGTCTATTGCTCGATCACCGGCTTCGGCCAGGACGGCCCCTATGCGGAGCGGGCCGGCTACGATTTCATCATCCAGGGCATGGGCGGCGCGATGTCGCTGACCGGCGAGCCGGACGGGGCGCCGCAGAAGTCCGGCATCGCGTATGCCGACCTGTTCACCGGCCTCTACGCCACGGTCGCCATCCTCGCCGCGCTGCGCGAGCGGGACCGCAGCGGACGCGGCGCGCATATCGACATGGCCCTGCTCGATTGCCAGGTCGGGGTGCTCGCCAACCAGGCGCTGAACTGGATGGTCTCCGGCACGGTCCCGCACCGCATGGGCAACGGCCACGCCAACCTCGTCCCCTACCAGGCGTTCGACACGGCGGACGGGCCGGTGATCGTCGCCGTCGGCAACGACCGGCAATTCGCGCGGCTCTGCGCCCTCCTCGGGTTTCCCGGGCTCGCCGGCGATGAGCGCTTCCGCACCAATCCCGCGCGGGTGGTGCACCGCGAGACGCTGATCCCGGTTCTGGCCGAGGCGATCGCCAGGCGCGGGCAACGGGAATTCTCCGAAGCGCTGGAGGCGGCGGGGATTCCCGCCGGGCCGATCAATCGCGTCGATCAGGTGTTCGCCGACCCGCAGGTCGTCCATCGCGGGATGATGCTCGAGGGCGACCCACCCGGGCTCGCCTCGCCGATCGTCATCGACGGCAAGCGGCAGGTGGCGGACCGGCGCAGCCCCCGCCTCGGCGAAGACTCCCCGGCTTTCTGAGGCTCAGCGCGGCGGCCGGCGGAAGAGCAGGATCGGCTCGCCGCGGTAGAGCGCTTCCTCCCGCACCGAGAACCCGCTTTTCTCGGCAACGCGGATCGAGGCGGCGTTGGCGTGGCTGATGATCGCCGTTGCCTCGCGGCCCGGCAGAGCGCCGTCGAGCCAGGCGAGGGCGCCGAGGCAGGCTTCGGTGGCGTAGCCCCGGCCGTGCATCTGCGGCGCGAAGATCCAGCCCATTTCGGGCGTGCCCTCGATCGACGGGCTGAGGTCGCGCTTGAAGTCGGCGAAGCCGACCTGGCCGCAATAGGCGCCGTCCTCGCGCCGCTCGACGGCCCAGTAGCCGAAGCCGAGCATGACCCACAGGCCCGGCGCGGCGAGCATCTTGCGCCACGTCTCCTCGCGGGAGAAGGGATGGCCGCCGAGATGGCGCACGACCGTGGGATCGCCCATGGCCGCGGCCTGGGCGTCGAGGTCGGACGCGCGGAACGGCCGGAGGCGGAGGCGCTCGGTCTCGAGCGTCGGCGCCGCCTCCACGCGGGCTTACTTCTTGGCGCCGAGGGTAAGGCCGCCGAAGCGCTTGTTGAAGCGCGCGACCTGGCCGCCCGAATCGAGGACGCGGGCGTTGCCGCCGGTCCAGGCCGGATGCACCTTCGGGTCGATGTCGAGCTGGAGGGTGTCGCCCTCCTTGCCCCAGGTGGAGCGGGTCTCGAACACGGTGCCGTCGGTCATCTGCACCTTGATCATGTGGTAATCGGGATGGGCGTCGGTCTTCATGATGTCGGATCCTCGTTGGCTGGTTCCGACCAGCCTCAAATGAAGAAGCCCCACGGAGCGGCGAGCTCCGGCGGGGCGTCAGCAGGTGCGCTCCCTACAGCGAGGGGGCACAATTGACAAGCGTTGCGGGCGGGGATTAGCGCGAGGAGGCCGAAGGTGCCGCGCATCGGGGTTCCTCCCGAAATGCGGTGAAAAGGGAAGCCGGTCCGACGCCGGCGCTGTGCCCGCAACTGTAGGCGGCAAGCCCATCCTCCGCAAAGGAGGACAGGGCGATGGACCCCAGCCAGGGCTGGCGGGGTCCGAGAGCCGCGAGCCAGGAGACCTGCCCGAGGCACGTCGTCCGCATCCGGCCGGGACCAGCCGCGGTGCGAGGACCCGGCGCACCCGCCGGCGTCCTTTCGAGACGACAGCAATGTCGTGCTCGAAGGGATTGATGATGAATGGTTTCCTGATCCTCACCTTACTTGCTGCGGACCCCGTGCAGGCGAGCGACCCGATCGTCGTCACCGCCTCGCGCGAGCCGGAACGCCAGGCGGAGGCGCCGGTCTCCTCGACTTTGTTCGACGCCGCAACGCTGGAGGCCCTGTCGCTGCCGCAGGCGAGCGACGTCCTGCGACTGACGCCGGGCGTTTCCGTCGCCGTCTCCGGGCCGAAGGGCAGCCTCACCGAAGTGCGCATCAGGGGCGCGGAGGCGAACCACACGTTGCTGTTCGTCGACGGCATCCGCTTCAACGACCCCGCCGCCGGCAATGCGGCGCGATTCGAGCTGCTCTCGTCGGATGCGCTGTCGCGGATCGAAGTCGTGCGGGGACCGCAATCGGCGCTGTGGGGCTCCGAGGCGCTGGGCGGCGTCGTCGCCGTCGACGGCGCCGACGCCCGCCGCGGCACCGGGCTGAGCGCGCTCGGCGAATATGGCGCCCTGAGGAGCGGACGGGGCTTCGTCCAGGGTGCCGCGGAAGCGGGTGCCGTCGCCCTTTCCGCGGCGGCCGGCGCGATGGGAAGCGCGGGCATCGACGAGCTTGGCCGCCCCGGCGGCGAGCGCGACGGCTACTGGACCCGCTTCGCGACCGCCAAGGCCGTGGCGCGGCCCGCGTCCGGGATCGAGATCGGCGTCGTCGGCCACGTCGTCGAGGGGAAGAGCGAATTCGACGGCTACGACCCCGTCACCTTCCAGCGGGCGGAAACGCTCGACAACACGCGCAACCGCATCGCGGCGGGCCGCGGCTGGGCCTCGTACCAAGCGGACGGATGGCACCTCTCCGCGGACGTGAGCCTGCTCGGCAGCAGCAATCGCAACTTCACCGGCGCCGCGCCGCTCAACCGCACCGGAGGCGAGCGGCTGACCGCGGGGGCGCAGGTCTCGAAGACGCTCGGCCGCCACCGCGTGACCGCGGCCTTTGAGCATGAGAGCGAGCGCTTCCACGCCCGCGACCGGCAATATTTCGGCGCCACCGACCAGGACCGGTCCCGCCGCCTCGACGCCCTGGTCGGCGAGTGGCGGGCCGACTGGGCGGCGTTCCTCGCCACCGATGTGGCCGTCCGGCACGACCGGTTCAGCGCGTTCAAGGATGCGACGACGCTGCGGGCGGCGGCGATCGTCTCGCCGGGCGCCGGATGGACGCTCCACGCCGGCTATGGCGAGGGCATCGCCCAGCCGACCTTCTACGACCTGTACGGCTTCTTCCCCGGCGCGTTCCGCGGCAACCCCTCGCTCCGACCCGAACGGTCCCGCAGTGCCGAACTGGGCGTCGCCTGGGGCGGAAGATCCTTCAGCGCATCGCTGACCGGCTTCACCGCGCGCCTCGAGGACGAGATCCTCGACGTGTTCGACCCCGTCACGTTCCTCTCGTCGACCGCCAACGCGTCGGGCCGCAGCCGGCGGCGCGGGATCGAGGCCGCGCTGGAATTCCGGCCCGCCAGGGCGCTGCGTCTCGCCGCCAATTACACCTATCTCGACGCCGACGAGCAGAAGGCGGCAGGGACGGCGCTGGTGCGCGAGGTGCGACGGCCGCGGCACAGCGCCAATCTCGTCGCGGCGTGGACCGGCGGACGGCTGAGCGCGAGCGGGACGGCGGCCTATGTCGGCGCTCGCAATGACGTCAACTTCGACGTCTTTCCCGCGCAGACGGTGCGGCTCCACCCCTATGTGCTGGCTTCGGCGCGGCTCGGCTATCGGCTGACGAAACAGGTAGAGCTGTACGTGCGGGCGGAAAATGCGTTCGACGCCCGCTATCAGGACGCGGTCGGCTACGCGACCGCGGGAAGGACGGTCTATGCGGGCCTTCGCCTGCGCCTCGGCGATTAGTCTCGCGCTGACCGGCGCGGCGGGAGCGGCGGCGCCGCGGCGCGTGGCGTCGCTCAACCTGTGCACCGACGAGCTGTTGCTGCTGATCGCGGCGCCGAAGCAGATAGCCTCCGTGAGCTATCTGTCCCAACTTCCTGAAGAGACGCCGCTTTGGCCCGCGGCGCGCCCCTATCGGCGGAACGACGGCAGCCTGCTTTCGGTGGCCGGCCTGAAGCCCGACCTGGTGCTGACCATGGGCGGCAGCAGCGGCGACCGCGCCGGGGTCGCGCGACGGCTCGGCGCGAAGCTGATCATCCTCCCCTACCCCGCCGGCATCGCCGACGTCGAAGCGTCGACGATGAAGGTGGCCGCGGCGCTCGGGCGCGAGGCGCGCGGGCGGCAACTCGTCGAAGCGATGGAGCGGATCCGCCGCTCGCCACCGCGGCGACCAGTCGACGCCATCTACCTCTCGGGCGGAGGACGCAGCGTCGCGGCGTCGGGGACGGCCGCCGAGTGGATGGCGGCCGCCGGGCTGCGCCAGCGCCGCCTCGCGGGAGACCGGGCGGACCTCGAGACCTTGCTCGTCCGCCCGCCGGCGGTGCTGCTCCGCAGCTCCTATCGCAGCGGCCAGTTCTCCGCCGAGCAGCGCTGGCTGTCGCACCCGCTGGCGCGGCGGGTGCGGGCGGGGCGGGCGCTCGCCACCGACGGACGGCTGTGGACCTGCATGGGGCCGCTGATGGTGCCGGAGGTCCTGCGCCTCCGGCGGGCGCTCGGCCGGTGAGCGCGCGGCTCTGGATGGCGCTGGCGGCCTTGCTCGCCTTGCTGTTCGCCTCGTCGATGCTGACGCCATGGCGTCAGCTGGGCGCGCTGTGGGCGGCGGACCCGGGCCTCGCCCGCGCGGTGCTGATCGAGCTGCGCCTGCCGCGCGCGCTGCTCGCTTTGGGCTACGGCGCGGTGCTCGGCGCCTCGGGAGCGGCGATCCAGGCGCTGTTCGCCAACCCCCTCGCCTCGCCGGACCTCACCGGCACGACGGCCGGGGCGGCGCTCGGCGCGGTCGTCGCCGCCTATCTGCTGGGGTTCAGCGGATCGGCCGGCCTCGCCGCCGGGGCCGTCCTCGGCGCGCTGGGGGCGCTGCTGCTGCTGCTCGGCCTCGCCGGGCGACGGGCGGAGGCGGCCACCCTGCTCCTCGCCGGCCTCGCCATCGCCGCTCTGGCCGGCGCGCTGACCACCGTCGCGCTCGCCCTCGCCCCCTCCCCCTTCGCCTTCTACGACGCCTATGAATGGCTGATGGGCTCGCTGGTCGACCGCAGCCTCGCCCAGGCCGCCTTTGCCGGGGTGCCGGCTTTGGTCGCCATCCTGCTGCTCGGCCGCTTCGGCCCCGCGCTGGACAGCCTCGCGCTCGGGGAGGAAGCGGCGGCCTCGTTCGGCTACCGGCTCAGCCGGCTGCGCATCGCCATCGTCTGCCTCTCCGCGCTGGGCGTCGGCGCCTGCGTCGCCATGTGCGGCGCGATCGGCTTCGTCGGCCTCGTCGCGCCGATCTTCGCGCGGCGGCTGACGCGGGGCCACCCCGGCCGCGCGATCGTGCCGGCGGCGCTGATCGGCGGGACGCTGCTCACCGCCGCGGACCTCGTCACCCGTGCCGCCCCGGTCGGTCGGTCGCTGCCGATCGGCGTCGTCACCGCCCTGCTCGGCGCCCCCTTCTTCCTCGCCTTGGTCGTGCGCATGCGCTGGAGCCTGACGCGATGACGCCGTTGCTTCATGCCGAGGGAGTGGCGCTGCCGGGGCGGCTGCGGCCGACCGACTTCGTGGTGGAGGCGCCGGCGCTCGTCTGCCTCGTCGGCCCCAACGGCAGCGGCAAGACGAGCCTCCTCCATGCGCTGGCGCGGATCGGCGCGCCGGCCGGTTCGGTCCGCATCGGCGGCGAGGATCCGGAGGCGCTGGGGCCGGATGCGCGCAAGCGCCTGCTCGCCTACCTGCCCGCCTCGCGCGACATCGCCTGGCCGCTGGCGGCCCGCGACGTGATCGCGCTCGGGCTGCCGGCCGGCATGGCGCCGGACGAGGGCGTCGCCGCGCTCGAGGTGGAGGCGTTCGCCGACCGCCGCGTCGACCGGCTGTCGACCGGCGAGCGCAGCCGCGTGCTCCTCGCCCGCGCGCTCGCGCCGGCGCCGCGGCTGCTGCTGCTCGACGAGCCGGCGGCCAATCTCGACCCCGCCTGGCAGCTCAGGCTGATGGCGCTGCTGCGAAGGCTGGTGGAGACCCGCGGCATCGGCGTCGTCGCGGCGATGCACGACCTCGACCTCGCCGCCCGCTTCGCGGACCGGCTGCTCATGATGGAGGGCGGGAGGATCGCCGCCGACGGCCCCCCGGCGGCGCTGCTCGACGGCCCGCAGCTGCGCGAGGTGTTCGGGATCAGGCGGGGCGCGGCGGGGTGGGAGCTGGCGTGACCCGTCATCCCGGCGGAAGCCGGGATCTCCGGTTGGAAAGGGTCGGAGCGGATCTCCTGGAGATCCCGGCTTTCGCCGGGATGACGTATTCGCCTCACTCCGCCGGGGCGTCGGCGATCATGGCGGTGAAGTCGGTTTCCGCGGCGAGCTTGTCGCCGACATAGGCCTTGCCGGAGAACTTGCTGACCGCGCGGCGGGCCTGCGTCTGCACCACCTCGAGACGGAGGAGCACGCCCGGCTCGACCGGGGCGCGGAACTTCGCGCTGTCGATGGCCATGAAGTAGACGAGCTTGCCGCTGTCGCGCAGGCCCATCGACTCGACCGCGAGCACGCCCGCCGCCTGGGCCAGCGCCTCGACGATGAGCACCCCCGGCATGATCGGGCGCGCCGGGAAATGGCCCTGGAAGAAAGGCTCGTTGATCGTCACCGCCTTCACTGCGACGATGCGCTCGTTCGGCACCAGTTCCTCGACCCGGTCGACGAGGAGCATGGGGTAGCGATGCGGGATGGCCGCCATCACCCGCTTGATGTCGAACGGGCCCATGGCGCCCTCCCGCGCCGCCGCGCTCACCGGCCCTGGGTCTGCTGCTGCTGCGGGAGCGGCGTGATGCTGACCGCCGGGAGCTGCTGGTTGAGCGCCGCGAGCACCTCGTTGGTGATGTCGATCGAATCGGCGTTGGCGAGGGTCGCGTTCTTCGAGAAGACCGTGAGCGCGCCGCGCTGGGTCATGATCGTGCTGGCGATCTGGGTCAGCTTCTCGCCGAGCTGGCGGCCGACATTGGCGCGGGTCGACTGGATGTTCTGCTCGAGCCGCTGCAGCTCCTGATTGGCCGTGTTCTGGCGGGTCTGGAGCGCGGCGTAGCGGTTGCGCAGCGCCGTTTCCTGCTGGGTCTTGGCGGCGCCGGCGGGCATGTTCTGGAGCGCGTTGGCGGCGGTCTCGATCGACTGCGCCTCCTGGTCGAGCGGCGTGCGCAGCTGCTGGGCGCGGGCGTTGCCGTTGGTGACCAGCGTCTGCAGCTGGGTATTGGCGGCGACGCAGGCCGTGCAGGTGGCGAGGATGCGGTCGGTGTCGACGACGAGGATCGGCGAGGCCGCGGCGCCGCGCTGGGCGAAGGCAGCCGAGGGAGCGGCGAGGGCGAGCGCGGCGAACGCCGCGCCGGTCAGAAGCTTGGTCATCAGAATGCGGTTCCTACGTTGAAGGTGAGAAGCTTGGGCGCGTCGCCGGGCGCCTTGATAAGCGCCTTGGCTATATCGATCCTGAACGGCCCGAAAGGCGAGTTCCAGTTGATGCCGAAGCCGATCGAGACGCGCGGCTTGGGCGTGTCGCCGACGAAGCGCTCCAGGTACGGCTTGGTGCCCGCGGTGAAGGTGCCAGCGGCGCAGACACCGGCGGAAGGCGGCGCGAGCACTGCTCCGGAAGTGTCGAGGCAGCGGTCCTGCGCGCGCGGGTCGTTCGGGTAGACGGGATCGACGGTCGGGTGGCGCACGCCGAACACCGCGCCGACGTCGACGAACACCGACGGCCTGAGGCCCATCTCCTTGAAGCTGGCGCTGACCGGGATTTCGAGCTCGGCGCGGCCGAGATAATAAGCCCGGCCGCCGATCGCGTCGTCGATGATCTGCTTGCGGTCCTCGATCGTCACGTAGCCGCCGGGCAGTTTCGAGTTGGGATCGATGACATAGGCGCCGTTCGCATCGGTCTTGAAGAAGGCGCGCTGGATGCGCGGGCCGACGCCGCGGATGTCGAAGCCGCGGATCTGCGGCTCGCCGAGGAAGAAGCGGTCGACGAGGCGGACCGGGTCCTGGTCTCCCACCGTCTTGTCGAAGCTCTTGATGTAGCCGCCCTCGAGGTTGATCGAGAAGATGAAGTTGCCGAACGGCCTCCAGAACTTGGCGGCGGTGGCGCGGGTGCGGATGTAATGGACGTCGCCGCCGAGGCCGGCGAAATCCTGGTTCAGCGTGTAGCGCTCGCCGCGGGTCGGGCGGATCTGGTTGTCGGTCGAATCGTAGACGACCGAATAGCCCGCCGACGAGGTCAGGCGGTTGCCGACGGCCTCGCAGAGGTAGCGGCCGGCGATCAGCGGGTCGCAGGCGCCGTTGGTGTAGAAGGTCGCCTTGTCGAGGCTGATCTGGTCGTAGCTGAGGCCGTAGCGCAGCGCCATCGACAGATATTCCGTGATGGGGATGCCGAACCGGATCTGCCCGCCGGTCGACACCTGCTTGTAGGTCGTGTTGCGCTGGGTGCCGATATAGTTGAAGTTCGAATAGTCGCGCCGGAAGACGTCGAAGCCCATCGCGATGTTGTGGTCGAACACATAGGGCTCGGTGAAGCCGAGCTCGACCGACTTCGAGTAGGTGGAATAGTTGACGGCGGCGCGGACGGTCTGGCCCTTGCCCATGAAGTTGCGCTGCTCGATCGACAGGTTGACCAGGAAATGCTCGAGGCTCGAATAGCCGGCCGAGATCTGCAGCTGGCCGGTCGCCTTCTCCTGCACGTTGACGCCGAGGTCGACCCGGTCCGGGCCCGAGCCCTGGGTCTGCTCGATCTCGAGATTGTCCTGGAAATAGCCCAATGACTGGATGCGGTCGCGCGAACGCTTGACCCGGATCGAGTTGAACGGATCCCCTTCGGCGACGCGGAACTCGCGGCGGATCACCTTGTCGCGGGTGAGCTTGTTGCCGTTGATGTTGATCCGCTCGACATAGACGCGCGGCGACTCGCCGACGTTGAAGGTGACGCCCATCGTCAGATGTTCGCGGTCGCGCTGGAAGTCCGGCTGGACGTCGGCGAAGGCATAGCCGAACAGACCGGCCGCCTCGTTCAGCTGGGTGACCGTGTCCTCGACCTGCTTGGCATTGTACCATTCGCCCTTGTGCATCGGCAGCATGCGGGTGAGCTGGGCGCCCTTGAAGTCGCGGGTGCTGCTCTCGACCTTGACGTCGCCGAACTTGTAGCGCTCGCCTTCCTCGACGACGAAGGTGATGATGAAGTCGCGCCGGTCCGGCGTCAGCTCGGCGACGGCGGAGATGACGCGGAAATCGGCATAGCCCTGGGTCAGATAGAATTGCCGGAGCTTCTGCTGGTCGTAGGCGAGGCGGTCCGGGTCGTAGACCGCGCCCGAGGAAAGGAAGGACAGCAGGCTGGCGCGCTTGGTGGCGAGCTGGCCGCGCAGCTCGCCGTCGCCGAAATGCTCGTTGCCGATGATGTTGATCTGGCGGATGCGCGACTGCGGCCCCTCGTTGATCTCGAAGACGACGTCGACGCGATTCTGCTCGAGCTGGACGATCTTCGGCTCGACGGTGGCGGCGAAGCGGCCCTGGCGGCGGTAGAGCTCGATGATGCGGGCGACGTCGGCGCGCGCCTTGGAGCGGGTGAAGATCTGCCGCGGGGCGAGCTTGATCTCCGGGTTGATCTTGTCTTCCTTGAGCCGCTTGTTGCCCTCGAGGATGATGCGGTTGATGACCGGGTTCTCGCGGACCTGGACGACGATGTTGCCGGTATCGGCGCCGCGGATCTGGACGTCGGCGAACAATTCGGTCGCGAGCAGGTCCTTCAGCGCCTGGTCGAGCTGCTCGACGTCGTAGGTCTGGCCGACGCGCAGCTTCATGTAGGAGAGGACGGTGTCGGTCTCGAGCCGCTGGTTGCCGGTGACGGAGAGCGACTGGATGACGCGCGCCGGCTGCGGCGCGGCGGCCACCGGGGCGGGAGTCGTTCCGGCGGGCTGGGCGGCGCCGGGCTGGGCGGCGCCGGGCGCCGCCGGGACGGGAGACGGCGCGGGCTGCGTCGGCGCGGGCGCGGGTTGCTGGCGCGCGGCGGCCGGCACGGCATGGCCGCCGAGAATGGTGCCGACCAGCAGCGCGGAGGCGATACGCCGCCTCGTGGAAGTTTCGATTTTGGCTGTCACGCGTCCCCGCCCTTGCAAGATATGGGGTTTCCGCGCCCGGCGGACCCCTTCTCCCTGTCGCTTGTGCCCTGCCCGATCATGACCGGCCGATCAACCCGCCAAGCTTCGACCACAGGCCAAAAGACGCCAGGTCGTTCAACGTCACGAAGATCATCAGCACCAGCAGGGCCGCGAGGCCCGTCCGGAACGCCCATTCCACCGCCCGGGGCGGCAGCGGCCGGCGCCGCACCCCCTCGATCGCGTAGAAGAGCAGATGGCCTCCATCCAGCATCGGGACTGGCAAGAGATTGATGAATCCGAGATTAATCGAGACGACCGCGACGAAGACGATGAAGTTGACGAAGCCGAGCGTCGCCTGCTCGCCGGACAGCTTCGCGATCTGGAGCGGCCCTCCCAATTCCCGCACCGAGCGTTGCCCGACGATGATCTGGCCGAGCCCCTGAAGGGTCATCGTCACGCGCAGCCAGCATTCCTTCACGGCGGCCCTGGGCGCCTCGAGGAGCGAGATGGGGCGATAGGCCGGAGCGCCCGGCCCGACGCCGAGCAGCCCGATACGGCCGCGGTTGCCGAAACGGTCCTTGACCTCGACCATCTTGATCGTGGCCTCGGTTGCAAAGGGCTGGCCGTTGCGCAGGCCCTCGACCCGCAGCTTGCGGCCTGCCTGGAGGAGAACGACCGGCTGGATGTCCTCGAAACGATTGAGGCTGGTGCCCGCGACCCTGAGCAGGCGATCGCCGGGCTTCAGTCCCGCTTCGGCGGCGGCGGAATTCGGCACGATGGTGCCGACGACCGGCGGCGTGAACGGCTCCCCGTAGGCCTTCAACAGGATCGTGAAGATCGCGATCGCGAACAGGAAATTGGTGAGCGGTCCCGCCGCGACGATCAGGAAGCGCTGCCAGAGCGGTTTCGCCTGGAAGGTGCGCTGGCGCTCCTCCGCGGGCATGGTCAGCCACTCGCGGCTCGGCTGGCTCGCCGGATTCATGTCGCCGGCGAAGCGGACGTAGCCGCCCAGGGGGAGCGGCGCGACCTTCCAGCGGGTGCCGCGTCGATCGGTCCAGCCGAACAGCTCGCGGCCGAAGCCGATCGAGAAGACCTCGGCCTTCACCCCGAACCAGCGGCCGACCCAGTAATGGCCCATTTCGTGGACGAAGATGAGCGGCCCGATCGCGAGCAGGAAGAACAGGATCGTCCAGAACAGGCCGGGATGGCTCAATGCGCGTACCTTCTCATGATCGTGCCGGCCGCCTCGCGCGCGGCGCGGTCGACCTCCAGCACCGCGTCGATGGTGCGGGGCGGCGGCGGCGCGCAGGCGGCGAGAGTCTCGGCGGCGATCGAGGCGATATCGAGGAAAGTGATCCGTTTTGCAAGGAAGGCGGCAACGGCGATCTCGTTGGCGGCATTGAGGATTGCCGGCCGCGCGCCGCCCTCGGCGAGCGCCTGGCGCGCCAGACGCAAAGCCGGGAAACGCGTCTCGTCAGGCGCCTCGAAGTCCAGCCGGGCGACCTGGACGAGATCGAGCCGCTCGCAGGGCGTCGCCATCCGCTCCGGCCAGGCGAGCGTGTAGGCGATGGGGATGCGCATGTCCGGCGCGCCGAGCTGCGCGAGGAACGAGCCGTCGACATATTCGACGAGGCTGTGGATGACCGATTGCGGATGGACGAGGATGTCGAACGCGTCGGCGCCGAGCGGGAAGAGGTGGAAGGCCTCGATCAGCTCGAGCCCCTTGTTCATGAGAGTCGCCGAATCGACCGAGATCTTCGCGCCCATCGACCAGTTGGGATGGGCGACCGCCTGCTCCGGCGTCACGCGCCGCATCTCCTCCAGGCTCAGCCGGCGGAACGGGCCGCCGCTTGCCGTCAGCAGGACCCGCCGCACCGCCTCGGGATGGGCGCGGTCGAAGCATTGGAAGATGGCGTTATGCTCGCTGTCGACCGGCAGCAACGTCGCTCCGCTCTTGCGAGCGGCGGCCGTCATCAGCGCGCCGGCCGAGACGAGCGCTTCCTTGTTGGCGAGGGCCACCGTCCGGCCGCGTTGCAGGGCGGCCATGGTCGGCGCGAGGCCGGCGGCGCCGACGATCGCCGCCATCGTCCAGTCGGCGCCGAGAGCGGCGGTCTCGAGGACGGCGTCGGGCCCCGCGCCCGTCTCGATGCCGCTCCCGGCGAGGGCCGCGTCGAGCGCGGGACGCGCGTCCGGGTCGCAGACCACCGCCCGCCTCGCCCCGACCCGCCGCGCGGCTTCGGCGAGGCCGGCGGCGTCGCGGTTGGCGGTGAGGGCGAGGACCTCGAACCGCTCGGGCGCGCGGGCGATGAGATCGAGCGTCGAGCGCCCGACCGAGCCCGTGGCGCCGAGGATGGTGACGCTGCGCCGGCCGCTCACCCGAGCGTCGCCATCAGGATGAGGAGCACGGCGACCGCCGCCGGCAGCAGCCCGTCGACGCGGTCGAGGACGCCGCCATGGCCGGGCAGGATCGCGCCGCTGTCCTTGACCCCGAGCCGGCGCTTGACTTTGCTCTCGTAGAGATCGCCGATTTGGGCCAGCAGGGCGAGCGGCGCGCCGAGGTAGAGAAAGGCGGGCTGGACCTCGAACGCCATGCCGAAGACGGCGCCGACGACCATCGCGCCGGCCATGCCGCCGATGAGGCCCGCCCAGGTCTTGTTCGGGCTGATCTTCGGCGCGAGCTTGGGGCCGCCGATGCCGCGGCCGGCGAAATAGGCGAAGATGTCGGTCGCCCAGACGACGAACATCAGCCAGAAGACATGCTCGTCCCACGCCCAGTCGACGACGATCAGGGCGAAGGCCGGGATACCTATGTAGGCATAGCCCCAGCCCTGGCTGAGGCGGCGGGAGAAGACGCCGAAGACGAGGCCGACGGCCGCGATGATCCCGAAGCAGAGCCAGACGGGCGCCAGCAGATCGGGGCTGAGCGGCGTCGGGCTACCTTGCGCGGCCGGAAAATAGAGTTCCGGGAGCACGAGGGTCGGCACGGCGAGGAGCGCCATGCCGGCGAAGGTCGACCAGCGGGGCACGCGGTGCATCGTCCCCCATTCGAACATCATGGCGCCCGCCGCCGCGGCGACGAGGGCGCGGAACACCCAGCCGCCGAGATAGATGGCGACGAAGGCCACCGCGACCATCACCACGGCCGCGGCGAAGCGGGTGGTGAGGTCGGACGCCGCCTTTTCGACCGGCTCGCTCATCGGCCCCCGAAACGGCGCTCGCGCGCGCCGTAGGCGGCCAGCGCCGCGCGCAGCTCGTCGGCGCCGAAATCGGGCCAGAGCGTGTCGACGAACAGCAATTCGGCATAGGCGACCTGCCAGAGCAGGAAGTTGGACAGCCGATATTCGCCCGAGGTGCGGATCAGGAGGTCGAGCGGCGGCAGCCCGGCGGTGTCGAGCTCGGCCGCGATCGCCGCCTCGTCGATGTCGCCGGGGCCGATCTCGCCGGCGGCGGCGCGGGATGCGAGGCGCTGGGCGGCGCGCACCAGCTCGGCCTGGCCGCCATAATTGAGCGCGATCGCGAGCGTCATCCGCCGGTTGCCCGCGGTGCGCTGCAGCCCCTGCTCGATCAGCTTCACAATGTCGGGGGCGAAGGCCTTGTAATCGCCGATGATCCTGAGCCTTACGCCTTCCTTGTGCAGCGCCTCGATCTCGGAGCGGAGGTAGAAACGCAGGAGCCCCATGAGGTCGCCCACCTCCTCCGCGGACCGGCGCCAATTCTCCGACGAGAAAGCATAGAGGGTGAGGCATTCGACGCCGGCCTCGCCGGCCGCGCGCAGCACCTTGCGGGCCGCCTCGGCACCCTGCTTGTGGCCGGCCGCGCGGGGCAGCCCCTTCCCCTTCGCCCAGCGGCCGTTGCCGTCCATGATGATGGCGACGTGGCGCGGCACGCCGCCGGCGGCGCCCCCGCCTCCCGGGGTGTTCGCGCCCACGCCCGCCTCCACGGCACGCGGCGCCGCTTTGGCCGAGCGGAAGATCACTTCTGGAGGATTTCCTTTTCCTTCGCCTGCGCGGCGGCGTCGACCTCCTTGATCGTGTCGTCGGTGAGCTTCTGGACCTCGTGCTCGAGCCGCTTGCGCTCGTCCTCGCTGATCTCGTGCTTCTTCTCGTCGGTCTTCAAGGCGTCCATGCCGTCGCGACGGACGTTGCGCACCGCGACCCGCGCCTTCTCCGCATATTGGTGGGTGAGCTTGGCGAGCTCCTTCCTGCGCTCCTCGGTCAGGTCGGGAATCGGCAGGCGCAAGGTCGTCCCGTCCGTGACGGGATTGAGGCCGAGCCCGGACGAGCGGATCGCCTTCTCGACCGCGCCGACGTTCGAGCGGTCCCACACCTGCACCGAGAGCATGCGCGGCTCGGGCGCCGAGATCGAGGCGACCTGGTTGATCGGCATGTGCGACCCATAGACCTCGACCGTGATCGGCTCGAGCAGGCTGGTCGACGCGCGGCCGGTCCTGAGGCCGCCGAGGTCGTGCTTCAGCGCCTCGACGGCGCCGTGCATGCGGCGCTGCAGGTCGGCCTTGTCGTAAGCGGGCATCGTCTCACTCCTCGTTGCTGACGATCGTCGCGGTGCCGTCTCCGTCGAGGACGCGGGCGAGGTTGCCCTGCTCGCGGATGTTGAAGACGACGATCGGGATGTCGTTGTCGCGGCAGAGCGCGACGGCGCTCGCGTCCATCACCTTCAAATCGTCGGCGAGGACGCGGTGGAACGGCAGGCTCTCGTAGCGCTTGGCGCCCGGCACTTTCTTGGGGTCGGCATCGTAGACGCCGTCGACGCTGGTGCCCTTGAAAAGCGCATCGCAGTCCATTTCGGCCGCTCTCAAGGCCGCCGCCGTATCCGTTGTGAAATAAGGATTTCCGGTGCCGGCGGCGAAGATCACCACCCTGCCCTTCTCCATGTGCCGGAGCGCCCGGCGGCGAATATAGGGCTCGGACACCGTCGCCATCGGAATGGCCGAGAGCACCCGGGTGTCGACGCCGATCTTCTCGAGCGCGTTCTGCATGGCGAGCGCGTTCATCACCGTCGCCAGCATGCCCATATAATCGGCCTGCGCGCGGTCGAACCCCTTCGCCGCCGCCGCGAATCCTCGGAAGATGTTGCCGCCGCCGACGACGAGGCAGAGCTCGTGCCCGGCTTCGCGCGCCTCCCGGATCTCCTCCGCCATGCGGGCAGTGGTCTCGGGATCGATGCCGAACTGTCCCTCCCCCATCAGCGCCTCGCCGGAGAGCTTCAATAAGATACGGTCGAAGCGCGGGCGCGGCATGGGGTTCGAAGGTCCGTTTCTCGTGCAGCGTTTGGAGCGGGCCCGAGCACCTTAGATAGGACGTGCCGCAGTGCCAATGGTTTTGGGTTTTGGGTTTTGGGTTATCGCTTGTCCACGGGCTGCTCCCGCGCGAGTTCATTCCAGAGCACGTTGAGCTGGCGGCCCAGCGTGTCGGCAAGCTCAAGAGCCGATGCCGTATGCTGCTCCGTCAGAAGCCCCGCGCGGACTGACAGAAGCAGAAACGTTTCCGTCTCAGCGAGCGAGCCTCGTGCGATGCTGACGAAGCGGGCATAATCTTTGCGGGTGCCGCGCATGCGACCTTCCGCGATATTGGCTGGGGACGGACGCCGCCGCACGCAGAAGCTGGGAGATGATGCGGAACTCCTCGGATCTCGGCATGAGCTTGGCCAGCCGATAACACTCGGTCGCCAAGTCCATGCCGGACCGCCAGACTTCCAGGTCGCGATAGGATTTTACCGATCCCAACCCAACCCCCAAAACCCAACCCCGAAAACCCTATCCGTTACGCCACCGTTTCCGGCTTCGGCGCGACGCCCGAGGCCGCCGCGACTTCGGCGGCGAAGTCGTCGACCTTCTTCTCGATGCCTTCGCCGAGCTGGAAGCGGACGAAGCCGGCGACCGCGATCGGCGCGCCGACCTTCTTCGCCTCGGCGGCGACGACGTCCTCGACCTTGGTCTTGTTGTCCATGACGAAGAGCTGCGAGAGGAAGGCCATCTCCTTGCGGAACTTGGCGAGCGCGCCTTCCACCATCTTCTCGATGATGTTCTCCGGCTTGCCGCTTTCCTTGGCCTTCTCCAAAGCGATCGAACGCTCGCGCTCGATCAGCTGCGGGTCGAGATCCTCGCCGCGCAGCGCCAGCGGGTTGGCCG
Organism: Alphaproteobacteria bacterium; assembly: GCA_019239415.1. Taxonomy (GTDB): domain Bacteria; phylum Pseudomonadota; class Alphaproteobacteria; order Sphingomonadales; family Sphingomonadaceae; genus Allosphingosinicella. Next base: position 102,419 of record JAFAZW010000081.1, read on the forward strand.
CGGCGATGTGCATGGCGAGGCTCTTGCCGAGCGCTTCGAGCGCCGCCTTGTCGCCGGTCGATTCGAGCGCGACCAGTACGCCGATCTTGCCGAGACCGACCGAGACCGCGTTGTGGACGTAGGAGACGACGACGCCGTCGCCGACCTCGAGCAGGGCCGCGCGGCGCAGCGACTGGTTCTCGCCGATCGTCGCGATGTTGCCCGTGAGCTTCTCCTCGACCGTGCCGGCGCCCGGATACTGCGCCGCCTTCAGCGCGTCGACATCGCTGCCCGTGTCGAGCGCGAGCGTCGCGACGGTGCGGACGAACTCCTGGAACTGGTCGTTCTTGGCGACGAAGTCGGTCTCCGAGTTGACCTCGACGACCGCGCCCCTGGTGCCGCGGACGGCGACGCCGACCAGACCCTCGGCGGCCTGGCGGCCGGCCTTCTTGGCGGCGGCGGCGAGGCCCTTCGTGCGCAGCCAGTCGATGGCGGCTTCCATGTCGCCCTGGGTCTCGCCCAGCGCCTTCTTGCAGTCCATCATGCCGGCGCCGGTGCGCTCGCGCAATTCCTTGACGGTCGCGGCCGTGATCTCAGCCATGTCGGATATCCTCTTGGTGTCAGCGCCTTATGCGCGGAATTGGTGACAAGCTCCGTTCGCCCTGAGCCTGTCGAAGGGCTGTCCTTCTCGCTGAAGAAGGGAAAGACAGGGCTTCGACAAGCTCAGCCCGAACGGGGAGCGGGTTCGAGACCCTCTCCCCTCTCATGATCAGGCTTCCGCCAGCGCCGCTTCTTCCGGCGGGGCGTCCATCGCGCCGATGTCCTCGCCGCGATGGGCGGCGCCGCCCGACTTGCCGGCGAGCACCGCGTCGGCGACCGCGTCGCAATAGAGGCGGATCGCGCGGCTGGCATCGTCATTGCCCGGGACCGGGAAGGCGATGCCCTGCGGGCTCACGTTCGAATCGAGAATGGCGACGACCGGGATGCCGAGCACATTGGCTTCCTTGATTGCCAGCTCTTCCTTGTTGGCGTCGATGACGAACATGACGTCGGGCAGGCCGCCCATGTCGCGGATGCCGCCAAGGCTGAGCTCGAACTTGTCGCGCTCGCGGGTCAGCTGCAGGACCTCCTTCTTGGTGAGGCCGGCGGTGTCGCCGCTCAATTGCTCCTCGAGGCTCTTGAAGCGCTTGATCGAGCCCGAGATCGTCTTCCAATTGGTGAGCATGCCGCCCAGCCAGCGGTGGTTGACGTAATGCTGGCCCGAGCGGCGGGCGGCCTCGGCGATCGGCTCCTGCGCCTGGCGCTTGGTGCCGACGAAGAGGACCTTGCCGCCATGGGCGACGGTCTGCCGCACGAAGTCGAGCGCGCGCGCGAAGAGCGGCACGGTCTGCGAGAGGTCGATGATGTGGACGCCGTTCCGATCGCCGAACAGATACGGCTTCATCTTCGGGTTCCAGCGGTGGGTCTGGTGGCCGAAATGCGCTCCGGCCTCGAGCAATGCCTGCATGCTGACGTCGGTGGACGCCATGATCGTTTCTCCTTCCGGTTCTTACCTCTGCGCGGCCGAGAGACCCGCCTTCGCTCGAGAGAGCTTCGGCGGGCACCGGTATGATGGCCACGCATGTGGAATGCGCGGGCACTTAGGCGGGGAAGCGGGAGAAATCAAGGTCGGGTTGGGTGTTGGGTGTTGGGTGTTGGGTGTTGGGTGTGGGGCGTCGCCAAGCTGAAACCCAAAACCCAAAACCCAAAACCCAGAACCCAAAACCCCGCTTGACACTCGAACAAACCACGAACACTATCCCGCCCCGACGCAATATGGATCGAACCCGCAGCCCGCGCGTTGGGCAAGCTGTGGATAAAAAAGGGGAAAACCTGTGACTTATCTGCTCGCCGCGTCGTTCTTCCTGGCGATGCTGCTGCTCGCGGCCGTTGTCCTCCACATGACGGTCGCCGCTCACTGGCGCGAAATCCTCCTCGCCCTGCGCGGCGAGTGGGGCGCTGCGCCTAAGGCGCCGGCGGCCGCCCGCTCCGCTCCGGCCTACGCCACGCGCCGGCCGCGCGCTGCCGCTTGACCCTGGCGTAGCTCAGCACGCTGACGGGGATGGTCAGCGCGTAGAGCAAGGTCACGACGCTCAGCGTCTCCCATGGTGCCGTGAACAAGGCGCCTCCCACCAGAGCGATGACGACGATCGCCTCGAGCCGCACGTTGCGGCGCAGCCGGAACGAGGTCCAGGAGAAGGTCGCGAGGCTCGAGATCGCCAGGAAGGCGACCACGGCCGACCACGGCGCCACCAGCCGCCAGTCGTGCAGCCAGGTCCAGTGGCGGCCGCTCGCCAGCCACAGGAAGATCGGCAGCAGCATCAGCGCGGCCCCGGCCGGCGCCGGCACGCCGGTCAGGAACCCCGCCGACTTGTGCGGCTGGTCCTCGGCATCGATCCGCGCGTTGAAGCGGGCGAGGCGCAGCGCCATGCACACCGCATAAGCGAGCGCGAACATCCAGCCGAAGCGCGGCCAGTCCCTCAGCACCCATAAATGCATGATGATCGCCGGCGAGACGCCGAAGGCGACGTTGTCGGACAGCGAATCGAGCTCCGCGCCGAAGCGGCTCGCCCCGTTCAGCATGCGGGCGATGCGGCCGTCCATGCCGTCCAGGACGGCGGCGAGCATGATCGCGCCGACCGCCAGCCCCCATTGCCCGGCGATGGCGAAGCGGATGCCGGTGAGCCCGGAGCAGAGCGCGAGCGCCGTCACCGCGTTGGGGACGACCGCGCGCAAGGGTATGCCGCGGCGGTCGGACGACCTCACGCGACCTCGCTCATTGCGCGACGCCCTCGCGCGCCTCGTGCTCGCCGATCTTCGCCACCACCGTCTCGCCGGCGATGGTGCGCTGGCCGAGCAGCACCCGCGACGACGTGCCCGCAGGGAGATAGACGTCGACGCGGCTGCCGAAGCGGATCAGGCCGACGCGCTGGCCGGCGGCGACATGGTCTCCCGTCTTCACCCACGGCACGATGCGCCGGGCGACGAGGCCGGCAATCTGGGTGAAGCCGATCCGCGTGCCGTCGGCGCCCTCGACGAGGAAATGCTGGCGCTCATTGTCCTCGCTCGCCTTGTCGAGGTCGGCGTTGAGGAACTTGCCGGCGATGTAGACGACCCGCTTGATCTCGCCGGCGATCGGCGCGCGGTTGATGTGGACGTCGAACACCGACATGAAGATCGAGACGCGGGTCATCGGCGCCTCGCCGAGCCCGTCCGCGCCGGCCAGCTCCCTGGGCGGCGGCACGCTGGCGATCATCGTCACCATGCCGTCGGCGGGGGCGATGACCAGCCCGTCCCCTTTCGGCGTCGTGCGGATCGGGTCGCGGAAGAAGGCGGCGACCCACAAGGTGACGCCCGCCATGATCCAGCCGACCGGGCTCCAGCCGACCACCCACCAGAAGAACAGGGCGATGAGCCCCGCGATCACCACGAACTTGCGCCCCTCCGGGTGCACGCTGGGCATCCGGTAGCGAACGTTGGTGGTGACGAGATCCGGTTTTTCGAGCGAGGTCATGCGCGCGGCTTTAGGCGCGCCCACCATCGGTGACAACCGCACTGGGTTTTGGGTTCTGGGTGTTCGGTGTCGGGTTGGAACGCGCCCAAAACCCAAAACCCAAAACCCAACCCCATTGTCTCGCCCCCCGTCCCCGCCTAGAGCGCCGCCGCACACCACACACTGAGGAAGCCCCCGCCGCCATGGCCAAGATCAAGGTGAAGAACCCCGTCGTCGAGCTCGACGGCGACGAGATGACCCGCATCATCTGGCAGTGGATCCGCGAGCGGCTGATCCTCCCCTATCTCGACGTCGACCTCCTTTATTTCGACCTCGGCATGGAGAATCGCGACGCGACCGACGACAAGGTCACGGTCGAGGCGGTCGAGGCGATCAAGGCGCACGGCGTCGGCGTCAAATGCGCGACGATCACGCCCGACGAGGCGCGGGTCGAGGAATTCGGCCTCAAGAAGATGTGGAAGTCGCCCAACGGCACGATCCGCAACATCCTGGGGGGCGTCGTCTTCCGCGAGCCGATCGTGATCAGGAACGTGCCGCGGCTGATTCCCGGCTGGACCGACCCGATCGTCGTCGGCCGCCACGCCTTCGGCGACCAGTACAAGGCGACCGACTTCCTGGTCCCAGGTCCCGGCAAGCTCACCATCAAGTGGGTCGGCGAGGACGGGCAGGAGATCGAGCACGAGGTGTTCGACTTCCCGGGCTCCGGCGTCGCCATGGGCATGTACAATCTCGACCAGTCGATCCGCGACTTCGCCCACGCCTGCTTCAACTACGGCCTCGACCGCGGCTGGCCGGTCTACCTCTCGACCAAGAACACCATCCTCAAGGCCTATGACGGCCGCTTCAAGGACCTGTTCCAGGAGATTTACGACGCCGAGTACAAGGCGAAGTTCGAAGCCGCCGGCATCGAGTACCAGCACCGCCTGATCGACGACATGGTCGCCTCGGCCTTGAAGTGGAGCGGCAAGTTCGTCTGGGCCTGCAAGAATTACGACGGCGACGTCCAGTCCGACCAGGTCGCGCAGGGTTTCGGCTCGCTCGGGCTGATGACCTCGATCCTGATGACCCCGGACGGCAAGACCGTGGAGGCGGAAGCGGCGCACGGCACCGTCACCCGCCACTACCGCATGCACCAGCAAGGCAAGGCGACCTCGACCAACCCGATCGCGTCGATCTTCGCCTGGACCGGCGGGCTCAAGTTCCGCGGCAAGTTCGACGACACGCCGGAGGTGACCCAGTTCGCCGAAACGCTCGAGCGCGTCTGCATCGAGACGGTCGAGGCGGGGCAGATGACCAAGGACCTCGCCCTCCTCGTCGGCCCCGAGCAGAGCTGGATGACCACGGAGCAATTCTTCGAGGCGATCCGGGCCAACCTCGAAAAGGCGATGGCGGCGTAACGCCTCATCCCCGCGGATGATTACCGTCATCCCGGCGAAAGCCGGGATCTCCTAGAGATTGGCCGCGGCGCCCTTTCCGCATGGAGATCCCGGCTTTCGCCGGGATGACGTCATCGCTTCCCCAGCCTCGCCAGCAGCCCCGGCCTCGCCCGCCTCTCGAACAGTTCGTCCGGCCCCTCCGGGTCGAGGCGCTCGCTGTCGGCCATCTCCCGTTCGAGGGCATTGAACTCGGGCGGCTCGAACGGGATCAGGGTCCGCCCCGGCCCCCGCAGCCGCTCGATCGTGGCGATGATCGAGCCGGTCGCCGCGATCAGCGCCGCCACCTCCTCGGCGCGGCGGCCGAAATGCTCGGCGATGAGGTCGGCGCGGATCGCGGCCACGGCCTGCCGCGCGGCTTCGCCGCCGCGCGCGTCGACGGTGAGGTCGCACTCGCTGTCGAGGCCCATCGAGCGATTGTTGAAGTTGGCCGAGCCGACCCGGAGCGCGACGTCGTCGACGATCATGATCTTGGCGTGGACGTAGATGTCGGCGCCGCCCTCGGTCACCGGCGAATAGATGCGGAAGCGGCCGTGGCGGTCGCGCCGCTTGACCGCCGCGAACAATTCGGCCCGCGCCGCGCCCATCACTTCCTCGTCGAGCCAGCCGAGCGCCGTCTTCGGATTGACGATGACGAATTCCGGCCCGAGCGGCTCCGCCAGCCGCTTCGCGATCGCCTCGGCGATCACGCGCGACGAGAAATATTGCGTCTCGATATAGACGTGCCTCTCGGCCGCCGCGATCATGTCGGCGAACAGCGCCTCGACCTCGCGCACCTCCCGGACCGGACCGTCGTCCGACAGCGTGCGCGAGATCGCGACCGGAACGTTCCGGAAAGCGGGCCGGAGCCGCGCCGGCCACAGCCCATCTCCGGCCGGTCGCTGCCGGGCGGGCGGAAGTTTTCGTCCGGTGGCCGCCTCCCATCGCAGCCGGGCGAGATCGCCGAGCGCCCGGGCGGCGGGCCCCGTCACCGCCATCGTCGCGTCGTGCCAGGGTTCGTAGCAGCGGCCGGTCCAGGGCGTGCGGCGGCCGGGGTCGTCGTCGCGGTGGTGGCGCGTGTCCCAGCGGTCGCCGGTGATGTCGATGCCGCCGCAGAAGGCCAATTCGTCGTCGATGACGAGGATCTTCTGGTGGTGGCTGCCGTCGAGCGGGTGGCTGTGGTCCCACTTTATCCGGATGTTCCGGTCGAGCCACCAGCGCGCCAACCGGAAAGCGGTGAATCCGCGGGTCGGCAGGCTGAGCAGCCCCTCGTCCCAGGCGAGAATAGTGATCTCCAGCCCGGGCCGGTTGCGGCTGAGCCACGTGAACAGCGCCCCGAGCTGGGTCGGCGCGTCCTTGACGCGCTTCTCCTCGAGCAGGTGCACGCGGGTATCGACATCCCACCCGATCAGGAAGATCTGCGACCTGGCCTTCAACATCGCCTCGAAGGCGATGGCGTAATAATCCTCCGCATCCACGATCAGCGCCGCCTCGCGGGCCTCGGCGATCTGCCAGCAATTGCGGCCCGGATCGAGGAAGGAGGAGCCCACAGGGCGCCGAACGCGCACGCCGCGGCCCGGTTGCGACCCCGTCCACGCGCCGCTGTCCTGGGCCCGAGGCTCTTCCCGTCATCCCGGCGAAAGCCGGGATCTCTATGCGGAAAAGACGCCGCAGATCGCCGCAGGGAGATCCCGGCTTCCGCCGGGATGACGGTCAGGCGGCGACGCTCCAGCCGAGTTGCTCCGCACGCGCCATCGCCGCGGCGGCCTCGGCGGCTTCGCGGGCGTCCTCGAGGGCGTCGGAGATCGGCCCCGGCGCGATCCAGCCGCAGCGCGGGCAGGCGCTGTCGTTGCGGACGGGCGCGTGCACGCCCCACGGCCGCGCCGGCGAACAGCTGAGACTCATACGCTTCACTCCCGCCCCCGGGTGATCGATTCACGATTATGTATAATTATGCAGTAAACTGCATACAAGAGCTTTGGCCGCACCCTTGTCCCCTCCCCCTTCCCGGCTCTAGGAGCCTGGCCAACCGACAGGGAGTGAGACCATGAAGCTCGACAACAGCATTGCCGCCGTCGTCACCGGCGCCGCCTCCGGGCTCGGCGAGGCGACGGCGCGGGCGCTCGCCGCGCGCGGCGTCAAGGTCGCGGTGTTCGACCGCGACGAGGAGAAAGGCGAGAAGGTCGCCGGCGAGATCGGCGGCGTCTTCGCCAAGGTCGACGTGACGTTGGACGAAGCGGTCGACGCCGGGCTCGCCAAGGCGCGCGAGGCGCATGGGCAGGAGCGGATCCTGGTCAATTGCGCCGGCGTCGCCAACGCGGTGAAGACGGTCGGGCGCGACAAGGCGACGGGGGAGCCCAAGCCCTATCCGATCCACCAGTTCGAGCTGGCCATCCAGATCAACCTGATCGGCACCTTCCGGATGATCGCCAAATCGGCCTTCGGCATGGTGTCGCTCGACCCGCTCGAGGACGGCGAGCGGGGGGTCATCGTCAACACCGCCTCGGTGGCGGCGCAGGACGGGCAGATCGGCCAGGCGGCTTACGCGGCCTCGAAGGCCGGCGTGCTCGGCATGGCGCTGCCGATCGCGCGCGACCTCATGAACGAGGGTATCCGGGTCAACACGATCCTGCCGGGCGTGTTCAAGACGCCGATGGTGGCGATGATGCCGCCCAACGTCCAGGACGCGCTCGGCGCGCAGGTCCCCTTCCCCAAGCGGCTCGGCCAGCCCGAGGAATATGCCCGGCTGGCGCTGTTCATGGCGGAGAATCCGTACTTGAACGGCGAATATGTCCGCCTCGACGGCGGGATCAGGATGGCGCCGCGCTGATGCTGGCGGCGCTGCTGCTCGCGGCGGCCGCGCCGGCAGCGCTGCCGGTGCATGTCGGCGGCAGGACCGTGCGGGAGGCGGACGGGAGCTATCGGTTCGGCTGGCCCGCCGTCTATTTCGAGAGCCGGTTTTGGGGGCGCGGCGTCACCGTCGACGTGGCCAGCGACACCGACATCTACCGGCTGCTGGTCGACGGGGGCGAGCGGCTGCGGCTGGAGCGGCCGCACGGGCCGGTGACGGTGGCGGGGCTCGCGCCGGGGGAGCATGTCGTGCGGATCGAGAAGCTGACCGAGAGCCAGACCGGCGGCGGGCGGTTCCGGGGCTTCTTCCTCGCGGGACCCGGCCGGCGGCTGGCGCCGCCCCGCGCCAGGCCCGGCGTCGAGTTCGTCGGCGACAGCTACACGGTCGGCTATGGCGACGCCGCGCCGGGGCGGACCTGCACCCGCCAGGCGGTGCACGACACCACCGACAGCCAGCGCGCCTTCGGGCCGCTCGCGGCGAAGCGGCTCGGCTACGACTATCGGGTCATCGCCTATTCGGGCTTCGGGATCGTCAGGAACTACAACGGCAATCGGGCCGGCGAGACGATGCCGCTGCTCTACCGGCGCGCCGGACCGGACGATCCCGCGGCCGCGGGCGCCGACGGCTGGCGGCCGAAGGCGATCGTCGTCAACCTCGGCACCAACGACTTCTCGACGCCGCTCCACGCCGGCGAAGCTTGGGCGAGCCCGGAGGCGCTGCGCGCCGCCTACCGCGCCGGCTACATCGCCTTCGCGCGGCGGCTGATGGCGGCGCAGCCGCAGGCGCGGCTGGTGCTGATGGGAGGACCGACTTTCGCCGCCGATGTCGAGGCGGTGGCGAAGGCGCTGGCGAGCCCGCGGGTGCGGACATTGCGGTTCGATGGCCTGGCGCTGGACGGGTGCGACTGGCACCCGTCGCTGGCGGACCACGAGAAGCTGGCGGCGCTGGTGGAGCCGTTTCTCAGGTGAACGGAAGGTGAGGACTCGACCGCCACCCGTCATCCCGGCGTAAGCCGGGATCTCGTCGGGTGAAGAGCGCTGGGGCCTCGTCCGGAGGGAGATCCCGGCTTTCGCCGGGATGACGGTTAGGCGCGGATCAGCTTCGGGAGCGCCCGCACCCTGCTCCCGTTCGGGAACAACGCACCCCCAACCCGCGCCGGATCGAGGGCGTAATGCTGGGCGAGGGCGCCGGCGATGAGGGCGTCGAGGTCCGTCGTCGGCTTCAAGTCGCGGCCTTCGTAGAGCGCCGACCGCGACAGACCGGGCCAATCCGCCACGACCTTGCCGCCGTCGACGGCGCCGCCGAGCAGCATCGCCGCGGAAGCGGTGCCGTGGTCGGTGCCGCCGGTGCCGTTGGGCGCGGCGGTGCGGCCGAATTCGGTGGCGACGAGGACGAGAGTGTTCGACCAGTCGGGGCCGAGGCCGGCCTTGAGCGCCGCCAGCATCGCGTCGAGGCCCTTCAGCTGCAGGCCGAGGCGGGCGCGCTGGCCGCTGTGGGTGTCCCAGCCGCCGGTCTCGATGAAGGCGATGCGGTTGCCGTTCGGGCCGGCGAGGAGGCGGGCGGCGAGCGCGCCGGTGGCGGCGGCGTTCTGGCCGCCGGCCGCGGTCAGGTCGCCGGTGAGCTTCCTCGTCGCCATCGCCTCGTTCCACAGCGGCATGAGCTGCGCGTCGCCCCGGTAGAGATCGGCGACCCGGGCGAGGAGGTCGTCGGTCGGCTGCGGCAAGGCGGAAGGCGCATAGGAGGCCACGTCGCGCGGGCCGCGCAGCGCCAGCGGCACCGTCGAGGAGACGGCGATGGCCTTCGCCTCTGCCTGCGGCAGCAGGCCGAGCAGGCGGTTCATCCAGCCGTCCTTCAGCTTGTAGGCGGCGTCGGACCCGCTCTCGAGGACGTTCTGGCCGTCGAAATGCGAGCGGTCGCGATAGGGCGAGGCGACGGCGTGGACGAAGAGCGCCTCCTTCGCCTGATAGAGCTTCGCCGTCTCGACCAGCGACGGGTGGAGCGAGAAGAAGGGATCGAGCTTCGCGCCGGCCGCCGCATCCTCGGCGAAGGCGCCGCGCAAGGCCCCGAAGGCGGGGTCGCCGACGGGCGCGAGCGTCGCGAGGCCGTCGGCGGCGCCGCGCTGGATGACGAAGACGAAGCGGCGGTCGGTCGCGGCCGTGGCGAAGGCGACCGCCGGGGCGAAGAGGAAGGCGCTGGCGGCGGCGGCGGTGCCGAGGAAGTGGCGGCGGTTCATGGTCATCTCCTCAGCATCTCGGGCGAGACGAGCAGCAGGGCCAGCGCCTGGCCGGGGCTTTCGGCGCGGGCGAGCGCCTGGGCCGTCGCGGGGGTGAGGCCGTCGCCGAGCAGCTGCGGCGCGAGCGCGCGGGCGTCGGTGACGTCGGCCGCGCGGGCGGCGATGCGGTCGGCGGCCTCGACCCGGCGGACGAGGGCGTCGGGACCGGCCCAGGTCGGGGCGATGTCGTCATAGCCGGCCGGCGAGCCCGGCTTCCAGACCGGCTGGCCGAGCTGGTTCATGATGCCGGCGACCTGCTGCGCCTTCAGGTCCTTGGCGCCGACGGCGCGGAGGGCGGCGACGGTCCAGTCCCAGGGTGAGCGGAACTTGGCGCCCGGCTGCGACCAGGTCTCCGGCGAGTCGATGAGGACGCGATAGAGGGTCGGCAGGTCGCCGCCGCTCCTGAGGAACGCCGCTTCGAGCCGGGCGACGAGCGCCGGGGGCGGATCGTCGGCGGCGAAGTGGCGGGCGAGCTTGGTGGCGATGTGGCGCGCCGTCGCGGGGTGGCTTGCGAGGTCGAGGAGAATGGCGCGGGCCTGCGCCTCGCCCTGCTGGTCGTATCTGCGGCCGAGGATCGTGCGCGCGCCGGGCTCGTGGATCGCGTCGGCGAAGACGAACTCGCCGGGCGGGCCGGCGACGCCGATGCCGCGGGCGGAGGGGCCACGCAGCAGCCCGCTCACCGTCCAGCCGGTCAGGGCGCGGGCGAATTCGGTGACATCGGCCTGAGTGTAGCCGCTGCGCACGCCGACCGTGTGGAGCTCCAATATCTCGCGGCCGAGATTCTCGTTGAGGCCGGCCTTGCGGCCGCGCAGCGCGACGAAGCGGCCGATGCGGCTCGACGGGCCGACCGACTGGGCCTGGTCGAGGTAGAGCAGCATCGCCGGGTGGCGCTCGACCGCGAGCAGCATGTCGGCGAAGCGGCCCATGACGTTGGGCCGGATCGCCTCGAACTCGAGCAGGCCGGACAGGCCGATGACCGGCAGCTTGTCGGCCGAGACGGCGAAATGGTTGGCCCAGAAATGGACCAGCCGCTCGACGAACGGCGCGGGCGTGACGAGCGCGGCATTGGCGCGGGCGCCGACGGCGGCGACGTAATTGTCGCGGACCGACTTCTGGATGAACTTGCGGGTCTCGTCGGGGAGGCCGGCGAGCTGGTCCTTCATCGCCACGGCGACCGGGTCGTCGGGCCTGGCCGGCGCCTCCGCCATCGCGGCGGGCATCGCGGCCGGCTTCGGCGGCGCCGCCTGGCGAAGGCCGGGCACCGCGCGGGTCGCCTCGAGATAGTCGGCGAGCTGCTGCGCGACCTCGGCCCGCGGCGGCACCGCGGCGATGACGGGCGGCTTCGGCTCGAACCGGTCGAGCTGGGCGGTGAGCCAGCGCTTCGGATCGTCAGGGAGCGGCTCGCCGCGGCGGGCGCCGAGGCCGAAGCGGCCCAATGCCAGGTAGGTGGGCGCGAGATAGGAGGACGTCATGGACCCGCCGCATAGCAGCTTTTCGCTGCCGGCGGGATGAACAAGCGGACAGGCGGGCGCGGGTGGGGACAGTCACTCGCCGCGCTGTCGCCGCGCTGTCCCCGCTCAGTGGTGCCGCCGCGCCTTCTTCTTCGCCATGTGGCGGCCGGCGAGGCAGCCGACGGCGGCGCCGGCGACGGCGTGGCCCTTGCCGACATAATGGCCGGCGACGCCGCCCACGAGCGCGCCCTTGATGCAGCCCTTGGCATCGGCCGCGGGGCCGGTGCCCAGAAGGGAGAAGGCCGCGACCGCCGCGGCGAGCGGGAAGATGCGCATGACGGGTCTCCGAATCGGTGTCCGCACGGCGAACGGGCGCCGCCCGCGGCCGTTCCGGCGCCGCCGCGAGCCGCCGCGCCCGTGCGACGAGCGGAAGATGGGGGCTGATATGTTCCGTGTTTGTGTTATGTTCACACGACTCGAGTCGGCTCTTTGACGTCGTGGATCGAACGCATGGGCTGGGCCGGCGACGCGGCCCGCCTCCGCGCCGCCCTGCGCGCGGGCGGCGCGGCGAGGAGGGAAGAGCGCGGAGGCCGCATGGGGCGAAATTAGCGCGCGGCTGTGACGGGGACAGTCACTTTCCGCGCCGCGGTGCGAGGATGTTGGCCGCGGCGGGTGAAAGTGACTGTCCCCTCCGCCACGGCCTCGTCGGTGATTGACGGGGACAGTCACTTTCCGCGCCGCGGTGCGAGGATGTTGGCCGCGGCGGGTGCGACGAATCGTGAGTTCCCGGCGCGCGGCGTCGCCGCAATGCGTCATCCCGGCGGAAGCCGGGATCTCCATCCGGAAAAGGCGCAAGAGCCTTGCACCCCACGAGATCCCGGCTTTCGCCGGGATGACGGAGGGTGGCCGGGATGACGGAGGGTGGCGGGATGACGGAAGGTAGCGGGATGACCGAGGGTAGCGGCGATGATCGGGCCGTTCAGCCCCTCCCCTCAAGCGCGGCGACGAAGTTCCTGCGCCACCAGACGACGTCCTCCTCGGCGACGCAGGCGTTCATCGCGCGCCAGCGGCGGATGCGCTCCTCCTTCGGCATGGCGATGGCGCGGCGGATGGCGTCGGAAATGTCCTCCTTGCTGTAGGGGTTGACGAGCAGGGCGTCCTTCAGCTGCAGCGCCGCGCCGGCGAAGCGGGAGAGGATGAGGATGCCGGGGTCCTCCGGGTCCTGGGCGGCGACATATTCCTTGGCGACGAGGTTCATGCCGTCCCTGAGCGGCGTCACCAGGGCGATCTTGGCGGCGCGGTAGAAGCCGGCGAGATCCTCGCGGCCATAGCCCTGGTTGACGTAGCGGATCGGCACCCAGTCGACTTCGGCGAACTCGCCGTTGATGCGGCCGCTGAGCTCGTCGAGGCTCTCGCGGATCGCCTCGTAGGTGTGGACCTCGCCGCGCGACGGCGGCGCGATCTGGAGGAGGAAGAGCTTGCCGAGGCAATCCCCATTGTCCTCGAGGAAGCGGCGATAGCCCTCGAACCGCTCGGCGAGGCCCTTGGAATAATCGAGCCGGTCGACGCCGATGATGGTGTGGCGGCCCGCGGCGCTCTCGGTGAGGCGGGCGCAGGCCTCCCGCGCCTGCGCGCTCGCCGCCGCCTCCTGGAATTCCTTGTAGTCGATGCCGATCGGATAGGCGGCGGCGTGGACCGAGCGGTCGCCGACATGGACGGTGCCGTCCGCCTCGCAATGGCCGCCGAGCTCGCGCTCGACGTAATTCTGGAAGCTCTCCAGCCATTCCGGGGTCTGGAAGCCGATCACGTCGTACGCGAGGAGCGAGAGGACGAGCCGCTCGTGCGCGGGCAGCGAGGTCAGCAGCCGCGCCGGCGGCCAGGGGATGTGGAGGAAGAAGCCGATGCGGTTCCTGAGACCGCGTTCCCTGAGTTGCGCGCCGAGCGGGATCAGATGATAGTCGTGGATCCAGACGAGGTCGTCCGGATCGATCAGCGGCTGGACGGTCTCGGCGAAGCGCTCGTTGACCCGTTCGTAGCCCGAGCCGAAGCTGCGGTCGTATTCGGCGAGGTCGATCCGGTAGTGGAAGAGCGGCCACAAGGTGCGGTTGGCGTAGCCGTTATAATATTCGTCGACGTCCTGCGCCTCGAGGTCGATCGTCGCCGAGGCGACGCCGTCGTGGCGGGCGAAGTCGATATGACCGGTGAAGGCGTCGGTGACCCGGCCCGACCAGCCGAACCACAGCCCCTTATATTCGCGCAGCGCCGCGGACAAAGCGACGGCGAGGCCGCCCTGCGCGCCCCCCTCCCCCTCGGGCTTGGGCGCGGCGACGCGGTTGGAGATGACGATCAGGCGGGACATGGGGGGTTCCGGTTGGAGTGCACGTCGTCCCAGCGAAGGCTGGGACCCCAGGGGGTGAAGAGCACCAAAGTCGATGCCCGTGCAGCCATTCGCGCAGCGCTCATTCTCGCTGGGGTCCCAGCCTTCGCTGGGACGACGTGCCTCGGCCCCCTCATCGGACCGCGCTCCAAGGCTTCGACAGGAGCACGGCGCAGTTGATGAGGCCGGTCAGGGAATAGGTCTGCGGGTAATTGCCCCACAGCTCGCCGGTCGAGAAGTCGGTATCCTCGGAGAGGAGGCCCGCGGGGGTGAGGCGTTCGAGGGTCTGCTCGTAGAGGGCGCGCGCTTCGTCGCCGCGGCCGGCGAGGTGGAGCGCCTCGATCAGCCAGAAGGTGCAGAAGTTGAAGGCGGTCTCGGGGCGGCCGAAATCGTCCTCCTCGGCGTAGCGCAGCATGTGGGCGCCGCGCCTCAGGCCCTTCTCGACGCCGGCGAAGGTGGCGCGGAAGCGCGGATCGTCGGGGGCGAGGAAGCGCATGTCGACGAGCTGGAGCAGGCTCGCGTCGAGCTCGCCGCCGCCGAACGTCGCGCCGAAGCGCTGCTCGGGCGCGTACCAGGCGGCCTCCTCGATGCGCTCGCGGACCCTGTCGGCACGGTCCCGCCACAGGGCGGCGCGGTCGTCGAGGCCGAGCACCTCGGCGGCCATGGCGAGGCGGTCGCAGGCGGCCCAGCTCATTACCGCGCTGTAGGTGTGGACGGCGCTCCTGGTGCGATATTCCCACAGGCCCGCGTCGGGCTGGTCGTGGACGGCCCAGGCGCGCTCGCCGACCCGTTCGAGGGCGTGGAAATCGGCCGCGGTCGCCTTGCGGAGCAGGCGCTCGTCGATGAACGCCTGGACGTTGGAGAGGATGATCTGGCCGTAGGCGTCGTGCTGGACCTGGGCGTAGGCGGCGTTGCCGACGCGGACCGGGCCCATGGCGCGATAGCCGGCGAGCGCCGGCGCGTCCCGCTCGTCCAGCTTCGCCTCGCCGGAGACGGCGTAGAGGGGCTGGATGTGGCCGCCGCGCGCCTCGTCGACGATGTTGCGCAGATAGCCGAGATAGTTTTCGAGGACGTCGAGGGCGCCGAGGCGGTTGAGCGCCTGGACGGTGTAATAGGCGTCGCGGATCCAGCAATAGCGATAGTCCCAGTTGCGGCCCGAATGCGGCGCCTCCGGGATCGAGGTGGTGAGGGCGGCGACGATGGCGCCGGTCTCCTCGTGCTGGCACAGCTTGAGGGCGATGGCGGCGCGGATGACGACGCGCTGCCATTCCAGCGGGATGGCGAGGCCGCGCACCCAGCCCCGCCATTCGTCCGACGTCTGGTGGAGCCAGGCGGCGAGGCTGTGGGCGACGTTGCCGACGAACGGCTCGTCGGGGCCGAGGAAGAAATGATGGGCGCGCTCGAGCCGGAAGCCGCGGCCGTCGAGGATGTGGCCGACGGGGGCGTCGGTGGTGAGGCGCAGCGGCTGGGGCTTGACGAGATAGCGGATGTGGTTGGTGCCGCTGGTCCGTTCGGCGGCGGCGGCGCCCCAGCCGGTCGCGGGGTCGAGCAGCACCCTGAGCCGCGGCGCGCCGGCCACGGGGCGGACGATGCGGCAGAAGGCGACCGGCCGGTACATGCGGCCGCTGCGCTCGAAGCGCGGGCAGAAATCGTAGATCTCGGCCGCATTGCCGTCGGCGTCGGTGAGGCGGGTGAGGAGGATCGGGGTGTTGCGCAGGTAGCTCTGCTCGACGCTCGCCTGGTTGTCGAGCGCGAGCCGCCACTCGCCGCGCGGAACCTCTCCCTCCCCTCGCGGCGAGAGCAGCGAGCAGAACAGCGGATCGCCGTCGACCCGCGGCGCGCAGGCCCAGACGAAGCCGGCGGCGCGGTCGACCAGCGCGGAGACCTGGCAATTGCCGATCGGCCAGAGCGCGAGGTCGGCGCTCATGCCGCCGCCGCCAGCCAGGCGTGGACGGCGTCGACATCGGCGAGGCGCCAGGCCGCGGCGCTGTCCCGCGGCGCGCCGACCAGCACGCCGAAGCCTCCGAGCGCGGCGGCGGCGCGGAAGGCATGTTCGTCGGTCAGGTCGTCGCCCACGACGACAGGACGCGCGCCGGCGAAGGGCGGTTCCGCCATCAGCACCCGCAGCGCATCGCCCTTGTCGGCGCCCGGAGGGCGCAGCTCGACCACCATCTTGCCGCGCTGCACCGCGAGGCCGGTCCGCGCCGCGACGCGATCGGCGAGCGCGAGCGCCTCAGTCTCCCGGGCGGGCGCGAGCCGGTAATGGAGCGCGACCCCCGCCGGCTTGTCCTCGACCAGCAGGCCCGGCGCGGCGGCGGCGAAGGCGGCGAGCGCCGCCCGCGCCGCGGCGAGCCCCGGCGGCGGCGGCGCGACCCGCCGCGTCCCCGGCGCCGGGCGAAGCTCCAGCCCGTGCGACCCGGCGCCGGCGAGATCGGCGCAGCCGAGGTGCGAATCGAGGTCGGCGAGGGCGCGGCCGGTGAGGATGGCGAGACGGCCTCCAAGCCGCGCGGCGAGTCGCCCCAGCAATTTAGGTAATTGAGAAGGAACGGAAATATCTCCCGGCGTGTCGGCAAGCGCGACCAGCGTGCCGTCGAAGTCCAGGAACAGTGCGTCGCCGTCTATCTCCAGCTGCGGCGGCGGCGAGTCGGCAAGGGTCATCTGCCCGCGATGCCAATGTGGGACAGAAGGCGCAACCGTTCGTCGGATTCCGGCGGGCATACGGGCCGGAGCCGCAGTTTTCCGGTGAAAAATATTTGCCCTTGGCCGGATTGCCCCGCCGTCCATTTCGGTTATTCATTACGGACCGAGGGGGGTTATCCTATGGCCGAACCGTTTCTGGCGGAAATCCGCCTGATGAGCTTCGTATTTGCGCCAAAGGGCTGGGCCCTGGCGAACGGTCAGCTCCTGCCGATCAACCAGAACCAGGCTTTGTTCTCGCTGTTGGGCACGACCTTCGGCGGCGACGGGCGCGTGAACTTCGCCCTGCCGGACATGCGCGACCGGGTGCCCATGCACATGGGCAACGGCCACACGCTCGGCGAGCGCGGCGGCGAGGCGGCGCATACGCTCAACGTGAACGAGCTGCCCACCCACCTCCACCAGGCGCAGGCGTCGACGACCGACGCGGACGGCGCGATTCCGACCGGATTGCTGCTGGCCGGCTGGAACAACGGCTATACCAACCCGGCGAGCCTCGTCTCTCTCAATCCGACGTCGATCGCCAATGTCGGCGGCAGCCAGCCCCACGAGAATCGGCAGCCGTACCTGACGCTGAGCTTCTGCATCGCCCTGCAGGGCATTTTCCCAAGCCAGACCTGAGAGGGGGACCCGAACATGGCCCAGCCCTATGTCGGTGAGATCCGCATGTTCGCCGGGAACTTCGCCCCTGCCGGGTGGATGTTCTGCAGCGGCCAGTTGCTGCCGATCTCCGAGTATGAAACCTTGTTCCAGCTGATCGGCACCACTTATGGCGGCGACGGTCAGAGCACCTTCGCCCTGCCGGACCTACAGAGCCGGGTGCCCGTCCACCAAGGCACCACCAACACACTCGCCACGAGCGCAGGCGTCGAGCAGGTGACGCTGAGCGTCAGCCAGATTCCGAGCCACACCCATGCCTTCCTCGCATCGAGCGCCAATGGCAGCCAGATCTCGCCGGCCAACCAGGTGCTGGGCGCGCTGCAGGGCGTGAAGGTCTACCGCGCCGGCACGGCGACGGTGACGCTCGATCCCTCGGCGGTGACGTCGCAGGGCGGCAGCCAGCCGCACAGCAACATCCAGCCTTTCCTGTGCATCAACTTCATCATCAGCCTTTTCGGCATCTTCCCGTCACCGACCTGAGGAGCGACACCCATGGCCGATCCATTCGTCGCGGAGATCCGCATCTTCGGATTCAACTTCGCCCCCAAGGGCTGGGCGTTCTGCGACGGGCAGATCCTGCCGATCTCGCAGAACACAGCCCTCTTCTCGCTGCTCGGCACCACCTATGGCGGCGACGGCAAGAGCACCTTCGCCCTGCCCAATCTGCAGGGCAACGTGCCGCTGCATGCGGGCCAGGGGCCGGGCCTCAGCCAATATTTCATCGGCGAGGAAAGCGGAACCGAGACGGTTACCTTGCTGATCTCGGAGATGCCGGCGCACAGCCACGCCATGGGCGCGCAAAGCGGCCCCGCCGGCACCAACACGCCGACGCCGGACGGTTCGGCGACGCTGGCGCGCGCGGCGGGCGGATCGAGCTACAAGGTCGCCCCGTTCGGGTCGATCACACAGCTCGCGCCGCAGGCGATGACGCCCACCGGAGGCGGCCTCCCGCACAACAACATGATGCCCTACATCACGATGAACTTCTGCATCGCGCTGCAGGGCGTCTTCCCGCCGCGCACCTGAGGCGGACGGCGACGGGGGCACGGGAGCGCGAGGGGACGTCCCCCCGCTCCCGGCGAACTTGACGGACCAGAGCCAGGACGTGGTCGCCGGCTCGCTTGTATGAACGGATGGCGACTATGACCAAGACTACCGAAATCGGGCGGCGCGGACTCATCGTGGGCGCGGCGGCCGCCGCGGGCCTCACCGCGCTCGCGGCACCGGCGCGGGCGACCGGCCTCGGCCGCGCGCGCGGCGCCAGGCCATCCCTCGCCACCGCCGGCGCCGACGCCTGGCGCGCCGCCGTCGGCACGGTCTTCGCGGCCGAGACGGATGCGGGACGGGTCCCGCTCAGGCTGGTGGCGGTCGATCGGCTCGGTTCCGGCCCCGCCCGCCCCGCCGGCCTTGCCCGCGACCACGGCTTCGCCCTGTCCTTCGCGCTGCCGGGCGGCGCCCGGCTGCCGGCCAACCGCGCCTATCGCCTGGCGAGCGCGGACCACAAGCCGGTCGACGTCTTCTTCAGCTCCGGCACCAGGCAGCTGACGGCGATCTTCAACTAGGGCCATGCCGCCGCCGCTGCGCCGCGCCGCCGCGCTCGGCGTCACCTGCCGGCCGGCGGCCGAGGCGGACCTCCCGGTCCTCGCCGAGACCTATTTCTCGACGCGGCGGGAGGAAGTCGCGCAGACCGGCTGGCCGCCGGAGATGCAGCAACGCTTCCTCCAGCACCAGTTCGATGCCCAGCACCGCCACTATCGCGCCCATTATCCCGCCGCGGAATGGCTGGTCGTCGAGCGCGCCGATGCGCCGATCGGCCGCCTCTATCTCGAGGAATGGGACACGGAGCTGCGGCTCATCGACATCGCCCTCCTCCCCGAGGCGCGCGGCGCCGGTATCGGCGGGGCCCTGCTCGAGGACCTGATCGAGGCGGCGGACGCGAAGGGCAAGCCGCTCTCCATCCATGTCGAGCGGAACAACCCGGCGATGCGCCTCTATCTCCGCCTCGGCTTCGCCAAGACCGACGAGCACGGCGTCTACGACCTGATGGTACGCGCGCCGAAGCTCAGTTGAAGATCGCCTCGTAGCGGAAGCCGTCGCCGGCCTGCGCGACCGGCACGATGAACATCTCCGCATCCCGGCCGTCCCGCCGGAAGCGGTAGATCCCCTGCGGCAGCAAGGGATCGGCGGGGCCGGACCATTCGAGACGGAAGCCGCCCTCGGCGCGGAGCGCCCGGGACAGGGATTGGGCGGCTTCGAGGCGCATCGGCACGGCACGGCCGCCCGCTTCGACCTGCCAGCTCTCGCCGACCGTCGCTTCGAAATCCTCGAGCCGCAACCCCGCCATCCACTCTCTCCTAGCCGAGCGTCCCGCTCGCATCCAAACCCCAGAGATGCTCGACGCGGATATAGCCGCGGCGGCCTTTGACATCGAGCATGCACCAGCCGCTCGCGCAGCGCGACAGGCGGCCGACCACGCCCGGTTCGGCGCGATAGACGATCGGGCTGTGCTCGTCCGGCCCCTCGTGCAGCGGCCGCGGCTCGGCGCCGGTGACGAGGCCGGTGCGGGTGTCGCTCAACAGGCGCTGGAGCATCCAGCCGGTCGCGCCGTCCGCATCGCGAACCTTGCGCCAATTGGGGTAGGTCTCGAGCACCTTCACCGGCAAATCGGGCCGTACGTAGAGCCAGGTGGCCGGATAGTTGCGCCCGGGGCCGGTGCGCATCAGCGCCTTGCCCGCGGCGATCGACGCCCAATAAGGCGGCTTCTTCTCGCCCGTGTCGGCGGCGTCGGCGCCCGCCGCCGCCAGCAGCGCGAGCGCGCCGGCGACGGCGAGGCGGTTCGGCAGGCGTCTCGGCATAAGCGGGCGGGCTCCTTTCGCCTGTCCCTTACGCAGGGCGGGGCGCGAGGTTCAACACTCCTTCGCGGTTCGCGGTTGACGCACGCCCCTCGCCTTCCCCAGGCGGACCGCATGGAACGGCTCAAGGTGCTGGTGCGGCGGCGGCTGCCGGAAGCGGTGGAGGCGCGGCTCGCCGCCTCCTTCGATGCGACGCTCAACCCCGACGACGCGCCGATCCCGCGGCCGGCGCTGGAAGCGGCCGTGCGGGGCTGCGACGTGCTCGTGCCGAGCGTCGCCGAGCCGGTCGACGCGGCGCTGATCGCGGCGGCGGGGCCGCGCCTCAGGCTGATCGCCAATTTCGGGGTCGGCGTCGACAATATCGACCTCGACGCGGCGCGCGCGGGCCGGATCGCCGTCACCAACACGCCGGGCGTGCTCACCGAGGACACGGCCGACATCGCCCTCGCGCTGGTGCTGATGGCGGCGCGGCGGCTGGGCTCGGCGGAACGGGCGCTGCGCCGCGGCGAATGGCGCGGCTGGGGCCCCACCGACCGGCTCGGCGCCAGCCTCACCGGCAAGACGCTCGCCATCGTCGGCATGGGCCGCATCGGCCAGGCCGTGGCGCGGCGGGCGCGGGCGCTGGGCATGCGCATCGACTATCACAACCGCCGGCAGCTCGACGCCGAGACGGAGGCGGCGCTGGCGGCCCGCTACCGGCCCGACCTCGACGCGATGCTGGCGGACGCCGACGTGGTCAGCCTGCACGCCCCCGCCACCCCCGAGACGCACCGCCTCCTCGACCGGCGGCGGATCGGCCTGCTGCGCCGCGAGGCGTTCCTCGTCAACACCGCCCGCGGCGCCCTGGTCGACGAGCCGGCGCTGATCGCGGCGCTGGAGGCGGGGGCGATCGCCGGCGCCGGCCTCGACGTCTATGCCGACGAGCCGCGCCTCGACCCGCGGCTCCTCGCCCTGGAGAATGTCGTGCTGCTCCCCCACCTCGGCTCGGCGACCGTCGAGACGCGCACGGCGATGGGGATGAAAGTGGTCGACAATATCGTGGCCCTGGCGAAGGGGCGCGACCTGCCGGACCGGGTGGTGTGAACGGGGAATGCATCGTCATCCCGGCGAAAGCCGGGATCTCAGGTCGGAAAGGCTGGGCAGGCTGACCTCACGGCGGGTCGCCTGGCGATCCCGGCTTGCGCCGGGATGACGTGCCTTCGCTCCACCGCCACTCAGTCGCCCGTCAGGATGCGGTCGACCAGCTGCTTCACGGTCGGCACGAAGCCGTTCGAGTAGAAAGGGTCCTTGCGGAAGCGGAAGGCCGCGTGGCCGGCGAACATGAGATTGTGCTCGACGGGGCCGCCATGGGCGATGTCCTGGAGCGTCTTCTGGATGCAGAAGCTCCTGGGGTCGGCGAGGCGGCCGGTCGAATTCTTCTCGTTGTCGGCCCAGGACGAGAAGGCGCACTGGCTGAGGCAGCCCATGCAATCGGCCTGGTCCTTGCGGATCTGCGCCTTCTCCTCGGGCGTCACGAAGACGAGCGTCTCGTCGGGGGTCTTGAGCGCTTCGGTGAAGCCCAAAGCGTGCCATTCGCGGGCGTGGAGGAGATCGCCGCGCGTGACCCAGTAATTCTTCTTGCCGCCGACGCCGACGTCGAGCTGAAAGCAATGGTCGCCCAGTTCTTCCTTGGTGAAGGCGATCTGGCGATGCGAGCGCGCCTCCAGGGCGCGCAGGAACGGGTTGCGCACCGCCGAGGAATAGAAACCCGTCGGCGAGAAGCGGTGGAGGAGGACGTCGCCTTCCTCGAGGGTCATCAGCCGCTGCTTCCACTCCTCGGGAATCGGGCTCTCCTTGGTGAGCAGCGGCCGCGTGCCGAACTGGAAGACGATCTGACCGAGCTCGGGGTTGTCGATCCAATGCTCCCATTCCCGCAGGTTCCAGACGCCCCCGGCCATGACGATCGGCACGGTGTCGGGGATGCCGCCCTCGCGCATCACCTCGCGCAGCTCCTTGACCCGCGGATACGGGTCCTGCGGCTTCAGGGGGTCTTCCGCGTTGGACAGGCCGTTGTGGCCCCCGGCGAGCCAGGGATCCTCGTAGACGACCGCGGCGAGCCATTCGGCGGCCTTGGAATAAGCCCGTTTCCACAGCGCGCGGAAAGCGCGGCCCGAGCTGATAATCGGTAAGTAGTTCACGCCGTAAGAGGCTGCAATTTCGGATAATTTGTACGGCATGCCGGCACCGCAGGTGACGCCGGCGACGAGCCCCTTGGTGCGCTCCAGCACGCCGTGGAGCACGCGCTGGGCGCCGCCCATCTCCCACAGCACGTTGATGTTGATCGCGCCTTTGCCGCCGGCGATCTCATAGGCGCGCTGGACCTGCGCGACCGCGCCGTCGATGGCGTAGCGGATCAGCTCCTCGTGCCGCTCGCGGCGGGTCAAGGCGTGGTAGATTTGCGGGATGATCCGGCCTTCCGGATCGTAGCTGTCGGCATTGACCGCCGAGACGGTGCCGATGCCGCCCGCGGCCGCCCAGGCGCCCGAGCTGGCATGATTGGTGGCCGAAACGCCCTTGCCGCCCTCGACCAGCGGCCACACCTCGCGGCCGCCGTAGAGGATCGGCTTCAAACCCTTGAACATCGTGCCTCCGTAACAAACCGGCGGCGGCTATACGCTCCCGCGCCGGCAAAAGCGCGCGAAATCATGACCGCCCCGTCGTGAACGCGTGGGGGCGGCCGATGGCTTCGCCGTAGAGGGCGGCATAGCGGGCGATCATCGTCGCCTCGTCATAGGCGGCGGCCGCCTTCTCGCGATTGGCGCGGCCGATGGCGCGGCGCAGGTCCGGCCGGGCGGCGAGGGTGTCGAGCGCGGCGGCGAAGGCGGCCTCATCCTCCGGGGCGACCACCAGCGGCGCATTGTCGGCGGCAAGCATGTGCGGCACGTCGCCGACCGCGGTGGCGACGGCGGGGAGCCCCGCCGCCATCGCCTCGAGCAGCGAGATCGGGAATTGCTCGCTGTCGGAGGACAGAGCGAACAGGTCGAAGCCGCCGATCCAGCGGGAGGGGTCGGCGCGGAAACCCGGCATGTGGACGCGGTCGGCGACGCCGCGGCGCCGCGCCTCGGCGGCGATCCGCTCGCTCTCGGGGCCGGCGCCGACGATGACCAGCCGCGCCGGCGACGTCATGGCGGCAAAGGCGCGGACCAGCCGCGGCAGGTTCTTGACCGGCCGCAAGCCGGCGACGGTGCCGACCAGCACCTCGCCCGGCTGCCTCTCGATGCCCGGCAGCGGCTCCGGCGCCGCGGCATAGGCGGCGACCGGCACGCCGTTCGCGATCCGCACCACTCGCTCCTCCGGCTGCTTCCAGACGATGCGGGCGATCCCCTCGAGGCGCTCCGAGGGGACGACCAGTCGCGCGGCGGCGGCGAGGCCGAGACGGCGGTAGCGGTTGCGCCGCGGGTTCAGCGCCGTCGCCTCGTCGGCGTTGAAGCCGTCTTCGTGATGGATGAGCGGCGGCAGCGCCATCGCGCGCCCGTAAAGCCGCCGCGCCATCACCGCGTCGAAGGCGCCCCAATTGTAGGTGAGGACGAGGTCGAAGCGGCGCATGTAGGCGGCGATGCGGCGGAGGCGCCACGGCGTCGGCGCGCCGGTCAGCGGCGGCCCGTCGTCGGGAAAATGCGCTTCGATGCCGGGCGCGAGCGCCGCGCGGGCGGAGACCTCGCCGGGAACGGCGCTCAGCACTGCATGCCGCGCGGCGGCGCCGAAGGCGTTCATCAGGCGCACCGCCCGCGCCTCCTTGCCGCCGAGCGCGAAGGTCGAATGGATGTGGAGGATCTCGACCGGCACGCTTTCGCCCCCTTCGCCGCTTCCATGCCACTGGCCGCGGCGCCGCAAAAGCGGCTTGTGCGGCCGCACCGCGGCGACGGACCGTCCCACGGGCGGACGGCCCCGATCGATTCCGGCAAGGTGGCGGACGGCAAGCTCAGCCGGCGCGCGCGACCCGCTCGAGCAGATGATCGATGCCGGCAACGGCTTCCGGCTCGTCGAGCATCGGCGCATGGCCGACGCCGGGAACGGTGACCGATTCGAGATCGCGGTTGCGACGGACCATCTCCTCGGCGGTCGCCCGGGAGAGAATGTCGGAGAGCGCGCCGCGGACCAGCAGCGCCGGAATCCCGGCGAGCGCGTCGAAGGCGGGCCAGAGGTCGACCGCCGGCGCCGGCGCCTTCAACGGCTCGGCGATCGCCATGTCGTAGTCGAAGACGATGTTGCCGGACGCATTGAGCCGGCAGGCGCGCTTGGCGTGGGCGATCCACTGGTCGATCGACCAATCGGGGTAGCGGTCGCCCTGCGCTTCCTTCAGCGCCCGCCCCGCATGCGACCAGGTCGGCCAGCTCTCGTAGCGGCCGACATAGGCGCGGATGGTCGCCAGACCCGCTTCCTCGATCACCGGTCCGACGTCGTTGAGCAGCAGCCCCGCCGCCTGCGCGCGGGCGGCATTGGCGAAGAGCAGGCTGACCAGCCCGCCGAGCGACGTGCCGAACAGCACGATCCGGGCGAGCCCGAGCTCGGCGACGAGCCGCTGGACGTCCTGGAGGTAGACGAGCGGGTTGTAGGTCGCGGGATCGGGCGCCTTGTCGCTGCCGCCGCGGCCGCGCAGGTCGACGCACAGGACCCGCCAGTCGCCGGCGAGCCGCGCCGCCACCCCTTCGAAGTCGCGCGCATTGCGGGTGAGGCCGGGGATGCAAAGGATCGGCGGCCGTCCGTCCGCGCCGCCGGCATAGTCGCGATAGTGAAGGCGCAGCCCGTCGGCCGATTGCCAATATCCGTCCGTCCACTCGGCCATGCCGCCCCCTCTTGCGCCTCGTCTTAGGGCGAAGCGCGGCGGTGGGGCAATCAGCTCTTGCGGCGACGGGTGGCGACGAGGGTGGCGGCGAGCGCGAACAGGGCGATGCCGGCGGGCGCGGGGACCGGCTGGCCGCCGGTGCTGCTCTCGACATTGCCGGTGCTGCCGGAGCAGCTGCTCTTGCAGGCCGCGGCGGGGCCGGAAAGATTGGCGGCGGCGAGGACGATGCCGCCGGTGAGGAAGAGCTTGCCGATCATCTGGACGATCCCCTGCTGGTCCCGCTCCAACCGCCGGACTACGCCTCGGTTGCGCCGCTCGCCACCGTGCGGCGCGCGCTATTTTCCGGCGTGCCAAAAGGATACGGAGCTCGGAACCGGGGTTGCCGCGCCCGGTTCGAGGAGGATGGACATGCCCGCCTACCGCCCGGACCCCGCCATCCTCGCGCTCGGCGGCGATTTCTACGATCCCGTTGCGCCCGCCGATTTCCCGCAGGCGATCCTGCGCTTCCGCAACGACAGCGCGGCGGCGGCGGTCGGGCTGGACGGGCTGTCGGATGGGCAATGGCTTGAGCATTTCGCACGCTTCTCGCCCTTGCCCGAGAACCTCCCGGAGCCGCTGGCGCTGCGCTATCACGGCCACCAGTTCCGGGTGTACAATCCGGACATCGGCGACGGGCGCGGCTTCCTGTTCGCGCAGCTGCGGGACGGCGCGGGACGGCTGCTCGACCTCGGCACCAAGGGGTCCGGCCGGACGCCCTACAGCCGCTTCGGCGACGGTCGGCTCACCCTCAAGGGCGGCGTGCGCGAGGTGCTCGCCACCGAGATGCTGGAGGCGCTCGGCGTCGACACGTCGCGCAGCTTCTCGCTGATCGAAACGGGCGAGGCCCTCGAACGGCACGACGAGCCCTCCCCCACCCGCGCGGCGGTGCTCGTCCGGCTCCAGCACAGCCACATCCGCATCGGCACCTTCCAGCGGCTCGCCTATCGCGAAGAGACGGCGAACCTTCAGAAGCTCACAGACTATTGCCTTCGCATCTATTTCGACGAGGAGAGCGGCAAGGACGCGCCGGCACGCCTGCTCGACCATGTCAGCCGCGAGGCGGCGCGGCTCGCCGCCTCGTACATCGGCGCCGGCTTCGTGCACGGCGTGCTCAACAGCGACAATATCGCCATCACCGCGCAGAGCTTCGACTACGGACCCTGGCGCTTCACCCCCTATTGGGACGGGCATTTCACGGCCGCCTATTTCGACCATGACGGCCTGTACGCGTTCGGCCGGCAGCCGGAGGCGATCCACTGGGATCTGGTGCAGCTCGCGGCGAGCCTGCGGACCATCGCCCCGGCCGAGGTGCTGACGCCGGCGCTCGACGCCTTTCCGGCGCGGTTCCAGGAGGCGCTGACGGCGGCGATCTTCCGCCGGCTGGGGGTCGAGCGGGCGGGGACCGAGCGCGACGGCGCGCTCCTCGCCGCGCTCGAGACGGCGCTGGGGGCAAAGACGGTGACGATCGACCGCTTCTTCTTCGACTGGCGCGGCGGGCGGCGGCGCGGCCCCTCCCCCGCCGACCCGGCCTATGAGACCGAGCCGTTCGCCGACTTCCGCCGCGCCGTCGCCGAGTGCCCGCCGCGCCCCGGTGCGCTCGACCATGCTTACTGGTCCGACGGCGAACCCTGCTCGATGCCCATCGACGAGGTCGAGGCGATCTGGTCGGCGATCGACGCGGGCGACGACTGGGGGCCCTTCCACGCCAAGGTGGCGGCCATGCGGCGGATGGGCGAGGCGCACGCTGCCGCCGCTTGACCCGCGCCGCGCGGCGTGGTGACAGAAAGGGCGATGGCGATCTTGACCTCGTTCGAGCCGGCGACCGGCGTGGAGCTGTGGACCGGCGCGACGGGCGACGTCGAGGCGGAAGTCGCCCGCGCCCGCGCCGCCTGGGCCGGTTGGGCGGCGCGGCCGCTCGCCGTCCGCATCGAGACGCTGCGCCGCTATGCCAATGTCGTGCGCGGCGCCAAGGACCAGCTCGCCGACCTCATCGCCCGCGAGACCGGCAAGCCGCTGTGGGAGACCGCCACCGAGGTCGACGCGGTCGTCAACAAGGTCGACATCTCGGTCTCCGCTTATTCGGAGCGCACGTCGCAGCGGCGGCTCGAAGGCGCGCTCGGCGCCCGCGTCGCCGTCCGCCACAAGCCGCACGGCGTGCTGGCGGTGCTCGGGCCCTACAATTTCCCCGCGCACCTCCCGAACGGCCACATCGTCCCCGCCCTGCTCGCCGGCAACGCCGTCGTGTTCAAGCCGTCGGAGAAGACGCCGGCGGTGGGCGAGCGGCTCGTCCAGCTGTTCCACGAGGCGGGGGTGCCCGAGGACGTGCTGCGCTGCGTGCAGGGCGGGCCGGAGGTCGGCAAGGCGCTCGCCGCAAGCCCCGGCATCGACGGCCTGCTGTTCACCGGCTCGGCGCGCGCCGGCCTCGCCCTCCACCGCCAGTTCGCGGAGACGCCGCACAAGATCCTCGCGCTCGAAATGGGGGGCAACAACCCGCTCGTCGTCTGGGACGCCAAGGACCTCTACGCCGCCGCGGTCATCGCCGTGCAGTCAGCCTTCATGTCGGCCGGCCAGCGCTGCACCGCGGCGCGGCGGCTGATCGTCGAGGACGGCGCGCACGAGGAGCTCGTCGCCAACCTGCTCAAGCTCGCGGAGCGGCTGGTCGTCGGCGAGCCCCATGCCAACCCGCCGCCGTTCATGGGTCCGGTGATCGACAACGAGGCCGCCGACCGGCTGCAGGAGGGTTTCCTCGACCTGATGATCAAGGGAGGACGGCCCTTGAAGCATCTCGACCGGCCGCAGTCCGACCGGCCGTTCCTGACCCCGGCGGTGATCGACGTCACCGAGGTGCGGGACCGCCCCGATGCGGAGCTGTTCGGACCGGTGCTCCAGGTCATCCGCGTCACCGATTTCGACGCCGCCCTCGCCGAGGCGAACGCGACCCGCTACGGCCTCGCCGCCTCGCTCGTCGGCGGCAGTCCCCAGCTCTACGACCGCTTCTGGGCGAACGTGCGGGCGGGCGTCGTCAACTGGAACAAGCCGACCAACGGCGCGCCGTCCAATGCGCCCTTCGGCGGGATCGGCCTTTCGGGCAACCACCGGCCGAGCGCTTATTACGCCGCCGATTATTGCGCCTACCCGGTCACCTCGTCGGAAGCCGAGCAGCCGCGCGCCTCGATCGGCATCGGCTTGCGCGATCCCTACGCCGCCAACAATCTCGAGGGCTAGCCGCCCGCCGCAACTCGTCGGCCGAGGAAATCCGGAATCCGGTCCGCGCTCGGTGCATGGCCCTCGATCGCGCGGCGCAGGTAGCCCGGGGTGATGGCGAGGCCGGCCTGGGTGGCGAGCACCGCCGCCTCGGCAAGGCTGCGTACGCCGAGCTTGGCCATGACGTGGGCGCGGTGCATCTCGACGGTGCGGACGCTGATGCCGAGATCGTGGGCGATCGCCTTGTTGGAACGGCCCGAGAAGAGGCCGAGCGAGATGTCCAGCTCGCGCCGGGTCAGCCGGGCGAGCCGTTCGCCGGCGATCCGCCGCGCCTCGCCCGCCTCCATCGCCCGTTCCAGCGCGGTCCAGGCCGGGGCCAGCGCGGCGGCGAGGCGGGCCGCAGAAGCGGGTTTCTCGAGGAAATCGAGCGCGCCGAGCTTCATCGCCTCGACCGCAAGCGGCAGGTCGCCGCGTCCGCTGAGGCCGACGACCGGCCAGTCGGGCTGCCGCCGCCCGAGCTCGGCGAGGACCGCGAGCCCGTCCGGCGCCTCGAGATCCATGTCGAGCAGCACGCAGGCCGGCGCGACATGTTCGAGCATGCCCAGAAATTCGTCCCCCCCCGCAAACGGCCAGGGCTCCGCCCCGATCTGGGCGAGATGTGAAATCAGCAGACGCCGGGCGGCAAGCTCCCGCTCGACCACGTACACGGTGCGCCGGTGCGACATACGCCCGCTCCCCTTCGGCCGAAAACTGGGCCGCGCAATGGTTTCAAGTGTCTGGAATAGCTGGTGAAGCGGCAACCTAGAAAAAGTACGGTGTCGGCAAGGATCAGCCCAGATGAGGCACAGGTGAGGCAGACGCCGCCATTTTGGCGGTTTCTGCTTAACCGAGATCAGGTTTGCTCCATCCCGGCGCCCGCGTCGGCACCGTAGCGGCCGAATCGCTCAGCGTAGGGTTACCAGCGTAGATTTCCGATCTGCGCGGCGCGAAGGGTTAACCATAAGCTCCCACCTTCCGGCGCGTTGCCGGCTGTGGCGTAGGGGCGAACGGGGTGGAGAGCGAGCATCTCTTCAGCGGCAGCGCGCTGGGCAGGGTCGGCACCGACGGTGCCGTCCGCCTCCCCCCGTTCGTCCTCGCCGTGCTGGCGCGCCGCGGCGCGGACCGCCGCGTCTGGTTCGGCGCCCACGACAGCGCGCCCTGCCTGACGGCGTTCGACGCGGGCCGCTTCGTCGCCGTCGCTTCGGACCTGGAGCGGCTGCGGCGCCGGGACGAGGAGGCGGGCGAGCCGAACGAGACGCACGCCGCCCGCGCCCGCCGCGCCTTCGGCCTCAGCGAGAAGGCCGAGATTGCCGAGGACGGCCGGGTCGCGCTGCCGCCGTTCCTGCGCGCGCGCGGCGGCATCGGCAGCCACGCCCTGTTCGTCGGCACCGGCCGCGAAGTCGAGATCTGGGACGCGCAGGCCGCGCGGGCGGCGGACGACCCGGCGCTGCGCGACCTCGCCGAATACCGGCTGGCGCAGGAAGAGGAGCGGGAATGATGGGTCTGATGTGCGCGATCGGCTGCCACGAGGCGGCGCCGCGGGAAGTCTATAATTGCGGCTATCATTTCAGCCGCTGCCGCCGCTGCGGGCGCGACATGATCCGCGCCGGTGCGGCCTGGTCGCTCGTCCCCCAGGGCCACCGCGTGGTGTGGAAGGCGGGGCGGCAGAGCCATTCGGTCGAGCCGGATTACCGTCACGCGCTGCCCGTGCTGCTGCGCACCGCGCGCCTGCCCACCGCCAAGCCGGCGCTGATCTCGTGGAGCCGCGCTGTGCAGCGCAGGCCGAAACGGAGCATGGCGCGCAACGTGGCGATCGTCGAGGCGCAGATGCCGGAGGCGCAATATCCCGTGCTGCTGATCGTCGCGACGATGGTCGGCGCCGGCCTCCAGCTCCTGCTCGGGCTCCGCGGCGACGGCTAGCCTTTCCGTCGCGGCCGCCTACATGGGCGGCATGAAGCCCCTGGGTGAACAGCATCTCGCGCTCTTCCGGCGCCACATGGTCGAGATCGTCGACATGCATGTCGAGCTCGCCAGCGAGGAGATCGGCAAGGAGGCGCTCGATCCCCGGCTGAGGACCGCGCTGCTGCGCGTCCAGCGCCATCTCTTCGTGCCCGCCCAGCTGGCGCTCGCGGCCTATCAGGACACGCCGCTGCCGATCGGCTTCGACAAAACGGTGTCGCAGCCGTTCATCGGCGCGCTGATGCTCGATTTGCTCGGCCTCGCCCCCGGCGACCGGGTGCTCGAGGTCGGTACCGGCCTCGGCTACCAGGCCGCCCTGATGGCCGAGATGGGCGCGGAGCTGTGGAGCGTCGAGATCGTCGAGGAATTCGCCAACGAGGCGCTCATGCGGCTGCGCGCCTTCGGCTATGGCGACGTCCAGGTGCGGGTCGGCGACGGCTCGCGCGGCTGGCCCGAGCATGCGCCGTTCGACAGGATCCTCGTCACGGCCGCCGCCCCGGCGCCACCGGAGGCGCTCGTCGAGCAATTGCGGCCCGGCGGGCGCCTGGTCATGCCGCTCGGCGGCAAGGACGTGCAGCAGCTGAGCGTGATCGAGAAAGGGCTCGACGGCGGCGTGGCGACGCGGGCGGTGATGCCCGTCCGCTTCACGAGGCTCGAAACGTCGGCCTGAGCCCCCTACCCTTCGGCGCCGGCAGCGACTATGTGCGTCGGCGTCCCACCCATTCGAATCGTGTCGCCGGCTCCCGTCGGCCGGAGCCCGTCATGACCCAGGCCGCCGTCCTTTCCGCGCAAGCCGACCCGCTCGAGCGGCGCACCTTCGCGATCATCTCGCACCCGGACGCGGGCAAGACGACGCTGACGGAAAAATTGCTCTACTCCGCCGGCGCGATCCACGAGGCGGGCGAGGTGCGCGCCCGCGGCGACCGCCGGCGCGCCCGCTCCGACTGGATGCAGATCGAGCAGCAGCGGGGCATTTCGGTCACCTCGTCGGTGATGACGTTCGAAAAGGACGGCATTCTCTTCAACCTGCTCGACACGCCCGGCCACCAGGACTTTTCCGAAGACACCTACCGCACGCTGACCGCCGTCGATTCGGCGATCATGGTGATCGACGCGGCCAAGGGCATCGAGGCGCAGACGCGCAAGCTGTTCGAAGTGTGCCGCCTGAGGAACGTCCCGATCGTCACCTTCATCAACAAGGTCGATCGCGAGGGCCTCTCGCCCTTCACCCTGCTCGACGAAATCGCCGA
Source organism: Alphaproteobacteria bacterium (assembly GCA_019239415.1). GTDB lineage: Bacteria > Pseudomonadota > Alphaproteobacteria > Sphingomonadales > Sphingomonadaceae > Allosphingosinicella. The sequence goes on from JAFAZW010000081.1 coordinate 133,839, forward strand.
GACCCTGCAGCTCGACGTCAGCCCGCAGAACTGGCCGGTGGGCATGGGCGGGCTCTTCCACGGGCTTTACGACCTCGCCGGCCACCGCCTTCTTCAGGCGGGGGGGACGATGGCGACCAGCGGTCTGGACGACCCGAAGCTCGACGAGGTCCTTCCGGCCGACGCGGCCGCGCGGCTGCGCGAGGAAGGCGAGCTGGCGACGGCGGCCTATCCGTCGTTCGACCTGGCGGCGTTCCGCGACGGCGACCTGACGCCGGTCTTCTTCGGGTCGGCCCTGCGCGCCTTCGGAGTCGACCGCCTGCTCGACGGCCTCGCCCGGTTCGCGCCGCCGCCGGGGCCGCAGCCGGCGCGCGCCGGGCCGGTGACGCCGGACGAGCCGCGCTGCTCGGGCTTCATCTTCAAGGTCCAGGCCAACATGGACCCGAACCACCGCGACCGGGTCGCCTTCATGCGGGTCTGCTCGGGGGCGCTGAAGCGCGGGATGAAGCTCACCAATCCCCGGCTCGGCAAGGCGGTGACGATCAGCAGCCCGATCACCTTCTTCGCCCGCGACCGCGAGCTCGCCGAGCTGGCCCGCCCCGGCGACATCGTCGGCATTCCGAACCACGGCACCCTGCGGGTGGGCGACACTCTGAGCGAGCGCGGCGACGTCGCCTTCACAGGGCTCCCCGACTTCGCGCCCGAGATCCTGCGCCGCGTCCGCCTCGACGACCCGATGAAGTCGAAGCAGATGCGCAAGGGCCTCGAAGACCTCGCCGAGGAAGGCGTGATCCGCATCTTCAAGCCGGCGATCGGCTCCAACTGGATCGTCGGCGTCGTCGGCGCGCTCCAGCTCGACGTGCTGGCGACGCGGATGGAGGCGGAATACGGCCTCAAGCTCGGGTTCGAGTTGTCGCCCTGGGAGATTGCGCGCTGGATCGCGGCGGACGAGCCGGCGGAACTCAAGCGCGTGCTCGAGGCGCTCCGCCCCAGCGCCGCCGAGGATGTCGACGGCGCCCCCGTCCTCCTCATCCGCAACGCCTGGGAGCTGGGCCGCTTCCAGCAGGACTGGCCGAAGATCCGCTTCGAGAGCGTCCGCGAGCGGCATTAGCCCGGATACCGCGATCAAGAGTCTCAAGGACCGCCGTCTGGCATCGCTACCCGCGTGTCGCCTCCGGCGCCGTGCGCGCGAACCGCGCACATCCGATTTCCCTGCAACTGCAGGCTATCGGAGAGCAGATCTTTGTCTATACCCTCAGCGGTTGTCTCTGGGGGGCGACCATGATTCTAGAGCCTTTTCACAAAGGACGCCACGTTCGTGCTCTCGTAGCGTTGCCTATTCGACCGTGGCTCGTACCAGTCGTTGCCTTCACAGTATACTGGCTCCTACCCCTTGTGCTCCTTACAGCTCATGAGATGGGCGGTAATCATGTCTGGCGAAGTGTTCAAAGGCTCTACCTCTCAGATCGTACGCATCTCCTTTACGCCGTGATCGCCTCGCTCGGAGCACTACCTCTGCTCCTAGTGGTGCGTCGTACGGGAGGCGTAGTTCGCCACACGCTACGCATCGTTACTCAAGAGCAGCACCAGTTACGATGGCGGGCCAGATATAACCGGCTTCTGTGCCAGGCCTACGGAGCGCCCGCGCAAGGGCTCTGCGCGGTGCTTTCGATACTCGTCCTAGTCGCCTTGGTCACCCGGGTGTATGATTTTCATTACCACCTGTGGTGGGGAAGCATTGCACACGGTTACGGCGGGATCGCCTTCGCTATCGTCGCCAGCCAGATGGTATTCTGGGGCCTCTGGAGCTTCATCGTGGTCTCGGCCGTCAGCCTGGTCCTTTCGCAAATCGGGCATTGCCCTCTCACCTATCAGCCGTTGCGGGCGGACGGGTGCAATGGACTGCGGCCTCTGGGCTTCCTAATCATGCTGATCTGGTGTTACGCGATTTCCGTAGCAGGCTGCATTTACGTGCTGTTTTCCCGCGGCTATCTTCGTCTTGAAGTCAACCCAGTCATCTGGGTAATCGGCCTTACCGCGTCAATTTGCCTCCCACTGATCGCGATCCTTCCGCTGCTATCCGTGACTGCCGCAATCAAGCGTGCCCGCCACCACTACTTGCGCAGTATTGAGGCGCTCGCTCACGCGCGTCGGTCGCCTGCCACGCTCGCAGAAGCAGAAGAACTCCATAAGCTGCTGGACCTGAGAAAGGCGGTCGCGCAAGGAAATGTTTTCCCCTTTGGACCACAAACAATAGCTGCTTTCTCGTGCCTCAGTCTGCTACAGGATGCGGCTTCTGTCTCGGAACTCCTTTCCAAGTAGCGCCTCTTTCAGAGAATAAGCGATATATATGGGGTAGAAAAGGACGAAATAACCGAGCAGAACGATAAGACTCGCGTGGATCAGACGGTTTGGCCGAGGATCTACCCAGCTCCATACGGGGAAGATCCCATTGGCAACTTCGTAAACGATACCGGTCGTCACCGAGAGAAGCCATAGGTGCAGCACCGGGGTGCGGTTCTGCTCGAAAAATTGAAGTAGAATGCCTCGACGACCGAGCGCCAGACAGAGCGTTTCGCCACATACCAGCACCTCCGCGCCGA
>JAFAZW010000059.1 GCA_019239415.1 Alphaproteobacteria bacterium
TCGCGCGCGTCGCCCTTGTAGAGGACGATGGTCTGGATGCCGGTGAAGTTGCCGCCGAACGTGCCGAGCGCGGAGCTCGCCTCGAAATCGTAGCTGCCGTCGAGGCCGAGCTGGTTCTGCGTTCCGCCGCCGCCGTCGACATGGTCGTTCTGGTCGAACTTGCCGGGCCCGAAATAGAAGCCGTCGCTGTTGGCGCCGCCGGTGAGGTCGTCGTCGCCGAGACCGCCATACATGACGAAATAGCCGTGGGTCTCCGCCGAGCCGTCAAAGACGACGTTCTCGCCCGAAGCGAGGTTGCCGGCGTAGATCGTCATCTTCTGGCCGTCGGCGAGGTTGCCGTTGTCCCAGGTGATGTCGTAGCCGACCGGCGCCCCGGTGGACGTCATCAGGCTCAGCACCTCGACGTTCGAGAAGCTGCCGTTCGCGATCGTCACCGCATTGGCGCCGGCATAATCGCCGCGCAGGCCCACCGTGTCGGTGCCGGCGCCGCCGTCGACGCTGTCGCCGGCCGAATAGCCGGTGCCGAAATAGATGGCGTCGTTGCCGGCGCCGCCCAGCCCGTGGTCGGTGCCGCCCGCCGACAGGTCGATATAGTCGTTGCCGTCGCCGCCATCGATCGTGTCTTCGCCCGTCGTGCCGGTCAGCGTCTCGTTGCCGTCGCCGCCGGTCTGGCTGTGGCTGTCGTCGATCGCGGTGACCGTCACGTTGACGGTGGCCGTGCTCGTGTGGCCGTGCCCGTCGCTCAGCGTGTAGGTGAGGTGATCGGGCGCGGTGGCACCGGTCGCCAGCGCATCGAAGCTCGGATTGTCCGCGACGTAGCGCAGAGTCTGGGTCTGCGGATCGAACACGACGTGGCCCAGCGTGCCGGTCGTGTCGACCGAGACGATGGTCAGCGTGTCGGTTTCCGGGTCGGTGTCGTTGCCGAGGAGAGTGGTCCAGAGGTTGCCGCTGTCGGCATTCTCGTCGACCGCGACCGCATCGTTCTGACCCGACGGGGCTTCGTTGACGTCGCCGATCGCGATGACGAAGGTCTGCTGGGTCGAGAGGTTGCCCTGGTCGGTGACCGTCGCGGTGATCGAGAAGCTTGCATTCGCCTCATGGTCGAAGGCCGCCGTGGTCGAGATCACGCCGGTCTGCGGGTTGACGGTGAAGCGGCCGCCCGCGTCGTCGGTCAGCGCGTAGGTCAGCGTGTCGCCGGCCTTGTCGGTGGCGCTGAGCGTGCCGACGACGGTGCCCGACGGCTGGTTCTCGTCCACCGCCTGGTGGTCGAGGCTGAGGTTGGTGGGCGCCTGGTTCGGCACCGGGATCGAGAAGAGCGCGACCTGCGGGTCGTGGTCGGTCGGTCGGCTCGCCGCCGAGAATTCGGCGTTGAGGTGCACCGAATCGTACTGGGCGCCGCCCGTCAGGCCGTTCGTCACCAGGATATAGTCGAACTCCTGGAGGTTGCCGTCGAACTGATAGGAGTAGCGCTCCTCGCTCGGCAGCAGGCCGTTCAGGTTGGTCAGCACGCCGCCGGCGGTGAGGTGGCTGATCGCCGTCTCGTAATAGAAGCCGTTGAAGTCGCCGAGCACGGCGAATTGCTGGTCCGGCGTCGTCGCGAGATGGGCGTCGACATAGGCGCGGATCGCGTCGGCCATGGCGGTGCGCCGGTCGTCGCCGGACTGGACCGGGGGCTGGTTGACGCCGAAGTCCGGCTGGCTGCCGCCGCGCGAATAGGAATGGACGTCGATGACGGTGACGTTCTGGCCGTTGAACGTGAAGGTGCCGACCAGCGGCGGGCGGCTGTTGTGGAAGACCTCGCCCTGGATCTGCTCGAGGCTGCCGCCGACCAGGGTCACCCGGTTGGTATCGTACAGGAACGCGTTGCGGATGTTGCCGTTGGGCTCGCCGCCGGTCGAATTTTCCGCCGTCGGGTCGATCTCGGCGAAAACGTAGTGCGCGTTCGGATCGAGCGCGTTCAGCGCGTCGACCAGGTTCTGGAGGTTCTGCGCCGCCGAGAGCACGCCGGTGCCGGTGCCGTTGTCGTCCTGCACCTCCTGGACGCCGATGATGTCCGGGCCGCCGAGATTGTCGATGATGTCGTGGGCCAGCGTCGTATACTTGTTGTCCGACGCGTCCATATTCTCGAGATTGTAGGTGGCGATGGCGAGATGGCCGGCGTCGCCGACGAGGCTCGTCGTCTCGCGGGCGAGGCTGCCGGCCTGGCGCAGCGTCGGCTCGACCGAGGTCAGCACCTCATATTCGTCGTGGCTGTAGCCGAGGATCCCGGTGACGCTGTTGATCCGGTCGCCCTCGGTGAAGTGGGTCGGGCTGGAATTGAGGCTGTCGATCTGGATCCGCTCGGGATTGGTGTCGCCGCCGGACAGGGTCAGCCCGCCCCGCGCGGCGACGCCGGTCGCCTGCTGGCCGTCGGACGCGACGACATAGGTCTCGCCGAACGAATTGGTGCTCTGGATGACCTGCGGGTTCTCGATCGTCACCCGCATGCCCTCGAGCGACTCGAAGAAGTCGATGCCGTCGGTCGCCGGGTCGTAACTGGTCAGATGGTCGTCATCGATGATGTTCGGCGGCGGCAGCCGGCCGTCGACGCCGATGATCACCGCCGCCGGCAGCGCATTGCCCGTGCTGAGCACCGTCGTCGTCGGCGAGTCGATCTCGGTGACCGTGAGGCCGACGCCCGGATCGGCCGAGAATTCGGCGACCGTGCCGTTGACCTGCACCGCGTCGCCGACGTTCACCGTCGGGGCGGTGTGGGTGAAGACGTAGACCGCGTCCGAGGTCGCGTCGTTGCCGTCGCCGTTCGGGTCCTGGATGTAATAGCCGTTCGGGCCGACCTGGGTGACGATGCCGGTGGTCTGCACGTGCTGGCCGAGCAGCGGCGAGATGTGCGACGCGCCCTGGATCTCCATGATCGACTTGATCACGAAGTCGTCGTTGAGGATCGTGCCGGTCGCCGTCGGGTTGGTAATGGTGATGTTGCCGACCGCGTTCGAGAGCGAGACGTGGAACGTCTCATTGTCCTCGCCGGTCGTGTCGCCGACGATCGCGACGGCGATCTTCACTTCCGCGACGCCGGCCGGGAAATCGATGTGGCCGGTCATCGGCTGGTTCGGATCGATATCGGCGGAATCGGCCGTCCCGTCGAGCGTCAGCGTCCAGTCCACGCTCGCCGCCTGGCCGAGGCCGCCGGCGCGGTGGACGGTGAGGTACAGGGTGCTGGTGCCGGCATCGCCCTCGGCGATCGACGCGTCGGCGATGGAGACGAGGCCGGTCGCGCCGGTGCCGATGAAATCCTGGCCGGCATTGACCGAGCCGAAGCTCGAGGTGGAGGCCGCCTGCCAGGTGAAGTCGCCGTAGCTGGCGCCGGTGCCGGTCAGCTGCAGCGACAGGCCGACGCCGACCGCCGGCTCTTCGGAGACCCCGACGTCGGTGCTGGTGATCCCCGCGGCCGGCGTGCCCGCCGCGCCGGTGATCGTTCCCTCGTACGAAAGGAACTGGACGACGTTGCCGCTGGCATCGACGAGCGCGAAGCCGTCCTTGGCGCCGTTCTGGAGTCCCGGGACCGCGAAGGTGAGCACGCCGTAGCCGTCATCCTGGTTCGGGATCGTGCCGGACAGGTTGATCGTGCCGTAGGTGGGGGCCGCGGTCGGCGTGTTGGTGCCGTTGTAGAGGACCAGGGTCCAGCCGGCGAGGCTGGTGCCGGCAGGGCCGGCGATCTCGATGCCCTCATTGCTGTCGGTCCCGCTATTGTCGTAGTGGAACTCGTTGACGAAGGGCACGCCCAGCGTGTCGTCGTTGGTGATCGTGCCGACGGCGGCGCCGTCGCCGACCGTCGCGCCGGTGACGTTGCTGACCGTGACGTTGAACGTCTCGTTCCCCTCGAAAGCGCGGTCGCCGTTCACCACGACGTCGAACGTGTAGCTGGTGCTGCCGGCGGGGATGGTCTGGCTGGTCAGCGTCTTGGCGACATAGTCGGAGCCGGCGGTCGCGCTGCCGTCGCTGGTGGCGATGTCGAAGGTGACGCCGCCCGCCGGCGCCGGATGGTCGAGGCTGACGGTGAAGGTATAGGTGGTGGTGCCGCTCTGGCCCTCGGCCTTGGTGACGTCGTTGATGGAGAGCGTCGGGGCGATGTCGTTCTCGACGATCGTGCCCGTCCCCTGGCCGTCGGCGACGGTGGCGCCGGTCACGTTGGTGACGTTGACGGCGAAGGTTTCGTTGCTCTCGACCTTGGTGTCGCCGTTCACCGTCACGTCGAACGTGTAGGTGGACTGGCCTTCGGGGATCGTCTGGCTGGTCAGCGTCCGGCCGACATAGTCCCCGTCCGCCGTGGTCGCGGTGCCGTCGGCGGTGGCGATGTCGAAGGTCACCCCGCCGGTCCGCGCGGGATGGTCGAGGCTGACGGTGAAGGTGTAGGTGATCGTGCCGTTGTCGCCTTCGACCTTGGAGACATCGTCGATGCTGAGCGCCGGCGTCGTATCGTCGTTGACGATCGTGCCCTGGCCCTGGCCGTCCGTCACGGTGGCGCCGGTGACGTTCGTGACGTTGACGAAGAAATTCTCGTTCGGCTCGATCGCGCGGTCCGAATTGACCGTCACGTCGAACGTGTAGCTGTTCGAGCCCTGCGGGATGGTCTGGCTCGTCAGGCTCCTCGCGACATAGTCGCCGCTCGCCGCCGTTGCCGTGCCGTCCGCGGTCGCGATGTCGAACGTGACGCCCCCGACCCCTGCCGCCGCGGAGAGGCTGACGGTGAAGGTGTAGGTGACGGTGCCCGTGTCGCCCTCGCTGTGGCTGACGTCGGTGACCGTCAGGTTCGGCGTCGAGGCGACCGCCGCCTGGGGCGCGAACGCGATGCCGCGGAAGGCAGTGTTGGTGCCGGCGGTGGCGATGGTGGTCATGCTGGTGGCGCTGAAGGCCGCGTTGTAGCCGCTCGTATCGACCAGCTTGAACAAGCTTGAGGGGTTCGATTCGAAGAGCGTCACCGTCGTCCCGGAGACGCTCGCGGTGAGGCCGGTGAGGCCTGAGACGGAGACGGCGTTGCCGCCGGCGAGCGGGACCGCGGCGGTGACCTTGCTGGTCAGGAGCCAGCTGCCGCCGACCAGCGAGAACTTCTCGAGGCCGTTCGCGCCGGTGGCGTCGACAACGTAGAGGGTGTCGACGCCGGGGACAGCCGCGCTCAGGTCCGCGAAGTAGAAGCTGTACGGGTTGGAACTGGCGGCGAGCAGCGTTCCCGTCTGGCCGCCCGTCGTCGGCAACCCCGAGCCGAGCGAGTAGATGCCGGCGGTGCCGGATCCCGTCGAATAGTAAAGCTGGCCGTTGAAAATCTCGACCTGACGCGTGTTGACGGTGCCCAGTGTCGTCGGCGTGGAGGTGGAGCCGAACGTCGTGTACGCGTCGCCAGTGGCGCCCGCTGCCCAGATTGCGGACCCGTCGGAGCTGGCGACGGAGCGGATGTTATTGGCGGTGCTGAAACCGGTCAGGACCGTCGAGGTGTCGATGTTTCCGTTGGCGTCGACCCGACCGACGATCCGCGGATCGGCCGTCGCCGTCGCCGCGTTAGGGGCCGAGCTGCCGACAGTCGCGTCGTAGCCGGTCAGCAGGAGATAATGACCGTCGGCGCTCAGGGTGAGCAACCCCTCGCTGGTCGCGGTACCTGCCGCTGTGAGAATGTGGTTGGCGCCGGAGGCTGCTGTCGGGAGCGCAATCGATTGCACGAGCGTCCCCGCTGGCGTGTACTCGTCCAGGAAGACCTGCGTGGCGGAACCTGTGAGAGCGGTGGAGCCGCTGCCGACGCGGTAGACGACGATGTTGCCCGGGGTGAACGCTGCCATGTGATGCTCTCCGCTTCTCGATGCCGTTCGCGGAACTGCGCCCGCTTTGTGTGAAGCGCCGCGACGCCGAGTCGCGGCTGCCTGGATTCAGTCTCTCAGGACTGGCTGGACGGTCCTCGACCGCCAGCGCCGGTCCTCCGCCGCGCGCCGGAAACGCGAACCGCGACGGCAACCGCTATCGCGTCGTTGACGATCGTCGTGCCTGCCATGCTTACCCCCCGATAGGCGCCGCGCTTCCCCGTCGACGGCCTTGGTGGAGCGCGTGTCGGGAGGGAGCCGCTGCGGCGGTGATTCGTCGGCCAATGGCCTCTGCGAAGCGGCGTTAGAGCCCTCGCGTGACGGCATGGTTACGGCAAATTTACCGTCTGTCCAGTAGGATAGCGGCCTTCGCCGGATGCCGGACACGCGAATCCTGTGGATGAAGCCGGGAAACTTTCGATAACCGCGAGTCCTTACGCTTCCGCAATGTCGGCTTGCAGACAGACAGGCCGTTTCGCCTTTGATACAACATCCGCGGGGAAGGGCTCCGGCGCTCGTGGGTGCCGGAACGACGGGGGTGCGCGTGCCGTATACGATGCATTTTGCCAGCAATCGGCTGCTCGCCACTTTCTCCCCGGCCGACCGTCAGCTGATCGAATCGTGCGCCACGATCGTCGACCTGCGCCGCGGTGAGGTGCTGTTCGAGGCCGGGGGTGCGGTGCCGGCGACTCATTTTCCCTCGGCCGGCACCGTCGTCGCCCTGGTCGTGTCGGTGGTCGACGGCCGCACCGTCGAGGTCGCGACGATCGGTAAGGAGGGCGCCGTCGGCGGCATCGTCAGCGGCGGCCACGCGCCGGCCTTCGCCCGCGCCGTCGTCCAGGTGCCCGGCGCCGCGCTCCGGGTCGAGCTTAAGGCGCTCGAGCAGCTGAAGCAGCGCTCGCCGCACGTCCGGGAGGTGTTCGCGCGTTATTCGGACGCCCTGCTCGCCCAGGTGATGCAGTCGGTCGCCTGCAACGCCTTCCACCCGCTCGAGGCGCGCTGCTGCCGCTGGCTGCTGACGGCGCAGGACCGCGCCGGCGGCGACACCATCCCGCTCACGCAGGAATATCTCGCCGAGATGCTGGGCGTGCAGCGCACCACGGTCAGCGCCGTCGCCCGCGGGCTGCAGGAGCAGGGGCTGATCGCCTACCGCCGCGGCGCGATCAGCATCCTCGATCGCGCCGGCGTCGAGGCGCGCGCCTGCGAATGTCACGCCATCGTCGCGCGGCACTTTCGCGACGTTCTTCCCGAAGTCCGCCCGCAGAAGGTCGTCGTCGCCGGAAACGGCGCGGCATGACGGCCACGCCCGATCCCGGCGAATTCGACGAAGCGGCGATCCCGCTGCTCGAGCTCCGCCACCGGATGAAGAATCTCATTGCGGTGGTCCAGGCGGTGGCGAACCAGACCCTGCGCTCCGGCCGCTCGATCGACGAGGCCCGCCGCGCTCTCGATGGCCGCCTCGCCGCGATGGGCCAGGCCGTCGACATGCTGCTCGGCAGCGGCTGGAGCGCGGGGAGCCTCCGGGCTCTGATCGAAGGCGCGCTGATGGATGAGGGCGATCGCGTGCGGATCGAAGGCCCGGACGTCATGCTCGGCGCCGACGCGGTGATGGCGCTGACCCTCGTCTTCCACGAGCTCGAGAGCAACGCGATCAAATATGGCGCGCTGTCGGGCCACGCCGGCCGGGTCGATGTCGCTTGGTGCGTCGAGGACGGCCGGCTTCTGCTCTCCTGGACGGAGCATGGCGGTCCGCCATGTGTGGCGCCGAGCCGACAGGGCTTCGGTTCCCGCATGATCGCCAAGCTGCTCGGCGGACGGTTCAGGGGCAGCGCCGAGACGGATTACGCCGCCGGCGGCCTCCGGTGGCGGCTGACCGCGCCGCTCGAGGCGCTCGGCGGCTGAGCCGACTCGACGGGGGCGCCCGGTCCGGCTTCCCGTGCGCCTGCCCCTGCGCCTACCGGCCTGGCCGAGCGGCTCCAGGACCGCGAAAGCCCGGCCGGCTGAGTTGCCGCGGCAGCGCCTGCGGCTGCGCCAGCCGCAGCAGGCAGGGGACGATCCCCGCGGAGCCGGTGAGATACGCGGCCTCGAGATCGGTCGGCGATTCCGACGGCCAGAGCAGCCCCCCTGCGGACTCGCTGGCGAACGCTCCGAGCAGGCGCGCGAATTCGCGTGCTTGGGCCAGATAGAAAGGCTCGGAGAAACTTTGGTAGCAGTCGAGCAGGAACTCGATGCTTCCCGCCAACCCATGGCACTGCGTTGGATTGGCCATTCGGGTCGAGACCGCGACGGTCGCTGCCGCGCGCCGCGCCAGCTCGGCGGCTCCCGGCAATGCGCCGCTCGCCGCCGCGTGGAGATAGAGGACACCGATCCCGGCGGCGCCGTGGCACCAATAGGCGCCGCTGGCATCCTCGCCTGCGGTCACGGGCCAGTTGACGCCGCTGCCGTCGGGGAGGGCGGGGAGCGCGTGGTCGGCGATCCACCGCGCCGCTGCCTGCGCCGTCGCGAGGAAGTCGGCGCGCCCGGTGGCGTCGAACAGGTCCAACAGCGCGTCCGCGATGCCGGCGGCGCCGTGCGCATAGCCAAGATAGGTCTTGCCGGACATCTGTTCGTAACCGTCGGGGATCGACCAGGATATCGTGCCGTCCGCCACCGGGTCGGCCGCAGCCACGAGGGCCTCCCCGGCTGCGACGGCGGCGGCCATGGCCGCCGGATCGCCGGTCTCGTCCCAGAGCAGCAGATGAACGCGCAGGCGGCCCGCGGTTCCCACATAAAGGTCGGGGGAGCAGTGCGCCTGCCGTGCGACCCAGGCGGAGCGGGCCGCTGCGGCTTCGATGAGCGTCTTGTCCCCGAGCATCTGGCCGGCACGAAGCAGCGCGGCTGCGACGCCGGCCTGGCCGACATAGAGGCCGGGTAGTTCGGCCTCCCCAACGTCGCTCCCGGCGATCCGCCGGGCGCCCGACGACAGCGCGGCGCGATGTCGCTCGTCGCCCGCCACCGCCACCAGCTCCGACAGGGCAAGCAGGAGTCCGGCGGTGCCGCCGCCGACATCGAGAGCGTCTCCGGCGGGAAGGTTCGAGCTGTCGACCCAGTCGCCGCTCGTGGCGTCGGCTGTCGCCATTCGCGCGGAGAGCGCGTCGCCGATGCGACGGGCCGCCGCGAGACATGCCGAACCGCTGTCGAGCAACACCATTGGTCTCGTCCCGACGCGCCGGGGGGCGGTCGCTCGCCGCGGCGCGGCCATGGCGTTGCGCAACGCCTTCATGTCCGGGAAGCGTTCCGCCTGGGGGGCGAGGCATCGCGCGATGATCGCCGTGAATTCGGGACCGATCGCCGGGTTCATCAGCATCGGCGGCCGTTCGAGCAGCGCCGCCTCGTGAGGCGCGCGGGCCGGCTCCGCACCGGTAGCGAGGAAGTAGAGAAGCGCTCCCATGCCGAACACGTCGGCGCGGACCGGATCGTCCTCGGCGGCCCGGTAGCCTCGCGTCCCCAGGCCGGGCCGGGGCATGCCGTCGCCGATCGAATGGGAGATCCCGAAATCGATCAGCCTGATGTCGCCGTCGCGAGTGACGATGACGTTGCTCGATTTGACGTCGCGATGGGCGATGCCGGCCGCATGGAGGTCGTCGAGCGCGGCGGCGATTCCGTCGCCCAGCCTGATGACCTCCGGCTCGCTGAGCAGCTCCCCCTTCGTGACGCGAGCGGCGATCAGCCGATCGAGCGTTTCGCCGTCCATGTCCTCCATCTCGAGATAGAGGGCGTCGCCGGTCTCGACCCACCCGAGCGGCCGCGGAAAGCGGGAGTCGCCGGCGAGCCTTGCCAGCAGCTCCGCCTCGCGACGAAGATAGTCGCGGGCGTCGTCGCCGTTGCGATCGATCATCGCATTCCTGCGCGCGCTCTTCACGATGCAGCGGCGTCCCGCTTTGAGATCCGCGGCGAGAAAAGTGGCGCCCCGCGGCACATCGGCAAGCGTCGCGACGAGCAGGAGCCGGGAATCGAGCAGACTGCCCGGTCCCGCCGGCAGGTCCTCGGGCGAGGGACGGCCGAAGGGATCGCGGACCCAGTGGGGCTGCCGGTACCAGGTGGCACGCTCGTCGGGGACGAGTTCGCCGTCCGGTCCCTGGATCGCCGGCACCGTCAGGCCGGTGGCCCGCCTGAGCGTCTGCCCGACGAAGTCGCCGTAGCGGTAGGAGACGAGGCTGTTCGGCGCGAAGCGGCGATCGGTGGGAACGTCGGGCCCGCGCAGCCCCAGCGTCGCCGCGTGGAGCCTGCCGACGACCCGCATCATCTGACCGACGCTCGATGGGTAGACGGTGATGAACTTGCCCACCTGGCTGGGCCCGAGCTCGCCGCGATTGAGCCGGTGCAACACGTCCGGAGAGGCGGAAAATTTGAAGCTGCTGCGCGTACGTAAGAGCAAGGCGAGCGTCCTCGCCAGGACCGCCTCGGCCGACCAGGTCGTGGCCGAAACATGCAATTTCCATCCCTGCCTTGGCATCGCCGCCCGTTGATGCCGCACGTAGGTCCAGCTCTCCCCCGGTCCCGCTCGGGGCTGGACGATCCAGCGACTGCGCGCGCGGCTGGGAAGAGCCTCGCCGAGCACCCGCTCGAACGGGTTGGCATCGGGGCGAAGTTGTGCCGTCGGCTCCGCCCCCGCCGCGCCCGAGGGCGAAAGCGAGGGTAGGAATCGTGTCTGGCGGGCCGGCAGAGAGTTCACAATCGGGTCCCTTGATAAAGGCGGGGAGCTAGGTCGAAACGACACATGTCATGGCGCACGAGACAGGGATGCCGGACAACGCACACCAGCAAAGCTTGTCGGTCGGCTGCGCGCTGAAGGTCGCCAGCATGCCGCCGATGGGATCCTCCCGCAGCGTGGCGGCAGGATCGGACAGCAGGCGCTCGCGCCAGGCCGGATCCGCCGCGGCACGGTCGAGGATCGCCTCGGCGACGCGCCGGCGCGTCGCGCTCGCGTCCGCGGCCAGTTGCGCATCGACGAGGCCGGTCAGAAACTCGACGGCCACCGCCGCCTTGGGCACCTTTGCCGCGACGGCAGGCATTGCTGCGGCGAGAAGCGGCCGATAGCGAAGATAGCGCTCGCGGTCGGCCGCGCCGAAATCGGCGGGGAGCGCCTCCAATGCGGACTGCGCGTCCCCTGCTGCAGCAGGCGTCTCGGTTCCGCTGGAGCTGGATTTTCGTGGCATATTCGTTTCCTTCCGGAAGTGGGGGCGCGCCGGACCCGGCGCGCCCGCCGGGGTGATCACGTGCTGACGAGAACACAGGAGAAGGTGCAGTCGTCGGCCGCAGGGTCGGATTTGCGCAGTGCCTCGATCTCTTCGGAGAAGCCGCCGGCGGTCAGGGCCGCCTGGGGGTCGCTGAGGAGCTGGGTGCGCCACTGCGGGTCTGCGGCCGCCTTGTCGAGGACGCGGGATGCCAGCTGGCGCCGCGTACCGTCACCGGACGCGAGCGTGGGGGAGACCCCGCACACGCCGTCGGCGAGGTTCATGAGAAACGTCAGTGCCGCTCCCGCCTTGGGGATCACCGTGCTCACGAGCGGTACCGCCGCCGCCAGGATCGGCCGGTACTTCTTGTAGGTATTGCAGTCGGGTGCGGCCGCGAAGTTGGCGGGGATCGCGGTCAGTACCGGATGGGAGTTTACCTCATGGACTGTAGATGACGTGACCATAACATCTCTCCTTGAACAGCAGGCGGCTCCGTCCGGCGCCGAGTGGCGCCGAGCGATAGTGTAGTTCTTCTGTTTACTTGCATACCCGCAGACATAGGCGTTCAATATCTCGCCAGATCACTGGAAAGATAAAGATCTAGGTCAATTCGTCGGACGAATCGATTTTAGGTCTGCTTGACTCACCTAGCTCGATTCTACTGGAGGAGTCTCGGGCAGTTTGAGTCAAAATGGAGGGTAGTCATGTGGAAAATGGTGGATGCCGCCGGTCCGCGGGCCGGCGCGCACCTTGCCACGGGCGCTGCCTGAACCCATGTTGCGAACCTGCGTTGACGTGTCGCGCGACCGCCCTTACCCTCGGAACATAGTTGGAACTCTCAGGCGATGCTGACTCATCTCTCCGTCCGCGGCGCGCGCGAGCACAATCTCAAGAATGTCGACATCGACATTCCGCGCGAGACGCTGACGGTCATCACCGGCCTGTCCGGCTCGGGCAAATCCTCGCTCGCCTTCGACACCATCTACGCCGAGGGGCAGCGCCGTTACGTCGAGTCGCTGAGCGCCTATGCCCGCCAGTTCCTCGAGATGATGCAGAAGCCCGACGTCGACCATATTGAGGGCCTCTCTCCCGCCATCTCGATCGAGCAGAAGACGACCAGCCGCAACCCGCGCTCCACCGTCGCCACCGTCACCGAAATCTACGATTACATGCGCCTGCTCTGGGCGCGCGTGGGCGTACCCTACTCGCCGGTGACCGGAGAGCCGATCTCCGCCCAGACGGTCAGCCAGATGGTCGACCGGGTGATGGCGCTCCCCGAGGGCACCCGCCTCTACCTCCTCGCCCCCGTCGTCCGCGGCCGCAAGGGCGAGTACCGGAAGGAGCTGGCCGAGTGGCAGAAGGCGGGCTTCACCCGCGTCCGCATCGACGGCATTCTCTACGAGATCGACGAAGCCCCGGCGCTCGACAAGAAGTACAAGCACGACATCGAGGTGCTGGTGGACCGCCTGGTCGTCCGTGAAGGCATCGAGACGCGGCTGGCCGACAGCCTCGAGACGGCGCTGAAGCTGGCGGAGGGCCTCGTCTACCTCGACCCGGCGGATCCGCCGGCAAGAACCGGGGACACCCTATTGGGTGTCCCCGCTCAGGGCGCGGCTGAGGGGACAGCCAATAGGGTGTCCCCGGCAAGTGACGCCGAAGGCCCGAACTCCGCCGCCATCGAAACCGCCGGCGCCGACGACAGCTCCGCCCGGACCGGCGTCGCCGCGGCGCTGGAGAAGGCACACGAGCGCGCCGTCCTGTCCGACCATGCCCCTCCCGGCCGCATCACCTTCTCCGAGAAGTTCGCCTGCCCGGTCTCCGGCTTCACCATCGCCGAGATCGAGCCCAGGCTGTTCAGCTTCAACGCCCCCCAGGGCGCCTGCCCGGCCTGCGACGGCCTCGGCGAGAAGCTGCTGTTCGACCCGGAGCTCGTCGTCCCCAACGAGAACCTGTCGATCAAGAAGGGCGCCGTCGTCCCCTGGGCCAAGTCCAACCCGCCCAGCCCCTATTACATGCAGGTGCTCGGCTCCCTCGCCCGCGAGTTCGGCTTCAGCCTGGAGACGCCCTGGCACGACCTTCCGGAGGAAATCCGCCGCATCATCCTCTACGGCACCGAAGGGCGCCCGGTGACCCTCACCTTCGTCGACGGCCGCAAGTCCTACGACGTCAGGAAGCCCTTCGAAGGGGTCATCGGCAATCTGAACCGCCGCATGCTCCAGACGGAGAGCGCCTGGATGCGCGAGGAGCTCAGCAAGTACCAGTCCGCCGCGCCGTGCGAGACCTGCCACGGCGCCCGCCTTCGGCCCGAGCCGCTCGCGGTCAAGATCGCCGGCGAGGACATCTCGATGTCCACCCGCCGCTCGGTCCGCCACGCCCTGCAATGGTTCTCCACCCTCGAGGACAAGCTCACGCCCACCCAGCGCGAGATCGCCCGCGCCATCTTGAAGGAGATCAACGAGCGGCTCGGCTTCCTCAACAATGTCGGCCTCGACTATCTCAACCTCGACCGCACCTCCGGCACCCTGTCGGGCGGCGAGAGCCAGCGCATCCGCCTCGCCAGCCAGATCGGCTCGGGCCTGTCGGGCGTCCTCTACGTGCTCGACGAGCCGTCGATCGGCCTCCACCAGCGCGACAACGACCGCCTCCTGGTCACCTTGAAGCGCCTCCGCGACCTCGGCAACACCGTCCTCGTCGTCGAGCATGACGAGGACGCCATCCGCACCGCCGATTACGTCATCGACATGGGGCCCGGCGCCGGCGTCCACGGCGGCGAGGTCGTCGCCATGGGCAAGCTCGACGAGGTGCTGGCCAACGAAAACTCGCTCACTGCCGATTACCTGACGGGACGGCGCGCAGTCGCCGTTCCGGCAATGAGACGGAAGGGCAACGGCCGCAAGCTCACCGTGAAGGGCGCCCGCGCCAACAACCTCAAGGACGTCACCGCCTCCATCCCGCTCGGCACCTTCACCTGCATCACCGGCGTCTCCGGCTCGGGCAAGTCGAGCTTCACCATCGACACGCTCTACGCCGGCGCCGCCCGCGCGCTGAACGGCGCCCGCGTCGTCTGCGGCCCGTGCGAGAAGATCGAGGGCCTCCAATATCTCGACAAGGTCATCGACATCGACCAGTCGCCGATCGGCCGCACGCCGCGCTCCAACCCGGCGACCTACACCGGCGCCTTCACCCAGATCCGCGACTGGTTCGCGGGCCTGCCCGAAGCGCAGGCGCGCGGCTACAAGCCCGGCCGCTTCAGCTTCAACGTCAAGGGCGGCCGCTGCGAGGCGTGCCAGGGCGACGGCGTCATCAAGATCGAGATGCACTTCCTCCCCGACGTCTACGTCACCTGCGACGTCTGCCACGGCCAGCGCTACAACCGCGAGACGCTGGAGGTGAAGTTCAAGGGGCGGAGCATCGCCGACGTCCTCGACATGACCGTCGAGGACGCCGTGGAGTTCTTCAAGGCCGTCCCCCCCATCCGCGACAAGATGGCGATGCTGGCGGAGGTCGGCCTCGGCTACATCAAGGTCGGCCAGCAGGCGACGACGCTCAGCGGCGGCGAAGCGCAGCGGGTGAAGCTGGCGAAGGAACTGTCGCGGCGCGCGACCGGGCAGACTCTGTACATCCTCGACGAGCCGACCACGGGCCTCCACTTCGAGGACGTGCGCAAGCTGCTCGAGGTTCTGCACGCGCTGGTGGAGCAGGGGAACTCGGTGGTGGTCATCGAGCACAACCTGGAGGTCATCAAGACCGCGGACTGGATCCTGGACTTAGGCCCCGAGGGCGGAGACAAGGGCGGTGAGATCGTCGCGGAGGGGACGCCGGAGGAGGTGGCGCAGGAGCCGCGGAGCTATACGGGCGGCTACTTGAAAGAGCTCCTCGCCAAGTCGGACCGCGCAGAGCTGAGACCTGCGAGGACTCGGAAGAAGCGGGGTACCGTCTCGATGCGCGAAAGAGAGGCCGCTGAATAATCTGGGCGGATGATGAGACAGGCTGCTCAGAACCAGCACTACGTTCCCAAGTTCGTTCTTAGGAACTTCCTCTGTGATGAGAAGCACGAGCGGGTGCGCGTCTACGATAAGGAGTCGGACCGGGAGTTCACCACTTCCATTGATAACGTCATGGCCGAGAGGCGCTTCCACGAGTTTGAGTTCGGCGAATATATGGCATCATTTGAGGACATAGCCTGCAGAATCGAGGACTCAGCGCTGCCGGCTTACCGCCAAGTTTTGACCGACGGGAGACTCTCCCGTGATCCGGAGCAGCAGGCGGCTCTCGCATTTTTTATGGCTTTTCAGTTCGTTAGAACTCGAGCTCATCGCGAGCA
Organism: Alphaproteobacteria bacterium; assembly: GCA_019239415.1. Taxonomy (GTDB): domain Bacteria; phylum Pseudomonadota; class Alphaproteobacteria; order Sphingomonadales; family Sphingomonadaceae; genus Allosphingosinicella. The sequence goes on from JAFAZW010000059.1 coordinate 15,387, forward strand.
TTGGGCCGACCTCGAGCAGTCTATCCGCGAGAAGGTAGAAGCTATCGGCGGGCGGGTCGAGGACATACCAGGCTACGAAAAGCCAACCGAGAACAATCTGAAGAAGCAGCACCTGCTTAGCTTGCAAAAATCGGTTGTGGAGTTTGGCCCGCATATTGTGACCAAGCACTTTGTCTTGTTCAAGGCGCCCGAAGGACGTTCATTCTACCTCGGCGATAATCCGGTCGTGATGCACAACGATGAGGATCATGGTCCGTACGGCAACATCGGTTTGGCGGTGCGTGGCATTCAGATTTATATGCCGCTCTCGGCTCAACTGGCCATCGGAGCGCTTTGCCCCACGATCCTAGAGCACGCTGAGCTTAGATTGAATCGATTGGGGATTCCCAACGCGGCTGTGTTGTGATTCAAGCTGAGGGCTGGTGTGAGGAGGCCAGCCCTTATGCCTCGAGCTTATTCCCAGGATCTTCGCGAGCGTGTGATCGACGCGGT